>NZ_JACSLK010000002.1:0-622054 GCF_018618075.1 Exiguobacterium sp. s5 | reverse complement strand
AGACGATGAGGTAGATAGGTCATGGGTGGAAGCACGGCGACGTGTGGAGCTGAATGATACTAATCGGTCGAGGCTTTGATCTAGTCTAAGGTTTGTATGAATTGATGAGTCTTCAGTTTTGAGAGAACAATCTCTTAAAAAATATTGACGTTATGACTAAATAATGTTAATATAATACTTGTCTGGTGGCGATAGCGAAGCGGCCACACCCGTTCCCATGCCGAACACGGAAGTTAAGCGCTTCAGCGCCGAAAGTAGTTGGGGGTCTCCCCCTGTGAGGATAGGACGCTGCCAGGCAAGATCGTTCCGCAATAGCTCAGTGGTAGAGCAACCGGCTGTTAACCGGTAGGTCGTAGGTTCAAATCCTACTTGCGGAGCCACTTTTCTCTTTTTGGAGAGCTGTCCGAGTGGCCGAAGGAGCACGATTGGAATTCGTGTAGGCGGCAAAACCGTCTCAAGGGTTCGAATCCCTTGCTCTCCGCCAGTTTTTCAATCCAAGATATGGCCCGTTGGTCAAGCGGTTAAGACACCGCCCTTTCACGGCGGTAACACGGGTTCGAATCCCGTACGGGTCACCATTTAAAGTTTTATATCGTCGCGGGGTGGAGCAGTCTGGTAGCTCGTCGGGCTCATAACCCGAAGGTCGTTGGTTCAAATCCAGCCCCCGCAATTATCAGTGGTCCTGTGGTGTAGTGGTTAACATGCCTGCCTGTCACGCAGGAGATCGCGGGTTCGAATCCCGTCAGGACCGCCATTTTTTTAATTAAATTACTACATACATGGCTTTGTAGCTCAGTTGGTAGAGCAAAGGACTGAAAATCCTTGTGTCGGCGGTTCGATTCCGTCCAAAGCCACCATGTGGGGGGGTAGCGAAGTGGCTAAACGCGGCGGACTGTAAATCCGCTCCCTCGGGTTCGGCGGTTCGAATCCGCCCCCCCCCACCACTTAGGGGCATAGTTTAGCGGTAGAACTACGGTCTCCAAAACCGTCAGCGCGGGTTCGATTCCTGCTGCCCCTGCTTCTTAATATCATTATGGCGATTGTGGCGAAGTGGTTAACGCACCGGATTGTGATTCCGGCATTCGAGGGTTCAATTCCCTTCAGTCGCCCCATTTTATTGGGCTGTAGCCAAGTGGTAAGGCATCGGATTTTGATTCCGACATGCGTAGGTTCGATCCCTTCCAGCCCAGCCATTATGCGGAAGTAGTTCAGTGGTAGAATACGACCTTGCCAAGGTCGGGGTCGCGGGTTCGAATCCCGTCTTCCGCTCCATTTAATTTGGCGCCATAGCCAAGTGGTAAGGCAGAGGACTGCAACTCCTCTATCGTCGGTTCGATTCCGACTGGCGCCTCCAACATAATATGCCGGTGTGGCGGAATTGGTAGACGCGCACGACTCAAAATCGTGTTCCTCTGGAGTGTCGGTTCGACTCCGACCACCGGTATCCGTAGATCCTAGCTGAGGCTAGGGTCTTTTTTTTGTATGTAAAAGTTTAAAAATAAAAGGAAGTGAGCGATGCGTAAGGAATAAGCAAGGAGTGTACGATTGTGCAAGGGGGAAGAAGGGGGAAGTACATTGCCGACAGATCAAATCGCTCAAGCTTTTATGAGGTTTGCTGCAAACGAGTGTAAAGGTTCGAGTGTTCTTTATGAATCATTGTCGAACGAGGTAGCAACAGACGCATCGATGCTCACGTTATGTGAGCACGCCAATTCGGGACAGCCTATTCCGAACCTGTTATTTGGGGCAGTCCATTATCTGCTCTTGAGTGGGCACCAACATCCATTAGGGGACTATTATCCAAGCGTTTCCATTGAAGCGAAAGAGATAGATGAAGAACTGTTTCCAAGTTTTCAGCAATTCTGTTCGACTTATGAAACAGAGTTGGCTGCTCTCTTACAGACGAGACTCGTTCAAACAAACGAAGTGAGGCGGTGTGCATATTTATATCCGGTGTTCGGTATGATTCATGAACACTCCAAACAGTCATTAGCTTTAGTGGAGATTGGCACGAGCGCCGGTCTACAGCTCTTATGGGACCAGTACAGCTATCGATATGACGACAGCGAACTGGTCGGGAACGTCACGTCATCCCTCGAGATTTCAGCGGAGGTGATTGGCGAAGGAAGACCTCGACTGAATCTACCGCTTCCTCCAGTCCGGGAACGAATCGGGTTTGATTCGAATATCGTCGATTTGACCGATGGCGATGAAAAATTATGGTTGAAGTCGCTTATATGGCCGGAACATACAACTCGTCTCGAGCTATTTGAACAGGCGAGTGCGTTGATCGGGTCACAACCATTGGAGTTGATTCAAGGGGATGGAGTTCAATTATTAAAAACACGAGTCGATTCGATTGAAACGGACAGCATCGTCTGTATCTTCCATACACACGTGGCGAATCAAATGCCACTTGAAACCAAGTATGAGCTTTTGCGTCAAGTCGACTGTATCGGGGAGTACCGGGACGTCTGTCACATCTATAATAATGTCCAAGACAAGTTGCTCCACCTCGATCTTATTATCGACGGCAGGAAGAGTGAGTACGTGCTCGCTGAAACGGATGGGCATGGACGTTGGTTCAACTGGTTGCTATCACTAGAAGTGGAAGAAAAACTTAAGCAAAGATTTGGTAAGCTCTAACCTCGGTTAGAGCTTTTTAGGATTCATGAAAAAAAGAACCATCACGGAGATGATTCTTCATATGACGTGTACGTCGCTTCGTCCAAAGTATGTAAGTAACCGGGTCCAAAATTGTTCAGGATAAAGAGTTCCTCTTCGTTCTCAGTCGCCAATCCGTTTGAGAATCCTCTATTCGCTTGGAGGAAATGCAACAAACGATCTTGCTCCGTGTCGGCTTTAGAGAAGTCGCCTTGTGACCAATTTTCGAGCATGATGTTCAATTCGGCGTATATGTCATCTTCGATCTTAAATTTTGATTTTAGAAGATTCAAGTATTCAGCCGATTGTTGAATATTCTGTGGTGTCATTGGAATCGCTCCCCATTTAGAACGAGCTGATATTTTTTGGTGTGTCATCAAGTGCATGCTTTTGATCAATTCAGTTCGACTTGGTTTCTCTTCATTGAAAGAGACCTCTAATTCAACACGAGTCTTTGCGGTGGAGTTGCCTCTCCGGTCTAATGGGTCTTCCTTGGATACTTCGATTTGTAGTTCTTTGACGCGCTTTGCGTATTTGTCATCAAGATTCTCATTCTCGACACCTTGACTTAAGTTTTTATAAAACGTGTAGCTGATCCAAAAGACTGGAATGAGCAAGATGAGGACGCTCGTCGTGATGATGAGTCGCTTCGGGGTAAATACCTGTTTCAGTTTTTTGAACAATATCATTGCCTCCTATCTGTACATAGTTGGATTTTAACATACTTCAAATACCATTAATCCCATATAAGGAATTTATATGGAAAAATAGATAAAAGAAACAAAAAAATGATTTGATAACTCATTTTGAATGAACGTTTTTCCATCTGTGATGTGATATAATTACCTGGTAATAATATTTTATGATGAATAAATTCTAATGACGGTCACGTTGCTCGTCAATCTCATAGTGTATTTGGTTTCATATTTCATTTTTGTTGTCGTCATCGCTATTTGCAATTGAGGAGGAAGTTGTACATGAGTAAAGAAAAAATCGCCCAGCTCCGAAAGCATGTCTCGCCGTTTGAAAAGGCCGATGTGAAGAAGAGTGTCCGGCAGATGATCAACACAATCTTGCCGTTTCTTGCCGCCTGGATTCTTGCCTATCAGGCGCTCCAAATCTCGGTCTTCTTGACCATTCCACTCGCCATCGTCGCAGCTGGTTTCGTCGTCCGAATGTTCATCATTTTCCACGACTGTACGCACGGTTCGTTTTTCAAAAATAAGAAAGCGAACGCCATCGTCGGGACGATTATGGGGATTCTAACGTTGTTCCCATATGAGAAATGGAAACGAGAGCATTCGATTCACCATGCTTCGAGTGGGAACTTGGACAAACGTGGCGTCGGTGATATTTGGGTCATGACGATTGAAGAATACGTCGAGGCATCGAGATGGACTCGATTGCAATATCGTCTATACCGTAACCCGCTCGTCATGTTCGGTCTCGGGCCGTTGTTCTTGATTCTTGTCACGAGCCGTTTCAATCGGAAAGATGCGCGTAAAAAAGAACGGAATAACACATACCTCATTAACTTGTCGCTCGTCGTTCTCTATGCGCTCGTCATCGCGCTCGTCGGTTGGAAAGCGTTCTTGATTGTTCAAGGCACGACGATGTTCACAGCCGGTGTCCTTGGAATCTGGTTATTCTACGTACAGCATACATTTGAAGACTCGTATTTCGAGGACGAGAGCGAGTGGGACTACGTGAAGGCTGCGATCGAGGGAAGCTCGTATTACGAGTTGCCGAAAGTGTTGCAGTGGGTAACCGGGAATATTGGTTTCCACCATGTTCATCACTTGAGCCCGCGTGTACCGAACTACAACCTTGAACAAGCCCATTCGTCGACGCCGCCGCTCCAAAAAGCGACGACGATTGGTCTATGGTCGAGTTTGAAGTCGCTACGCTACAAACTGTACGATGCTCAGAACAAGACGTTCGTCACGTTCCGCGATATTAAGCACTTGCTTCGGGAACCGAAAACGTCATCGTTGTGACGCACATTCCTGCCGACTTTGTCGGCAGGATATTTTTATATCGCTACAGCTATCTTATATTGAGATATGATTTAAAGAAGATAAATAAGGGAATTAGATGTACTCAGACAATAAACATATTGACTTGATAAGCCATCAAAGAAATTTCTTTAAAAGTGTTGACTTCCGAAAGGTATAGATGTATATTGATTGTAGTCGCTTTTACAGTCGACTCATATGAACCGTGCGGGTGTAGTTTAATGGTAAAACCTCAGCCTTCCAAGCTGATGACGAGAGTTCGATTCTCTTCACCCGCTTCATCATCTCTCTGCCGACTGGCGGGGAGATTTTTTGTATGCGAAAATAGGCATGAAAGAGGTGATTCGATGAACGGGATGAGCCCGGAAACACTTAAACAGAAGATTGTGGCGTACGCGACGACGATTGGGATTGACGAGTTGAAAGTGACGACGGCCGACCCGTTCATCGTCATGAAGCAACGTCTCGTGAAGCAACAAGAAAAGGGATTCGCTTCGGGGTTCGAGGAGCCTGACTTGGACAAACGGACGACACCGACGCTGTTACTTGAAGAAGCGCAGTCGATTATTGCAATCGCCATCTTGTATCCGAGCAAATTGAAGGATGCGCCGCGTAGTGTGGCCGATGAGCGCCGCGGTTTGTTCGCCCGGGCATCGTGGGGGCTCGACTACCATCGCGCTGTTGGCTCGAGACTCGAACAATTGCAGGCGTATATTGAACAGCTCGTTCCGGGCGTCCGGACACGCTCGATGGTCGATACGGGAGAGCTTGTCGATCGGGCGGTGGCCGAACGGGCCGGAATCGGCTTCAGCGGCAAGAACTGTTCCATCATTTCGCCCGAGAAGGGGTCGTACCTTTATTTAGGGGAGATGATCCTGGACACATACTTACCACCGGACGAGATGATTGAGGACGGCTGTGGCGAGTGTACGAAATGTATGACGGCTTGTCCGACGACGGCACTCATCGAACCAGGTGTTCTCGATGCCAAACGTTGCATCGCCTATTTGACGCAAATGAAGACACTTATGCCACGCGAGTTTCGTTCGAAGCTCGGTGGGCGGCTTTACGGTTGCGACACGTGCCAACAAGTCTGTCCGTATAATCGGAAAAAAGATTGGCGCCATCATGAGGAACTGCTTCCGGAAGCTGAAATCGTCAAACCGTTGCTCGTCCCGTTACTGAACTTGAGCAATCGGGAGTTCAAAGCGAAGTTTGGCCATCTGTCTGGCGCATGGCGCGGCAAAAAGCCGATTCAGCGAAATGCGATTTTAGCGTTGGCCCATTATCGGGAACCATCGGCCGTGCCGGTGCTCGAAGACTTTATTCGACAAGATGAGCGCGAAGACATGCGGGCGACGGCCGTCTGGGCAATCGGGGCGATTCTCGGAGCCGAAGCCGAGACGATTTATCGACAAATCGAGTCGACGGAGACGTCGGAGCTCGTACATGAAGAGATTCGATTGTTCCGAGAGGAGTGGGACCGTGAAGACCGTGTCATCTAAATGGGGTACATTGGCGTATGAATTGAACGCGCAAGGGAAGCTATGCGCGTTAGACTTTGCGGAGACGGAAGCAGATGACGGATCGGCGCCGAGTTGGCTGACCGACCTGATTGAACGCGTGGAGCAAAATGGGCTTCAACCGTCTGACTGCGAGTGGATCGAGATGAAGGGGACCGTCTTCCAACAAGAAGTATGGGATGCGTTATTGACGATCCCATTCGGGGAAACGCGTTCGTATAAACAAATCGCTGAACAGATCGGCCGCCCGAAAGCGGTTCGGGCGGTCGGCCAGGCGTTGAACCGCAATCCGTTGCCCGTCATTTTCCCATGCCATCGCGTCGTCGGCAGCGGAGGGCAACTGACCGGGTTCGGAGGCGGCCTTCATCAAAAACAACGATTACTTGATCTCGAACAAGTGAAGTGAGGAGTAGATTATGGCAATCCATGTAGTAATGTTCCAACCAGAAATCCCGGCAAATACGGGTAACGTCTCGCGCACATGTGCGGCGACGAATTCCGTGCTCCATTTGATTCGTCCGTTAGGTTTCTCGACGGACGACAAAATGCTCAAACGGGCCGGGCTCGACTATTGGCAATTCGTCGACGTTCGTTATCACGACTCGCTCGATGAACTGTGGGCCAAACACCCGGACGGAGAGTTCTTCTACATTACCAAGTATGGGGAACAGTACCCAAGTGACCTCGATGTGTCTGCGGTTGATAAAGATTATTTCTTTGTCTTCGGACGCGAGACGAAAGGGTTGCCGATGGAAGTGATCGAGGACAACCTCGATCGCTGCATCCGTTTACCCCAATCGAACCTCGTTCGGTCGCTCAACGTCTCAAACACGGCGGCCATCATCGTTTATGAGGCGCTCCGTCAACAAGGATATGCTGGATTGAAATAAAAAAAGAGCCGGATTCGTGAGAATCTCGGCTCTTATTGATTACCTTCAGGTTTTCTGTTGTATCCAGCTGTGAAGATAGCTGCGAGGAAGACGACGCTGATTCCGACCATTAGTAACAAACCCATCTGAAAATCCCCCTTTTGTTCTCCGTGACTACGAATATTATAATATACTTGATAATAGATTTGCACTGAATATGAGAAATTCTTGTGAAATTGGAGCCGATATGAAAACAAACGTGTACTTGTTAAGCTATGCCCCGTTGATTGGGATTATTCTGTTCTCGATGTCGCTTGCGATCGCCACGAGCGAGTATGTGATTCAATGGCTGACCCGTGTCGGTGTCTACAGCGAGATTATCGCCCTGTTGTCCGTACAGGAGTCAAAAGTGCTCGTGCTCGTCGTGTTCTTTACCATTTACTTCATGCTGTTCAGCGCCTTCAAGCTCGTGGCCGACACGTTCAATCAACTCGGATTCGCATTCTTTGCGCGTGAGACGAACGGCAGCTCGCTCCATCGTCTCAAGCCAGGGGCGACGATTTTTCTGGTCGGGTCGGGAATCAGCTTCTTGTTCCTGAACTCGCTCCTTGCCGTCATCGCGGTATTGCTCGGCACATTCGTCCTCTATTTGTTCTATTACATATGGCAAGTCAGTCAGTTGATGTCGACGTTTCGGGCAATCGGTCTGCTCTTGATTCAAGCGATGATGTGGGCCATCCTGTTGAGCGGCCTCGCTTGGGCCATGCTCCGCTTGTTTAACTCGGTCGGGGATATCATCCTATGACGGTGAACACGACGATTTCCCTCATCCCGGCCGAAGAAGTCGTCCAGGAGTGGATGTCGTCGATGGTGCCACCGATGGACTTGTTTATGGCGGACGAGCATCTCGTTACGCAATTAGGCGCACAGGTGTCAGTGTTGATCATCCCGAAAGCAGAATTTGACACACACCCGTCTTACCGGGACGTCCGAGTTGCCAACGCCTATACGTATTGGACGATTGATTGGGAAGTGCCGTACGTCCTGCATGCGCCGCCTAGTTGGATCGAGACATTGCCGCCAGAAGTGAGGCGCGAGTTGCTTGCCTATCAAGTCACGGTCGGACGAGGGCTCGTTTTCCCGGCGACTGACATGGAAATCGATTCGTTGGCGACTTCGAGGGTCACGGTAGATGATGTGCCGTATCTCATCTTACAGAATTTGCGAACGAGAAAGCCCACTGCTTCAGTGATGGGATGAACGTGAGCTTGATTTCGGAGTTCCGCTAGTCGGAATTTCAGAAATCAACAAGTATGATCTTATCCCGAGAAAATGTATCGCTTAAATAAACAAAGTGATACGATAAACGTATGAACAACTATCGAAGAACCAACACCACCGTGTCGATGCTCCATTATCATTTCGTGTTCTGCCCGAGGTATCGCCGAAAACTGTTCGATGACGACCTGTTCGAGCGACGGTTCAAAGAGATCGTCCACGATGTCTGTGAAGGGCTCGACATCCACCTCCTCGCCATCGAGTGCGACCGGGACCACACGCATCTATTCTTATCCGCATTGCCATCCATTAGCCCGTCCGACATCATGGCGCGCATCAAAGGCGTCTCGTCGAAGCGGCTCAGGGAGGAGTTCCCGCACCTCACACATCTCACGAGCCTCTGGACGAGATCCTTCTTCGTGTCGACGGCGGGAAACGTCTCCAGCGAGACCATCAAACGTTATGTCGAGGAACAAAAGACAAGGGGATGAGACCGTGTCGCAGACATTGACCGTGAACATCAAACTCCATCCGACGAAAGCGCAACAGGCCATCTTGGAGCGGATGATGGATACCTACATCCGCACGGCGAACCAGCTCGTCGCGGCCATGGTGCAGGCCCGGGAGAGCTTGAATCTGACGAGCAAACATGTCACGGCGGACCTGCCGAGCGCCGTCAAGAACCAGGCCATCCAGGACGCGAAGAGCATGTTCAAGAGGGCGAAGAAGAAGGACTTCCAGGTCGTCCCGGTCCTCAAGAAGCCATACTGCACCTGGAACAACCAGAACTACTCGTTCGACTTCGAGTCGGTCTCCCTCCCGATCATCATCGACGGGAAGGTGAAGAAGACGGCCATCCGCGCCGACATGGTCGACCCGGACAACCGGAACGCGACCCTCCTCGCCAACAAGCTCGGGACGCTCCGCATCACGAAGAAGTCGACCAAGTGGATCGCCCAGATCGCCGTCACGATTCGCACGACAGAAAAAACAGAAACGAAGGTGCTCGGGGTGGACCTCGGTCTGAAAGTCCCTGCCGTCGCATCGACCGATTGCGAAAAGGCGCGGTTCTTCGGGAACGGGCGCGAGAACAAGTACATGAAACGCAAGTTCCGGACGAAGCGGAAAGAGCTCGGTCAAAAGAAGAAACTGAATGCGATCAAGAAACTGGACAACAAAGAACAGCGTTGGATGCGAGACAAGGACCACAAGGTGAGCCGTGGGATCGTCGACTTCGCGAAAGAGAACCACATCTCTGTCATCCGCCTCGAAAGACTGGCGAACATCCGACAGACGGCAAGAACAAGCCGTAAAAACGCCAAGAACCTGCACACCTGGTCGTTCTATCGCTTAGCCACATTCATCGAATACAAGGCGAAGTTAGAAGGAATCAAGGTCGAATATGTCAACCCTGCATACACATCTCAGACATGTCCTTCTTGCGGAAGCCGAAATAAAGCGAAAGATCGAACCTATTCGTGTTCATGCGGATTCAACAAGCATAGAGATTTAGTCGGTGCGATGAACATCCGATACGCACCTGTGGTTGATGGTGACAGTCAACCAGCCTGAGAACCTATAGGGTCTGTCTCAGGAGGGGTGATGGCACACCCTTATCTGAAGGCTCGGACAAAACAGAAATGGCCTGCGTCCGCACGGGCACTTCAGAATCCCACCCATCCTGAAGAGATGGGCTTGCGGCTTTAGCCGTGGGAGTGTCAAATGAGAATCGAGTCGGAACTGACCGAACGAGGGGACGTGCTCACGTTCGTTGATGATGCCGTTCGAATTCAACACGCGACATATTCGCTCGGCAACGGACTCTTCTTCAACAAGAACGGGCAGACGTTGTTCAATCCGTGGAAGCTGATTCATGAGGATGAACTGTTTGAGTCATGGGGAAGTTACGGATACCATACTTATCGAAAACAGCAATAAGGTCAGGGACAACTGTCCCTGACCTTATTTTAGCGATGGGCTTCTGTCCAAATGATGGCAGGATAGGCCCGATTGGCGAGTTCCGGGAACGGCCGAGGGGTATCGGCACCGAGCCAGATAGCCGTGATTGTCTCATCGGTCAAGCCGACGTACCACATGTCCTTATGCGAGTTCGTCGTACCGGTCTTGCCGCCGACATAAGGGCGTTTGATTTGACCGGCATACCGTCCGGTCCCGTACGTCGTGACGGAAGACAACGCCTCGCGCATCGTCGCGACGGTCGATTTCGACCAGACGGCTTGTTGCGTCACGCTTGGCGTGAGCGTTGGGGCTCCCGACTCGAAACGAATCTGTTTGATGGTTTGACCTGACACGTACACCCCTTGATTTAAGAAAGGGGTATAGGCGGCGGCGAGTTCTTTCGGTGACACGCCCTGAGTCAATCCGCCGAGCGCACTGGCCAGGCTGTTATCCGTTTTAGCGTCCCATTGGCTGAACATTAGGTCGGCCGTGACGAACGCCGTTTCCTGGTCAATCGCGGTGAAGGCAGCGAGCGCCGGCGTGTTGTAAGAGTATGCGACCATATCGCGGAACGATACATCCCCGAGGACGCGATTGCCGCTGTTTGTCGGACAATATGTTCCGTAACAGACCGGCCGGCCATCAAGGATCGTATCGAGTTTCGCACCGGTCTCTTCGATGAAAGGCGCGAAGACGAGGACCGGCTTGATGGCCGACCCGGGTTGACGGAACGCTTGCGTGGCCCGGTTGAATTCACCGCTCTGAGTCATTTCTGAATCAACGAGGGCGACGATCCGGCCTTTCGGCGTCAATTCAGCATAGCCACCGTTTAAACCGTTCGGCAGTTTCGTCATCACTTGTTTTGCTTGTTGCTGTCGGGCGACAGACAGATACGTGTCAATCGTCGCTTGATTCGTCGCCAAGTAGTCTCTGGCCGCGTCTTCATCGAGATCGTAACGTGAGCGGACGAGTCGGATCGCTTCTTTCATGACCGTATCCATATAATCGGGATAGCGGACGACGTGCTGGCGATAGGTCGCCTTCAGCTTCACACCGTGGTGCGTCTCGTAAGCTTGCTTCGATAGCACGCCGGCATCCCGCAGTTGAGTGAGGATGCGGTCCTTACGCTCATAAAATCCGGATGAAGGTTGGAGCGGATCATAGAGGGAAGGATTGTTTGGTACGGTCAACAGGAAAGCGATTTGATTCCAATTTAAATCTTCGAGCGGACGAGCAAAGTACGTATCGGCAGCTGCTTGGATGCCATAAACGTTATATCCAAAGAAGATGACGTTACTGTAGGCGGTCATAATTTCTTTCTTACTATATTGTTTTTCCAAGGCTCGAGCGAGTAAAAGTTCTTTCACTTTACGTTCATATGTCCGCTCGTGCGTCAAATACACGTTACGAGCCAACTGCTGCGTAATCGTACTTCCGCCCTGTAACGACGATTCATTGGCGTTGTGAATGAACGCCCGGGCAATCCCGCCGAGGTCGTACCCGGGGTGGGCGTTGAACTTACGATCTTCAATGACCATGATCGCCTCACGGATATGGGCCGGCAAGCGGGCGACGGAGACGTCATCACGTCGGCCGCTCAAATAGAGCTGTTCTGTCCCGCCTTTATACGTCAATGTGACGGCATGCTTCGAAGCGAGCGGGGCCGCATCGACTGTCTTTTCGCCCCACGTCAAAATCTGCTTCGTCTGTTCAATCTCCTCTTTCAACGCCCCGCTGATTGTCAGACCGGTGGCTAGCAAACCGGCAAAAAATAGTGTCCCAATCCACGCTCGCATCGTCTCACCTCTCTCTTTATTCATTATATCGTCAATCTTTAGATAAAATTCAAAATGTAAACGTTATCATATAATAATTTGAGCAGGAATACATTAGGAAATAGAGAAAGAGGGTAATAGATGTTTATATTATGAATTTAGGAGGCTGTACTATGAAGCAAGAAATGGTTGCGATGCTCCTCGCAGGAGGAGAAGGGAAACGACTCGGGCCTCTCACACGGAAGACAGCGAAGCCTGCTGTCAACTTTGGAGGGAAGTACCGGATCATCGATTTTCCATTATCGAACTGTACCAATTCGGGAATCACGACGGTGGGCGTGTTAACACAATATGAACCGCTTGAGTTGAACCGTTACCTAGGCATCGGGTCGGCCTGGGACTTGGACCGCCGCAATGGAGGCTTGGCCATCTTACCGCCATACCAAGCGCAGTCGGGAAAAAACTGGTACGAAGGTACGGCCAATGCGATTTATCGGAACTTGAGCTATATCGACGATTACGATCCGGAGTACGTGTTGATCCTATCGGGGGACCACATTTACAAGATGGATTATGAGAAGATGCTCGATTTCCATAAAGAGAAGCAAGCAGACGTCACGATTTCAGTTATGGAAGTCCCTTGGGACGAAGCACCGCGTTTCGGGATCTTGAACACGAGCGATGATCTTCGCATCAATGAGTTCGATGAGAAGCCGGAGAAACCGAAGAGCAACTTGGCTTCGATGGGGATTTATATCTTCAACTGGAAAGTGCTACGGGAGCACTTGATTCAAGATGCAGAAGACGAGACATCAAGCTTCGACTTCGGTAAAAACATCATTCCGAACACGCTCCTCGACGGTTTAGACGTGTTCGCGTATAAATTCAAAGGTTACTGGAAAGACGTCGGGACGATTCAATCGCTTTGGGAAGCCAACATGGACTTACTCGAAGAAGATCCACCGTTTGATCTATATGATCCGGACTTTAAAATCTACTCGGTCAACCCGAACCAGACGCCACAGTTCATCGGCAAAGATGCCTGTGTCGAACAGTCGGTCATCAATGAAGGTTGCCGGATTGAGGGCGAAGTCCAACATTCAGTTTTGTTCTATGATGTGCGCGTCGGTGAAGGCTCGCTCGTCAAAGACTCGGTTATCATGCCTGGAGCACGAATCGGAAAAGATGTAACGATTCATAGAGCCATCGTCGCGAGCTGTGCCGTCATTGAGGACGGTGCGACGGTCGGTGAGCCGGGTGGTGAGATCGTTGTCATTGAACCACATGAAAATATCGAGAGCGGCACAGTCTTCAAACAACGTGCTTAATTTAAAAAAAGACCGACGCAAGGAGGCGTTACTGTTGACGAATGATTTGTTAGGGGTCATCAACCTAGGGACCGAAGAGGGCTTGTTTCCAGAATTTACGGGGCATCGCAATTTAGCGGCTGTCCCGTTCTCTGGGCGTTATCGCCTGATTGATTTTACATTGACGAATATGATTACCCAAGGCATCAACCAAGTGGGTATTTTCACGCTCGATAAATATCGCTCGCTCATGGACCACTTGGGTTCAGGGAAAGAATGGGATTTGGACCGTTCGCAAGGCGGGCTACACATTTTCCCGCCGGCGCTCAAGCCTGACGGGGAAGCGTACCTCGGCGACTTGGCCAACTTCTCGATGCACCGCGAACACTTCGTACGCAGCAAACAGCCGTACGTCGTGATCACCGGATCGAACGTGTTGACGACGATCGACTTCCAAGACATGCTCGAGCATCATAAATCAATGGGCGCGGACATTACACTCGCTTATACCGGACACGAACAAAAATGCGGCTATTGCCGCCCGATTCGTCTCGGCGAAAACGACCGTGTCGTCGGCATCGGTGAGCGCGGATACACCCCGGACGATGAGTATACGTATACCGAGACGATCATCATGTCGAAAAACTTGTTCCTTCGTCTCGTCGACGAAGCGACGTCAAGAGGCGAGTACGATTTGCTCGACGGTGTCATCCGTCCGCAGCTTCATCGTCTGCACGTACACGGCTATCACTATACTGGAAAAATGCAGGTGATTCATTCTGTCCTTTCATACTATAATGAAAGTATGCGCTTACTTCGTCAGGAAGGGATTATCTATGACTTCCCGCATATCTATACGAAGATTAAACATGAGCCGCCGACCCGTTATTTGAAAGGGTCGAAAGTGAATGAAGCGCTCGTTGCAAACGGCTGTAAAATCAGCGGAGAAGTTCAAAACAGTATTCTCTTCCGCGGTGTCGTCGTCAGTGAGCACGCCCGTGTCAAAAACTCAATCATTTTATCCAAGTCGATCATCGAAGAAGGCGCTGTCGTCGAGAACGCCATTTTAGATAAAGAAGTGGTCGTCAAACGAGGACAAGTCATTCGAGGTACGGTCGACGAACCGATCGTCATCGGAAAACGGACAACGGTTTAAAGGGGGATATTATGAAAATATGGTATGTCGCTTCAGAAGCGGCACCGTTCATGAAAACGGGGGGGCTTGCCGATGTCATCGGCTCGCTCCCTCAAGCGGTGTCTGGCCTCGGTGAAGATGTGAGTGTCGTTATGCCGAAGTATGGCTCGATTGCTCAGGAATATGTGGACGAGATGGAGTATCTATTCGACTTGATCGTACCGGTCGGATGGCGCAAGCAGTTTGGTGCCGTCCTGAAACTTGTGCGCGATGGGGTCACGTTCTACTTTATCGATAACGAGTACTATTTCAAACGGGAAGGCGTGCTCTACGGCCATTACGATGATGCCGAGCGGTTCGCATTCTTCTCTCGGGCCGTCCTTGAGATGATCGGGAAACTCGAAGCAGAGGAGATCCCGGACGTGCTCCATTGTCACGACTGGCAAACGGGCGTCGTCCCGGCCTTTTTACGGATTCATTATCAACACCTCGAGGCGTATCAACGCATCCGTACGGTGTTCACCATCCATAACCTGCAATATCAAGGCATCTTCCCGGAAGCGGTCCTCGGCGAGCTGTTACAGTTCGGTCCGGAACACTTCACAGCAGAAGGGATTCAACATAACGGTCTCGTCAACTACATGAAGGCCGGAATCGTTCATTCCGATCAAATCACGACGGTCAGTCCGTCGTATCGCGACGAGATTATGGAACCGTACTACGGGGAAGGACTCGACGCGGCGCTTCGGTACCGGTCAGTTGACGTCCGGGGCATCTTGAACGGCCTTGATTTGGCGACGAACGACCCGAGCACGGACAAGCGCATCGCGCAAACGTATGACCTCGATACGGTGAAGGAAGGGAAGCTCGTCAACAAGCGCGTCCTGCAAGAGCGGTTTGGTCTCGAAGTACGTGACGACATCATGTTGATTGGCTTTGTCAGTCGACTCGTCGAGCAAAAAGGGCTCGATTTGATCGAAGCCGTGAGTGAAGAGCTCGGAAACTTGGACTGTCAGTTCGTCTTCCTCGGATCGGGTCAACCCGAATACGAGGGCATCGTTCACGAGATGACGGCGACGCATCCAGGCAAGGTCGGGTCGTATATCGGCTTCGACATTGAACTCGCACACTTGATTTACGCGGGATCGGATGCATTCCTCATGCCGTCGCGCTTTGAGCCGTGCGGTCTGAGCCAACTTATCTCGATGCGCTATGGGACGCTCCCGATCGTCCGCGAGACGGGTGGGTTACGCGACACGGTCAAGCCGTATAATGAGTACACACAAGAGGGTACGGGATTTGGTTTCTTGAATTACAACGCCCACGAGATGCTCGCGACGATTGAGAAATCGATTCGTGTCTTCTACGACGACAACAATTGGAACGCCCTCGTCCATCAAGCGATGACTGCGGACTTCAGCTGGAAACAATCCGCGAAGCAATACCGTGAGTTGTATCACCTATTCGCATGACCGGAAGGAGTTTTACACACATATGTTTACAGATAAACAGAGCTTCGTCACTTCATTTCAAGAGAGATTCGTCGCATTAAACGGAAAGTCGTTTGATGAAGGGACCGAGCAGGAAGTGTATCAAACGTTGGCAACGATGGTGCGCGAACAGGCGATCCCGAAATGGATCAACACCCGCGACAAGCACGAAGAAAAACAGAGTAAACAAGTCATTTATTTCTCACTTGAATTTTTACTCGGCCGTTTTCTGTATAACAACCTGCTCAGCATGGACGTCTTAGAAGTCGTGCAAGAGGGGTTAGACGAACTTGGTTTCAACTTCACCGACATCACGGAATATGAACCGGAACCGGGGCTTGGGAATGGCGGACTCGGTCGTTTGGCGGCATGTTTCCTCGATTCCCTCGCCGCGCTCAGCCTGCCTGGGCACGGGAACGGGATTCGTTACCGTTACGGCTTGTTCAAACAAAAGATCGTCGACGGCTATCAAGTCGAGTTGCCGGACAACTGGCTCCGTGATGGCAACATGTGGGAGACACGCCGGGCTGACCGGGCTGTCGACGTCAATTTCGGCGGTTGGATCGAGATGCGACAAATTGGGGACCGGCTTCGCGTCGTCCACCATCCGGATGAAGTCGTCCGAGCCGTGCCTTACGACATGCCGATCATCGGCTACAAAAACGATGTCGTCAACACGCTCCGTCTTTGGAACGCCGAGTCACCGTTTGATGACGAGGAGTACATGGAACGGACGAAAGGTTCGTACAAAGACTTGCTCAAATACAAGCAGTCGATTGCGACCATCTCTGAGTTCCTCTACCCGGACGACACGACATATGAAGGAAAAGTGTTGCGCTTGAAGCAACAGTACTTCTTCGTTTCGGCGGGCGTTCAGTCAATGATCGCGTCTTACTTACGTCATAATAAATCGTTGAAGCACTTGGGCGACCATTACGCCGTCCACATCAATGACACGCATCCGGTCGTGGCCATTCCCGAACTCATGCGGATTTTAATGGACGACCACGGTTACGGGTGGGATGAGGCGTGGCGTGTGACGAAGAGCGTCATGTCGTTCACGAACCATACGCTTCTCGCCGAGGCGCTCGAAAAGTGGCCGGTCGAGATGTATGAACGGTTATTGCCGCGCATTTATCAAATCATCACCGAAATCAATCGCCGCTTCTGTAAAGATGTGCTCGTCAACTATCCACATCTCGAGCCGCACATGGGCGAGATCGCGATCGTGTCGAACCAACACATCAACATGGCGAACCTTGCCGTCGTCGGCTCGCACTCGACGAACGGAGTCGCCCGCATCCATACCGATATCTTGAAACAACGTGAGATGCGTCATTTGTATGAGATGTTCCCGTTGCGCTTCAACAACAAGACGAACGGGATTACGCATCGCCGCTGGCTCCTCAAGTCAAATCCGCGACTCTCGAACTTGATCACCGATGCGATCGGTTCGTCATGGATCGAACACCCGAACGATCTTGAGAAGTTGATGGGCGTGTCAAAAGATGCGAGCTTCCAAGAACAGGTCATGAACGTGAAGCAACAGAACAAACTTGACCTCGCCGGCTACATTCAAGCAGAGACGGGCATCGCCGTCGACCCGGAGTCGATTTTTGACGTTCAAGTCAAGCGGCTCCACGCTTATAAACGTCAATTGATGGACGCGATGCATATCCACGCGCTCTATCAGAAGATTCAAGCGGACCCGACGTTCACGATGGTGCCACGGACGTTCATCTTCGGTGCGAAGGCGGCGCCGGGCTACTATTACGCGAAAGAAGTCATTCGCTATATCAACGCGCTCGCGGCCATGATCAACAACGATAAGCGGGCGAGCCGCTTCATCAAGATCGTCTTCCTCGAGAACTACCGCGTCTCGATGGCGGAGCGAATCTTCCCAGGTTCGGATTTGAGTGAACAGATTTCGACGGCGAGCTACGAGGCGTCAGGTACCGGCAACATGAAGTTCATGATGAACGGTGCGCTCACAATCGGGACGCTCGACGGGGCCAATATCGAGATTCGCGATGCGGTCGGGGACGATCATATCTTCATCTTCGGATTGACACCACAAGAAGTCATGAACTACAAGAAGTTCGGTGGCTATCACGCGGCCGACATCTATCATGCGAACACGGAAGTGCGTAACGTCGTCGATGCCCTCGTCAACGGAACGTTCGACAAAGTCGGAGAATACCAATTCCAAGCCATTTTCGACTCGCTTCTCGTCTATAATGACGATTTCCTCGTGTTGAAAGATTTCGCGTCTTACATGCAGGCGCAACGACGCGTCGACGAGGTGTTCTCGGACAAGGCACGCTGGGCCGAGAGTTCAATCGTCAACACGGCCAAATCGGGAATCTTCTCGAGTGACCGGACGATCACGGAATACGCGAACGCCGTCTGGAACATCAAACCGACGAGCGTGAAATAAAAAAAGCGATCCACCCGTTACGGGTGGACCGTGTTTTCTGGATAACTGATCCAATCAGAGTAAGACCCTGGGTACAGCCGGACGTCATCTTTACCGAGGGCGTGTAACGCCAAAATGTTCACGCAGGCGGTGACTCCGCTCCCGCAATAGAAGATGGGGTTGGGGACGTCGAGGACGTTGGCGTACAGCTCTCTCAAATCATGAAAATCTTGAAGCGTGCCGAGGTCGGTGACGGCTTCGGTATACGGACAAAGGACGGCGTTCGGGATATGGCCCGGTTTGCGATCAATCGGTTCATGACTGCCGTCGTACCGGTCGGCCGTCCGTGAATCATAGAGCCCGCCCGTGACCGTGGCGGCACGGACGTCTTCAATCGTCGCAATCATCTCGTCTTGGAACGCTGGGACGTAATCTGAGGCGGGGTAGGACGGAACGTCCGTCGTCGTCTCGCCGCAGTAAGTGATTCCGGACTGAATCCCGCCCTCGAGCACGATGACACGCTCATGGCCGGCCCATTTGAATAACCACCAAGCACGGGCGGCATAAGGGAATCCGTCATCGTAAATGATGATCAAGTCATCTTTTTGAATCCCGATCCGGCGAAGCGTCTCGGTCCATGCTTCTTTTGACGGCAGTGGATGGCGTCCGCCGTGAATGGACACGGGACCGGATAAATCTTCCATCAAATCGAGGAAGACGGCGTTCGGGAGATGCCCCTGTCGATACACATACTTTCCGTATGAGGCGTCGTTTAATGAATAACGACAATCAATAAAGCGAATCGAGTCCGTATGGACGATGTGTTTCAATTCTTGGGCACGCATAGTTGGAAACATAGTATCACCTCGAAGTTTCGTTACTCCCATCGTATACAAGATGGAACAAATTGGCGAGTACTTCGATTGAATTTTTGAATGTCGAAAGGGGAACTGACCATGACATGGCAACAGACATATGACCGATGGAAACAACACGAGGCGCTCGAACCGCACTTGCGCGCCGAGCTTGAGGAAATGGAGCAAGACGAGACGTCGCTCGAGGACGCCTTTTATAAGACGCTCGAATTCGGGACGGGCGGTATGCGCGGGGAAATCGGACCAGGTGCGAACCGGATGAACATGTATACGATTCGTAAGGCATCGCAAGGATTCGCGGACTTTATCGCTGCCTCGGGCGAAGAAGCGAAACGTCACGGCGTTGTCATCGCCCACGACTCACGTCACTTCTCGCCGGAGTTCGCGCTCGAAGCGGCGCGTACGCTCGCCTCGAACGGGATTAAGACATACTTGTTCCCAAGCCTGCGGGCCACACCAGAGTTGTCGTTCGCCGTCAGACATTTAAACGCATTTGGAGGCATCGTCATCACGGCGAGCCACAACCCGCCAGAATATAACGGTTTTAAAGTATACGGTGCCGATGGCGGACAGTTGCCACCGGCTGAGGCCGATGAGCTCGTCTCGTACGTCAACGCAATCGAAGACGAATTAAAGATCGAAGTCCAAGATGAAGCCCCACTCCGCGCCGACGGCACGCTCGTCACCGTCGATGCGTCGGTCGATGCGGCTTATATGGAGGCCCTTCAATCGATTCGCATTCATACGGATGTGCAAGGAGACCCGCTTAAAATCGTCTACTCGCCACTCCACGGGACGGGACGTCGCCCGGTCATGGAAGGGTTGAAGGCGTATGGATTTGAACATGTCACCATCGTCGAGGAGCAGGCCGAGCCAGACGGGGCGTTCCCGACGGTCAGTTATCCGAACCCGGAAGAACGGGCCGCCTTTGAGCTCGCGATGCAATACGGCGATCGTGTCGGGGCCGACTTGCTCATGGCGACGGATCCGGACGCCGACCGTGTCGGTTTCACGGTCCGTGACCGCAACGGCGAATGGTTCGTCTTGACGGGGAACCAGACCGGGGCGCTCCTCATGGATTACATTCTGTCTCAAAAAGTCGAGACGGGGACGCTTCCGACGAACGGTTTCGTCGCGAAGACGATTGTCACGTCTGAACTTGGGGCGGCCATCGCTAAGGCGTATGGGGTTCACCTCGAGAATACGCTCACCGGCTTCAAGTTCATCGGTGAGAAGATCAAACAATATGAAGAATCTGGTGAATATACGTTCTTGTTCGGCTACGAAGAGAGCTACGGGTATTTGATTGGCGACTTCTGCCGTGACAAGGATGCCGTCCAGGCGTGCTTGCTCGGCGCTGAGATGGCAGCCTTCCATAAACAACAAGGACGCACGTTATACGATGCGCTCCAAGCTGTGTATGAGAAGTATGGCTTCTATGAAGAGTCGCTCCAATCGATGACATTGAAAGGGAAAGCCGGTCTCGAACAGATCGGCCGGATGATGGAGGCGTTCCGCGCCAATCCGCCGCAGGAAGTCGGAGGGTACGAAGTCGTCCGCTTTGAAGACTATAAGCAACAAGTCGCGACGAACTTGCGTCAAGGAGAGACGGAAGCAATCGAGTTGCCGTCGTCGAACGTACTCAAGTTCATCTTCGAGGATGGCTCATGGTTCTGCCTGCGTCCGTCTGGAACGGAGCCAAAAATCAAGTTCTACTTCAGCGTCCACGCCGATAGCGCTGAGAAGACGACGGTCAAACGAGAGGCGATTGAACGAGATGTTATGAAACAAGCGAAAGCAATCGATTAAGCGAGGACCACTGCCCTGACGAGGGCAGTGGTTTTTGTTTGACATTGAATGCCCCCGTCAGTATGATGAGGTTATTGTTCAAAACCATGTAATCATATAAGGATTATCAGGAAGGCGGAATTCATATGAAAAAATCGTTAACAGCAGTACTCGCTATCGGCGCATCGTTCGGGGTGCTCGCAGCATGCGGCACAGAGACAGACAGCGGTTCAGAAGAAGCCGTCATCACAGTCGGAACAGAAGCGACATACCCGCCATTCACGTATAAAGATAAAGGTGAAATCACAGGGTATGACATCGATGTGTTGAATGAAGCGGCCGAGCGTGCCGGTTACACGGTCGAATACGAGCCGATGGACTTCAAAGGACTCGTTCCAGCACTCGACGCGGAACGCATCGACATGATCGCCAACCAGATGAGCATCACGCCAGAACGTGAAGAGAAATACGCGTTCTCAGACCCATACGCCGTCTCAGGCGCACAAGTCATCGTCGCATCAGACAATGAGGACATCCAAGGCATCGACGACCTCGACGGCAAAGTCGTCGGCTCGACACAAGGATCGGTCTACGCCAAGCTCGCTGAAGAAGCTGGAGCTGAAGTCAAGTTCTACAAAGGCGCGAACCAAGTGTTACAAGATCTTCAAGTCGGACGTCTTGACGCAGCGCTCAACGACCGTCTCTTCATCTTGACGGAGCTTGAGAAGACGGGTTACGACGTGAAAGCGGTCGGTGACGTCTTCAACAAGAGCGAAGCGGGCTACATGACACGCCAAGACTCGGACGTGCTCGATAAGTTGAACGACGCGCTCGCTGAGATGCAAGAAGACGGTACGATGGCTGAAATCGGTGAGCAGTACTTCGGTGAGGATATCAGTCAATGAATGAACTGATCACGACCGTCATCGAGAACCGTTCGGCCTATGTAGAAGCCGTACAATTGACGTTGATCGCCAGTATCCTGTCGATTCTCCTCGCCTTGGTGCTCGGTCTGATCATCGCATTACTTCATAGCAGTCCAATCAAAATCGTCCGTTTGTTCACGCGCACGTATATCTCGTTCTTCCGCGGGACACCGCTCTTGTTGCAACTTCTCATCTTGTACGTCGGTTTGACCGGATTCGTGCAGTTGAGCGGGATGCAGGCGCTCATCTTTGGTCTAGGCCTTCACTTCGCGGCCTATATCTCGGAAGCGTTCCGGGCGGCGATCAATTCGGTCGACCAAGGACAAGTCGAGGCGAGTGTCGCCCTCGGCATCCCGCGTGCGAAGCGCTTCAAGGATATCATCTTCCCCCAGGCGCTATCGCGTGCGATCCCACCGGTGTCCAACTCGGTCATCGATATTATCAAATCGACGTCGCTCGGTTCGGTCATCGCCGTCCAAGAGTTGACGTACGTGTCGGACCAAATTGCCGCGACGACGTATCTCGTCATGCCGCTCCTCTTGTTCTCGGCATCGATCTATTGGATCTTGTCGACGCTCATCCAGGCAGGGCAGCATCGTCTCGAACGTCGATATGCGATTCGTTGACACAAAGAAATCCCTTTGATTCTAAAATCGAAGGGATTTCAGCTTCCTAACCAGCATTAATTAAATCGCTCGTCCTTCCGGCGCCCACGCTTTCCGCAGGCAATCCCGGAGCCGCATCGCGACGCGCGTCGCTGCTGGGTCTCCGTTGGATTGCTTTCCTGCAGGAGTCGGGGCGCCATCGGACGAGCAACACAAACGGTCACCATCTGGTTGCCGTTTGTGTTTTTTCGAGTCTTTGAGCTCTTCGCGCACAAAAAAAAGACGAATCAAATCGCAATATACGATTTGATTCGTCAATAGCCTGAAAAATCCCTTCGATTGCAACCAATCGAAGGGATTTTTGTATTAACGGATGACTTGTTCTGTTTCCGTGTCGAAGAAGTGAGCTTTCGTCATATCGAGTGCGAGTGTGACGTCATCACCCATGTGGATGTTCGAACGTCCATCGATGCGAGCCGTGAACTGGTGGCCACCAAGTTCGGCGTACAAGTATGACTCAGCGCCCATGAGCTCGGCGACGTCGATATGTGTGCGGAACGTGTGCGTCGTTGGTGAGTCGATGTAGATCGGCTCATCGTGAATCGATTCTGGACGGATTCCGAGGACGAGCTCTTTACCGACGTAACCGCGGTCACGAAGACCTTTCATTTTGCCTTCAGGGACGTTGATTTCTTCACCACCGACGAGGAACTTCCCATCAGCCAATTTACCGCGGAAGAAGTTCATTGAAGGTGATCCGATGAAGCCGGCTACGAAGATGTTGTCCGGGTTTTCATATACTTCTTTCGGCGAACCGACTTGTTGGATGATTCCGTCTTTCATGATAACGATGCGAGTCGCGAGTGTCATCGCTTCCGTTTGGTCATGGGTAACGTAAATCGTCGTCGTGTCGAGACGGTTGTGCAATTGGATGATTTCTTTACGCATCTGAACGCGAAGCTTGGCATCCAAGTTTGAGAGCGGCTCATCCATCAAGAACACTTTGGCATCACGGACGATGGCACGGCCGATGGCGACACGTTGACGCTGACCACCAGAGAGTGCTTTCGGCTTACGTTGAAGGTATTCTTCAAGTCCGAGGATACGGGCCGCATCTTGGACGCGACGATCGATTTCATCTTTCGGGAACTTGCGAAGTTTCAAACCGAACGCCATGTTGTCATACACACTCATGTGCGGGTAAAGGGCATAGTTTTGGAAGACCATCGCGATGTCGCGGTCTTTCGGTGCGACGTCGTTCATGCGCTTGCCATCGATGATGAAGTCCCCGCTCGAGATTTCTTCGAGTCCGGCGATCATACGGAGTGTCGTCGATTTACCGCAACCTGAAGGTCCGACGAAGACGATGAACTCGCGGTCCTTGATGTGCAAGTTAAAATCGCTGACTGCCTTTGAGTCGCCACCTTCGTATATTTTATCAATGTGGTTCAATTGAATTTCTGCCATGTCGTTAGCCTCCTGGGAATCTGTTCTTGTATAATAGCGCTTACAAGATTGATTATACGGTGAAACCGCTTGCATTGGATATGTACACGTTGCACAAAAACGATTACTCAGATTTGTGCAACGTGACAATGAGTTGAAGCAAACTCGCATCATAGAATTGGCGGGCATCGTATCCCGTCAGTTCGTACAGCCGATCGAGCCGATAATTGAGCGTATTTCGATGCATGAACAGTGCTTTAGCCGTATGGGATACGTTTAAAGAGTGGGCGAATAATGCCTCTAACAGCTCGATGTTCGTCTTGTCGAGCGTCGTATATACGGCCTCGATCAATTGGAGACGTTCGGCAAAAGTCTCATGGTCTTCTAGCAAGTAATGGTATAATAGTTGACTAGCAGGGTAAGCTTTAGTAGAGAGTCTCGCGAACGGGCGCAGCGTTTGATGTTGTTGATACAGTGTCCCTAACACACCGAGCGGTCGCTCGCTATAGATGACATGGGCCTCAACGTAGCAATCGCTCGCCACGGCTCGTAACACGTCCTCGAACTCGGACAAATCGACGAGTTGATTCATCTCGATGATTTCCACGTGATGTCGCGTCATGACGACGATTTCCGCTTCAGGCATGAAATCGTGCAATATCTCTAAAAATTGCTCGAGCGATTCCGGCTCTTGATAATGGAGCGACAGCGACAACAACCGAAATGGTTGGGCGATTCGATACGAATCTGTGAGCAAGCGGTCTTGCCATTTCTCTTGACGCGGATCACGCGTCGTTACAAACGGTGTCGCCGACCATTCAAGCAGCTGT
Source organism: Exiguobacterium sp. s5 (assembly GCF_018618075.1). Classification (NCBI taxonomy): domain Bacteria; kingdom Bacillati; phylum Bacillota; class Bacilli; order Caryophanales; genus Exiguobacterium; species Exiguobacterium sp. s5. The sequence goes on along the minus strand of NZ_JACSLK010000002.1, from coordinate 597,153 downwards.
CGTTCACGCTCGCTCAATTCCATTTTGGGTAGTCCAAACACGGTCCCATCGTGTGCTTGGTACCAGATGTAGTCTCCGGATGCATCTTCCGACCGATGGACAACGGTCGGGAAAATCGATTTAATACGATCATACGTAGTCAATACAATCACCTCTTCAAACAATGTATCATATTTCAGAACGGAGGCAGGCAGTTTGGACAGTCTACTAAAAATATTCATCATGATCGCCATCGGGGCGACAATCGGGGGAGTCACGAACTTTCTCGCTATCAAAATGTTGTTTCGGCCCCATCATCCTAAATACATCGGGAAGATGAGAGTTCCGTTCACCCCGGGGTTGATCCCGAAACGTCGCGACGAATTGGCAACGAGCCTCGGGAAGACGGTCGTCAAGCACTTGTTGACGCCTGAAGGGATGCGTAAGCGCCTGCTCGATGAACAAGTCGGTAGTCATATTACCCACTTCGTGCAAGGTGAGGTTCGGACGATGCTTCGTTCAGACAAGACGATTCGTTCGCTCATCGAACCGCTCTATCCCGATGCGGAGACACGTGTGTTGGGAGAAGCGGATACGAAGCTCCGGCAAGAGCTCCGACTCGTCCTTGCGGATGTGAAGTCGCGTCAACTATATGAGCTTCTCGGTGAAGACGGGATGGACCGTGTCCGCGGCATCATCCCCGAAATCGTGGACGCCCTGCTCGTCAAGTCAGAAGAATACTTTTATTCGGCTGAAGGCGAGGCGCAACTTCGGCACATGGTCGACTCGTTCGTCCAACGTCGGCTCGGTTTCATCGCCGGGTTCGTTCAAAACTTGAATTTCGTCGAAATGATTCGTCCGGAGATTATCAATATCTTGCGAGGTGGCTCGACTCGGTCTGGCATGGCGACGATGATCACGCGCGAATTCGAGCGGTTCAGTGAACGCTCGGTCGATACACTGCTCGACGACCGATTAGAGGAACGGTTGATTGACGGTGTGACGACGGAAGTCGTCTCGCGTCTCCCGGTTGGGGAACTGCTCGATCGGACCGTCCACTCCTATACGCGGGACGTCGAAGACCGTGTCGTCGAAGAACTCGTGCCGAACGGCGTGAGGCTCGTCATCACGCGCTTCACGGATCAAATGGAGACGGTCATGGATCGCCTGAAAATCGATCAAATCGTTCAAGAGCAAGTGAGCTCGCTCGATACCTCGTACCTCGAAGAGATCGTCCTTTCGATCTCAAAACGAGAGTTCCGGGCAATAACATGGCTTGGCGCCTTATTAGGTGGTATGATTGGATTGATTCAAGGGTTGATTGCCATCGTTTGATCGGCACGCCCTAATAGTTTTTAGGAGGACGTCACATGTCACAATCAAACTTGTACGATCATGCTTACCAATTGGAAAAAGCACTTCGCGATTCTGAGGAGTTCACAAATCTCTCTTCACTATACGACCGTGTCAATGCGGATGCAGAAGCGAACCAGTTATTCGCTGACTTCCGTGATATCCAAATGACGCTTCAACAGAAGCAAATGCAAGGCGAAGAAATCTCTGAACAAGAGATGATGGATGCGCAGACAAAAATGATGGGCGTTCAACAAAACGAATTGATCATGGAGCTCATGCAAGAAGAGCAACGCATGCATCAACTGGTCACAGAAGTGACGAAAATTATCATGAAGCCACTTGAAGAGCTCTACGCTCCGATGGTGAATGATAACGAAGTTCAATAACAGTGAAGCGGATGGCAATCGAGCCATCCGCTTTTTTGTTGCCTAGATTGTCACCCAATTCATGATAGCGCTTACATGAAGCGTGGTATACTCTATTTGTAGGTCATTTCACAAGAAAGGGTGGACGTCATGGTCACCTTGGTGATTTTAGCCGTCATGATCATCGGTTTTATCGGAGGTTGGCTCCGGGCCGACTTGGTCGCGCTGATTGGTCTCCTCTTGCTCGTTTTGACAAATCAACTGACACCGGTCGAAGCGATGGCCGGTTTTTCGAATTCGGTCGTGCTCATGATCGCCGGACTGTTCATTGTCGGTGCCGGGTTGTTTCACACCGGCCTCGCCGAACGGTTAGGGGCCGCTCTCATCCCGTACGCGAAAGGGAGTGAAGTACGTCTCTTTCTCGTCCTCATGGTCACCGTGACGTTTTTGTCGAGCCTAATGTCGAACACGGGAACGGTCGCTTTGTTGATTCCGGTCGTGCTCGCCATGTCAAGGCAGATGGGGACGAGCCCGGCGAAATTGCTCATGCCGCTCGCCTTTTTCTCAAGCATCGGTGGGACGATGACACTTATCGGAACGCCACCGAACCTAGTCGCCGCGGAGACGCTCCGAGGCGCGGGGGGAGCGCTTGGATTTTTTGCGCTCTTGCCGATTGGTCTCGTCGTGGCTGTGGTCGGACTGTTATATTTCTATGTCATTGGGAACCGTCTGCTCGGGGCGGGGGATGTTCGTTCGTCGGCGGCCCATCCGTTGATGATACCGCAAGTAGCCGTCTACGCGCTGTCCATCACGAAAGGACACCGCCTCGTCGGTCAGACGCTTAGTGACGTCAAGTGGTCACGAGACGGCCTGGTCGTCGTCGGCGAACACCGAAAAGGAGTGGTCCATCGGTTTATCACGGCCCGAGCCGACACAGTGCTTACGGAAGGGCGTGTCCTCGTCAGTGGCGATGAGACGGATGTCCACCGCATCGCCCGACAAGAAGGATTGGTCGTCGAGCCGGTTAACGTCAAAGATGTGTACGGCAAAGAGTCGGGCGTCGCCGTTTTCACGATTCCGACCGACAGCCCGCTCGTCGGCCGCTGTTTGTCCGAAAGCCGGTTGCGCAATGAGTATCGATTGAACGTGCTTCAAGTCGTACGCCCGAACGAGGAAATCGCCATCACCCGATTGAAAGATGTGCCGCTCGAACGAGGCGACATGCTTGTCGCCCAAGGGGAGTGGGCCGACTTAGAGCGGGTCGGAAACGAGACGCACCTCTTGCTTGCCAATGAGCACGTGACCGACGTGGCTAATCGGGCCGTATCCGAACGTCATCAACTAGCAGCGGGATTGATCATGCTCGGAATGGTCACGCTCCTCGTGTTCGAGTGGGTCGACCCGACGGTAGCGGTATGGCTCGCGGCGCTTGCCATGGTGCTCACCGGAGCCGTCCGCCAAATGGACGTCGCGTATCAATCGATTCAATGGTCCTCGCTTCTTTTGATCGCAGCGATGATCCCGGTCGGCCAAGCGCTCGACAATGCTGGGATCATGGCGTGGCTCGTCACATGGATCAGTGAGTCGTTCGGGCAGGCTGGTCCGGTCTGGGTGCTCGTTGCGCTCTTCGTCGCGACGATGGTGCTGAGTCAAATCATCTCGAACACGGCGACGGCCGTCTTATTCGCTCCGCTCGCACTGTCGCTCGCCTCGGCACTCCAAGTCAGTCCCGTCCCGCTCGTCGTCGCCGTCGCCATCGCGGCCTCGCTCGCGTTCATGACACCATTCGGGTCACCGACGAACGCGATGGTGTTCGGCATCGGCGGCTATCGCTTCTTCGATTTTGTCAAAGTCGGCTTGCCGCTTCAGGTCGTGACGGCGGTCATCGCCATCTTCACGATTTTGTTCATCTTCCCGTTTTGAAGGAAATGTTGTTTGCTCTGCCGAATGTGTAAAAAAATGCTAAACGGTGAGGTGAGAGATGATGTGGAAACGAGTTGGGATGATTTTGGCTGTGTTCTTGCTTGCGGCCTGCTCGAATGAGAGCGAACAGCCGGCACCGACGCTCGGGGCGGACGCCAAAGTGGCCAAGGCGTACTTAGAGGAGCAAGGCTATGACGTCGTCTCTTATAAAGGGAATAGAATGTCGAGCTTTGAAAAGGCAGATCTGCTTGAGTTGCCAACGCAAAGTACGTGGCAAGTCCAGATGACGCCGCCGGATGACTATATTGGACGTGACATTCGACATGAGAACTTCATCGTCCGCAACCATCCGCTCGATGAAGTCGCAGAACTCGGCCAGACGAACGTCTCGGTCATGATGGTGGACGGCGAGGTCATCGGCGGGACGTCGTATCCGGATTCGGCCGAGCCGCTTACCGGAGCGAGCTATTCACTCGATGGGAAGACGGCGGAAGAGCTGCATCCCGATTACATGGAGTGGCGCAGCGAGTGGGAAGCCAAATATAGCGAATGAACAAGCGCCTCGGGATTCCCGAGGCGCTTCTGTTATGAGGCCGTGCCTTTCAGTTTTCCTGGCAGTTTACAGCGCTCGAAGTAGATGAGTTGGCCGCGACGTGCGATGCGGGCCCCTTTATGGAGATGCCCGGCTTCCTCGAGCATCGCGAGGCCTTTCGTTTTCGCCTCGTCATCGCTTGCCGCGGTAAATGAATCGTTCAAGACGACCGTGCCGTCGTTCTCGAACGCTGTGATCGTATACTGTTCCATCCGTTCGCCCCCTTTGCTTCCATTGTACTGAATGGTCATTCATTCTTCAAGCGAAGGTTTCGTCAGCTCCTCGAACGTGAGCTGACGGGCCGTTTCGGTACGCGGAATCAACTCTGAGACCGTCATCCCGATCAAGCGGACCGGTTCGGTGATCGCCATCTCGTCAAACAGACGGCGGGCGAGCCGTTTAATCTCATCATGGTCGTGCGTCGGGTGGTTCAGTTTGATTTGATGGCTCCGGGCTTGGAACTCGCTCGTCTTAATTTTGATCGTCACCGTCTGACAGCTGAGCTCGCGGCGGTCGAGCTGATGGAGTACGTCTTCGATTTCCGGGACGACACGTTCATACACTTCTTCCGGGTCATCGAGGTCAAACGCGAACGTCGTCTCGGAGCCGATCGATTTTCGTTCCCGCGTCGGCACGACGGGGCGGCTGTCCCGGCCGTGGGCAAGCTCATATAACTGATTTCCCCGGTCGTGGCCGAAGATGGCCTTCAACTGCTCGGGGCGGGTGCCCTGCAAATCGGCGATCGTATGGTAGTCGTGCTTGAACAACGTCTGGGCGGTCACTTTGCCGACCCCGTGCATCGTCGTGATCGGGAGCGGGGCGAGGAACGTCTCGACGTCAGCCGCCTCGACGACCGTCAGTCCGTTCGGTTTGTTGAATCCTGAGGCGATCTTGGCGACGAACTTCGACGGGGCGACCCCGGCCGAAGCGGTCAGTCCGGTCCGCCGTTTGATTTCCCCGAGGATGTAGCGCGCGATATAAGGGCCCGACGTGCTCATGAGCGTGTTTTCTGTCACGTCCAAGTACGCCTCGTCGAGCGAGAGCGGTTCGACGAGCGGCGTAATCGATTTGAAAATGGCCATCACCTGTTGGCTGACGTGCCGATAGACGTGAAAGCGCGGTTTGACAAACGTCGCCTGAGGACAGAGCGCGAACGCCCGCCGTGACGACATGGCGCTGTGCACGCCGTATTTTCGCGCCTCATACGAACAAGTGGCGACCACCCCACGGCTGTGAGGGGCGCCACCGACGATGACCGGTTTATCGCGTAAGTCAGGGCGGTCGCGTTGTTCGACCGAGGCGTAAAACGCGTCCATATCGACATGGATGATCAATCGTTCCATGAACATCACCTTTCTGTATCATCTGCTCCTTTCAGTATACCGAACTTTTGTTCGTTTTTTGCTAGTTTTGCTTATTTCGTTTGCTGCGCTGTTTATCTAACTTCTCTTGGCTACGGATTTGATTCGGGAATTGCAGGAGCGACCCAATCCAATTTTTTTGCTTCAACCAGAAATAAATCAAAACCGTGAAGCCGATGATCATAAGCCAGGCGAACAAATAGCCGAGCGGCCACTCGAGCTCGGGCATTTGTTTGAAGTTCATGCCCCAGACCGCACCGAACGCGACGACGGGCGTCGTCAAGGCCGTGAAAACGGTGAGCGCCTTCATGATCTCGTTGCCACGGAAGTTTGACAACGTCGCGGCCAAATCGGTCATCGCGATGACGTCTTCTTGGTAATGTTCGATCAACGTCAGGAGCCGATTGACGCGATATTTGGCGAGACGATACGCTTTCAATTCGTTTAAGTCCATGTCGAGAAACGCCTCGCGCCCGGCCATGAGCAGTTCGCGGTACGGGACGACGGTATCGGACCATCGTTCGATTTCGCTACGGAGCCCGAAAATCTCATTCATGAACTGGGGCGGCACTTGCCCGCTCATCTCGCGCTGGGCGACCATCAACCGTTCTTCATATTCATCGATGCCATGAAAGTAATAGTCCATCTTTTCAGCGAGCAAATCATAGAACGCCTCGATCGGGGTATCGTATTGCTTGGCCGCCACTGACTGGCAATAGACGTCATCAAACCCGATCGTCCATAAGAAATCCCGGGTCACGAAGTAGTGCCCGATCTTTTGCGGTTCACGCTCGAGCTGTTCATAGTCGAGCGTGAGCGAGCCATACATATAGTCTTGCTCGACAATGATTTTTGTGACTTTCGCCGTCGTCAACTGCTCGAGCCAATACGTGTACGCTTCTTCATAATGATTGTCGACCTGTACGATTTCTTCGGGTCGTGTATACCATTTCCAACTCATCTTCCATTCCCCCAATTTCCTTCTCCCTCAAGTATTCCCGCTTTCCTAAGAAAGTTGGCATCTCACGTGAACTTTCGTTAAGATGAAGGTACTGACAAGAAGAGAGGTGCTTTTTTTGACGACTACTAAAATCGGTCAGCTCAAAGTGGGCGACACGTTAAACCAATATGTCATGATCAAACAATCCTATCGAGGACTCGCCGGAAATGGCAAACCATATTTGACGCTCATTCTTTGCGATGAGAGCGGAGAGATTGAGACGAAAGTATGGGATAGCGCCGACACGGATAAATATGCGACGAAGAAAATCGTCCACGCTTCCGGAGAAGTGATGGATTACCGCGGGCGGACCCAACTGAAGCTCAAACAAATCTCCATCATCGAAGGGGAGACGGACATCGCGCCATACGTCCGTTCGGCACCTGTACCGAAGTCGGAACTCGAGACGGGGATCCGCGGCTATATCGATGCGATCGGACACGCGGGCATGCGTGAGCTCGTGACTGCGCTCGTCGACCGGAACGAAGAGGCTTACTTCACGTATCCGGCTGCGGTGCGACACCACCATGCGGTCTATTCGGGCCTTGCGTTCCATGTCTTGTCGATGCTGAAACTCGCTGAAACGATGTGTGACCTGTACCCGCAATTGAATCGTGATTTGCTCGTCTCAGGTGTCGTGCTCCACGACTTGGCGAAAGTAATCGAGTTGTCGGATGCGATCACGCCGGAGTATACGCTTGAAGGCAAACTGCTCGGCCACTTGTCGCTCATGGCGTCTGAAATCGAGGTCGTGGCCCGAGAACTCGGGACCGAACGCGAAGTCGTGACGTTGCTCCAACATCTCGTCCTCAGTCATCACGGGAAACCGGAGTGGGGATCGGCGAACGCGCCACAGCTCCCGGAAGCTGAGATGTTGTTCTTCATCGACAACATCGATGCCCGGATGAACATGTTCGAGAAGGCGTTCGAGGGGATCGAACCCGGAGCGTTCACTGAGCGGGTCATGGCACTCGATAACCGTGCGTTTTATAAACCGAAGCTATGAAGGCATACAAAAAAGACGTCCCGCGGGACGTCTTTTGCTTATTGCTCGGTCGATTCTTCGGCCGGTGCTTCTTCTGTACCTTCTTCTGACGCTTTGATGGCGTCTTTCACAGCGTCGAACTGTGTTGAAGCTTTCGCATCTTTCACGTCGACGTTATATTTCTCGATCAACTCGGCGTAGATCTTGTTCGCGTCGACAGAGGCTGCTTTTTCAGTTGCCAATTCTTCACGGATGCGATCTTTCTCGTCTTCGAGTTTAAGATCTTTTTCTTTACGATCCATGACTTTGATGACGTGGAAACCGAATTGTGATTGGACCGGCTCAGATACTTTGCCGACCACGTCTTCTTGGAACGCGTATTCTTCAAACTCTGGGACCATGGCGCCGGCTGAGAAGTAACCGAGGTCGCCACCTTTTTCACCAGAACCTGTGTCTGTCGATTTCTCTTTCGCGACGTCTGCGAAGTCAGCGCCATCGTTCAATTCTTTGATGATCGCTTGGGCTTCTTCTTCTGTCTCAACGAGGATGTGGCTCGCTTTGACTTCGACGTTCTCTTTCGCGAATTGTGCCTCGATGTCTTCGTCCGTCACTTCGACGAGTTCTGACTTCGCTGCATCGACGAGCATTTGTCCGCGGAGCGCTTCTTTGAACTCGTCCGTGTCAGTCATGCCAGCTTGTTGAATCGCTTGCTCGAACTCTTCTTTCGAGTTGAACTGCTCTTCAGTCTTGCTGAACTCTTCGTCAACTTTGTCTTGTTCGACTTTGTCGCCGTATTCTTTTTCAAGCAACTCGTTCATCGTTTCTTGGAAAGCTAGTTGTGGGACCATACGGTCGTAGCTCATGTCCGCGATCTCGCCGCGTGTCACTTCGCCGCCTTCAAAGGAAACAACTGCTGAGTTGTCCGAAGATCCGCCGTTTGTCGCCGCATATGTGCCGCCGACACCGATGAGAAGTGCAATCGCTGATGCGCCGACGAGGGCGCCTGTTGAAAACTTCTTGTTTTGTTTGTTCGGTTCGTTCGTCATTCCGTTTGACATATATTCCACCCCTAAAAATCTATAAGTTTCTAAATCCGACTATACCACATTTTGTTAATGATAACAGCTGTTCTCTTGCCTGTGTAGTATCATAGCACAGAAACGTGTCGTATAATGATGAAATAGAATGTGAAATGATGGGGTGGAGAACGTGTCGTTAGAAGAGAAAATCAATCAATTATCGTTTCAAATGGAACTGTTGCTCGGGGCGGTCGATTGGTCGGAGCGGCCCTTTGAACATGAGGTGCTCAAGGCGAATCTGACACGGCAAGAAGTCGTCGCGTTTTTCGCGCTGCTTGATGATATCCGAGAACGACAAAACGAGCAAGCGCGCTACGGTCTGTCGTCCGTAGAGCCTTTGCTCGTTCATTTCGTCGGCATGCTTCATCCTCATTTAGAGGCCGAGACGATTCTCGAGGCGTGCGTGCGCCAAGGAATGGCGCTAGACGTCACGGAACCGCTGTATCGGCAGGTCAAGCTTCTTTACTGATCTCGTCGTCCTCAGGGCGACGTCCGGCTTCTTCTGTGATCATCTTCGATGTTTCAGCGAAGATGTCCATGAAGTTGTCGCCATACAAGCGGCGAACGATCGCTGTGATGTCCGTCAAGTCCGGGAATTTCCCGTACAATTCTTGGAGCGGGAGGGAGGCGCGGAAGACGCCGTTCTCTTCCGGATCGAACGCATGAATCGTCTCGAGCAAGAGCGCTTCACCTTCAGGCGTCAATTGGACGTACGTATTTCGTTTGTCCGTCTCCTTTTTCGAGAACGTGAGCAAACCGCGGTCTTCGAGTTTCTTCGAGAAGTTGAACGCCGTCGATACGTGCATGACCCCATATTTGGCGATCTCTGAGATCGAGGCGCCGCCGAGGGCGTGAGCGATCCATAAAATATGGTGTTCGTTAATGTTCAAATCGAACGGCTTGATCCAATTCTGCCAGTCTTTCTCGACCGTCTTCCACAATGCCTTACTAAGTTGAATGATTTTATGACTATAGAGCATGGCCTCAGGGCCAGTGAATTCTTTTTCATGTTCCATGTCGATCCATCCTTTCCGGATACAATGTGACTAAAACGACGGGCGATGACAACAGACCGGTCAGTTGGTCTTTTCCGCTTTCGCTTCGGTCATGTCTGACTGTACGTTCGAAAGCTCGTCTAGGTTTCCTTGGATCCGCTCGATTGAAGGCTGAATGTCTTGTTGATAACGTTCGACTTCGGCTTTCACTTGATCCGTCAATTCTTTCCCTTGCAATTTACCGGCCGCGGCCACTTGCGACGCGTCCTTGGCAACTTTTTGGAATTGTTCTTTCAACGTAGTGATTGTGGACGCCCGGTGTTGATTGGCCGCGGCGTCATTTGCCGTTCCACGGGCGATTTTCTTCACGGTCGCAACCCCTAAAAACGCTACGACGAAGCCAAATGCAACCCACTCTCGACGATTGTGACTCGACAATACATTCCCCTCCTCAAGCACACTGATGCTACAATACATTCTTTTCATATTATTTTACCAAAAAAGAGTGATTAAAAACCTATATCTTAAATAAAATTTTTCAGAACATTCAATTTTGACCGAAAAATCATTTTATTTTAAACTATGGGTAAAGGAAGGTGACCTCCAGTGAACATGCAAAAGCGTTGGGTTGATGACATGCTAGACCTGTATAACGCGGCCAAGCGACTGGGAGATGACCCTTGGGCACAGACAATAATGGAAGCACTCGAGGCGGGATATGAAGCGTCGGAACAGAATGAACAGACGCGTAAACAAACTTTGCTTGAAAAGCGACTCGTTGAAATAGACGCCCGTCTAAATTTGTTAAGAAAAGAATTCGAACAAGCGGAATCTGTCAAATCGCGGCAACAGTTGTACGAGCAAGCGATTAAATTACAAGTCGAACGGGCCCAAATCGAGGAAGAGCGGAAACGTCATCTCGATTCGATCAATTCGTCATAAGGGCACATAAGACAATGGACCGGTCGCTCCAGGAGCGGCGGTCCATTTTTTCATAGCTTCGCTTTGATGCCGGCAGCGATGGCTTGCATGTCTTCAGTGGAGTAATCGTCTTGGTGCGTCTCCCATTTTGCGTCAAATCCATCTGTCTCGCCATAGCGTGGCAACAGATGCATATGGAAATGGTAAACCGTTTGTCCGGCGATTGCTTCGGCGTTCGATAGGATGTTCATGCCGATCGCGCCCGTCTCGCGCTGGATGGCGTTTGCGATAGAAGGCACGGCTTGGAAGACGTCCCGGGCGACATCGGCTGGCAGTTCATAAATGTTTCGGGCGTGATGTTTTGGGATGACGAGCGTATGGCCTTTCGTGACCTGCGAGATATCGAGGAACGCGACGACGGCGTCGTCCTCGTATACCTTATAAGAAGGAATCTCGTTCTGGACGATTTTACAAAAAATACAGTTGGCTTCAGTGTGCATGTGGGTTCCTCCATTCGTAAATGACTATTCCACTTCATCATAACATGGAAATTCAGGCGGAAGAATGATTGTCCGGGAGGATGAATCGTCTTAGACTAGAAACAACAGCAATCAAGAGAGGAAGTAAACGGATGGCGTATGTACGATCGAAAAAAACGGTACGGCGGAGGCGAATCTATTATGTCCTCCTTGCGACAATCGTGCTCGGGCTGATTGCCGGGGCCGTCTATCGCTGGGGATATCAACCGGCGGCAGCCAATGACAAGATTCATGTCCGGTTCAAAGAGGCGCTGTTGAACGAGGACGTCAGCTTCTTCCAGGAGAACGTCGAGTATGAATCAGAACCGCTGACACGAGCCGAGGCGCTCCGCTTCATGGGCTGGTTGAATGAAGAGAAGACGATTCGGGGCGAGGCCATCTCGGAAGTAGCGCAGGACCGCGCCGACCGGGAGCAAGGTATGGAGACGGATGGGTTGTTCCGGCTCGTCGATACGGGGGCAGGACGGTTTGGTTTCTCGGACTATCGGATTGAATTGTTGCCGAAGACGCTCGTTGTGACATCGGACGTACCGTTGACGAACGTGTGGGTGGACGGTGCACAAGTCGGTCGAATTGATGAGGGGGGCGGTGAGGTGGCACTCGAGCGTATGCCGGGTCGTTATGACGTGAAAGCCGTCGCTGTCATCGATGGGTCGACGGTGACCGAGACTGAGGTCGTGACGCTGACAGGAGACGATGACTTGGCGTTTGCCTTGTTGCCGGAACAAGCTGAGACCGTCGCCGGGCAGTTCGATCTTGATCGGGCCGAGTTGATTGAAATCGAAGTCGAAGCTCAGACAGGTCACTCGATTGAGACGATCGAAGGGCTGATGAACAAACGTGAACAAACCGTCCTCGACGAGATTGGTGAACCGATGGAGCGAGGGGACGCCTGGCGCTATGAGGGGATGGAGCTGCGGTTTGTTGACGGGCGCGTCGGACGCATCGACATCGATTTACAGAAGCGGCCGGATGACCTCATTGCGCTTTTAGGTGAACCGAACGAGCGAGTCGAAACGGACCTCGGTGTCGAATGGCGCTACGACCGGACGCTGCTCGAGTCGATTTTCACGTTTTTGCGTTTGGAGAGCGAGAAACGATTCATCGAGCGGGATGAGGCCCTCTATCTCATCCTCACATGACAAAAAACGGGACCCTCGGCGAGGGTCCCGTTTTTCTAGCACTGGATTAGCGCTTTTTGTTCATTGACTTCATAACGAACGATACGATCAAGATCAAGATAATCGCACCGAGAAGTGCTGGGATAATCGCGATGCCGCCAACTGCAGGACCGAAGTCTCCGAAGATGAGGCCACCGAGCCAAGCACCGATGATACCGGCAATGATGTTCCCGATGACGCCACCTGGTACATCCTTACCTAAAATAAGACCTGCTAACCAACCGATAATACCCCCGACGATTAAAGTGATAATCCAACCCATAAAAACATTCTCCTTTCTGTTTTGTCCATTGTTCTTCCTAACAATTTTATGGAACAATGGAAGTAATGAATAAGTTTTAAAATGCCTTACAGTTCAGATTATTCCCATGTGACAGCTTTTAAAACATATATCACAAAAAAAAGTTGAAAATGAGGGGTGGAGTTTTCATGTTGCACGTCGACCAGTTGAACGGCGGTTATATAGGTAAACAAGTGTTACACGATGTTTCGTTTGAAGTGAAAAAAGGTGAGCTCGTCGGGCTCATAGGGCTAAACGGCGCCGGGAAATCGACGACGATCAAACATATTTTAGGATTGCTTGATCCGATTTCGGGATCGGTCGAAGTCGATAGTGAGACACTCGCTTCTTCGGAAAATAACTATCGTAAGAAAATAAGTTATATACCCGAGACCCCTATTTTATACGACACGTTGACGTTGCGTGAACATTTGACGTTAATCGGGAAAGCGTATGACATCGATGCGGCCGACCTGAAAATCCGGACCGAAAGATTGGCCCGAGATATGCGGATGGAGAAGCAATTGGACTGGTTTCCGTCCGTTTTTTCAAAAGGGATGCGGCAAAAAGCGATGATCCTCTGTGCACTCGTGACAAAGACGCCGCTCCTCATCGTCGATGAACCGTTCGTCGGGCTCGACCCGCTCGCGATCCGCCAACTGCTGCGATTGTTTGATGAGTATAAGGAAGATTGCGCCATCTTGATGTCGACCCACATCTTGGAGACGGCGGAACGTCACTGCGACCGCTTCGTTTTCTTGCACCAGGGGTCGGTCATCGCGACCGGTACGGCGGCGCAGTTGCGCGAGACATATGGTCTTCGTCCGGACGCCACGCTCGATGACATTTATGTCGAGGCGATTGATGCCGAGGAGCGGAAGCAATGAACGTGTTCAAACAACGATTTGGCGTCTGGGTGGAGGACGTCGTGAAATACAGCCGGTACGTGGCGAACGGCGGTTTGTTGTTCACACTTTATTTCACGCTCATTTACGGAGCGTTCGTTTACAACCAGTTCTTGACGGACTTGGACCCGGCATTCCCGAGTGAATGGATTGTGGCGCTCCTCTGGTTGCTTCTGCCGCTCGGGCATCGCCCCCGCACATTGATTCAAGAAGCGGACCAAGTCTTCTTATTGCCGCGACTCGGTGAGATGCAAACGTTCATGAACGGCGTTCGACTATTCAACGTCGTCTTCGCTGCCGTCCGTGCCGTCCTCATCATGCTCGTCGTGTTGCCGTTGCTCGTCCGGACGCAAGCGCTCACCTCGGTCGAAGTCGGGGCCATCATCGCGACGAGTGTCCTGATCTCGGTGGCGGGGCGGCTCGCCAAGTTGGAGGGGGTCAAATATGTCGTCTTGCCGAGCGCGCTCGCGAGCGGCTTTCTCATCCTGTTTGGTGTGCCGATGTTGACACCGGTGCCGGCGCTCATCCCATTCATCTTGCTCCACGTGCGACGAAATCGACGCATCCCGCTGTTCGATTGGCTCTTGCTTGAAGAGAAGAGCAAAGCCCAGTTCAACCGGGTCGTCAGTTGGTTCGTCGATGTCCCGGCGATGCGGGAAGATGTGCGGGAACGACCGCTCATCGTGAACCTGCTCGAGCACTCGGTCTTGAAACGGGCCGATGCGGCACGGTACGTCTATGGCCTCCGGGTCATGCGCTCGAACGATTCGCTCGATCTCGTGTTGCGTCTTTCCGCCGTCGCGCTCGTCGTCATGTGGCTCTCGGGCGGGTGGTACGTTGGGTTGGTCGTCCCGCTTTTCGTCGGGTTGACTGCCTTGCAACTCGTCCCGTTGTTTAAACGACTCGACACGGTGTCGATGGCGTCGTGGTTGCCGATCACACGTGCCGAGCGGCTCGTCGCCTATAAATGGTGGGCGACACGGCTGTTGTTCGCGCAAATGCTCGCCCTTGGCGCGGCTTCGCTCATGTTCGGGGCGACGTGGGATACACTCGTCGGTCTCGTGCTCGCATATATGGTCGTCCGGTACTATTTGAGCCGACTGACATGAAACAGGGACACCCGCTTTGGGTGTCCCTGACTGTTGTCGTTATTTCTTCGGTGACATGACCGATACACTTGACCCGAGAATTTTCGGGAGGCGTGCTGGTGTCTCTGCTTCTGGCTCGACTTCGCCATATGCCGATACACCGTGTTCAGCGATATCGAGGCCGATATCTTCTTGTTCTTCCGTGACGCGAAGACCGATTGTGACGTCGAGCAATTTCAAGAAGGCGTAGCTACCGCCACCAGCGATGACCATTGCAATCAAGACGCCGAGTGCTTGAACACCGAGTTGACCCAAGCCGCCGCCGTAGAAGAGGCCGGCCGAACCGATGCCCGTGATCTCGACCAAACGAGGCGATGCGAAGAATCCGAGTGCGAGCGTCCCGATGATTCCGGCGACCCCGTGTACCGAGAAAGCACAGAGCGGGTCATCGACATATTTTGCCATGAGGATGCTCGTGCCGTATGTGGCGATCGAAGCGACGGCACCGATGACGACGGCGGCCCATGGTTCGACGAAGGCACAGGCAGCAGTGATCGCGACGAGCGCCCCGAGCACACCGTTGACGATCGTCGGGATGTCCGCTGTCTTCTTATGCATCATGACGATGGCGAGGGCGCCGAGGGCACCGGCAGCCGTGGCGAGCATCGTCGTAAGAGCGACGTAACCGAAGAATCCATCTGCGACCGACATCGTCGACCCGGCATTGAATCCGAACCAGCAGAGCCAGAGCACGAGTCCACCGACGACCGTCAAGACGTGGTTGTGACCGGCGAGTGATTCGGTTTTACGACGTGGTTTCAAGATGATGGTGGCCATGAGGGCGGCCATTCCGCCTTGAAGGTGGACGACGGCCGAACCGGCGAAGTCTTGCATCCCCATCGAGCCGAGGAGTCCACCGGCCCATACGGAGCGGGCGACGATCGGATAGAGGATGGCGACGAAGAAGATACCGAACAAGACGTACGCGGAAAGTTTGGCCCGCTCCGCGAAACCGCCCCAAGCGATGGCGAGTGCGACAGCGACGAACGACAACTGGAACAAGAATTTGATGTCGATCGAGACGTTGGCCCAATCAAGGCTCGTGAACGATCCGTTCATGAAGAATCCTTCCGTCCCGAACCAGCGGGTCCCATCCCCGAAGGAGAGGCCGAAGCCGACAGCCCAAAAGGCGAGTGCCGCCACAGAGAGGCTGATGATTTGTTTGACTGCGACGTGCCCGGCGTTTTTAGCCCGGAGCGTCCCCGTCTCGAGCAAGCCAAAACCAAGTTGCATCGTTAAGACGAGCAGTGCAGCGATGAGTACGAACAGCGTGTCCATATAATATAAGATGTCTTCCATGTTGCGATTCCTCCTTTTTGCGATTGATGATTCAAAAGTTGTTTTCAGTGTAAGACGAAAAATTCGACTTGGATTGCAATTTGTCAGATTATCTGACATAGTTTTTTTATGAAGGAGGAGGACGAGCGATGGACTATAAGTCGAAGAAAGTAATCGGGATGGGCGTCATCACTGAGCTGACAGGACTTTCGGAGCGACAAGTCCGTTATTATGAAGCGAAAGGGCTCGTCTTTCCGGATCGGACAAAAGGTGGGTCACGTAAATATTCCTTCCATGACGTCGAGCGATTGGTCGATGTAGCGTCGAAACTTGAGGATGGCTGGCGAATTCAAGACATCAAAGAGCGTGAGAAGCGTCTGTCGTCGAAACAGCGTGACGATTTGATTCGAGGTCAGCTCAATTCAGCCTTCCGCACGTATCCGACAAAGAAATGACACAAAGAAAACACAATGAAAATGCTTCACATTAGCATTATTCTAATTAATTTCTGTATAATGTTTTTGAGTTCACATACCTATAGAAGAAGAGTGTAGGAGAATTATAGAGGGGAATGACGCGACGTATGAACGATACTATTTTGAAGGCGTTTCGAGGAGAGGCGACAGACTATGTGCCCGTCTGGTACATGCGCCAAGCCGGACGCTACCAACCAGAATATCGTGAGATCAAAAAAACGAGGACACTATTCGAGATCACGCATGATGCCGAGCTGTGTGCCTACGTGACAGAGCTCCCGGTGAAACAACTTGGAGTCGACGCGGCCATTCTGTATAAAGACATCATGACGCCACTCCCGTCGATGGGCGTCGATGTGGAAATCAAGAGCGGCATCGGTCCGGTCATTGATAACCCATACCGGACGATGGAAGATGTGGAGCGTTTGAAACCGCTCAATCCGGAAGACATCTCGTACGTGTTCGAGACGATCCGTTTGCTTCGGGAACGTTTGGAAGTCCCGCTCATCGGATTCTCGGGCGCACCGTTCACGCTCGCGAGCTACATGATTGAAGGTGGTCCTTCGAAGAGCTACCACCGAACGAAAGCACTCATGTACGCCGAGCCGGACGTGTGGAACGCGCTCATGGAGAAACTGGGCGACATGGTCATCACATATGCGACGGCACAAGCAGAAGCCGGGATCCAGGCGTTCCAATTGTTCGACTCATGGGTCGGGACGCTCAGCCGTAAGGATTATGTCCGTTATATCAAACCGACGACAGAACGAATCTTCACCGAGTTGCGCAAGCTCGACATCCCGCTCATCATGCACGGTGTCGGAGCGAGCCATCTCGTCGAAGAGTGGCAAGACCAGCCGCTCGACGTCGTCGGACTCGACTGGCGCCTATCGATTCAAGAAGCGCGCGACCGAGGCATCACGAAAGCGGTCCAAGGTAACCTTGACCCGTCATTCTTGCTGGCCCCGTGGCCGGTCATCGAAGCGAAAGTGAAAGAAATCCTCGACGAGGGGATGAAACAACCTGGATACGTCTTCAACTTGGGACATGGGGTGTTCCCGGAAGTCGATCCGTCCGTTCTCGTCAAATTGACAGCATTTATCCATGACTACTCACGTGAAAAAATGGGAGGCAAATCATTATGAAAACCGTCGGATTACTCGTAATGGCTTATGGGACACCATACAAACCTGAAGATATCGAGCGTTACTACACACACATCCGCTATGGCCGTAAACCATCACCGGAAGCACTCCAAGACTTGACGGAGCGCTATGAGGCCATCGGAGGCGTGTCACCGCTCGCGAAGATTACCATCGACCAAGCGGAGACGCTCCGTGACATCTTGAACGAGCGCCACGCCGGTGAGATCGACTTCAAGCTCTACATCGGGCTCAAGCACATCGAACCGTTCGTAGAAGATGCGGTCGCGCAAATGGCGAACGACGGTATCAAAGAAGCGGTGTCGGTCGTATTGGCTCCGCACTACTCGTCATACAGCGTCAAGTCGTACAACGGGCGGGCGCATGAAGAAGCCGCGAAATACGGCATCGAGATTCGTTCGGTCGAATCGTGGTACGATGAGCCGAAATTCATCAACTGGTGGTCGGAAGCAATCAAGGCGACGTTTGCGAACTTGCCGGTGCCGGCCGAGAAGGCATGCTTGATCGTCTCGGCACACAGTCTCCCAGAGAAGATTTTGGCAGGCGGCGACCCGTATCCGGATCAATTGAAAGAGACGGCGGATAAAATCGCCCAAGCGGCGGGCGTACCGAACTATGAGGTCGGTTGGCAGTCAGAGGGCAACACGCCTGACCCGTGGATCGGACCGGACGTCCAAGATTTGACGGCTGAACTTTATGAAAAGCATGGTTATGAGGCGTTCGTCTATACGCCGGTCGGATTCGTCGCGGATCATCTCGAGGTGCTCTTCGATAACGACGTGGAATGTAAAGTCGTTTGTGACCGCCTAGGCGTCCACTATGCACGTCCAAACATGCCAAACGCGGAGCGTAGCTTCATTGAAGCCATCGCCGATCGAATGGAAAGCGTGATTGTACATCATGCGTAATGTAACGATTGTCGGTGGTGGGATCACAGGTCTCACCGCCGCTTTTTATGCCGAGCGTTATTTGCCGGAAGACGTCACCATCAAGCTCGTCGAAGCGAGCGGCCGTTTAGGTGGAAAAATCGATACGTTCGAGACCGGGGAATTTGCGGTCGAACGAGGGCCGGATTCGTATGTGTTCCGGAAAACGGCGATGACCGACTTGATTCATGAGGTCGGGCTCGGCGATGAGATCGTCCGGAACGGCGTCGGCCAAGCGTACGTGCTCCATCATGACGGATTACATCCGATTCCGAAGCAGACGGTCATGGGCATTCCGCTCGACGTCGATGCGTTCAAGGATACGACACTCTTGTCCGAGGAAGAACACGCCACGCTTCGGAAGATGCTGTTGTCGCCCCCGGACGTCGAAGCGCCGAAGACGGACGTCTCGCTCGGGCTTTATTTACGCGAGCGCGTCGGGGACCCGATCGTCGACCGGTTGATCGAGCCGCTTCTTTCCGGGATTTATGCGGGAGATATCGATCAGATGAGTGCGTTGTCGACGTTCCCGCAATTTATCGAAGGCGAGAAGAAATACGGCAACTTGTATGAGGGAATGCGTCACCTTCGTCCCGAGCAGCGGGTCGCTGAAGTCGGGGCGAAGAAAGTCGGACAGTTCGCTTCACTCAAACGAGGGTTGAAGTCGCTTACCGACCGTCTAGCCGAACGGCTAGAGCGGACCGAGGTCGTGTTGAACTGTTCGGTCGAACAAGTTGAGGAGATTGAGGGCGGCTATCGACTATTGACGAACCGTGGCGATATCGAGTCCGATCATCTCATCTTGACGGTCCCGCCCCGGCTCATCCGTCAGTTCTTGCCGAAAGTCGACAGCGATTTCCTCGCGGACATGAAGCCGCACGCGACGGCGACGTGCTCGCTCGTGTTTAAACAAGACGATATCGAGCTGCCGTTCGTCGGGACAGGTTTCGTCACGAGCCAGGAGGCGGACGTGACGATCACCGCGTGCACGTTCATCGACCAAAAATGGCCGCACGCCGTGCCGGAAGGGTATCACGTGCTACGAGTCTTTCTCGGACGACCGGGCGCCGATGACATCGTCGATGCGTCTGATGACGAGATTGTGACGACCGCACTTCGGGACCTTGGCGGCTTGATGACGATTAAAGCAGCCCCGCTCGAGACGGTCGTCAGCCGGCTCCGGGACGGGCTGCCGCCATACGCCGTCTTCCATTCCGACCGGGTCCGCGCGCTACGCGCCGAGATGGGCCGCGTCTATCCGGGCATCCTGCTCGCGGGCATCGCCTACGACGGGATCGGCATGCCGGACTGCATCAAGAGCGTCCATGAACAGATCAAAGCGCTCGCG
The DNA here is from genome assembly GCF_018618075.1 of Exiguobacterium sp. s5. Taxonomy (NCBI): domain Bacteria; kingdom Bacillati; phylum Bacillota; class Bacilli; order Caryophanales; genus Exiguobacterium; species Exiguobacterium sp. s5. Next base: position 577,353 of record NZ_JACSLK010000002.1, on the reverse strand, counting down.
GAAGAACGTTAAAGATTTATGAAGGGAGGTGTCGGATTATTCCGATGGCCTCTCTTTTTGTTATAGTTATAAGCGAAACAGAAAAAGAGGAGTGGATGTTGATGACAACGTACAAATTGTTCGTATCCGATATGGATGGCACGATCCTGCACAACCACACGAAAATCGCGCCCGAGACGGCAGAAATCGTTCGCGCGGCAGAAGAACAAGGGATTCGCTTTGCGATTGCGACGGGACGCAATTACTTCAACGCGAAAGAAATCCTCGATGAGGTCGGCCTCACGTGCCCGATCGTCTCATCAAACGGCGGACGAGTGTTGACAGAAACCGGCGACGTGCTACATGAAATCGATTTGACGACGGAAGAAGCGCTCGAGGTCGTATCGGTGTTGCATCAAGACCATAAATATTCGGACGTCTTCTATGAAATGTATTCGGAGGCGGGACTCGTCGCGAGCCGACTCGACTTGATCGATGCGACGATGGAAAACTTGAAACAGAACGGGGACGAGCGGTCGCTCGAGATGTATGAGTTCTTCCGCAAACGTTATTATGTCAACGAAGATGTCCGTCTCGTCGAGGATATCGAAGACTTCATTAAGAACGAGGCCGGACGCGTCTATAAATTCATCGCTTTCTCGAGCCACTTTGAGAAAATGTCATCGCTGTGGACGGAAATCGATGAGCGCGTCGAAGGCGTTTACGTTACGTCTTCAGGCAACGATAACATCGAGGTCATGGCGAACGGGGCCGACAAAGGGCACGGCATCAAAAAACTGGCCGAGCATTTCGGTGTCGATTTGTCAGAAGTCGTCGTCATCGGCGACAACTTGAACGACATTCCGATGTTTGAGGTCGCCGGCAAAGCAATCGCGATGGGCAATAGTCATGAAGACTTGATCGCCATCAGCCATCACGTCACCGAGCGTCACGACGAATATGGTGTCGCGAACGCATTGAAACGCGTCATGACAGGGGAATGGAAGTAAACGAGTTGTAGCGCCGGGCCGACGTCTCGTATAATACAACTAACGAACATCCTTAGGAGGAACTTACTGTGAAATTTATTTTCAACCCGGACATCCGGGACCCAAAACTCAACTTGGCGGTCGAGGAGTACATCCTCAAACATTTGAACGTCGAGCATGAGGACTATTTCTTGTTCTATATTAACGGCCCGTCGATCATCATCGGTAAGAACCAAAACACGTCAGAAGAAGTCAACTTGAAGTATATCGAAGAGAACGGAATCGACGTCGTCCGTCGCCTCTCGGGCGGCGGGGCCGTCTATCACGACGAAGGGAACTTGAACTTCAGCTTCATCACAAAAGATGACGGCAACTCGTTCAATAACTATAAGAAGTTCACGCAACCGATCGTGGATGCCTTGAAACAGCTCGGCGTCGAGGCGGAGTTGACGGGACGTAACGATATCCAAGTCGGCGAACGCAAAATCAGCGGTAACGCCCAGTTCACGACGCGCGGCCGCATGTTCAGCCACGGGACGCTCATGTTCAACTCGAACATCGAGGAAGTCGTCAACTCGCTCAACGTCTCAGAAGAGAAGATGCGCTCGAAAGGAATCAAGTCGGTCCGGAGCCGTGTCGCCAACATCACCGAGTTTTTAGAAGAAGAGATGGCGATGGAGCACTTCGTCGAGGCACTCCTTCACTCAATCTATGACGGACAAGAACCCGAGCGTTACGTGCTTCGCGATGAGGACTGGGAGATCGTTCAGGACATCTCGAAAGAACGCTACGCGAACTGGGATTGGAACTTTGGGAAATCGCCGAAGTTTGATGTCGAGTCGAAACGTCGTTTCCCGATCGGCACGATTGATGTCCGCTTGAACGTCAACAAAGGGACGATCACGGAAGCAAAAATCTACGGCGACTTCTTCGGCGTCGGTGATATCCATGATGTCGAACAAGTACTCGTCGGGACGCGATTCGAACGCGGCGCGATTCGGGAACAATTGTCACAGCTTGACGTCAAACATTACTTTGGCAACGTCGAGCTCGAAGAACTCGTCGATCTCATTAGCTGAAGCGGGTTTGAGGGAAGAAGGGGCTCTGAACAGGGTCCCTTCTTTTTGGCGTTTTCGTGACATCTTGTGTGGACCGTTGCGCGTCGTTTCGACGAGGCGTATCATAATCAATGCAAGCGCTTTCGTAAATTGGGTTCAACCAATAGGAGGAAACAATATGTACCGATTTATCACAGAGTGGATGGACGCGAATTGGATGTGGGTGACGGAGCAATCGACGTTTGACCTCGCTGTCCGCGCGATCGGTCTTGAGTTAGAAGGAAGAGGGATTGTCGATGAGTCATTCGCGCGCGTCGTCATCGAACAAGAGCGGACGATCCCGTCTGGCGTGACAGATGTCGCCGTACCGGTCGCTGTCGTCGATGTACCGCTCCACGTTTCGAAACAAGATGGAATCACGTTGTTACATCTTAATCACCCGTTTGCGATGCAGACGATTGCTGCTGAAACCATTCGGGCCGAGGCGATTTTCTTCATCACGGCAACGACCGAAGCGAAGAAGTCGGCGCTCCACAAATTGATGGACGATTTGCTCATGGATGACGAGACATTGCAGGCGCTCGTCCACGTACAGAGCCGGACCGGTTTGTATCATTTGAAGACGATGGACTTGAAAGCGTTTTCTTATTGAGCCGTTTCATGTACAATGAAGATAACTGAAAAAGAGCGCGGATGCCGTGCTCTTTTTTACGGCTCAAAAGTGAATAGTCATTCATTTTCAAAAGGGGATTACCATGGCAAACTTAGTCACGGCACTACAGGGCGTTGTGGCCGCGCATCCGAATAAGGCGGCCTACGTGTTTGGGGAAGACACGGTCAGCTACGGACAGTTTTTCGGCCAGGTCGAGGCGATGGCGGCGACACTTGAGCAAAAAGGGATCGGACAAGGCGACCACGTCGCACTCGTCCTCGGCAATAGCCCGGCATTCTTGATTTCCTATTTTGCGGTGCTCGCACGAGGTGGGGTCGTCATTCCGATCAACCCTACATACACGCCAGATGAGATGGCCTATATTTTAGTCGATGGGGATGTGAAGGCAATCGTCGCCTTGTCACCGCTCGTCGCGCAAGCAGAAGCCGCGCTCACGAAGTTACCGCAACTCCGCCTCGTCATCTCGGTCCCGTACGCGGACGTACCGGCGTTGAAACGGGACGGCGACATCGAGTTCTTGCCGTTCGAGGAGGCGTTCGCGACGACGAAAGGGGAACTCGTCACGGTCGATGAGGAAGACGTCGCCGTCATCCTCTATACGAGCGGGACGACCGGGAAACCGAAGGGAGCGTTGTTGACGCATCTCAACTTGTTCTCGAACGCCCATTCGATCGGCGAATATTTGGAGATCACGCCGGAAGATAAAGCGCTCGCGGCGCTGCCGATGTTCCACGTCTTCTGTCTGACCGTCATCGTCAATGCCCCACTCCTTCGCGGGGCGACGATTGTCATCTTGCCGAAATTCTCGCCGCAAGACGTGTTCGACCTCATCCCGAGACACCGCGTCAGCATTTTCGCCGGGGTGCCGACGATGTACAACTTCTTGTTACAGACGGCGATGAAAGTCCCGGCCTACGCCTCGGCACTCAAGCATGTCCGCGTCTTCGTATCCGGTGGAGCGAGTCTGCCGGTACAGTTGCTCGAATCGTTCGAGCAAAAGTTCGAGTGTAAGATCCTTGAAGGGTATGGCCTCTCGGAAGCGTCACCGGTCACCTGTTTCAACCCGCTCCATGGGGAGCGGAAGGCAGGTTCGATTGGTCCGTCGATCGTCCACGTCGAGAACAAAGTCGTCGACGAGCTCGGGGAAGAGGTCGGGATCGACGAGGTCGGTGAACTGATCGTCCGTGGGCCGAACGTGATGAAAGGGTATTACAAACTCCCAGAAGAGACATCGATGACACTTCGCGACGGGTGGCTCTATACAGGCGACTTGGCGAAACGTGACAAGGACGGTTACTTTTATATCGTCGATCGGAAGAAGGATATGGTCATCGTCGGTGGCTATAACGTCTATCCGCGCGAAGTCGAAGAAGTGTTGTATCAGCATCCGGGGATTGTCGAGGCGGCCGTCATCGGGGTGCCAGACGCAGAACAAGGGGAAGCGGTCAAAGCGTTCATCGTCACTCGTGACGAGCATGTGACGCTCGACGAGATTCGGTCGTTCGCGGCGACGAAACTGGCGAAGTATAAACAGCCGACACAGATTGAAATCATTGATGAACTGCCTCGGAACACGACCGGAAAAATTTTACGGACCGTCTTGAAGAGCGAGGCGTTCCAACGCAATTGATTAGGGGGAAGAGCGACAAATCAGTCGCTCTTTTTTTGATTAAATGATTTGACACCATTACGGGGTAGGGGTATATTGAAGGTGAGGTGATAACCATGGAAGAATTCATGCATGACGAACCGATCGTTCCGCGCGAAGACGCGGAGCGTGAAGCGCTCAGCAAACGGCTGCGCCGGATTGAAGGACAAGTACGAGGGATTCAAAAGATGGTCGAGAGCGACCGTTATTGTGTCGATATTTTGACTCAGACGTCAGCCATTCAAGCTGCGCTCAAACAAGTTGAGATGCAACTGCTCGAACGTCACATGCGCAAATGTCTAGTCCATGCAAGCGAAACGGAAGACATGGACCCATACATTGACGAATTGATGACAATCGTCAGCCGCATCAAAAAGTAAGGAGGTGGACCGATGAAAACCGTCGAACTGTCGATTCAAGGGATGACATGCGCCGCATGTTCGGCCCGAATCGAAAAAGTGTTGAATAAAATGGACGGCGTCGAAGCGACCGTTAACTTGCCGCTTGAAACGGCGACGATTCGCGTCGAGGAAGGTATCACTGAAGAAGAGTTGATCGCCCGAATCGAGAAGATTGGCTACGGCGCAGAACGGAAAGCGGAATTGACCCCGAAACACGACCTCCGCCCGCTCGAACGAAAAGTGCTCATCTCGGCGCTATTGTCAGCACCGCTTCTGCTCGTCATGATTACGCACATCCCGGGTGTGACGTTCCATGCCGATTGGCTCATGAATCCGTGGTGGCAATTCGCGCTCGCCACACCGGTCCAGTTCTGGATCGGGGCCCAGTTTTATAAAGGGGCGTATAAGAGCCTGAAGAGCGGCGCGGCCAACATGGATGTGCTCGTGGCGACAGGGACATCAGCGGCTTACTTTTATTCCGTCTTCGAGATGCTCGTGCATCCGATGCATCCGTCGCTCTATTTTGAGACGAGTGCCGTTTTGATTACGCTCGTATTGCTCGGGAAATGGTTAGAGGCCCGAGCGAAAGAAAAAACGACGGACGCGCTCAAGTCACTTTTATCGTTACAGGCGAAAGAAGCGATTTTACTTGTTGACGGTGTGGAACGGCCAGTCGCGATCGACTTGGTCAAAGCCGGTGACGTCATCGTCGTCCGCCCTGGCGAAAAAGTGCCGGTCGATGGAAAAATCGTCGAAGGTGAGACGGTCATCGATGAGTCGATGTTGACCGGGGAGTCAATCCCATCTGAGAAAAGTGTCGGCGCCGATGTTGTCGGCGGAACGATTAACCGCTCGCACCGGGTCTTGATGGTCGCCGAACGTGTTGGCAGCGAGACGATGCTCGCTCAAATTGTTCGTGTTGTTGAACAGGCGCAGACGGACAAAGCCCCGATTCAACGGCAAGCGGACCGGATTTCCGGTGTGTTCGTTCCAATCGTCGTCGCCATCAGCGCCTTGACGTTCGCCGTCTGGACGCTTGGCTTCAATGATTTGGACATGGCGATCCGGGCCTCGATCGCCGTTCTTGTTATCGCTTGTCCGTGTGCGCTCGGTCTCGCGACACCGACATCGATCATGGTCGGGACGGGCCGTGCCGCCGAACGTGGTGTCTTGTTCAAAGGTGGCGGTCAGCTCGAATCGTTGAATGGTGTCGATATCGTCGTCTTCGATAAGACGGGGACGCTCACGAAAGGTACGCCGGAAGTCGTGGCGACGTTCGGAGAGACGTCGTTCTTGAAACAAGCCGTCATGGCCGAACGTCAGTCGACGCACCCGCTCGCCGAGGCAATCGGTCGGGGCGAAGGGGACGGTCAGGTCGAACGCGTTGAAGAGTTGGCCGGTCGAGGATTGAAAGCGGTCGTAGATGGGAAACCTCTTCTTATCGGCTCGGTCCGCATGATGCAAGAAGCCGGATTTGCATTACCGGAGTGGGACATGCAGGCGATGACGCCGGTCTATGTGGCCGACGAGTCTGGGGTCGTTGCGGCGTTCGGTCTGCAAGATCGGTTGAAAGACCAAAGCCGTGCCGTCGTCCAACAACTTGCCAAGACGAGACAAGTCTACGTCTTGACCGGTGATCGGAAAGAAGTCGCATTCGACGTCGCCCGTCAACTCGGGATTCCGGAAACGAATGTCATCGCCGAGGTATTGCCCGTCGAGAAGGCGGATCATGTCGAGGCGCTGAAACGCCAGGGCCGTGTGGCCATGGTCGGGGACGGGATGAATGACGCGCCGGCGCTTGCTGTCGCTGACGTCGGCATCGCCTTCGGAAGCGGGACGGATATCGCCCTTGAGGCGGCCGATGTCACCGTGATGGGGCAAGATATCGATGGGGTGAACCGTGCCATCGAGATGAGTGCATTGACGATGCGTAACATTCGTCAAAATTTGTTCTGGGCGCTTGCCTATAACAGTCTCGGTATCCCGGTCGCAGCGGCCGGTTTGCTTGCCCCATGGATTGCCGGGGCGGCCATGGCGTTCAGTTCGGTCTCGGTCGTCTTGAACGCGTTACGATTGAAAACACAAGGAGGAACATCCAAATGAATGAAACGACATTAAAAGTAGAAGGTATGACATGTAATCACTGCAAGGCGGCGGTCGAAGGCGCCTTGACAGAACTTGAAGGCGTCGAGTCAGCGATCGTCTCGTTACAGGACCATCGGGTCGATGTCATCCACAACGATAAAATTTCAGTGAAAACGATGATCGAAGCCATCGAAGAACAGGGTTACGACGTCAACGCATAATCGAGAGCTCCCGCCTACCATGGCGGGAGTTTTTTTGTCATGTTCATGCTAAGAAAAGTATGCTATATTATAGGTGATAATGAGAATCGCTATCAGTAGGAAGGTGGAACATGATGGAACTCATGATGATCAGCGGTGTACTGGCCCTCCTTAGTGGCGGCACGGTATTCCTCGCACAACAGATGCGCACTCGGCCGACGCGGTAAGGAAGGGGGAACCCTTCTTTTTTTGTGGGCTTGTTTGCGTGTCGTGAACACATTGAGCGCGGAGGAAACGGCTGCATTCCCATCATTCATCCACAATTGTTTGATATGATAAATAAAAAACGTTGCAGAGGTGACTGGAATGTACACAATCTATTTAGTCGATGATGAAATCAATTTAAATAAGATGCTCGTCACGTATTTAGAGCAAGAAGGGTATCAGGTCCGTTCGTTCACCGACGGGACCTCGGCCCAGGCCGCAATCAAAGACGAACCAGACTTATGGGTGCTCGATATCATGCTCCCGGACCTCGATGGGTTCCAATTACTGAAACAAATCAAAGCGAAAAACGCGTTCACGCCGACGATTTTCATTTCGGCGCGAGATGAGGATATCGATAAAATTATCGGACTCGAGATGGGATCGGACGATTACATCGCGAAACCGTTCTTGCCACGGGAACTGGTCATCCGCGTCAAAAAATTGATCGACCGTGTCTACGGTTCGAAATCGAATGAGCATATCGAATATGGGGAATATACGATTTATCCTGAGAAACGTCTCATCAAGCATGAACAAGATGAGATCGATTTGACATCAAAAGAGTTCGACTTGCTGCTGCTCTTCCTCGAACATCCGGGCTCTGCCTTATCACGCGAACAGATTTTAGAAGGGGTATGGGGCCATGACTATTTCGGCTCGGACCGCGTCGTCGATGACTTGGTACGCCGTCTCCGGAAGAAACTGCATCGCCTTGAGCTCGAAACGCTCTATGGCGTCGGTTACCGACTCGTTAAGCCATGAAGCTCGATCGTCTCCAGCCGAAACGGCTCATGTGGAAGATTTGGGTATTGATCCTTCTGATCATCGTAACGCTCGCCTTGATGATTTTGTTGACGATTCGTTCCTCGATCACGCAGTTTATCGATGAACAAGTGTACGAGACGTTGCAAGATGTGGATTATTACCTGGGGAATACGAATGAGCTAGAAAACATTCCGCAAAATCCGATTGAGTATGACCGTCGCCAACAAGAATCCCGATCGGTCAACCAGCTCATCTTTTTGCCGAACGGACGCATCATTTATGGTTCGGCCCCGCTCGAATTGACGAACCGAATGTATCAAGAGGCGCTCACACAGACGAGCGAGGTCGCCAAATACCAGACGACGATTGATGGAGAGGACGTCTACTATATCATCCGCCAGAACGAGTACGATGGGGCTCTGATTTACCAAGCTTCCTACGCCTGGGACGCTTACCGGCGTGAACTTGTCTCGACGCTCTACTGGCGCATCTCGATTTTAATCGGCGTCATCAGCCTGTTGTCGTTAATCCCGGCTTTATGGATGTCGCGAGAGTTGACGAAACCAATCGTCGAGATGGAGCGGGCGGTCGAGAAAATCTCGAACCGACAATGGGAGACGGTGCTCCCGCTCGCTCGTCAAGATGAGCTCGGGCAGTTGGCCCGCTCGATTGACGCGATGCGGCAAGAGTTGCAAGAGCAAGACGTGGCCCAACAGGCGCTGCTCCAAAACATCTCGCACGACTTGAAGACGCCGATCATGGTCATCCGCGGTTACGCCCAATCCATCGGGGACGGGATTTATCCGACCGGGGACTTGAAAGGGTCGGCCGAAGTCATCGATGAAGAGGCGTCCCGGCTCGAGAAGAAAGTCGTCGATTTGTTATATGTCACGAAGCTCGAATACTTTAAAGGCCAGGAGATGCGGCTTGAACCGATCAATCTCGATAAGTTGATGGAACTGCTCGTCAGCCGATTCAAACTGCGCGGCAACTTGGACTGGTCGGTGACAGGACATGCCGGCGAGATGCTCGGGGACGGAGAACAAATCCGTGTCGCCTTCGAGAACGTGCTCGATAATGCCTTGCGCTATGCCGAGTCGACGATTCGAATCGAACTGACACGCTCCGAGGCGGGTGTCGACATCACCATTGAGAATGACGGTCCCCCGGTCGACGCGAACCTCGACTTGTTCCATCAGTTTTCGCGAGGGAAACAAGGGAAGTTCGGTCTTGGCCTGTTCATCGTTCAACGAATCGTGACACTCCATGAGGGGACGGTCGCCTTGGGAAATACAAAAGACGGAGTACGTGTACATTTTCACTTTCCTCAATCGAAATCGTTACAGAATAAGAAATTAGATCACTGAAATTAAAAAACCAGCCGATAATCGGTTGGTTTTTTAGTGGGAAATATATGAACGCGATTTGTTTAAGTCTTCATTTCTTGGTATGAATGACATGTAAGTCACTATATCCATGATGGAGGCAAATCAGATGACTCAGTTGACGAATGAAACAAGAGCTTTGATTCCAGTTTTCAATGAGTATGGGGAGGCGGAGACGCTCGTCTATCAATCCGACGGTGTATCGCGAATGAAGGGATCGCCCCTGTATTTACTCGAATCGGCCTGTCTGTATTACGGTTCAAGCATTCAAGGACGGATCGAGGCGGCTCGTAACGTACTCGGCCCGCACCGGAAGACGCCTGTCATCATGGATTGGCATGCAGATGCGATCTTTTTCCCGACGATCGCAAAAGAAAGTCCGGACTGTGCCTGGATCAATTTTTCTCAAGTCCTCGATGCTAAGAAGAGTGGTAAAGGAAGTCGGATTATCTTTCATTCGGGTGAATCGGTCGAGGTCCCGGTCTCGAATCATACCGTCTATAAGCAAAAGCAACGGTCCATCGAGTTATCGTATTCGTTTCAAAAACGCTTTCATTGAAACACATTCAACTGTGTTTAAAGATTGAAATGAATGGTGAACCCCTCTATGATAAAGAAGAATAGTTCATATGTGTATTTGCACATTATCTGAAAGTGAGGGGTTAACATGTTTTTTCAAAAAATGATTGAACGAGGAAAACTGGTCATCGTGTTTTTGCTCGTCGCAGTCGTCGTCGGAGTGCTCACGTTCTTCCAACTTCCGAAGCGTGAAATTCCAGAGACGAGTGTCAATATCATCTTGATTCAAACGCCATATCCGGGCGCGACCGCAGAGACGGTCGAACGGAACGTTACGAATATTTTGGAGACTGAATTGAGAGGACTCGATGGTATCGAGAATGTGTCATCATTATCCGCATCCGAGTTCTCGAATATCACCGTCGAGTATGAAGACGGCTTCGATCGAAGTGAGCTGCAGTCGAATGTACGCCAAGCGATCTCAGACGCTGCGCCTCGCTTGCCAGAAAATGCGCTGGCCCCGACCGTCAATGACTCGATTGGGCAGTTGCCGGTCGCTTCTTACTTGTTGACGGCAGATGATCGCCAGACACTCCAGACAGTGCGTGAAGATATCGAGCGGTTGGAGGAACGTCTGTTGCGGACAGATGGGGTTACCGGTGTGACGATCAAAGGACTACCGGAAACGGAATTCGTCGTCTCGCTCGACTCGGCGGAACTCGGGGAGCGTCAACTTGCTTTTCCGGACGTCTTAACGGCGATCAATGAAGAATATAAGACGACCCCGCTCGGTCGCCAGTCGACTGAAGATGGGATTTACCAATTGGCGATCGATAGTTTGACGAACGTCAATGACATGGGCCAAGTCGTCGTCGGCTCAGTGGATGGGACGCCTGTCCTCCTTGAAGACGTCGGCACGGTCGAAGAGACGGAGAAAGCGGTCACGGACCTCGTTTCACTCGACGGACAACCTGCCGTTTCCTTGACGGTCACGATTGAACCGGGTCAAGATATCCCGACTCTTCAAGAACGCGTCGACGAAGTCGTTGCGGATGAAGTCGGGGACGTGAATGGTGTCGAACTTGTTCCATATTACGAGCAGGCCAAAGCGGTCGATGATATTTTCTCATCCCTCACTCGTGAATTCATCATTGCCATGATTGCGGTCATCGTCGTCACGACGATCGGGCTCACGTTCTCAGGCTCGCTGATTGTCAGCTTAGCGATTCCATTGTCGTTCTTGCTCGCGTTGATTCCACTTCGTTTCACCGGAGTCGACTTGAACCAAATCTCAATCATCGGGGCTATCATTGCGCTCGGGATCCTCGTCGATGACGCCATCGTCGTCAATGACAATATCCTGCGCCGTTACCGAAAAGGTGACACGGCGATGGGCGGTGCCGTACGCGGGACGAAAGAAGTGTGGGGCTCGATCGTCACATCGACGCTCGCCGTCGTCTTCGCCTTCTTGCCATTGACACTCCTCTCGGGAGCGAACGGGAACTTTATCCGTGCCTTGCCGACCGTCTTGGCCTTGTCGGTGCTCGCTTCGATGCTCATCAGTTTGACGCTCGTGCCGATCGCCCAGTACTGGTTGAATCGGAAGCAAGTGAAAGTATCGAAACGCGAGCCGGGTTGGTTAGGTGGGCCACTGAACCGTCTCAGTAATTTCTATGCAGATACGTTATTACCCAAAGTCGCGAAGCGTCCATGGACGTTCGGTCTCGTCGGTTTCGTCATCACGACCGCATTGTACGGCTTGATCTTGTTGACGCCGTTCGAATTCTTCCCGGCTGCGAACCGGCCAGAAGTCGTGACGAGTGTCACCTTGCCGGTCCAAACCGACCTTGAGGAGACGGAACAGAGACTTCGAGCGATCGAGGAAGAGTTCCAAAGTATTGATGGTGTCGTCGAGACATCTGTCTTTGCGGGTGGGGGCCTACCGAGCCTCTTCACGGGAGGGCTCGATCAGACCGGTGAAAACACAGGTCAAATCGTTGTTCGTGTCGACAACGAGACGATTGATGCGATTCAATTGATCGACGAATATACGACACAAATCCGGGAAAACAACCCGGATGCTGAAATCTTCTTGGATACGCAGCAACAAGGGCCGCCGACTTCGGCACCAGTCGAGTTCACGATGCGCGGTGAAACGATCGAGCAACTCGTCACGGCCCGGGATACCGTGAAAGCGGACCTTGAAGCCATCGACGGTGCACTCGTGCTCGACAACATTAAAGAGCCGTTCCAGACGCTCACGTATGAACTTGATCGTGACGCGATGGCGGCCGCTGGTGTGACCGCGAAATCAATCAGTGACCAGATTCGCCTCGTCACGGACGGCATCCCGATCGGCACGTTTGATGACGGAGTCGAACAACGCGATGTGAAAATCGTCGTCGATGCGGAAGCGAACCGTGAGGCGCTCGCCTTAGACGATATCCTCGTCCCAGTTCAGACGGAGGCAGGTCCTCCGGTCGCACCGCTCAGTACGTTCGTCACTGAGACGACGACAGAACAGATTCAACAGATTCCGCGTGAGAACGGGGAACGGATCGTGACGCTCCAAATTTATGCGAGCGAAGGCATGGACGAAGAGGCGTTCAAACAAGACGTCGACCGCGTGCTTGCTGACGCCGAGGCGTCATTGACCGATGAAGGAATCGCGTTCGACCAATCCGGCGCGAGCGACACACAAAACGAGTTCTTCCTTGAACTTGCTACGTTGTTCGTCGTCGTCTTGTTCTTGATCTTCTTGATTATCGCGTTCCAGTTCAATTCACTGTCACTTCCGCTCCTCGTCTTGTTCACGATTTACTTGGCGATTGCCGGTGCTGTGGTCGGACTGTTCGTCACCCAGACACCATTTAGTTTCATGGCCTCGATGGGGATCGTCTCACTAGCCGGGATCGTCGTTCGGAACGCAGTCGTCTTGTTCGAGTTCATCGAGCAAGGAATTCGCGACGGCATGGCCGTCACGACCGCCGTCTATGAGGCGGGACGCGCCCGGATTCGTCCGATTCTGTTGACGGCGTTGACCGCTGTTGTGGCACTCTTGCCGGTCGCGCTTGGAGAAGACCCACTGTTCCGACCGCTTGCTATCGGAATCGTGTCAGGAATTCTCTTCTCGACCGTATTGACGCTCGTGCTCGTTCCAGCTTACTACTTGATTTTGGCGAAACGTCGCCATCGAGATAAGCCGTTCACGGAGTAATGTGGCAAACAGAGGGTGGTCCGAACCGGGCCATCCTCTGTTTTTGTGAACGAACGTTCACGACAACTCATGTTTCCCCCAGATGTTGTATGGGTATAATAAGAAAAGGTACTTCAGTATATTGGAGGGAATAGACATGAATGATTCGTACACATGGATCAATCGGCGCAAGATGCGCCCTGCTTATAGCGCGACAGGGGGTCGCTCGTGGACGAGTGAACGGATAGTCCGACCCGATGCGGCTCGTGGGCGCACCGTGCGTGGCGTCAAACGTGTCCGTCGCCCGTACACCGATGAACACGGTGTTCGTCGTTATACGACGGGACGTGTCGTCATTACCGATGCGGCTCGTCAGGCGCGTGCGCACGGTCACGGCGAGTCGGCGGTTCAACTCGAGCTGTCGGTGCCGACACCGTATGAACGGGTGAAAGAGATGATTCCGACGAAAAAAGTGCTCGTACCGGTCATGGCCGGGATTGCTGTCGCCGGAGGACTTGCGGGTGCGATTTACGCGCTTCGTAAGAAAAAACAAAACAAAAACAAGCACAAATAAAAAAATCGCCCGCGGGCGATTTTTTTATTTGAGGCGATCCGCGAGAATCCGTTCGAGCTGTTGCTCGCCGAGTTCACGCATCTCTGCTTCGTTCTCTTGGTCATACGACTCGTCTGTGAAACGGCCGACGAATTCGACTTTCCCGTTCCCGAGTTCACGGAACACGAGGTTTTTGCGATCGTTATAGAAGACGACGCGGTACTCTCGTCCATTCTCATGTGGGTAGTTGAACACGCCTTTAATATGGTCCATGTTCTTTTCTTCGGGTTGGTCTTCTTCCTCTTCATCCTCTGCGAGGGCGTCGGCGAGGACTGCCGTCGGTTCTACTTCTTCCGTTTCTTCTTCAGAGGAAACGGCCTCTTTTTTTTCTTCTTCTGTCATGAAAAACGACCTCCTTTACTTACTTTCTTATCATACCCGCTTTTCGAAAGGCTGACTACTCAAAATGGTGGGAGCAGACGCGGACGACGTTCGAGGATGACATGATCAAACGATGGAACAGTTGTTGCTTGACCGATTCGGGGGCATCGACTGTTTTGAGCGCTTGCTCCATGCAGCCGAGCCAGTGGCCGGCGTGCGTTTCCGAGATCGGGTGGTCGCGATGGATCATCGCCAAGTTGCCGCCACCGCGACGTTCCGTATACAGTTTCGGTCCCCCGAGCAGTTGTGTTAAAAACTCAAACTGATGCGCTTTGACCCGGTCTTTGTCGTCCGGGAACAACGGCAATAAGATCGGATCGGCGTAGACGAGGTCGTAAAAAGCGTCCACGAGTTGCTGAACGCCACGTTCGCCTCCAAATTGTTCATATGCACTCATCTTCTTTCCCCCTCATACGTTCAGTCTAATCGATTTTTGCGGAAAAGGGGACTGAAGCGGGCTGGTCAATTTTCTTCCCGGGCTGTTAAAGGATTTCCCTCTACAAACGAGGTCGAATGGGTCATAATAAAGAAAAAAGGGAAGGGGTGTTCGCCTAAATGACGGTCACTTTTCATGTCGGGCGTTCCGGGAGCGGAAAAAGCGAATGGATGACGAAACATGTCATCGAAGAGCTGAAGCGTGACCCGAGCGGACCGACCATCTATATGCTCGTCCCAGACCAAATGTCGTTCGAGATGGAACGGAAGATGGCGATGACGGACGGCTTGAACGGGTCGACCCGGATTCAAGTCTTATCAATGCGTCGACTCGCCTTTTTGATGATGCGCGACCGTGGCGTCGCGACCGAACAGTTTTTAGATCAGACAGGGACGCACTTGCTGTTGCGCCGCGTCGTCGAGATGAACGAGGAACGACTGACGTTGTTCCGCCGAACGATGAACCAGTTCGGCTTTTACGAGGAACTGAACCAGTTGATCACGCTCCTCAAGCGCGGCCTCGTCGATCCCGAGCAGTTGCTCCGCTTAAGCGAGCAAGACCAACATCGGTCACTCAAACTCCAAGATTTGTCGATTCTTTACGAGGGTTTCTTGACGATGACGGAAGGGAAATCGCTCCACGCGGAAGACTATTTCAACGTGTTGCTACAACTGTTGCCGGACATCGATTTGACCGGGACGCAGTTTTATGTCGATGGGTTCAATGAATTTTCGGAACAGGAGCTAGCCGTGCTCGTCGCTTTAGCGGAGAAGGCGCCGCTCGACGTGCTGTTGACGATTGACCCGGATTCGCTCTATCGGCCTCATCCGTCGTTCGGACCGACGCAACGGACACTCATGCGTTTCAAAGAGCTGTTGGCTGAGCGCGGTCTCTCGTCAAACGACCACCCTCATACAGGATCTCCGCGCTTCCAACATCCGAGCCTGGCCTATCTCGAGGCGACGTTCGGGCAAGTGACGGCAGCCCCATACACGCGTCCTGATTCGAATGTGGTGTTGAGCGCGGCCGTCGACCGGTCGGTAGAAGTCGAGGCGGCCGTCCGTGAGGTCGTTCGGCTCGTCCGCGAGGAAGGATTCCGCTATCGCGATATCGCTTTCGTGTCACGCTCGCTTGAGGAGTACGGCGACTTGGCGACACAAGCGCTCCAAAAAATGCGGTTGCCGTTCTTCCTCGATGAGCGTCAACCGATGCTCGATCATCCCGTCGTCGAATTATTGAAGGCGACGATTGAGGTCGCGATTCGCGGCTACCGGGAAGAACCGGTGTTTCGGGCGCTCAAAACCGAACTGATTTTGCTCGATGCGGAGCATCGACGCACGTCGGTCGACCGGCTCGAGGCGTTCGTCATAGAGCGCGGGATCAAACATTATCACTGGCACGAGGATTGGTATTTGCGACGCCGAGCCGAAGAAGAGGCACGGCTGACCGGGGAAGAACTGGACTTGGAGACGGCACTCAATCGTTACCGCCAAACCGTCGTTGACACGTTCGACCCGCTGTTGGCCGATTTAAAAGCGGCGAAGACGATGCAAGCTTACACGCACGCCATCTATGCCTTTTTAGAACGGATTGATGTGGCGTCTTGTCTCGCCTATTGGCGCGAGGAGGCGCTCGAGGAATCGAGATTGCTCGAAGCGAGAGAACATACCCAAGTGTGGGATGCCGTGTTGCACTTGCTCGAACAGTTGGAAGCGGCGGCGCCAGATGAGACGCTCTCGACCGAACTGTTCCTGCAGATGATGGATACCGGGCTCGACAGTTTGCGTTACGCGCTCGTCCCGCCATCTCTGGACCAATTGACGGTCACTGATTACGTCCGGGGCCGCTTGATTGATAAAAAGGTCGTCTTCTTACTCGGGGCAAACGAAGATCAAATCCCGCTCGTAGCGACCCAGTCGAAACTGTTGACCGACCAGGACCTTGATTTCATGCATGACAACGGCGTTCGGGCCGGGAAAGCGACCGAGCATTTATTTGATGACGAGACGTACTATTTATACAAGGCGCTCACGGCACCGAGCCATCGTGTGTTCGTCAGCTATGCCCTCGTCGACCGGGCTGGCAAGGCGATTCAACCGGCGAGTTTTATCGCTGACCTGAAAGCCCGCCTCAGTGGCGGGAAAGTCGTGACGACCCATTTCGCGGAAGCCGGGGAACATCGCCCGAGCGACCAGCTGTCTTTTATCACGAACGTGAATCAGACGGCAGCGGTGACAGCGCTCGAACTGCAACGACTCAGCCGGCATTATCCGATTCAAGATACGTGGTTCACGGTGTACAACGAACTGTTGAAACATCCGGAAGGCCGCGAACGGATTCGCTTATTGACGAGTGCACTCTTCTATCAAAACGTGCCACAACCGTTGCCGGAAGATGTCGCCAAGTCACTTTATACAAACTCGATTCGAGCGAGCGTCTCGCGGCTCGAGACGTTCCAGGCTTGTCCGTTCCGTCACTTTGCGAGCTATGGGCTCCGTTTAAAAGAACGTCGCCTGTATCGGTTAGAAGCGCCGGATATCGGAAACTTGTACCATCGCACGATTGAGCATATGTCCCAGACCGTGAAAATGGACGGGAAAGAATGGCGGGATGTGAGCCGCGACGAGTGTTCGTCACTCGCCGAGGCGGCCGTCGAACTCGTCACGCCGGAAATTCAAAATGCGATTTTGATGAGTTCGAACCGGTATGGCTATTTGAAGAAGAAATTGACCGATGTCGTCAGCAAGACGGCGGAAGTATTGATCGAGCAATCGAAACGGGACGGATTCGACCCCGTCGCTTTCGAACTCGCCTTCGGCAGCGGCAATTTCCCGCCCGTGTCGTTCACGCTCAGTAACGGGGCGACGTGTGAACTTGTCGGTCGCATCGACCGCGTCGACACGGCCTCGGTCCATGATCAGCTTTACGTCCGGATTGTCGACTATAAGTCGAGCAAACGAGAAATCGACTTCGCCGAAATCTATTACGGGCTCGCCATGCAGATGCTCATCTACTTGAAAGTGCTGATCGAGCAGGCGAACGCGTGGACGCAAGAGAATGTCGCCCCAGCAGCGGCGCTTTATTTCCACGTCCACCGGCCGCTCGTCGCACCGGGCGAGACGGACACGGACACCGAGCGGAAGGTGCTCGAGTCGTATCAGATGCAAGGGTTGCTCGTCGACGATCCGGCCATTTTAGAGGCGATGGACCGGACGGCGAAACTCGATCAGAAAAAATCAATCGTCATCCCGGTCAAGTACAAGAAAGACGGGACGATCGATGCGAATACGACGAAAAAAGTCGTCTCCCCGCCGCAGCTCGAGCAATTGATGGACCATGCCCTTAATTTGGCGGAGGCGAGCGCCGAGGCGATGTATGACGGTGAAATCGGAGTCGAGCCATATGAATATAAAGAACGACGGCCCTGCCAGACGTGCCCGTTCCAAAGTGTCTGTCACTTTGATGAGGCGCTGTCTAATGAGCCACGGCAATTGAAGAAATTAGAAAAAGATGACGTCTTGTCAAGATTAGGAGGTGACGTCGATGAAGTGGACGAATGACCAACAAGCGGCCATCGATGCCAGAGGATCGCACGTGCTCGTCTCGGCGGCAGCCGGTTCCGGCAAGACGGCCGTCCTCGTGGAACGGCTCGCGAGCCGTCTCTTGGATGAGACGGACGAATTGACGGCGGACCGCATGCTCGTGGTCACATTCACGAATGCGGCGGCGGCCGAGATGAAACGTCGAATCGCCAAAGCACTCGACGGGGCACTCCGTGATGATCCCGAGAACGCATATATTCGAAAACAACGCCAAATGCTCAACCGGGCACTCATCACGACGATTCACTCGTTCTGTCTCGAAGTGATTCGGGAGAATTATTATTTGCTCGACCTCGACCCGGCGTTCAAAATCGCCGAGGAACGGGACTTGGTGCTTTTGCAGGACGATGTGCTCGAAGATGTGCTCGAGGAGGCGTACGGTCAACAAGACCAAGCTTTCTTCGCTTTGATTGACGCTTATACGTCGGACCGGGGCGACAGTGAGATCGAGGAATTGATTCTCGGTCTCTATCACTATGCACGGACGCTACCAGACCCGGAAGCGTACTTGGACGAACTTGTGTCGTTGTATCAGTTCGATGGGGATCCTGACGAGGAACAACTGTTGATTGAATTCGGGCGCCTGCTTTGGGTAGACATCGAAAAAGCATTGCGTCAGCTCCGTCGCGTCGCCATCGAACTTCGCCTCGCCGGTTATGAGGCGCAATCTGAGAACGTGCAACAGGCGATTTTACCATTTGCGAATCTCGATCCGGACTCGTTCAAGTGGAGCGAGCTCGAGACGGCTTCCCGCGCCGTCAAGTTCGGGACGATGAAATCCGTTCAAAAGAAAGAAGAACATCACGTCTATCACACGGTATTGAAGCCGGCGTACGATCAGGCGAAAAAGAAGTTAAGTGAAGCCATCGCCCAAGCGAGCACGAGTGGGGCCGATTATTTGGACGTGTTGATGACACAACGTCCGCTCGTCGAGACGCTCGTTAAGACCGTTCGGACGTTCGGTGCCGCCTATGAACAGGCGAAGCGGGACCGTGCTTTTGTCGACTTCAGCGACCTCGAGCATTATGCGCTCGCCATTTTACGAGACGAGGGAGGACCATCTTCGGTCGCTTCGCTTTACAAGCAACGTTTCGCCGAAGTATTGATCGATGAGTATCAGGACACGAACGAGATTCAAGAGACGATCATCGGGCTTGTCAGCAATGAAGTCGAGCATGTCGGAAATCTGTTCATGGTCGGCGATATCAAGCAGTCGATTTACCGGTTCCGCCATGCCGAACCACGCTTGTTCATCGAGAAGGCGACGCGCTTCAAACAGCATGGGTCGGGACAACGGATCGACTTGTCCCAAAACTTCAGAAGCCGAGCCGAAGTACTCCACGGCATTAACGACTTGTTCGTCCGGTTGATGGACGAGGAAGTGAGCGAAATCGAATACGATGAGGCGGCACGTCTCGTCCCGGGGCGTGACTATGAGGCGCTCGAGGCGAGTCCTGAACTCATTCTCGTCAACGGGGAGAGCCGCGACTTGTCGAAACAAGAACTCGAAGGCCGGGCCATCGCGACCCGGATTTTAGAGCTCGTCTCGGGCGAGGAACCGTTCAAAGTGACCGATGAAGCGACAGGTTTGCTCCGGTCGTGTGAATATCGTGACATCGTCATCTTGGTCCGTTCAAAGAAAGAGCGGGTCGAACAGTTGATGGATATTTTGACACAATACAACATTCCGGCCTACACCGATTCGGACGGGGGATACTTCCAAGCGACGGAGATTCGGATGATGCTCGCGGTGTTGAAACTGATCGACAACCCGCTCCAAGACATCCCGCTTGCCGGGGCGCTTCGCTCGCCGATGTTCGGGTTCAGCGACCAAGAGTTGGCGAAAATCCGCCTTGAGTCGGAAGAGTCGTTTTTTGAGGCACTCAAAGCGAAAGCAGATGATGAGGACGATCTCGGTCTGAAGTGTGGCGATGTTCTTGACGCGTTATCAGCGTGGCGCACGTTCGCTCGCAACCACAGCTTGTCAGAATTGATTCAACAAGTGTTCAACGACACAGGATTTTATGATTTTGCCGGCGGACTGCCGGGCGGGAAAGGGCGCCAAGAAAACTTGAAGGCGCTCTATGACCGGGCGTTGTCGTATGAGCGGAGTGGTTACCGCGGCTTGTATCGTTTCCTCCGTGTGATGGATCGGCTTCAGGATAACGGTGAGGACTTGTCCGAGGCGCGCTCACTCGGTGAAGAAGAAAACGTCGTCCGGATCATGACTGTCCATAAGTCGAAAGGACTCGAGTTTCCGGTCACAATCGTCGCTCAGCTAGGGAAGCAGTTCAACAAGCGCGATCAAATGCAGCGCGTCATCTTCCATAAACGTTACGGAATCTCCCTCGACGCGATTGACGTCGTCACGCGCACGAAAACGGAGACGTTCGTCAAAGAGATGATTCGCCGCGATCTCGATGCGACGATGAAAGCCGAAGAGATGCGCGTCTTGTATGTCGCGCTCACGCGCGCGAAAGAAAAACTGATTTTGGTCGGGACGGTCAAAGAGCCTGGAAAACAGATCGGGCAATGGTTGCACGTCGAGCAAACCGGGACGACTTTATCGGCCGATGCGCGTCGTGAGGCGAAGACGTATCTCGATTGGGTCGCTCCGGCGCTCTTAAAACTCGAAGGGGCGGCCCCATTTTTAGAAGAGCAAGGGTTGCCGATCGTCGCACCCCAATCGGAAGCGACCCCGTGGACGTACCGTATCATCGGCGAAGAGGACTTGGCGGAAGTCGCCACGCTCCACGAGATGATGGCGCAGCTCCATCACGTCAAACAGTTCGAAGCGATCGACTTTCCGGTCAAAGACGAGGCGAACGTCACAGATTTTGTCCGCCGGGCGTTCACTTATGAATATCCGGCCCAAGCCGCGACCGAGACGGCTGCCAAGCAAACGGTCACGGAACTGAAACGCGCGCTCCAGCTCGAGCAGGCGGCGTTTGAAGAGACGTACCGGGCGAGTGACACCCCGTACCGAGAGCCGAAGTGGAAACAATCGAAACAGACGGGAGCCGAGCGGGGTACGACGTTACACCTTGTCTTTCAATTGATCGACCCGTCTGAACCGCTCGCCTTACAAATCGATCGCTGGGAAGCCGACGGCATGCTTAGCCCGGTCGAGGTCGAGACGGCAAGGCTTGCCATCCCTGAAATCGAGGCGTTCTTTGCTTCAGACACGGGGCGCGCATTAACGGTAGCGCTTCAAACCGGGACTGGCTGGCGCGAGTTGCCGTTTACGTACACGGTTCCGGCCGAACGGGTCAATCCGAGCGGGACGTTCACTGACGAACATGTGCTGATTCAAGGGATTATCGATTGTCTGTTCCATGACGGCGAGACATACGTGCTTCTCGACTATAAATCGGATTCTGTGCTCTTTTCGAGCGAATCCCGTGACGCGGCGAAACAAATGTTGCGCGACCGTTATCATGTCCAATTATCGCTCTATCGCGAGGCCATCGAGGCGATTTGGGGGATCACGGTCGGGCAGATGCTCATTTATTCGCTCGAATTACAGGAAATTGTTGTATTATAATGTAGACGTTGTGAAGAAAAAGGGGTACGGTTATACACCGTACACCCTTATTTTTTGTGATTACGAACTGAATCCGTTAAAATAATGAAATGGGATAAAAAATGGAGGAATCGTCATGGTAAAAATTTTACTAGCAGAAGATGAAGAAGTATTACGGATGCTTGTTTTAGATACATTAGAAGATGAAGGATATGACATTGATGAAGCGCCAGACGGCCTTGAAGCCTACCGGCTAATCGAACAGAACGAGTATGACCTCGTGATTGTCGACCATATGATGCCAGGCATGACCGGTCTTGAGGTCATCGAGAAAGTTCGGAAACTACCGGGACGTCAACATACAAAAGTGATGATGCTCACGGCGAAGAGCCAACAATCTGATCGTGATTGCGCGAACGAGATTGGCGTCGACTACTTTATATCTAAGCCGTTCAGTCCACTTGAGTTGGTGAAGATTATAGGAGGAATCGTGAATTGAACAGATGGTTTAAACAAAAACTCGGTCGCGACCTCATGGTCGTTCTCTATTCCTTCCTCGCGCTCGCGCTGGTCGGATCGATGATCATGTACACGTACATGCAAGAGCGAGTTGCTGAAAACGAACAACGGCTTGAAGACGTTGATGAACGGATTGAGCGGTTGAACACGCTGTGGGATGAGTGGCAAGGCGTCCAGTATGATTCGCGCGGTTATCTCTTGTTCGGAGACACCGAGTCGCTTGAACGGGCTCAGTCGAAAGAGAACGAGTTCCAGCAAGAAATCAACTGGTTCAAGAGCGTCGTCCAAACGAAGCAAGGTGAAATTTTCGCAGACGACTTGCAAGAATTCCACGACTTCTATTTTGGCGTCATCCTTCCGGTGACGACAGAATACGGACAATTGCGCGCCGAAGGTGAAATTACCGAAGATACGATTGATCCGGAGACAATATTGGCATTGCCGACTGCCGAACGTTTGATTGAACAAGGCGTCGTTCCCTATAACCCGGAACGCGGCATCGATACACTCGGCCCAATCCAACAGATTGAGACGGCGTTAGAAGATTATAAATCATTGATGGATAGCGAGAAGCAGAAAGTATATGACGCTTGGAAGTTAAACAATGATATTCTTCAATTCTTGTGGATCGCGAGCATCTTGTCGTTCGCGGCATTGATCTTGTTGTTCATCCAACCATTCTTGCGCCGTCAAACGCGTTTGATTTCACGTCTCTCGGTCGCATCTGACCGGTTGTTGAAAGGCGAGATCGTCGATTTGAGTGATCAGATGGAACGTGAAGACGAAATCGGGATCATGTCACGATCGTTCAACAAGATGGCCGAGACGCTTCGTGACAATGAACGTCACTTGATTGAAAAGAACCACGAATTACAGGCGCAACAAGAAGAGTTGATTGCGCAACAAGAAGAACTTCAAGCGCAACAGCAAGAACTCGAAGAAATCTTGGAGCAGACACAACAGAACGAGCAACACTTGGCTTACCGCAACGAGTTGACCGAGACGCTCGCGGCCCGTGACTCGTTGACGGCTTACCCAGAGATTATCGAGAAACTGGTCGCCATCACCGACTCTGAAGTCGGCGCCCTCGTATTCGTCGATGCGACAGGCTCGTTCTCGATCACAAGCCACGGCTTGAATGAGACGCTCACGCGTCAGTTGCTCGACAGCGAGAACTCAGTCTTGACGCGGGCGATGACGCTTCGGACGACAGTCCATTCGTCGAAACAAGTCGCAAGCGACCACCCGCTCCCGTACCCATACTATATGTATGAGACGGCTGTACCGGTCCATGACCCGACGGATGACTCGATCATCGCGTTCATCTATCTCGTCCGTTATAAAGATCGCTTTACGCAGACACAGATGGGTGACATCATGTCGTTCGCTCGTCAGTTGTCGCTCTCACTTCTCCGGATGCGTCTGTTTGAAGAGATGACCCGTGAGAAAGGGAAGACGGAACGGATCCTCGATTCGATTCGCGAGGCGGTCATCTACGTCGAGCATTCGACCGATGATGTCTTCGTCAACCGACCACTCTATGAAATGTTCCCTGAACTCGATGAGATCACGTCGAGAGAACTCGCGGAACTGTCGTGGAACGAATGGCGAGAGACGATTTCGACGACAGTCGACCAAGAAGATGATTTCTTGAAGTATACCGATCGCCTCTTCACCGACGACTTCCCGCATGACAGCGTCAGCTTCTCGATTCGTAAAGGCGAGATGAACTTGCAGATGTATGCGGAACGCATCGTCGTCGGCGGGTTGTCGAAAGGGACGTTGCTCGTCTTCCGTGACATCACGAGCGAGACCGAGGCGGAACGCTTGAAGAGCGAATTCATCTCGACGATCTCCCACGAGTTGCGGACACCGCTCTCGTCGATCTACGGGTTCACCGAACTCATGGTCAAGAAGCAGTTGCCGAACGAGAAGCAAGCGAAGTACTTGCAGACGATTCACGCCGAGACGGAGCGCCTGACGCATCTCGTCAACGACTTCCTCGACGTGCAACGGATGGAAGCCGGCAGTCAGATGTACGACCGCGAACAGCTCGATATCGAGCCGGTCATCCGCGACATGATGACGTTCTATGAGGCTTCTTCGCTGAAGCATAAGTTTGAACTCGTCACGGCCGATGACCGTCCGTATGAACTGTTCGCCGACTGTCAAAAGTTCAAGCAGTTGATGAGCAACTTGCTCTCGAACGCCGTGAAGTATTCACCGCGCGGCGGAAAGATCACCGTCGAATTGGCCCACCACGATCAATCGGTGTCGATTAAAGTGAAGGACCAAGGTATCGGTATTCCGAGCGACGCGCTTGACCGTCTCTTCGACAAGTTCTATCGGGTCGACAATTCCGACAGCCGAGAAATCGGCGGAACCGGACTCGGTCTTCCGATCTGTCAAGAGATCGTGCGCGGTCACGCCGGACAGATTCACGTCGAGTCGGTCCAACATCAAGGGTCGACGTTCACGGTCGTGATTCCGAGCTTCGAATACGCGGTTCGCGAACAAGAGTCAACGACAGCTTAATAAATGAAATACGACAAGGCGCCTGATCATTCCTCGATCAGGCGTCTTTTTGATAGGCGATCAGATTTTTCAGTGGCCCGCTTGACCGCAATCAGAGTGACTCGTGTACAATAGAGGTTGTACATAATGGAAAGGGGGACTTAGAATGCCATTGATTGCATTCCTACACACGCACGTCACGAGCTGGGTCTTGTTACTCGTCTTGTTCGCTGTCGCCTATATCGGCTACAAAAATGCCAACAAGAGCGGGAAGATCGCCCACATGGCGTTTCGACTCATGTTGCTCGTCGCGTTCGGCACGGGACTTTATTTGTATCTTCAATTACTCGAAGGCGGCATGTTCTACCACGTGAAGATCACGGTCGGACTCTTGACACTCATCTTTGGTGAGATGACGCTCATCCGTGTGAAGAAGAACAAACCTGCGGGCACGATGTTCGGCGGTTTTGCGATTCTCGCGCTTGTGACAATCTTCATCGGCTATGCGTTGCCGTATGGACAGTCGTTCTTCAGCAACTTCATTTAAGTTTGGTTCCCACTTCGCACATCGGAGTGGGATTTTTTTGTTTGTCCGTAAATTATTAGGGGAAAATAAAAAAATCAGTGATAACGATGATGAGGTGAAACGATGGAACAACAGATGAATGAATGGTCACGCGTCTTGCACGCACGCAGATGGATGAAACAAACCGAATCGTTCCTGCCGCTTTGGCACGGATATATCGGCTATAAATATGGGTTGTTCGATGCGCTCCAAGGCGGGGCGAGCTTTGCGGAGATGACGCTTCGCTTGAAGCAACCGTTGACGAAACTCGCGCTCGAACGTTGGCTCGACGTCGGGGTCGCCGTGCGCCATTTGAAGAAGAAAGGTTGGCGCTATTTCCCGACCCGTAGTTTGAAATATCAGTTGTCGCACGAAGATGAGCGCAGCATCGGCTTCATGCTCCAAGAGATGATGGAACTTCATATTCCGGCACTCATCGCATATCCTGACTTTTTAGAGTCGGGCAAACAGAAAACGTTCGATGGGGCGACACATGGCCAGGTCGTCGCACAGACGTCGACGCTCGTCGAGACGGTCGCGTTCCCGGTCGTGCAGCAGCTGTTGCGGCAAGCCGACGTCAAGACGATGCTCGATATCGGGTGCGGCCACGGGGGTTACTTACGCAAACTGCACGGACTCGAACCCGATTGGCAGTTGACCGGCATCGATTTAGAGGAAGACGTGATCGCAGAGGCGCGGGAACAAGATGAGTCCGGTGAGATTCGCTATGAAGTAGCCGATTTTATGGAGTGGGATCACGACGAACGATTTGATGCCGTCATGATGAATAATATGTTGTATTATTTCTCCCCGGAACAACGAATCGAACTGCTCGGACGGATGCTCGAAAACTTAGACGAAGCAGGTGTCGCGGTCCTCGTCACGCCTCTCGCCGAGACGCCGCTCGGTGCTCGATTTGCCTCAGCGTTCAATGCGTTCATGACGTTGCATGATAACCTCTATCCGCTCCCAACGATTCGTGAGTTACGTCGTCAAATGCACAAGGTCGGTTTCGACAACGTCCGTTTCATCCCGTTCATCCCAGAAGGGTCATGGTACATTGTCATCGCGAAACGCGACAATTGACACATCGCGGACACACGACGAGCCGATTCAGATTTGAACTTGTCTCCAGTCATTTCTATAATGGGATAGAAGCATAAGAGACTTTTCACATAGGGAGTTGTTCAACGTGTCGGAAAAAAGAGTCGCCGTAATCGGTGCCGGACCAGGAGGACTTGCGGCCGCTATGCTGCTCGCAAGTCGTGGTGTGAAAGTAACAGTGTTTGAGAAGCAGGCGTTCGTCGGTGGACGGACGTCGCGTCTGCAAGTCGGAGAATTCGCGTTCGATCGTGGCCCGACTTTTTTAAATATGCCATACATTTTAGAAGAGATTTTCGAAGAGACAGGTCGAGATTTACACGACTATGTCGAGATGAAACGACTCGAGCCGATGTATGATCTTTATTTCGATAAAGGAAATCGGGTCCTATCGATGACGACCGATCGCGATCAAATGCATCAGGCGATTGAAGAGCAGTTCCCAGGCAACGGGGAAGGGTACGAACGCTTCATGGCCGAACAAGCCATCAAGCTGTCGAAACTGATGCCGGTGCTCCAGACGGCACATGACAAATTGACCGATTACGTGGCGACGCGCGTCTTGAAGGCGCTCCCGTTCTTATCGATCGGCAAGTCGTTATACGATGTCTTGTCAGAATATTTCACGAGCGAAGAGCTGAAGTACGCGTTCACGTTCCAAGCGAAATACCTCGGCATGTCGGCGTGGGATTGCCCGGGTGGCTTCTCAATCTTGTCGTATATGGAACATGCTTACGGCGTCCATCATCCGATCGGCGGCGTGAATCAACTCTGCACAGCGATGGCCCGTGTCATCGAAGAAGAGGGTGGGGAGATTCGTCTCAAAGAAGGCGTCGACCGGCTCTTGCTCGACGGGAAACGCGTCAACGGACTCGTAGCGAACAATGTCCACTATGCCTTTGACGAAGTGATTGTCGGTGCCGACTTCGCACATGCGATGACGACACTCGTCCCAAGCGACGCACTCACACGTTGGAGTCCAAAACAGCTGAAGAAGAAACGCTACTCGTGTTCGACGTTCATGCTTTATCTTGGACTCGACCGTGTCTATGATGATGTCGCGCACCATTCGATCCATTTCGCCGACGACTACGAGCGTAATGTGAAAGAGATGACGCAAGACCTGAAGCTGAGCGAAGACTTCTCGTTCTATGTCCAAAATGCTTCACGGATTGATCCAACACTTGCACCGTCAGGGAAATCCTCGCTTTATGTGCTCGTCCCGGTGCCGAACAACCTGTCGAATTTACCGTGGGAGACGCTCGAGACGACGATGACCGAGCGCGTCCTCGATGCACTCGAGACTCGTTCGCCGTATCGTGAGATCCGGAACCATATCGAGGTGATGCAGCCGCTCACGCCAAACGATTGGGAAGCGTTCGGTGTCTATGAAGGGGCGACGTTCAACTTAGGACATAACTTGTCACAGATGATGTATTTCCGTCCCCATAACCAGTTCGAGGAGCTCGACCACGTCTGGCTCGTCGGCGGTGGGACACATCCAGGCAGCGGACTGCCGACGATTTTTGAATCGGCGCGCATCACCGCCAACCTGTTGCGTGACCGGGCAGGTGTCGGCCAATGAACATCAGTTTCGTCGGTGCCGGCATTGGGTCGCTTTACGCGGCCTTGCTCCTGACCCACAAATATCCGTCGCTAGACGTGACCATCTATGAAAAAGAAGCTCGTGTCGGCGGCCGGCTCAATTATGTCGAGTTCGAGAACGGCGCCCGCGTCGATGAAGGGCCGACCATCGTCTTATTGCCCGGAAAATTGAAAAGTCAGCTCCTCGAGGCCGGTTTCCCGGAGCGAGAGCTCGAGTTGGTCGAGGTCGACCCGCTTTATCGCCTCCGTTACGAGGATGGCACGACGTTCTACAAATACCGTGATATCGAGCGCCAGGCGGCCGAAATCGACCGTCTGTTCAACGAGGGCGACGGTTTTAGAAAATATATGACTCAAAAACGGGAAGAGTACCGCCTCGGGTTCGATGCATTCTTAGACCGGGGCTATAAAGGCAAGACCGATTTGTTCGAACCGAAACTATTGATGCTCCTCATGCGCTTGAAGGCGTATGAGACGGCCCACGAGAACATGAAACGCTTCTTCAAAGACGAGCGTCTGCGCGTCGCCTACAGCCTCCAAACGCTCTATATTGGTGGTAACCCATATGATACCCCATCCCTCTATGGTTTGATCCCGTACCGCGAACAAGAAGAAGGAATCTGGTACGTCAAGGGAGGATATTTCTCGCTTGCGACGAAAGTAGAACAAGAGTTGAGACGACGCGGCGTCAAGTTCGAGTTGAACGCGAACGTCGAACGGGTGCAGGTGGAACAAAGCCGGGCGAACGCGGTCATCGTGGATGGTGTCGTTCATCCGTACGATGCGGTCGTCGTCAATGGTGATTTCCCTCTCATGGAACGGTTGATTGATGGCGTCAAGCCGAAATCATACGAACCGTCGAGCGGGACGCTCCTGCTTTACTTCACCGTGACCGGGGACATCGATTTACCAATCCACCAATTCGACTTGCCGAATGATTTTGCCGGGTCGATGCGGACCATCTTCGAAGATGGTAAACTAAGCAAGTATCCGGCGATGTATACGTTCAATCCGTCTTTGATGGACGACACGCTGGCACCGGACGGGACGAGCGTTCTCTATGTCCTCGTGCCGGTCCCACGTAAATTGGAGCGTGAGGACTTTGAAACGAGCGGTGCGATTGAGCATTTGATTGGCCGGATCGAACAGATGGTCCCCGACTTCAGGGATCGTGTCATTGAGATGAAAGTTCGGACGCCGATGGATGCGGAACGATTTGGGTTATTCGAAGGCGGGAGCTTCGGCATCGCCCCGAAATTGGCCCAATCGGCCGCGTTCAAACCACAGGCTCGCCCGTACGCGCACATCGACCGACTTTACGCCGTCGGAGCATCGGTGCATCCGTGCGGAGGCGTCCCGATCGTCATGATCGGCTCGCAGCTGTTAGTGAAGAGAATGGAAGAAGAAATGGGGGCATTGTACCATGACGACACAAGAAGCGTATCGTCACTGTGAAGACGTAATGAAAAAAGGCTCGCTCACGTTTTATAGGGCCTTTTCTTTGCTCTCCAAACCAGACCGTCAGGCCGTGGCCGCGGTCTATGCGTTTTGTCGGACGCTCGATGACGCGGTCGATGAATCCGACCGTCCTGAAGAGAGCTTGACGGACTTTTTGGCCGAGTTCGATCGTTTCTTGGCCGGTGAACATCTGACCGATGCGCTCTGGGTGGCGTTGCGTGACGTTTGGGGACGGTACGACATGGACGTCGAACCGTTCTTTGAATTGGCTGAAGGCATGAAGTGGGACTTACATAAAACGCGCTACGCGACGCTCGAGGAGACGGAGCAATATAGTTACTATGCGGCCAGCACCGTCGGTTTGATGCTGTTGCCGATCCTCGCTCCGGACGTGGATGCGACGGGACGGCACCAGTTGAAACAAGGTGCGATCGACTTAGGCATCGCGATGCAGTTGACGAATATTTTGCGTGACGTCGGGGAAGACCTCGATCGAGATCGGATTTATGTCCCACAATCGTTGCTCGCCGAGTTCGGTGTCGCGGAAGCCGATTTGTTCGCGCGGCAAGTGACCCCGGCGTTTATCGACGTCTGGGAGACGATGGCGCGCCGGGCCGAACACCTATACGTTCGGGCCCGGGAGACCCATCACTTATATCCTGCGACGAGCCGGAAGCCGGTCAGCGCGGCGGGATTGCTCTATGAAGGCATCTTGGACGCGGCCCGGCAGAATGGGCACGACGTCTTCACGAAACGGGCGTTTGTCTCGACGATTCAAAAAGGGAAACTGTTGGCCAAGTTATAAAATCAGGCAGCCGTCGCAAAACGGCTGCCTTTTTTGTGCACAAAAAAACCACTTTTGGCGGGGGACCAAAAGTGGTGTAAGCGTTGTGTGATTCGTTCATCGGGGAAACGAACGAATCGGACGTGATGAACCCTAAAGATGTGCCTCGTCTCATGGGGAATGAAACGATGGGGCATCTTCGCTGAAGCAGGATGCTTGATGGACTAAGGGGGAACATCATAATGCATGCTGTTCCAGCCGCGGGATACGAGTGGGGAAACTCGCTCATCACTTTTTTCTCGGGTGTGACAAGTTCAAAACGCGATAGGCTCGGGGAAGCCATTCGATCGCTACAGGTGTAACAAACGTTACAAAACTGCTTGAACTCGAATATGATGTTATCACGTCTATCCCGTGTCGACAAGTGTCGAATCTTCTGTTCACAAAATGTTCAAATTGTCAGAGGTATGTCCTCTAACATCGACCGGGCCGCAAATTGTCCTGAAAGCGTCACCATCGGGCTGCCGCCGCCAGGATGGGTCGAGCCGCCCGCGAACCAAATGTTGGACACATCTTCCGAGCGAGCGGAAGGTCGGAAGAACGCTCCTTTTTTCGAGTTGGCCGATGTCCCATAGAGTGCCCCGTAATACGCGTAAAAATCACGCGTCAAGTCGAGTGGGGTGACACGGCGATGGAAGACGACATCGCGATCTTCCCATTCAACGCCGAATTTCCGGAGGCGTCGGCGAATCAAATGTTCATACGTCTCGGCATCGATGTCGGTCATATGGGCCGGCGCATTGACGAGGATGAACAAGTTGTCGCCAGCTTCTCCCATCGAAGGGTCCGTATGGGCCGAGTTCGAGATGTAAATCGTCGGTTCGTCCGCATACCGTTCCTCGTCGAACAGCGCCCGGAATTCCGCTTCGTAGTCGTCTGAGAAGTAGACGTTATGATGCGCCAAGTTCAACCGCTTGTTCAAGCCGACCATGATGACGAAAGCGGACACCGATGGTTCAATCGTGTCACGCGTCGGTACCGGGAACGACGGACGGTCAGAAGCATCGACGAGTCGCGGATACTGCGTGAGCAGTTCTCCGTTCAATAAGACGGCGTCACAAGACATGACTTCTTCATGGTCGATGACGACCGCATGCGCTTTTCCGTTCGTCACTTCGATTTTTGTGACTTCATGACCAAGCCGGAACTCGACGCCAAGCTCGCTCGCCCGTTTGGCGAAGCCTTTCGCGATCGTCCAGTTCCCACCTTTGGCGAAATAGACGCCATCATTCAGCTCCAGGTGCGAGATGAGCGCGAACGTGCCGGGTGTGACGTACGGACTGCTGCCGATATACGTCGCATAGCGGTCGAGCGCCTGGATGATGCGCGGGTCTTTAAAATACTTCTTATGGAGCGCATGAAGGCTCTTGAGCGGATGTACTTTCATCATGTCAGCCCAAAGGCCGGTATCGATTTTTGAATCCATCCGTGTGAAGAACCGGTTATTGGCGATTTCAAACAACTTCTCCGCCTCGTCTAAGTAGTCGGTCAATTGATTCTTGTCGGCCTTATCGCCGGTCAGACGGCGTACCTCGGCCTCCATTTTCTCGCGGTCTGAATGAAACGTGAACGTCGAACCGTCAGAGAAATGATTGACCGTGTGCGACTCAAGTTTGACGAGCTCAAAATAGTCATCCGGGTTGGCCCCGCTGTTGCGAATGACGGAGCGGAACACGTCCGGCATCGTAATCGTATTCGGCCCGAAGTCGAACCGGTGTCCATCGGTGATGATCGGCATGAGTTTTCCGCCGACATGTTCATTCTTTTCAATGACGGTCACGTCGTAACCGCGGGCGGCAAGGGTGACGGCGGCGCTCAAGCCGCCGAGCCCGGCCCCGATAATAGCGATATGTTTCATGTTGTGCCTCCTAGCGAGATTATTGATACGTCCGGCCTTTCCATGAAATCGGCTTTCGTCGCCATTTGCGCACGACCGCGCTCGCGAGGAGCAACAAGTAGGCGATGAGGCTGAACGGATGGAGCCAAAAGTGGCGTCCTCCCGATTTGACGTCGATCGCCAGTCGAGCGAGCAAGACGAACACGCACGCCAAGAACGAGATCCAGTCCATGCGGACGAGGAGTGCGATGAAAGCAGACAGCTGGGTGCCGTAGTATAAGAAGAAATAAAGGGCGATGCCCACTGCTTCATTCATTCCCTTGAATACGTTCTTTGAAAACCCGTTCCACACTTCTTCGTTCGTCGCATACATGTCACATGTGATGTAAGGCGAGACGTTGACGAGCGACGTGACTTTTTTGCGTCGCTTGAACTCACGGCACAGATCGATATCATCGATCAATGAATTGTGGATCGAGGCGTGTCCACCGACGTCGTCATAACTTTTCCGTTCAACGAGCACGTTCATTCCGTTGGCGGCGGCGAAGGCGGGATGACGCACCTTTCGCCAAAACAACGGCAAATGTTGGGCGATCAAGACGTGTTGCATCGGAATCAACAGTTTCCCGAGCCACGTTGGTGTCGGGAAACGAGGAAAACCTGACAAGAAGACCGCCTCTTCACGGGCGAGTGTGCCGTGCAGTCGCCCGATGAACGTCGGGTCGATCGTCACGTCGGCATCGAGGAACAACACGTACGGCTCGGTCGTGCGGGTCGCCAGCTGGTGACACGCGTGGACTTTGCCGGCCCAACCTTCCGGGAGCGGCACCCCACGGAAAATGGTGAAGCGGGCATCGTCCGCGATTTCCCGGACGAGTGCCTCGTATGTAGCGTCCTCGGACCGGTCCTCGTATAAATAGACGTGGCTTTCATCCGTCAAGGCGGCCTTCAAACTCGTGATCAGTTTTGGCACGTTCCGTTCTTCGTTCCGCAGTGGGATGCACACCGCGGTCGGAGGAGCTGGGATGGGTGCGGTGAGCGGACGGAGGAATAGCAAGTTGACCAACGTGAACAGCAGCATCAAAAACGTGAGCGACAAAATCACCATCAGCGGCCTCTTCCGATTTGGAGCAAGTGCTCCGTCCAATCTGCCAAACTGCGCTTCGGTGGGAACAAGGCGATATAGCGGTCGGACTGCTTGATTACGTCGTCGCGCGTATCGTCATAAAGGCGTTCGAGTGCTTCGGCGAGCTCTTGTTTTTGAAGCCGCCGCGTCTCGGAGACGACCGTATGGTTGCGGAAGCGCACGTAGACGAGCGGAGCGGCGTGTGACGCGAACGTATAATAGATGGCGCATAGCCGGACTTCCGGCTGGTGGAGCAGCATCGTCACACCTGAGCCAATCTCGAGCGGACGATGCTCTTGTGGATACTCGCGTCCTTGTGGGAACACCCAGACGGACTTGCCTGCAAGTAAGAGCCGATTGGCGTAGTCGAGCGAGGCGCGCACGTCCGACAGTTTGCCTTTTTTGATGGAGAACGCGCCCAAGTGACGGAAGAACGGGAAGCGGCGCAACCCGTCCTCATCCATCAAGACGTGAACGTCATGACGCAAATAGTATTCGTTCAACATGAGCAAAATCATCCCGTCCCACCACGAGCTATGTGTGCTCAAAAACAATCCTGGTGTCGGCACGTCATCGGCCCGGACGTGGATCGTATGGAAAAACGGACGGATTTGACGTTCTTTGACGAACGTCGAGAACAGATTATTGAACCATTTCTTTTTGCTCGCTTCGATCATGTCGGCTCCTCCGTTCTATCAAGATGAGGCCTGCGGCTGTGACAACGCTGAGTACGCCGATGCCGTAAAGACCGGCGTTGACGGCCGTGACACCGAACAGGGCGTGCAGCATGACGAACAAATAACGTCCGTGTCCGAGTAACATCGGCTCGGCTTCGACTTCAAACCGGTCGAGCAACCAAGAGAAAATGAGTGACAGTCCGAACCAACCGACGAAATTCTGCGTCGGGATATCATAATACAGACCGTCATTGGCCCATTCCCAGTAGCCTTTCACGTTCGCTGCGACCGGGTCAATCGCCATATCGAGCCAAACGGCGAGGAACGGGACGAGCCAGAGCGTCCGGTTCTTGAACGAGAACAAGCAAGCGACGGCAAAACTCGAGCCGATGACGGCGAGCCAAGCCGCCCCGATTGTGACCGGTACACCGAACACGGTCGGACCGAACGCCTCCGCGTAGATGTACTCACTGAACGGGAAGCCGGTTTTGACACCGAGCGTCTCGACAGCGATTGAACCGAAGAAGATGAACGGGACGATCAGGCGGGCGTGGCGGACGCCGTCCGCAATCACCCAACCGCCGATGAGACCGGCGAGCCATAAGAAGACCGGGTTTGCCCATTCGAGCCAACTCGGCAACAAATCAAAGCCGACGAGGACGACCCCGACGACATACCAAACCAAAAACCATTTCCAAATCCATGGATACACTTTCATTTCATCACCTCTATTCTCATTCTAGAGAGGTTTGCGGCTTGCGTCTAATAAATGCATGTAAAAAAAAGAGTCCCTCGAGAGGGACCTATCAATTCGCCATCCGTTTTCGTTTTTTGACGAACGAGAAAGCGATGAATAAGACATAGAACGTGACGGCGATGAACCAGAACGATGGCCATTCTTTCCACCGGGCAAAAATCATGTACGTCAAGTAGATGAGGCTGACCGTGATGATGAACGAGTGGCGCGGGAGCGGCACGTCTTTAAAGCTCGGGATGCGGACACGGCTGACCATGAGCAGAGCGAGACCCGTGAAGAAAATCGGAGTGAGCAACTCGTTGATCTGGTCCCCGAACGTCGTCACGACGGCGAGCAAGCCACCGGCCGCGGTGATCGGGACGCCCGAGAAGTAACTGGCCGTGACGTTCGTCGCCGACAAGTTGAAGCGGGCCAAGCGGTAAGCACCGAACAACGGGAACAAGGCGGCGAAGAAGAGACCGTAGTTGCCGTAATCGATGAAAAACGTATAGTAGGCGAGAAGCGCCGGGGCGACCCCGAACGTGACGACATCGGCGAGCGAGTCGAGTTCTTTTCCAAAGTCACCGGCCACGCCGAGCATACGGGCCAGCCGTCCATCCAAACTGTCGAGCATCATGGCGATGATGATGAGCAGCGTCGCGTTCGAGAAGTCACCGCGCGCCGCATAAACGATCGCCAAGACGCCGCAGAACAAGTTGCCGAACGTAAACGAGTTAGGAATCCATGAGCGGATTCGTTCTTTCCACATAGGTATTGCCTCCATCTTTCTTTGTCATTGAGTGAACCAGTGACCGTCCGTGAACCGGAGCAAATCGGTCGGTGTGAGTTCGAGTTGGTAGCCGCGCTTGCCGGCCGAGATGATGATCGTATCTTTTTGTCTGGCACTATCATGCAAGAAGACAGGAAACCGTTTTTTCGCCCCGATTGGCGAGACACCGCCGCGGATGTAGCCGGTCAGCGTTTCGAGCTCCTTCATCGGGACAGGGGAGGCTTTTTTGGCGCCCCAGGCTTTCGCGGCCGCTTTCAAATCGATATCTAAATCTCCTGAGATGAGGAAGAAGGCGTAGCGCCGTTGCTCATTCTCGAGACAAATCGTTTTATAGAGCTGGTCGAGCGGTTTACCGAGTGACGCGGCGACATGTTTGGCGGAGACGTCGGACGCGTCCACTTCGTAGGAGTGGTACGTGAACGGGATGTTCCGTTGTTTCAATTGTCTTGCGGCATTCGTCAGTTGCATCAGCCCCACCCTTTCGTTGAACGACTCTTTTAAGAATAGCAAATAGTGGTAGCGTCGGGCAATCGAACTCGGAAAGTTTCTATGACAAGAAGGAAACAGAATGAACGATATAGAAATGAATAGTGATTCATTTTAGTAAAGGGGGAAATGGGATGGAAACGATTCAACTGGAACAGCGGAACGGGGTCGGCTGGCTGAAATGGGACCGGCCGGAAAAATTGAACGCATTAAATGAGACGTTGCTTCGTGAGGCGAGGGAAGCGATGGAGCAGCTCGTGGCGGATGAGGCCGTCCACGTCATCGTGCTCGTCGGGCAAGGGCGTGCCTTCTCATCGGGACAGGACTTGACGATTGAGAGTGACGCCGACTATGGGGTGTATTTGGAAGAGGTGTACCATCCGCTCGTGCGGGCGCTTGCCGACTGTCCGAAACCAATCATCGCCGGCATTCACGGGGTCGTGGCGGGGGCGGGACTCAGTCTGGCGCTCGCGGCGGACGTCCGTCTCGTCGCCCGGTCGACGAAGTTCAGTTCGGCGTTCATCAAAATCGGTCTCGTCGCCGATGCCGGGGGACCGTACCATTTACGGCGCTTGATGCGGCCCGATCTCGCGCTCGCTTGGATGTGGAGCGGCAGCACGATTGATGCCGAACAGGCCGAAACGTTCGGTCTCGTCACCGAGCTCGTCGAGGATGAGGCGTACTTGGAGCGGTTGACGGCCTATGCCGAGACGCTCGCAGCCAAGTCACCGACGGCGGTGCAAGGCATGAAGGCGTTATTCCGGGCCGACTCGTTCGAGGACGGTCTCGAGCAAGAGATCATCTGGCAACGGAAATGTGGTCAGACGGACGTTCATCGGCAGGCGATGCAGGCGTTCCTAAATCGATGAAAAAAGAAGCGGTCACAGCGACCGCTTCTTTTTGGTTGATTATGAAGTTGGCTTCGGTTCGAACTGGAAGCCTTTTTGTTGCCACGTGCCGTATTTCCAACGACGGAAGGCGAAGAAACCGCGGAACCACTCGTCGAGCGAGAAGGCGAGCCAAATGCCGAGGACGCCGAGCCCCATTTGGAGTCCGAACAAATAACTGAAGACGACGGCAACGCCCCACATCGAGGCGATCCCGATCATGACCGGGAAGCGAACGTCGCCGACCGACTTGAGCGATCCCATCAAGACGATGTTCATGGCGCGACCTGGCTCAAGGATGAGCGTCGCCCATAAAATCGGCACCCCGACGGCGATGATATCCGGGTTCGATGTGAACAAGCCCAGCAGCGACTTGCCGAAGACAGCGAGCCCGAGCGACGCCACGAGTGAAGCGAACATGGCAATCTTCAATGTCTTAACGGCGCGGGTATACGCTTCTTTAAACCGTTTCCCGCCGATGTCACGGGCAATCAATAATTGCGTCCCTTGCGCGACGGCGACCGTGAACAAGAAGGCGAGCATCGACAAGTTCATGACGTATACCCGTGCGGCGAGGGAAGCCTCGCCCATCGTGGCGATGAAACCGGTGATGATGATTTGCGAGAACTGATATGACAAGTTCTCTCCGGCTGATGGTACGCCGATTTGGAGCAAGGCGCGAATGTCGTCGCGTTTCGGACGAATCAATTCCTTGAGCGGGAAGCGGAGCATGAGCCGCTTCTTGACGATCCAGAACAATAGCACCATCGCCGAGAAACGGGCGATGACGATGGCCCATGCGACGCCGGCGACACCCGTGACTGGGAGACCGAACCAGCCCATGACGGCGAGCATCGCCCCGGCAGCTGTGATGATATCGATGAGAAGTGTCGCGAGCATCGCGTGCTTCGTCATCCCGTGGCTCCGGAGGACGGAACTGAGCGCCATGATGAGCGCTTCGGTGAACAGCGACAACCCGACAATCTGCAAGAATAACAGGCCATGGTCGAACAGCTCATCCGATAAGCCGAACAAACGGAGGAACGTCTCACCGAACAAGAAGACGACCGCGACCATGAGCACGCCGAGCCACATGTTCAAGCTGACGGCGGAACGGGCGAAGTCACGGCTCTTCTTCATCCGATTGGCGCCGATCGCTTGACCGATCAAGATGGTCGCACCGACCGAGGTCACGCTGAAGACGATTAAGAAGACGTTCAAGATTTGGTTGGCGACGCCGACCGCGGAAGCGGCAGCATCGGAGTAATGGGCGAGCATGAGCGTGGCGATG
Organism: Exiguobacterium sp. s5; assembly: GCF_018618075.1. Taxonomy (NCBI): domain Bacteria; kingdom Bacillati; phylum Bacillota; class Bacilli; order Caryophanales; genus Exiguobacterium; species Exiguobacterium sp. s5. The sequence goes on along the minus strand of NZ_JACSLK010000002.1, from coordinate 539,197 downwards.
ATCCCGGTCCCCATATGGAGTGCGAGTTCGATGAAAATCGGCCACGAAATTTTAAATAAACTGAGCTGTTCGGTGTCTTTTGTCGGCATGTTGTATTCTCCCTTGTTTCTACAATTCTCTATATGAAATATTTACGTTGTCAAAATCACAAGGGTCATGTTACTCCTTTTGAAATGAAAAAGAAAGGGATTTGGCAAATTATTTTCAACAAAAAAAACACCCGCCGAAACGGGTGCGAAACGGAATTTATTTCATTTTTAAAATCGTGGCACTGTACGGTGCGAGCTCGACTTCGAGCGAGTCTACATCCCGGTCGCGCAGCAAGTCGTAAGCGCTTCCGGTATGGCCGAGCGGGTTAAGTTTCGATACGGAATCAGAGTTATTGAAGTATATCAAATACGTCTCATCTTTCGTACAACGCTCGATGATGAGGGCGTTATCCTCATCGTCGACGAGATTGAAACGATACGAGCCGCCGTTCGCGAGCACCGGATGCTCTTTGCGGAGTCGAATCAATTTCTGCACATAGCGGAACAATTCGCGATCTTCTTCGGCTTCGTCCCACGGCATACAACGGCGGCAGCCCGGGTCTTGTTCACCTTCGAGGCCGATCTCGTCCCCGTAATAGATACATGGGCTGCCCGTGTACGTGAGCATCGACGTCATGAGCAACTTGAACTTTCCTTTATGCCCTTTCGCTCGTGTAAGGGCACGCGGCGTGTCGTGCGAATCGATCAAGTTGAACGTCACTTCGTTCACGTTCGTCGTGTTCATCATCTCGACGCGTGTCAACTCATTGCGAAACTCGGAAGCAGACGTCCGGTCGAGCGCGAAATAGTTGAGGCTCGCGTTCGTAAACGGATAGTTCATGACCGCATCGAACTGGTCACCTTTGAGCCATGGCTGGGCATCGTGCCAAATCTCACCGAGGATGTACGCATCCGGATTCGCTTGTTTGACCGTTTTACGGAAATCGCGCCAGAACGCGTGATCAACCTCGTTAGCCACGTCTAACCGCCACCCGTCGATGCCGAATTCTTCGACCCAGTAGCGGGCCACTTCTAATAGATAAGCTTTCAACGCCGGGTGCTCCGTATTGATCTTCGGCATGTTCTTCTCGAACGCGAACGTGTCGTAGTTCGGCTTCGGCGTCGTCTCGATCGGGAAGTCACGAAGATAGAACCAGTCACGGTACTCTGACTGTGGTCCTTTTTCGACGACGTCTAAGAACCAAGGGTGGTTGTAGCCGACATGGTTGAAGACGGCGTCGAGCATGACTTTGATACCGTTCTCGTGGAGAAGATCGACGAGTTGTTTGAACTGCTCTTTCGTTCCGAACTGCGGATCGATTTCCATATAATCGAGCGTGTCGTATTTATGGTTCGTCGTCGCTTTGAAGATCGGGCAGAAGTAAATCCCGGTGATCCCTAGATCGACGATATGGTCAATATGGTCGATGATCCCTTGGAAGTCGCCGCCGAAGAAGTTCGTGATCGTCGGTTCGGTACTATTCCATGGGAGCGTGCCTTCGGGATCGTTAGAAGGGTCACCGTTCGCGAACCGGTCCGGGAAGATTTGATACCAGACTGTGTCCTTCACCCACGATGGGGCGTGGAAGATGTCGACCGGGTTGATGAACGGGATGCAGAAATAGTAGCCCGTGTCGTCGAGCGGTTTATCTTCGAACCAACCTTTTTCCGTATAGACGGCCGTCTCATTGCCGTCATGGAGCCGGAAGCCGTAACGGAGGCGGCGGAATGGCGGTTTGATGGCGATGAACCAATAGTCGTATTGATCATCATGGCCGATTTTTTCCATCGGCGTCTCGAACGTACGCCAAAAGCTCGGCTTGTCCGGGTCGAAATTCCACATGGCCGGATCTTCCGAGTGCCAGTCGTACGGGTCGTTCCAAATTAAGTCAACAGATTGGATATCATTTCTTTTCGTATGGAAGCGAATATGTATCGTTTCTCGGTCATACTTGTACACGAAAGGGGACATGGCGCGGTGGTAGATGGCTTCTTTGATCATGGGTTTGAGTTCCTTTCTCTATTAAGGGTTATAACCATTTTACACTGTCTGTTCAGAAAAGAAACAACAGTTGTGAAAACGTTTGCTCAAGCAAAGGGTAATAAAGCGTTTACATTTTGTCAATCGCCCGATTCGTCATTTTTTGCGAAATAGGGTCATAAATAATTCAAAAAGAGATAAATGGGACAACCACAATAAAAAAAGCGAAAAAAAAGACTTGTAAAACGCTTACACAACTGTATAATAAAAATTGAGGTGAGGATGCAAACGTTTTCACTAACCTACTGATTCTGTAGCGGAGTTGATTAAAATCAGTAGGCCAGTGCGATTGCGCAAATCTGACCATACTATTTCCTTGGGGAGGTTTTTCATCATGAAGATGAAAAAAATGGTAGCAGGACTTTCAACGGCAGTATTCGCTTTCGGTGCACTTGCTGCATGTGGTGGCGGTACGGACAATGGTTCTACTAACGAAGGCGGTTCTTCTAGCGAGAACAAGCCAGAAAAAATCGTAATTTGGGAAGATATTGAAAAGTCGGAAACGACGAAAGAAGTTGCGAAGGCGTTTGAAGAAGAACACGGCGTCGCAGTTGAAGTCGTTGAAGTCCAGATGACGGATCAAAAGGACAAGTTGGCGCTTGACGGCCCGGCTGGTAAAGGTCCTGATATCGTTCTCGTACCGCACGACCAAATCGGAACGATCGCTGACCAAGGTCACTTGGCTCCACTTACTGACGAAGGCGCACTTGACGCGTTCACAGACGCTTCGAAATCGGCTGTCATGTTCGACGGACAAGCTTACGGCTACCCGAAATCAGTTGAAACGCCAGTCCTCATGTACAACAAGGATTTGGTATCAGAAGCTCCTGCTTCAATGGACGACTTGTACAAGTTGTCTACAGATCTTAAAGATAAAGGCGAGTACGGATTCCTCGGTCTTTGGGATAACTTCTACTTCGCTCACGGTGTCGTGGCTGGCTTCGGCGGTTACGTCTTCAAAGAAGACGGCGGCGCGCTCGATCCAACTGACATCGGCTTGAACAACGAAGGCGCAGTCGAAGGCTTCGAGTACATCGGCAAATGGTACCAAGAAGGCCTCTTCCCTAAAGGGTTGATCGGCGAGTCTGGCGGCCAAGCGATGGACCAACTCTTCACTGAGAAGAAAGCACACACAGTCATGAACGGACCATGGGCCGTAGCTGGTTACACAGATGCCGGCATCAACCTTGGAGCGTCTGCATTGCCGACACTTCCAAACGGTGAGCCAATCAAGACGTTCATGGGCGTGAAGACATATGCACTTTCGGCTTACACAGAAAACCAAGAGTGGGCTGAAATGTTCCTCGCAGAACTCACGAACGAAGAGAACGCATTGAAGATGTTTGAAGCTTACAACGAGATCCCACCAGTAGCAGCACTCGAGTCGAACGAGACAATCACGTCGAACGAAGTTGCGAAAGCGGTATTCGATCAAGCAACGAACGCGATCCCAATGCCTAACATTCCTGAAATGGGACAAGTTTGGGAGCCAATGGCACAAGCGCTTCAGCTCGTAGCAACTGGCAAGCAAGATGCAAAAAAATCAGCTGACGATGCTGTTAAAGTCATCGAGCAACAAATCCAAGCAAACAACCAATAAGGATATGAAATGATGGGGTACGTCGACTGGCGTTCCCCCTCATTTTCTAGAATTGAGCAAACGCTTGCTCGATTGATTTGCTCAAATTGAAAGGAGAAATTGAGGATGGCTTCAATCGCGAACCCTAAAACGCCGGAACAACGTCCGGAAAAACCGACCAATCATGCTCGGAACGCCGCATTACTTTCGATCATTCCGGGAGCCGGTCAATTCTATAACAATCAAAAAGCGAAAGCGATCGCTTTCTTTATCGTCATCATGTCTTATTTTGCAGTAAACTACGATCTCTTTTTCAAAGGAGCGGGCGCAGGACCTGGCGACCGTGGTGGCCTTTGGGGATTGATCACGCTTGGCGAAGTGGCAGGACCTCGTAACGACCACTCCATCTTCTTGATGGTAGAAGGGATTGTCGCATTAATCTTACTTTTCTTCGGAATCGCGTTCTACATCTGGAACATTCGTGACGCCTACCGAGTCGGTCGCATTCGTGATCAGCACCTAAACGTCCCAACGTTCCAAGTGCAACTCCGCAACTTGCGCGACCATGGATTCCCATACTTGATGTTGATCCCGTCGCTCATCTTGCTCGTCTTCACAGTCGTATTACCACTCATTTTCACATTCTTGATCGCGTTCACGAACTATCGTTACAACAACGCGCCACCGGCAAAACTTGTCGAGTGGATTGGGTTTGAGAACTTCACACGAATTTTTGAAATCGACATTTGGCGCGACACATTCGTCGGCGTTCTCGGCTGGACACTCGTCTGGACGGTCGCTTCGACGGTCGGTGTCATCGCGATCGGGATTTTCCTCGCGGTCCTCTTGAACCAAGAAGGCCTTCGCTTCCGCCGCTTGTTCCGCTCGATTTTGATTTTGTCATGGGCCGTTCCAGCGTTCATCACAATCTTGATTTTCCGTTCGATGTTTAACGAATCGTTCGGTGTGTTCAACACGACGATCCTTCCAGCGTTCGGACTTGATCCGATCAACTGGATGACCGATCCGACGGCGACGCGCAGCGCGCTCATCTTGATTCAATGGTGGCTCGGCTTCCCGTTCATCATGACGCTCATGACTGGGGTATTGCAATCGATCCCTGGCGACTTATATGAAGCGGCGACGATTGACGGTGCGACCATCTTTGACAAGTTCCGCTTGATTACGTTACCGATGCTCTTGTTCGCAACAGCACCGATTCTCATCACGCAGTTCACGTTCAACTTCAACAACTTCAACATCATCTATCTCTTTAACGGCGGTGGACCGGCTGTACCGGGACAAACTGCCGGTGGTACCGACATCTTGATTTCATGGATTTACAAATTGTCTCTCGGAGCCAACCCGCAATACGGACTTGCGGCTGCGATCACGCTCATTTTGTCATTCTTCATCATGACACTTGCCGTCATCCAGTTCCGTCGGACAAAATCTTTCAAAGACGAGGATATGATCTGATATGAAAAAACAAAAACGAATCAATTTGGCGTTCTCTTATGTCATCTTGACGCTTGCGTCGATCATCATTCTCTATCCAATGCTTTGGGTGGTAGGGACGTCATTCAACCCGGGTCGTACCATCACGTCAAAAATCATTCCAGAAAATCCGACGTTCATTCACTATAAAAACTTGTTTGATCTAACGATTTCGGATTATAGTTTATGGTATGTGAACACGTTGAAAATCGCTTTCATTACGATGGCGCTCGCTGTCATCTTGGTGACGATCACTGGTTATGTGTTCTCGCGCTATCGTTTCGTGGGACGGAAGAACTCGCTCGTCTTGTTCCTCGTCTTGCAAATGGTGCCGCAATTCGTCGCCATCATCGCCATCTACGTATTGCTCAACATGCTCGGTCTTCTCGACACGCACACAGCGCTCATTCTGCTGTATGCCGGTGGCGCGATTCCGATGAATACGTACTTGGCAAAAGGTTATTTCGATACGATTCCGAAAGAGCTCGATGAAGCCGCTCGGATGGATGGTGCCGGTCACCTTCGTATCTTCTGGCAAATCATTTTGCCGCTCGCGAAGCCAATCGTCGCAACGATCGCCCTCTTCAACTTCATGGGCCCGTTCAACGACTTCATCTTGGCATCGCTCGTCCTTCGGACACCAGAGAAACAGACGCTCGCGGTTGGTCTTTACAACATGATTTCTCGACAGTTCGACAACAACTTCACGTTGTTCGCGGCAGGCGCCGTCCTTTCGGCCCTCCCAATCGTTCTCTTGTTCTTCATGTTCCAACGCTACTTCGTCTCGGGTCTTACTGCCGGTGGTACGAAAGGATAATACTCACTTAAGGGGGAAGCGATATGAGGCGAGGCGTCGTGCTCGTTCTTCTGTCGCTTCTTTTGTTTCCAACAGTCGTCGGAGCGAAAGAAGCAGCATCGTGGGAACAGGAACGCATGTACTTTATCATGGTCGATCGGTTCGTTGACGGGAATCCCGATAACAATGACCAGGTCGATCAGAATGACCCGAAAGCCTTTCATGGGGGCGATATCCGAGGCGTGATTGAAAAACTTGATTACATCGAGTCGCTCGGATTCACGTCCATCTGGTTGACGCCGGTGTTTGAAAACATGCCGGGCGGTTACCATGGCTATTGGATTAAAGATTTTTATGACATCGATCCCCAATTCGGGACGAAAGAAGATTTGCAGGAACTCGTCGATGAGGCGCATAAGCGGGATATGAAAGTCATCCTCGACTTTGTCGTCAACCACGTCGGGCCGAACCATCCGTGGGTCGAAGAAAAACCAGACTGGTTCCATGACGAGCTACCGATTGTGTTGTGGAACGATCAAGAACAAGTCGAGACGCACTGGCTGTTCGATTTGCCCGACTTTAAAACCGAAGACCCGGAAGTGAAAGACTACTTGCTCGAGGCGGCCACGTATTGGATCGAAGAGACCGGGATCGACGGCTATCGTCTCGATACGGTGCGCCACGTCGATAAGCCGTTTTGGGAAGATTTCGTCAAAGCGGTCCGTGAAGTCGATCCAGATTTTTATCTCTTGGCCGAAGTGTTCGATCCGGACCCGCAGTATGTCGCCGAGTATGATGACTTAGGCTTCAACAGCATCACCAATTTCACGTTTTATGACCGCGTCTCGAAGACGATGACGCAAAAGACGGCGAACGTCGACGAAATCGACGTGGCCGCAAGTTACGCCGAGACTTTCTTTAATGATCCGAACCAAATGGCGACCTTCCTCGATAACCATGACGTCGAACGTTTCATGCACGTCGCGGAACTAGGTGGTGCCGAGTCGGCCGAACGCAGGCTCCGCCTCGGATTGTTCGCCCTTTACGCGTCACCGGGGATGCCGATCGTCTTCCAAGGCACGGAGAATGCACAAAAGGGCGGGGCTGACCCCGCGAACCGGGTCATGACCGATTTCCCTGGAAATGAAGAGCTCCATGAATACGTTGCGACGATGAACCGGATGCGGGCCGATTACCCGGTGTTTGCGACCGGCGAACAACGGATGATCGCTTCGAAAGACGGCATGGCCGTGTTCGAACGTCGTGACGGCGACGATGTCGCACTGTACGCCATCAATATGAACGCCGAGGACAGAGAGATTGAATTCGAGGTAAGCGAGGTCGGAGAAGATACACGGCTTCGTGGTCTCTTGTTCTCACAACTTGTCACGGACAGCCGTGGCACGTTCACCATCAAACTCGCAGGAGAAAGTGCAAACGCCTACATCGTCGAAGAATCGGAAGTGAACATGTGGACGATTGGTCTACTCGTCGTCGCCATCCCGATTTTCTTGACTGGATTGGTCATGTGGAAGCGTCGCAAGAGTGCGAGCTGACGATACCCTGTGATAGGGAACTTTGAACTAACGGAAGCAAGGGGGAGCATCATGCAAATCACGATTAAAGATGTCGCCAAACACGCCAATGTCGCACCGTCGACCGTGTCACGCGTCATCGCCAACAGTCCGCGTATCAGTCAAAAAACAAAAGAGCGTGTACGCAGTTCGATGGAAGAACTCGGGTACCATCCGAACATTCACGCGCGAAGCCTCGCCAACCGCTCGACGCAGTCGATTGGTCTCGTCATGCCGAGCGCAGCGACGAAGACGCTACAAAACCCATTTTTCCCGGAAGTGTTGCGTGGGATCAGTACGAAAGCCCATCAAAACGGCTACTCGCTCTATATGACGACTGGTGTCACCGAAGAAGAAGTATTGTCCGGTGTCATCGAGATGGTGCAAGGACGTCGCGTCGACGGGGTCATCGTCTTGTATTCACGAGAAGACGACAAAGTCGTTCAATACTTACGTCAGACGAAATTCCCGTTCGTCGTCGTCGGGAAGCCGTTCGGGGATGCTTCATCAATCACATACGTCGACACGGACAACTATTTGGCCGGACGAGAAGTGACGAAACATCTATACAATCTCGGCCATCGCTGTATCGCCTTCATCGGAGGCTCGGATAAACTGGCGGTCACGCAAGACCGGCGCAACGGGTATGCGACGGCGCTCATGGAAGCAGGGATCCCGGTTCGCGAAGACTATATCGCCCGGGCCGAGTTCATGACGAAAGGCGGCGCCAAAGCCGTGCGCGAGTTGCTCCAACTAGAGGAACCACCGACAGCCGTCGTCGTCAGTGACGATATGATGGCGCTCGGTGTCATCAGCACGCTCAGTGAGATGGGACTCGGAATCCCTGAGGATGTCGCCGTCGTCAGTTTTAACAACGTCTACATCGCAGAACACTCGAACCCGCCACTCACATCGGTCGAAATCAACATTTTCGGCCTTGGTTTCGAGGCGACGAACTGTTTGATTGAACAGATCGGCGATAGCGCACCACCTTACGGGAAACGCGTCATCGTGCCGCACTATTTGGTCGTACGCCAGTCGTGCGGTCAGAAAAAGAAGACTGAAATCGTTGAATGAGTGCAAACCTTCCGTATCATGCGGAAGGTTTTTTTGCGGAAAATCTCAATGCATATAATAGAAGCGAAAGCAATCGGTCGAAAGTCATGATGTTACAAACAGATTACAATCATGAAAGAAACGATTGAAACGGAGTTGCAAGGGAACATCTACATTACCGGCCGAATGGCAGATCATTTTGAATCCGCCCAGCCAATAACCAAAAAATACAGAATGTGAAAGGGAGATACAATCATGGATAACAAACGTTATGTAGGCACTTACTATCAGGAGTCAGAGCTCGTGTCAAAAATTGATCAACTTCGTGCCGAGGGGCATCGCGAAGACGATTTGTACGTCGTTGTGAAAGATAAATCGAACCTTTCGATGGTTCGCGGCGAAACGGATGCAGAAGTAAAAGAAACGAAAGCGTCATGGCTTGATCGCTTCTTTGGAGTCGCGGACGGAGAAGACGAAGTTCGTCATACGTTCGATAAACTCGGTTTCTCAGAAGAAGAGACAGCACGTCACCGTCAAGACATCGAGAACGGTGGATTCGTCCTCTTGTTGGACTCGAACGACGGCATCTTAGATGACGGTCGTAACTCGACGTTCGAAGGTGGCCGCACATCAGCTGGCTACGGTTCAGAAGGTAACGAAGCAGGCAACATGACCGCACGTGACGTCGGGATGACAGGAGCTTCAAACACTGGAATTCCATCGGAACGATTCAACGATATGGATGAAGATATTCGTAACCGCACGGATTTGACGGATGAGCAAAAGCTCGAATTGCATGAAGAGCGTCTCCAAGTGAACAAAGAGCGTGTTCAAACAGGAGAGGTTCGCGTCGAGAAAGATGTCGTCGAACACGAAGAACGTGTCGATGTCGAAGTCGAGCGCGACGAAGTCTACGTCGAACGCCGTCGCGTTGATGGGGACCGTGAAGCGACAGGACATTCATTCGATGCGACAACGGACCGCGATGAGATTCGCGTGCCGGTCACGGAAGAGCGCGTCGATGTGACGAAGAAAGATGTCGTCGCCGAAGAAATCGTCGTCGGCAAAGAGAAAGTGAAAGATACAGAAACGGTACGTGAGACGTTACGTAAAGAAGAGGCGCACGTCGAAGGGGAAGACGACCTTCGCCATCGTGATCATGACCGCGACCATACACGTCGTGATGAGCGCGACCGCTTCTAATCTGATTGACTAAGTACCTCGACAAGGATGGCTCTCTCTGAGGGACCATCCTTTTTTTCGCCAATTGACTAGAGGAGGAACGAACGCCATGAAACATGCAATCATCTCAGAAGTATTTGATCATCCCGAAGCGTTGCTCAATCGAACGGTCGATTTAAAACGAGAAGGGTATGAAGAAGAAGACATGTACGTCCTTGTCAAGCGGGCCGATGTGGCGGACGCTGTCCGCCGTCACTCGAACCTCTATGTTCTCGTCACCGATGAACCGGGAACGGTCGCCTCGCTCGTCACGTCAAGTGAGCGGCCAATCGAACGCTGGCTCAAAAGCATGCGCTTGACGTCAGAGCAACAAGACCGCTTCGCGAAAGAAGTCGAACAAGGTAGACTCTTCCTCTATGTCGACGCGGACCGGAGTGAACAACAGGTTAATGCTACGAGTTCGAAGACCGAACCTGCACCGAAGACGGAAGAACAGACGCTCGCCTTACACGAGGAACGGCTGACGATCGAGAAGCAAGCGGTCCAAGCAGGAGAAGTCGTCATCAATCGTCACGTATCGGAGACCGAACAAGAGATTGAAGTGCCCGTTCGGAGGGAACAGATCCATGTGGAGCGGACGACCGGATCAGAAGATGTGGTCGAAGATTATGACTTCGATCAACCCGGCATTCGCACGATTGACGAAGGGGACCACTTACGAATCCAAGTCATCGAGGAACGGGCTTTCATCGTGAAGCGTCCTGTCGTCGTCGAAGAAATCATCGTTCGAAAACAAGTGACCGAAGACGTCAAGACGATGACGGAAACGCTCCGCAAAGAAGAAATCGAAGTGACCGAAGTCGGACAAGCCGATGTCACGGTCGAAGACCATACAACGCGAAAGGATGAGACACAATGAGTAAACGTCGTTTTGTAGATACGTATCCAGAGGAGGCGGCACTCGTCGCCAAAATCGATCAACTGACCGAAGAGGGTTACGACGAAAGTGATGTGTTCGTCGTCGCGAAAGATCAAGACGATGTCTCGCTCGTCAAACGGAAGACCGATGCGAAAGTGGAAGAAGCGAGCGCGAACTGGATGCAGAAATTCACTGGCGTCGCGGAAGGAGAGGAGGAAGTGAAGCGGGCCTTGCTTGACCTTGGTCTCACTGACGATGACGTCAACCGGGCGTACGGAGACATTTTAAACGGAGGGTATGCCCTCATCCTCGACGAACCGGATACGGGATTCAATGACGGGAACAACCCGGCATTCGAGGGTCACGAAGCGAACGCCGCGTTTGGACGCGACCAAAAGAAATGACTGGAGTTGACCTGCTTGGCCCGTTAGTGGCTAGGTAGGTTTTTTGGTTTCTGGAAGTCACGAAAAAAACAAAGAAAAAAGTTTATGCAAACGATTGCATTCTTGTGTGAGTCGTGTAAAATGAGAGGTGAGATTGAAATACAGCGCTTTCATAGACAAACGGTTGCATGATTCGATTGTCTGATGACGAGTAGCCTTGTAGAGAAAAAGGAGTGGCAGACAGATGAAACGATTGTTTGCAGTCGATGAATGGAAAGTAACGGAAGAGAACTTGCATCCGAAAGAAAACCGCCTCGCAGAATCGATTACCTCGCTTGGTAACGGTCATATGGGGATGCGCGGTAACTTTGAAGAAGATTATTCAAACGATACACACCAAGGCTTCTATGTGGCCGGCGTCTATTATCCAGATAAGACACGTGTCGGTTGGTGGAAAAATGGATATCCGGAGTACTTCGCAAAAGTATTGAACGCGACGAACGTCGTCGGTCTTCGTGTTGCCATCAACGGGACACCGGTCGATTTAGCGAAGTGGGAAGTGAAAGACTTCACGCGTGAGCTCGATATGCAACGCGGCGTTCTCACACGGACGTTCACGCTCGTGAACGGAACGGAAGAGACGAACGTCGAAGTCGTCCGTTTCTTCTCAATCGTCGATAAAGAGATTTTGGCAATCCGTTACAACGTCACTCCGGTGAACTACGAAGCGAAAGTTGAATTCACACCTTACTTGGACGGCGATGTCGTCAATGAGGATTCGAACTATGATGAGAAGTTCTGGTTACCGGTCGAGCATGGTGTTGAAGAACGTTTCGGATTCGTGACAACGAAAACGAAGAAGCTCGATTGGCACATCACGGCCTCGATGATCGCAGACGTCGAAGGAGCCCGTTGTGAAGTGCTCGAAGCGACTGATCTTTACGTCGCCAACAAATTCACGGTCACGGCGGCAGCTGGCGAGACGGCGACAGCGTACAAATACGTCTCGGTCGTCACGAACCGTGACTACGAAGTCGAGGAATTGCAGTCGACGGGAATGCAACGCGTTGAGATGGCGTTTGAGAAAGGCTTTGAAACGCTTCTCGCCGAGCAGACAGAAGCATGGCTCGCTCGCTGGGAAGATGCCGACGTCCGCATCGATGGGGACGCTGAAGCGCAACAAGGCATCCGCTTCAACATCTTCAATATGTATCAGACGTACACGGGCGAAGACTCGCGCCTCAACATCGGACCGAAAGGGTTCACCGGTGAGAAATACGGCGGTGCCACATACTGGGATACGGAAGCGTATTGCCTCCACTTCTACTTGGCAACGACGAAACCGGAAGTCTCATGGAACTTGCTCAAATATCGTCACAATCAATTGCCGCAAGCAAAAGAGAACTCGGTCAAGAACGTCGGCATGGAAGGCGCCCTCTATCCGATGGTGACGATGAACGGGGAAGAGTGCCACAACGAGTGGGAAATCACGCATGAAGAGATTCACCGGAACGGTGCGATTGCCCACGCCATCTTCAACTATACGAACTTCACGGGCGACAAGTCATACCTAGGTCAATACGGACTTGAAGTATTGGTCGAGATCTCGCGTTACTGGGCGAGCCGCGTCAACTTTGTCCCGCACAAAGACGTGTATATGATCCTAGGCGTCACAGGTCCGAACGAATACGACAACAACGTCAACAACAACTGGTATACGAACTTGATTGCCGCTTGGACGCTCGAGTACACGCAAGAAGTGTACAACTATTTGAAAGAAGCAGAGCCGGCGCGCCTTGAAGAACTTGTCGCGACGCTTGGTCTCTCAGATGAAGAACTCGCGAAGTGGAACGATATCCAAACGAAGATGTACTATCCGAAAGATGACCTCGTCCCAGACGTGTTCATGCAACAGGACGGCTTCATGGATAAAGAACAGATCTTGGTGAAAGACCTTGACCCGAAACACTTGCCGCTCAACCAAAACTGGTCGTGGGACCGCATCCTCCGCTCGAACTTCATCAAACAAGCGGACGTGCTCCAAGGGCTGTATACGTTCAGCGACCGCTTCACGGTCGAACAGAAGCGGGCCAACTTCGATTTTTATGAGCCGCGTACGGTTCACGAGTCGAGCTTGTCACCTTGTGTTTACTCAATCATTGCGGCCGAAGTCGGTTACGAAGATAAAGCGGTCGAGTTGTATCAGCGTTCGGCGCGCCTCGACCTCGACAACTATAACAACGACACAGAAGACGGGCTTCACATCACATCGATGGTCGGCTCATGGATGTCGATCGTTCACGGTTTCGCAGGCATGCGCGCCCTCGAGACGGAACTCACGTTCAGCCCGATGATTCCTAAGGGCTGGAACGGGTACTCGTTCAACATGCTCTGGCGCGGTCATCACTTGACGGTCACGTCGACGCGTGAACAAGTGACGATCAAACAGACGGGCGGTACGGACGTGTCAATCCGCGTCTACGGAAACGTCGTCACAGTCCCGGCAAACGATGCGGTGACCATCGAGACAGTGAAAGCGTGACCAAATGCATCAGCTCAACAAGTCGGCTCCGGCCGGCTTGTTTTTTTATGAGAAGCGCGGACACATCCCATTATTTTTATGGTAGGCAGCACTAGAAAACTATGTTATCTTGATTCTTAGCCATTTTTGAAAGGGGAGACAGGACTTGACGGAAGCCGTTAAAGAACACGCACGCATCGGGATCGTTTCGATTATCGGGGGAGTGTTCGTTGCATTATCTATGACATTATTCTTAATCCCGGCGGGGGTATACTCGACCGGATTTACAGGGCTCGCCCAAATCTTTACGAAACTGTTTGCGGGGACACCATTTGAGCTCGGAGAAGGGATTTGGTTCTTCGTCTTGAACGTGCCGCTCTTGATCGTCAGCTACTTCATGCTCGGCAAGAACATGATGATTCATACGTTGATCAGTGTTGCGGCAGTTACCGTGTTTATTCGCGTACTTCCGCAGTCGTCAATCATTTCGGACGACCCGCTTTTGAACGCTGTGTTCGGCGGGGTTTTGCTCGCCATCGGTTCGGGGATCACGATTCGCTTCGGTGCCTCGACCGGTGGATTTGATATCGTCGCCCTCATCTTGGCGAAGTTCACGAACAATTCGGTCGGCGTCTATCTTTTCCTCATGAACATGATGATCGCGCTTTGGGCTGGTGCTTTGTTCGGGTGGCCGACCGCGCTTTATACAATCGTCTTCTTATACGTCACGTCGAAAGTCATCGACGAAATTTATACGAACACGCAGCGGCAGACGCTCTTCATCGTCACGAGTCATCCGGACGAAGTGACGAAAGAACTGCATCAGCATGTTTTCCGCGGCATCACGCTCATGCCGGCAATCGGTACGTATTCGAAAGTCGAGAAAGCGACGCTCATGATGGTCGCCCAGCGCCACGAAGTGCGTGAAATCACGCGAATCTGTAAAGACGCCGATCCAAGCGTCTTCATCAACATGGTTCCGACTGAAAATGTCGAAGGTGCGTTCCGACGCTGAAATGAACCCCCGCTGAACGCTCAGCGGGGGTTATTCTATAGATAGGAATAAAAAGAGATGGGGTGGACGTGTGATGATTGGAGTCAGTATTGCGACGAAGTGGGAATATGAAGCGACATTGGAGTATTATGACGTCAAAGCGGATGAGTGGTTCAGCTACCCGTATGGCGAGTACTTCATGAGGACGGTTGATTGAGCGGTCGTGATGTGGAACGATTATCTAGAACTCAAAGAGCATAACGTCACCATCGCGGATACGGAAGCAGGCGCCATTGCCTATATCTGCAAGAAAAATGACGTCGAGTGTATCATCATCAAAGGCATCTCTGACTTCCCGACGGATGAACGCGACGCGGATCCGTATGACTCGAACGCGGAGCAAATCAATGTGTACATCGCGAACACCCCGAAAGTCATGACCAAGATTTTTGACGACTATTTGATGCGCTTTCTGTAGGCAAATCGCAAAACACACCGACTGCAGGAACAGTCGGTGTGTGGATTATGCTTTGATGCCAAGTTTTTCTTCGAGGTAGATGGCGATGCCGTCTTCCATGTTCGACGCGGTCACTTCATCCGCGACGGCTTTCAACTGGCTGATGGCGTTGCCCATCGCGACGCCGGTGCCGACGTAGTCGAGCATCTCGAGGTCGTTTTCCTCGTCGCCGAACGCGATGATGTTTTTGCGGTTGATGCCGAGATGTTTCGACACTTCGCGCAACCCGAGCGCTTTCGACGTGTTCTGGCTCATGACCTCAATCATGTGCTCCGGCATGCGCCATTGGCGGTTCAAGACGGCCTCGGCGTGGACTTTATTCAAACGAGCGCGGACGTTGTCGACGTGCTCTTTCGTCGCGTGGATGAGGAGCGATGTCGGCTCATCCTGCAAATGCTTGAGCAAGTTGCCTGACGTGACGCTGAGCGCGCGCTCGGCATACGGGCTATAAAACTCTTGCGGGTCTTTATGGAAGTAGACGTGGTCGGTCACTTCGACGACGATGTTGTGCGCTTTCGTGTCCGAGACTTCTTCGATGATCTCGTGCGCCGTCTTGAGCGGGATCGGCCGGTGCGTCACTTTGTATGACGGATCTTTCGGGTGATGGACGAGCGCTCCGTTAAAGTTGATGAGCGGTGTCGTCAAGCCGAGCTCTTCGTAATACATGATCGAATGGCGTTGTGGGCGTCCGGTCGCGATCATGACTTCATGACCGGCCTCACGGGCCGCTTGAAGCGCGCGCACGTTGCGCTCACTGATCGTCTTGTCGTCGCGCAACAACGTTCCATCTAAATCGACTGCGATTAAATAACGTGACATAAAGGGTTCCTCTTTTCTACGAGATGCTTATTTCTCAAACCGTACCATATTTCCCGTTTCGACGGAAAGAATATACAATCGAGGTCGCACATTTTACGGTAACAATGCTATACTAAGGTCGTATGAATTTTTCATGAATCATCTGTGAGATGGAGGGGACTATCGATGCGTTACTTAGTCACATTGTTCTGGGCGATCTTGCTTTCGAATACAGCAATCTTTATCATTTCTGCTGTCGATGGCGTGTCGTTCAACGCGATGCTCGCGACATTCTTTGGCGTCGTCATCACGATCTTTATTGTACTCTTGGACACGCTTAACCAAGATATGGGGATTAGCGACGTCGCACAAGAGAAGTAAGACGTCTACAACCAAGCTGGCTCATATCCGAGTCAGTTCTTTTTATATTATTTAGGAGGAATCGAATATGAAAAATAGTGCCAAACGGGCGAACTTCATCACGTTCGCCATCATCGGTGTCATCATCATCGTCGGGATCGCTCTCTTGTTCTTCTTGAACAATGCGAACGAGGAGACAGGCGTCAACGCTGTCACACCGGACGAGCTTGAGACGAAGATTTCAGAAGAAGAGGAAGTCGTCGTCTACTTCTGGCAGACAGGTTGCGAATACTGTGAGCAAGTCAAACCGTACGTCGAGCCACTCATCGAAGAATACGACGCCGTGTCGATCAACTTGGCCGACCACAACGTCTGGACGACTTACGGCATCAACGGAACACCGACAATGATTCGTTTCCAAGATGGAAAAGAAGTCGGTCGTGTGGAAGGTGCCGTCTCTGAACAACAATACGAGACGTTCTTTAAAAACGAGGAGGGCGCACAGTGATCAAAAGCCGCTTGTATCAGACTTTGTTTGAGTTGAACGCGACCCCGGTCATTGCCAAACGACTCCGTGCCTTCGCTGAATCGTCAGCGAGCCGGTCCTTCATCCCTTCGTTTGCGAAAACGTATCAAATCAATCTTGATGAAGCGGCGGAGCCGATCGAGGCTTATCCGAGCCTGCACGCCTTTTTTACACGTCATTTGAAAGAAGGGGTCCGGCCAATCGATGCAAGTCCGGACTCGGTCGTCTCGCCATGTGACGGGAAATTATCCATCGTGGCCGATATCACGGACGATAGCCGCTTCGAAGTGAAGGGACAATCGTACACGCTCGCCGAACTGCTCGGGTCGCAACAAGAAGCGAGACGTTACGCCGGCGGCACGGTCTGTGTCCTCTACTTGAGCCCACGCGACTATCATCGCGTCCACGTCCCGCTCGCGGGACGGGTGCTCAGCCACTACGAGCTCGGTGACCGTTCGGCCCCGGTCAATGACATCGGCTTGACGGAGACGGTTCGTCCGCTCTCACGAAACTATCGCCGCGTCACACGCTTTGAAACGACGGCAGGGTTGTACGAACATATCATGGTCGGCGCCTTAAACGTCAACACGATCGAATGGACGCTCGACGGCGACCGCGCTGCTAAAGGAGAAGAGGTCGGATACTTCTCGTTCGGTTCGACCGTCATCCTATGTTTTGAGAAAGACCGCGTCACGATCGACCCAGCCAAAATCGGTCCGGTGCGACTCGGAGAAGTCATCGGTACGATGCAAAACGATTGATTTTTAAAACTTTTTCAGGCCGACCGAACGATACACTAGTCGTTTGGTCGGTTTTCGTTTACCATAGAAGGGATATCACTACATGTATAGTAGTTGAATCGCTTTAGCTAATTGGAGGAATTTAAACGTGTTTAATCGACTTTATCCGAAACAGTTCGTCGCGTCAGTTTTTGACATCGACCTTGAAGAATTGAAAGACCGTGGGGTTCGCGTCATTTTGACGGATCTTGATAATACACTCGTGGCCTGGGACGTCCCGCACGCACCAGAGCTTCTTTTGCTATGGCTTGAAAAAGTGAAATCACACGGACTCGATGTCATCGTCGTCTCGAATAACAACGAGAACCGCGTACGTACGTTCACGGAACCGCTCGGCCTTCACTATGTGGCGCGTGCGAAAAAGCCGTTGCCGTCTGGATTCAAACAGGCGCTCGCAAAATATGGATACTCGACGAAAGAAGCCATCTTCTTAGGCGATCAATTGTTCACGGACGTGCTCGGCGCCAATATGGCCGGGATTCACGTCATCCACGTGCAACCGGTCGTCAAGACGGACGGACTCGTCACCAAGTTCAATCGCATGCTTGAAAAAGTCGTGTTCGCCCATATGAAACGTCGCGGGAAGTACGTGTTGATCACGAAAAAAGTTGAGGAAATCGCTGTCGATGCGAAGCGCGCCAAAGTGGCGGTCGCTGAGAAAATCGGTGAAGCGATGCACTCTCGTTCCGAAGATTCACATAAAAAAGATGAATAAGGACCTCGAACGCACAGGAAGAAGGAGGCTGTCCATGTACGGCGCGTAAGGCGTCGGAATTAACGCTTCAGGAGTAGCGGCGAGGCGCTACGGTGAATGAAGAAGAGGTAACTCAAATGACAGCAGACAACATTATGGAAGAAACAAAACGTTATTGCGCCGGTTGCGGCGTCGCCATTCAAACGGAAGACCCGACCGGTGTCGGTTATGCACCAAAATCGGCACTCGATCGCGAGATCGTCATTTGCCAACGCTGCTTCAAATTGAAGCACTACAATCAAATTCAAGACGTCGAACTGACAGATGACGACTTCTTGCGTATCTTAAACGGCATCAGCGCGAAAGAAGCGCTCGTCATCAAAATCGTCGACATCTTCGACTTCAACGGTAGCTGGTTGCCGGGGCTCCAACGCTCGGTCGGCACAAACCCCGTCCTCTTGGTCGGGAACAAGGTCGACTTGTTGCCGAAATCGGTTAACCCGAACCGGATGTCTAACTGGATGAAGGCCGAAGCGAAAGAGCTCGGTTTGGAACCGATCGACGTCCATTTGATCAGTGCGAAAAAAGGTCACGGGATCGACGAGCTTGCCGAAAAGATCGAATATTATCGGAAAGGCAAGGACGTCTATGTCGTCGGTTGTACGAACGTCGGGAAGTCGACGCTCATCAACCAAGTCATCAAACGTTTCGGGGCAGAGGACGAGGCCATCATCACGGTCAGTCATTTCCCGGGAACGACGCTCGACTTGATCGATATCCCGCTCGATGATGATGCGAACCTTTATGACACGCCAGGGATTATCAATCGTCACCAAATGGCGCATTACGTCGATGCGAAAGATTTGAAAACGATCACCCCGAAAAAAGAGATCAAGCCGCACGTGTTCCAGTTGAACCCGCAACAGACGCTCTTCTTCGGTGGACTCGCCCGTCTCGACTACATGGAAGGCAACAAGCGCTCATTCGTTGTCTACATGTCAAACGAGTTGAAGACACACCGGACGAAGCTCGACAAAGCAGATGAACTATACGAAAACCATATCGGTAAGATGCTCAACCCGCCGAACGAGAAGACATTACAAATGTTGCCTCCGCTCGTGCGTCACGAGTTCAGTCTCCGTGACGGCGTCAAGACCGACATCGTCTTCAGCGGACTCGGTTGGGTTGCGATTCACGGAAAAGGTGGACGCATCGCCGCATGGGCACCAAAAGGAGTGGCCGTCACATTGCGTGAGGCGCTCGTATGAGACTGGCCGTTCTCGGTCACCCGATTGCTCATTCGCTCTCTCCCGTCCTGCACGAGCAGTGGCTGAGCGCGTCTGGGCTTTTCGGGCGCTATGAGGCACTCGATGTCGCCCCGGACGAGCTCGGGGACTTGTTTCAAGCGATGCGGGACGGCGTCTGGGACGGCTTTAACGTCACGATTCCGTACAAAGAGGCGGTCATCCCGTATCTCGACGAACTTGATCAGGCGGCTGAAGCCGCCGGTGCCGTCAACACCGTCTATAAACGGGACGGAAAGCTGATTGGGACGAATACGGACGGTGTGGGTCTAGTCAGCGCACTCGACCGTCATACCGATTGGACGGGACGTGTGCTCGTTATCGGGGCAGGTGGGGCAGCGCGCGGGATTATCAGCGCCTTGCCGACCCGAGCCGTCACGGTCACGAACCGAACGATTGAACGAGCGGAGCGCCTCGCGGAGACGTTCGGCATTGAAGCGCAGGCGCTCACCGACGTTGATTCCTCATGCTATGACGTGATCATCCAGACGACTTCGGTGGGGATGGATGGTATCCATTCGCCTCGATCATTAAAAGGTTTACGACAAAACACCGTCGTTTGTGATATCATATATCGTCCACTCGTCACACCGTTTTTAAAGGAAGCCGCCAAAAATGACGCGAAAATCGTCAACGGAACTGCCATGTTCGTCGGACAAGGTGCTTTGGCGTTTGAATATTGGACAGGTGTGAGACCGGATCAACTTGTCGGAATGAAGTTAATTGAAAGCTTATTGGAGGAATAAATAGTATGTTATCAGGTAAACAAAAACGCTTTTTACGTGCTGAAGCACACCACCTTTCACCGATTTACCAGGTCGGGAAAAATGGAGTCAGCGAAGCGATGTGCAAAGACATCAGCGACGCGCTCGAAAAACGTGAGCTCTTGAAAGTTCAAGTGCTCCAAAACTGTGCCGATACGCCGAAAGATGTAGCCGGTGAATTGGCTGAGGGCACGAAAGCCGAAGTCGTTCAAGTGATCGGAAAAGTCATCGTCTTGTACAAACAGGCGACTGAGAAAGAAAATCGCCAAATCAAACTCCCATGAGCCGCATCGGCCTGATGGGAGGCACGTTCGACCCGCCGCATCTCGGTCATTTGTTGATTGCCGAGCAGGCACGTGAACAGCTCGCCCTCGACGAGGTCTGGTTTCTACCGGCGGCGATCCCGCCTCACAAGGCGGGGTTCAGTCTGGCCGAGGATCGGATCGAGATGACACGACGGGCGATCGCGGACCAAGCCGATTTCAAGCTGAGCTTGATCGAGTTTGAACGCGACGAACCGTCTTACACGGTCGAGACGATGAGACGGTTGCGGGACATGTACCCAGATGACACGTTTTTCTTCTTGATCGGGGCGGACTCGCTCGAGTCGCTCGAGAAGTGGTACGATTACGACACGCTCGTGACCCTCGTCACGTTCGGGGCCGTTGCGCGTCCGGGTAGCCGGTACCGCATCCCGAGACAGGCAGATGTGCGCACAATCGATATGCCGCAACTCGAGATCTCATCGACCGATATCCGGGAACGAGCGAAGCGGGACAAGTCAATCAAATATCTCGTCCCACGCGATGTCGAAACTTATATCAAGGAGCGCAACTTGTATGACGTATGAGGAAGCACAATCATTGATTGAGGCGACATTGCCGGAGAAACGCTATATCCACACGCTCGGTGTCGTTGAGACGGCAGATCGATTGGCCCGTTTATACGGTGCCGATGTGGAGCAAGCACGTCTCGCGGCGATGTTGCATGACTATGCGAAATATTTGGATAGCGATATGATGCGCCAAGTCGTGGTCGAGGAAAACCTTGACCCGAGCTTGCTTGCGTTCGATGACGAACTGCTGCATGCACCGGTCGGCGCGATTCTATTAGACCGGGCGTATGACCTTGACCCGGCCGTTGTATCGGCCATTAAGAACCATACGACCGGAGAGCCTGGCATGTCACGCCTCGACCAGATTTTATTCGTCGCGGACGCGATTGAACCGAACCGGTCGTATCCGGGCGTCGACACGTTGCGTGACCTCGCGGACCGTTCGCTCGAAGCGGCCGTCGTCGCGACGTTGCGTCAGACAATCGATTATTTATTGAAGAAGTCGGTGCGAATCTTTCCACTGACGATTGAGACGTATAACCATTTTGTGAAAACACCATAGGAGGTACAGTATGACTGTAAAAGAAGAATTAGAATTGATCGTGAAGGCCGCTGACGATAAGCGTGCCGAAGATATCGTCGTCCTCGACATGGAAGGCATCTCACCGGTCGCAGATTATTTCGTCATCTGCCATGGTAACTCAGAGAAGCAAGTCCAAGCGATCGCACGCGAAATCAAAGACGTGGCCGGCGAGCATGAGCTTCCGCTCCACAAATTCGAAGGCATGGACTCGGCACGTTGGGTGCTCGCTGACCTCGAAAACGTCGTCGTCCACATCTTCCATCGCGATGACCGCGACTACTACAACCTTGAAAAATTGTGGGCAGATGCGCCACACGTTGAAGTGGAAGTCGGCTAATGGCGTACGAAGGGTTCGCCTACGTCTACGATGAGTTAATGAAAGATGCCCCGTACGAGGATTGGGTCGCCTTTGTGCGTCGCCACGTCCAAGACGGTGCATCGCTTGCTGACGTCGGATGCGGGACGGGCTCGGCGACGATTCGCTTGGCGGAACATTACGAGACGATCGGACTCGATTTATCCGAGTCGATGCTCGAAGTCGCCCAAGAGAAGGCGCTCGAGGCAGGCATCACGCTCCCGCTCTGGCAACAGGACATGCGGGAGCTTGAATTGCCACACCCGGTTGACGCCGTGACGATCCTTTGTGACTCGCTCTGCTACCTCGAGGATGAGGCCGACGTCATCGACACGTTCGAGGCGGTGTACGAACAATTGAAACCGGGCGGCATGTTCATCTTCGATGTGCATTCGCCGAACAAGATGCAGACGCTCTTCAATCAGAAGACGTATGCCTCGAACGGAGAAGATTGCTCGTATATCTGGTTCGCCGACCCAGGCGAAGCACCGCTCTCGGTCGTGCACGATTTGACGTTCTTCGTCGCCCTCGAAGATGGCACGTATGAGCGTGTTGAAGAGACGCATGAGCAACGGACGTACGAACCGGGGCAATATATGCAATGGCTCATCGGGGCCGGCTTCCATGTGAAATCGGTCACCGCTGACTTCACGGACCAAGCCCCGGGCCCGAACGCAGAACGAATCTTTTTTGTCGCCCAGAAATAAACGAGGCCCCATCGCGGATTAAACTGCGATGGGGTCTTTGTCATAGTCACGCCTCGTGACTGAACTGCCATTGGACACCGAAACGGTCTTCGACCATGCCGTACGCCTTGCTCCAAAACGTCTCTTGGAGCGGCATGAGGACACGGCCCTCGTCTGACAAGGCCTCGAATTCGCGACGAATCGCCTCGAGGTCGTCGGTCACGACGGCGAGGGTAATGTTTTGCCCGAACGTCACCGGACCGTCCGACATCGCGTCCGAAAACATGAGCGATGTACCATGGACGCTCAGACGGGCATGGAGCACGAGGTCGGCCAGCTCGTCTGGTACCGGTTCGCCGTCCGGTCCAGGCTGGGCTGCGAACGTCATGATGTCCGGGGCGGGCTCGCCGAACACGTCCGCATAAAATAGCACGGCGTCGCGGCAGTCACCGTTGAAGTTGAGATAAGGATTGATCGGCATGAGAGTTCCTCCTTGAATCGTTTTTTTTCAGTATGGAACATATGGACGCTTGAAGAATCCGACAAAAGCACGAATTTTCGAACTGGGTTGTTGAAATGTTCGCTGAAACGGGAATGAACAAGATGAGACATTCTAACGAAAGAAGGCGCGTTACATTGAAACTGACACGAGGACGTCTATTGGAATTCGGGTTCGTGTTGTTCATGGCAATCATTCTCATCACGTCGATTATCGAAGGGGAATGGTTTGACGCGAGCGTCGCTGGGGCGGGGATTGTGTCGGGATTGATTCCGTTCATTCTCGAGAAAACGTTCAAGACCGAGTTCGACGCCAAGATGAAAGTCGCCTATATCTTGTTCTTGTTCGCATCGCAATATTTGGGCTCGATCGTCGGTTTATATTCGAACGGATGGTGGGACACGTTTCTGCACGTGTTGAGCGGCGTGTTCTTGGCGTTTCTCGGCTTCGATTTCTTAAGTCGACTTGATGAGGACATCCGGCTCGAGATGCCGAAGCGGTTCGTCTTCGTCTATATCGTTGTTTTCGCAATGGCCGGGGCAGCGCTTTGGGAAATGTATGAATTCACATCGGACTTGGTGTTGAACACGACGATGCAAGGGAACGGGAATGATGACACGATGGTCGACATCGTCGCGGGATCACTCGGAGGTATCATTGCGGCTCTCCTTGTGACCGAAATCCATCGGAAAGAACAACGTAACAAACATAAAAATTGAAAGCGATTTCAAAAACGCTCGAGTCCATCGAGCGTTTTATTTGTAATAATTATTATCTTTTAATATTATTAATCTTGTAATAATGATTATTAAGAGGAGGCAATATTAATGGATCAACACCGTCATCTAACTACTAACCAAGGCGTCCCAATCGGGGATAACGCCAACTCCATCACAGCGGGTCGTCGCGGCCCGACACTTCTCGAAGATTATCAGCTAATTGAGAAACTCGCCCACTTTGACCGTGAGCGCGTACCGGAACGGGTCGTTCATGCCCGTGGCGCCGGAGCCCACGGTGTCTTCAAAGTTAAAAATAGCATGAAACGATATACAAAAGCCAAATTTTTGCAGGAAGAGGGACAAGAGACACCAATCTTTGCTCGCTTCTCGACCGTCATTCATGGTCTCGGCTCACCAGAGACGCTTCGTGACCCACGTGGATTCTCGGTCAAGTTTTACACGGAAGAAGGGAACTACGACTTCGTCGGAAACAACTTGCCGGTCTTCTTTATCCGTGACGCCATCAAATTCCCAGACGTGATTCACTCACTCAAACCGGACCCGCGGACGAACCTGCAAGATCCGGACCGTTTCTTCGACTTCATGTCGCTCACGCCGGAATCGACGAGCATGCTCATCCACTTGTTCAGCGATGAAGGAATTCCAGCGTCATACCGTCATATGCGCGGCTCATCGGTCCATTCCTTCAAATGGGTCAATGAATACGGAAACACGGTGTACATAAAACTCCGTTGGGTCCCGAAACAAGGTATTAAAAACTTGTCGATGGAAGAAGCGGCGAAAGTGCAGGCCGAAGACTTCAACCATGCGACACGCGACTTGTTCAACGCCATCGAGGAAGGCGACTTCCCAGAATGGGATCTCTACGTCCAAATTCTCGACCCGGCCGATATGGACAACTTTGACTTCGATCCGCTCGACGCGACGAAAGATTGGTTCGAAGACGTCATCCCGTATCAACTTGTCGGTACGATGACACTCAACAAGAACGTCGACAACTTCTTCGCCGAGACAGAGTCGGTCGGTTTCAACCCGGGTGTGCTCGTTCCTGGAATTCAACCGTCTGAAGACAAGATGCTCCAAGGCCGCTTGTTCTCGTATTCGGACACGCAACGTTACCGCATCGGGGCAAACTACTTGCAGCTCCCAATCAACTGCCCGTTCGCACAAGTGTCGAACAATCAGCGTGATGGCTCGATGCCGTTCAAACAACAGACGAGCCCGGTCAACTATGAACCAAACCGCTATGAGGACGCACCGAAACCGGACGCGGCTTATATAGAGACGGAACAACCGCTCACAGGCGTAGCCGGTCGTCAAAAAATCGAGAAGACGAACGACTTCGGTCAAGCGGGTGAAGTGTACCGTCGCTACTCGGAAGAAGAGAAAACGGCGCTCGTGAACAACTTGGTGGCACACATTAAAAAAGTTCGCCACGAGAATACGGTGCTGCTCTTGATTTGCAACTTCTACCGGGCCGACCGCGACCTCGGCGCGCGTCTCTCGGAAGCACTCAACGTCGATATCACACCATTCTTGAATCAAGTGACGGAATAACTTGTCCGCAACAGAGATGCGTAGCTGCATCTCTGTTTTTGTTTTTTTTACCTTAGGAGGATAAGTGGTTCGAATCTCAAAAATTGTCCCAAGCCCGTCCATATGCCAAGATAAGAAAAAAGGGGGATGTTACACATGAACCAAGTCATCGACACACTATTGAATCACCGCTCCGTCCGCTCATTCACGAATGAGACGTTGACCGACGAACAAATCCGACTCATCGTCGAGAGTGCCCAGCGCGCTTCGACGTCGAGCTTCATCCAAGCCTATTCTATCATCGGGGTGACCGACCCAGAGAAGAAAGCAAGGCTAGCCGAGATCGCCGGTAACCAGCAATACGTGATCGACAACGGTCACTTCTTCGTCTTCTGCGCCGATTTGTATCGACACGAGTTGATCGGGGAGCTGCGGGAGGCCGAAGTGAATGCGACGCTCGAGACGGACGAGAAGCTGCTCGTCGCGGTCATTGATGCCGCGCTCGCTTCGCAAAATGCCGTCGTGGCCGCGGAATCGATGGGCCTCGGCATTTGTTACATCGGTGGGATTCGCAACGATATGTTCGCTGTGAAGGAACTGCTCGGTTTGCCGGAGCGGGTATTGCCTCTCTTCGGACTTGCCGTCGGTGTACCGGAGCACGTCGAAGGCCAGAAACCGCGTCTCCCGTTCGAACATATTTATCACGAGAACACGTACGTCGCAGACGCAGAACAACTGAAACAAGAACTCGATGCGTATGATGCGACGATTCACGACTACTATGCGGTCCGCGGGTCGAACCAACGAAGCGATACGTGGACCGGACAAATGGGACGGATGTTGTCGAAACCAACCCGGCTCGACGTGAAAGACTTCTTGAAGACGCAAGGTTATTTGAAGCAAGACTAAGAACCGCCCAGGCGATTCTTAGTTTTGACATGCAATCTAAACAGAAGGGGGACAATCACGATTAGAGGAATCAAACCCTTATTGATTTGTACATTAATCGTTTCAATCATACTGATTGTATTTACATCTTTAGAATTTCTAATCTTGAAGATACT
This sequence comes from Exiguobacterium sp. s5, assembly GCF_018618075.1. Classification (NCBI taxonomy): domain Bacteria; kingdom Bacillati; phylum Bacillota; class Bacilli; order Caryophanales; genus Exiguobacterium; species Exiguobacterium sp. s5. Next base: position 512,565 of record NZ_JACSLK010000002.1, on the reverse strand, counting down.
TGGTCTACAGTATGAATCGTTGTGGAGTCTATTACTCTTCTTCCTCGTATATGGAATTTCAGAGATCCCGACCAACCTGTTTCTGTCTTCCTTCTTGAAGGCGTTGACGACTCTCGACATCATCCAATCACATACAGGGGTGCTCGCCTTGTTCCTTCAGATTGCGAGTACGTTCATCATTGTTAACATCATTGACCGATTGATGGCATCGGTGTCGATTTCTCAACTGGGAATCCTTCTGTTCTCGCTTGTCACCGGTCTAGTAGGGTGGTTATCCATGCAACAAGATCCTGACCCTCCAAAACGAGGATCGAAAGAATTTGAAGCTTACGAAAAAAGATGAGTTGAATTACCGGCGAGACAAATAAAGGAGCGGCTATTCTCAATCGAGAGAAAGCCGCTCCTTTATTTTCAGTTTGTCTGGGCATCGAGCCAGGCGTGGTCGATCGCGCCGAACTGCTTGGCGACGATGATTCCATTTTCATCAAGGACGTATGTTGTCGGCATCGCTTGAATCCGGTAGGCGTTACCGACGATTCCTTCCTCGTCATAGACGACCTGGAACGCATCTTCATATGGGGCGACGAACGTCCGCGCATCCTCGATGTCCCGTTCACTCGTCGTCGTATTGACGGCGACGATGGTCACATCGTCTTGTTCTCGGGCAAACTTGGCCATGTCCGGCATCTCGGCCCGGCACGGAGGGCACCACGATGCCCAGAAGTTGACGACGACCCGCTCACCGCGTAAATCTTCCAAGTTGAACGACGTCCCATCGGTTCGCTTCAACTCGAAATTCGGTGGGATTTGGCCGATGTTCAATCCGGTCTGGGACGAGTCGGCCTCGAGCCGTGGCGTCTCGTCCGGTAAGCTCGCGTTGATGACGGCGAGCACGACGATGAGACCGAGTCCATATTGGACTGCCTTTTGAGATGGCCGTGCTACATATGTGGCGACGGCGATGAGAAGAATGAGCGGAATGAGCCACCACAACTCGAATGTATCGGTCACAAGCGACCCGACCGACCAAATCGCGAACGCACCGACCACGGTCCAAAGGAACAATCCGAGCGTAGGATTCTGCATCCAGCGCCATGTCGTGACGAGCAGCAAGGCGATCAGGACGGCCATATAGATATGGAGCGGTTGCGGAGATGAGAGCAATGGGAGCATCCCATATTTGGGAACGACGAGCGTCACCGCAAACCAAAAGACCAAGGCCGAGAACAACCAATAGCCACGAAGGCTAGGCGTGAGCCGGAATACGAAAATAGCAATCACGGCAGCGGCAATGAGAAGCGACCACGTGCCGCCGGTCGCATAAAGGGATAAGGCCAAACTTCCCGTCGACGCGAGACCGAGGACGATCGCGCTTCCTTTCCAAGCGAGAAAGCCGGCGAACCAGGTGCCGAGGACGGCGTCGCGCTCTTTTTCCGACAAGCCGATTTTTTTAAAGCCGATGTAGAGAATAAGTAGGCCGGCCATCATAGCCAGCAAATCGAGTCGAACATTCAATGGACCGATGGCAATCACAGAATCCCTCCTAGAGAAAAAGCGCCCAAACGAGTGGGCGCTTTCTTTGTTTGTAGTATAGCATTAGCCGATTTGTTCTGCATTGAGGACAGTCTTCATCGCGCCATAGCCACCGAGGATGTTTTGGATATCCTTGTAGCCGAGTGATTGAAGCACACTCGCGGCCATTCGTGAACGGACGCCAGATGCACAGTGAACGGCGATTGTTTGATCTGTCGGGAGACCTTCATGGTCGCGTGCCAGTTTACCGAGTAGGATGCGCTCGGCTTTCTCGTAGTGGCTCGCGTTCCATTCTGTCGCATTTCGGACATCGAGGACGAAAACGTCACCTTTTTCTGCCGACTCGATCGCTTGTTCCGCTGTCACATCTGTGTACGTTTCCGTCAACAGTTCTTGACCGAGTTCTTCGACTGGGACGACGAAGCGGAGACGGTCGAGACCGATTGATTGGAGGTCCGTCTGTACTTGATCGACATCTTCCGCGCTCGCGATGAGCGTGATGTCTTTGTCGAAGTTGACGAGCCAGCCGGCCCATGAGACGAACTTCGTGTTGTAAGGGATGTTGATTGTGCCTGGGACGTGACCTTTGGCGAACTCTTCCCCTTTACGCGTATCGACGACTTGTGTTTCCTCGACGAGCGTATCGAGGCGGTCCGAACCGACGACTTCTGGACGAGCGATTTCGTTCGTGACTTGGATGCCTTCTTTGTTCACTTTTTTCATCATCGCGAAGTAGTTCGGCGGTTCTGGTTGGTCCGTCGTCAACTCTTTGATGAACGCGTCTTTGTCTGTCATTTGAAGCGCCCAGTTCGTCGCTTTCTCGTAACCGACCGTCGATGTCGGGATGGCGCCGAGCGCTTTCCCGCAGGCACTTCCGGCACCGTGACCCGGCCAAACTTGAACGAAGTCAGGAAGATCTTTGAACTTCTTGAGCGAGTCGAACATTTGCTCGGCACCGATCGCTGTCGTTCCTTTTACACCGGCTGCTTCTTCGAGCAAGTCAGGACGACCGATATCGCCGACGAAGACGAAGTCGCCTGTGAAGATACCCATTGGTTGTGTTTGGTTCCGATCGTAGAGCAAGAACGAGATATGTTCTGGCGTGTGACCTGGTGTATGCATGACTTCGAGTGTGACGTTACCGACTTTGAACGTGTCGCCATCTTTGACAAGTTTTGAGTCGATGTCTTTCGCGAATGCATATTTCCATGACGCGTCGCCTTCGTCTGATAGATAAGCCGTTGAACCGGTACGTTTCGCAAGCTCGAGTGAACCTGAGACGAAGTCGGCGTGGATGTGAGTCTCAGCCGTCGCGACGATCTTCATGCCTTCTTTTTCAGCTTCCTGAAGATAAGGTGTGATGTTACGGGCCGGGTCGATGACGACGGCCTCGCCGGTCATTTGGCAACCGACCATATAAGATGCTTGTGCTAATTTTTGATCATAGAAATAACGTAATAACATGTGAAATACCCCCTAAGAATAGTTGACTGTAAACGATTGTCGTTTTTGAAATATATATATAGAAGATTGTTAGACTGTTTCGCCCGTCCAGCTCATCATGCCGCCATCGACGTTGATGACATCGAAGCCGAGTGAATCGAGGTAAGCCGAAGCGTTCATGCTTCGTCCGCCTGCTGCACAGATGACGTGAATCGGTTTCGAACGATCGAGCTCATCGACTTTCGCACCGAATTCAGAGAGTGGCACGTTTTTCGCTTGCTTGATGTGGCCACCTGCAAATTCGTCTGTCTCCCGAACATCAATCAAGTTGAGTGTTTCATCAGATTGAAGCAATGTTTCTAGTTCAGTTGTCGAAATGGTTTTCATGAGTCATTGATCTCCTTTGTGATTGTAGAATTTTTGAAGTGAGTTTCTTTCGTTGTTTTTAATATACCCCCTGAGGTATACTGAATGCAAGAAAAAGAATCGGAGGTCGAAAATTGAAGAAATTAATGCTGATTTTATCGATTTTGGTGCTGGTGACGATCGGAATCGTTCTTTTCACGTCCAAAGAGACTGGAATTACAAAAATCGACGTCGAAACACTACAAAACAGATTGGAAAACGAAGAAATAACCTTGTTAGACGTCCGAGAAGTGGACGAATACGAGGGGGGGCATATCGAAGGAGCGGTGAACGCACCACTTTCTTCATTAAATGAAACCGAATTACCTTATCCGAAAGATGAGCCGATCTATGTCATCTGCCGGAGCGGAAATCGAAGCGCCCAAGCGGCACAACTGTTGAAAGAACGTGGCTACACTGAAATTTATGATGTCTCGGGCGGTATGATTGCCTGGGAACAAAAATAAAAACTTACTTATTATATAGGGTAGGGAATTGGAGGAATTGATATGGAATTTGGATTTATCATCACCATCTTTTTGATCGGCTTTATCGGGTCGTTCATTTCAGGGATGGTTGGAATTGGCGGATCGATTATTAAATATCCGATGTTGTTGTATATTCCACCGCTCCTCGGCTTCGCGGCGTTCAGCGCCCACGAAGTATCGGGAATCAGCGCGATTCAAGTCTTCTTCGCGACGATCGGTGGAATTTATGCATACCGGAAAGGTGGTTATTTGAACAAACAGCTCATCTTGTATATGGGTGTCGCCGTCTTGATCGGGAGTTTCATCGGCGGCTACGGCTCGACGCTCTTGTCTGAGAACTTGATTAACGTCGTTTATGCCGTGCTCGCGACGATTGCGACAATCATGATGTTCTTACCGAAAAAGAACGTCGAGGATGTTCCGCTCGACCAAGTCACATTCAATAAAGTAATTGCAGCGAGCTCGGCGTTCATCGTCGGGGTGGCAGCAGGAATCGTCGGGGCAGCAGGAGCGTTCATCTTGATGCCGATCATGCTCGTCGTGCTCCGGATTCCGACGAAGATGGCGATCGCGAGTTCGCTCGCCATCACGTTCATCTCGTCAATCGGCTCGACAGCGGGGAAAATCATCACCGATCAAATCGTGTGGGAACCTGCCGTCATCATGATCATCGCGAGTTTGATTGCGGCACCGCTCGGCGCAAACGTCGGTAAGAACATGAAGACGAAGTCACTTCAAATGATTTTGGCGTTACTGATTTTAGCGAGTACAGTAAAAATTTGGATGGACATTATCGGTTAAGCGAATCAATGTTAAATGGCTACCGAGGCGACTTGGTAGCCTTTTTTTGTGTAAAGACTGCAATGGAATTGTTAAGTTTATGTATAGTTGTAAACGTCAATTAGTTGAATCGGGTTCACAAGAACGTTAAAATAGAGGCTATACGTCTAAAAAAGAAAATGAACCTTTCACTTGAATTCCATATAAGGAGTGTTTACATGAATCGCACGAATCAATCGAAAGGAAGAATGGACCGATTCCGCCAAGCGGCGCTCGACTCGTTCAAAACACATCGTCTGTTCTGGATGTTCACCATCTTGTTATGGACGAAGTCGCTGATCGCGTATCAGTTCTTCTTCAACATGCCGGCCGAGAATCTGGTCCAGGCATTCATTCTCATCATCAACCCGCTCAGCTTCACGTTGTTCTTGTTCGCCTTCAGCTTCTTCTTCGGGGGAAATAAGAGGAAGTGGGCGCTGTATAGTCTATATCTCGTCTCCTCGCTCATCTTGTTCGCGGATACGACCTATTACCGTGAGTTCACGGATTTCTTGACCGTACCAGTCCTATTCCAATCGTCGAACATGGAGACGCTCTCGTCATCATTCCTCTCGCTTCTCGAATGGAAAGACTTGCTCTTGTTAGGGGATCTCGTCGTGCTCCCGTTCCTACTATGGAAAATGAAAGAGACGAGCCAAGCGTCACAGCGCCGCGTCTTGATCACATTTACGGCAGCCGCCGCCATGTTCGGGTTCAACCTCGTCCTTGCGGAAACGGAGCGTCCAGAGTTACTCACGCGCTCGTTCGACCGGGAACTGTTGGTCAAAAACTTAGGAACGTTCAATTTTCACGTCTACGATGCCATGCTTCAAACGAAGACATCGGCCCAAAAGGCGCTCGCAGACGGATCTGAATTGGATGAAGTCGAGAACTTCACACGTCAGAACTATGCGGCGCCGGACCCGGAGATGTTCGGGAAGTATAAAGGCAAAAACGTTGTCGTCGTCTCGTTCGAGTCGGCTCAAAACTTCACGCACAACATGAAAGCGTCGAACGGCGAGTACATCACGCCGAACTTGAACAAACTGATCGAAGAATCCCACTACTGGCCGAACTATTACCATACGACCGGCCAAGGGAAGACGTCAGATGCCGAGTTCGCACTCGATAACTCGCTCTACGGCCTCTCGCGTGGAGGAGTCTACTTCACGAACGCCGATAACGAATACAACGCGTTACCAGAAGTCATCAAAGAAGATAACTACTACTCGGCCGTGTTCCACGCCAACAACAAGTCGTTCTGGAACCGCGACCAGATGTATCAAAACATCGGCGTCGACAAGTTCTTTGACGAAGCCAGCTACGACCTCGGAAACCCTGAGGATATGACGGAGTGGGGTCTTCTCGATGATGAGTTCTTCCGCCAATCGGTACCGATGCTCGAAGAGCTGCCAGAACCGTTCTATGCGAAGTTCATCACGCTGACGAACCATTTCCCGTACACGATGCCGAGTGAGAAGCACGAGCTCGTCCCGAAATTTGAGACGAACTCGACGACGCTCAACAACTTCCCGCAGGCGCTTGCCTATCAGGATTACGCCCTCGGCTTGTTCATCGACGAGTTGAAGGCGAACGGCATGTGGGATGACACGATCTTCGTCGTCTACGGTGACCATTACGGCATCTCGACGAACCATAACGCCGCCATGGCGGACCTGCTCGGGAAAGACGAGTTGACGCCATACGACGTCGCCAAGCTCCAAGCGGTCCCGTTCGCGATTCATTTGCCGGGACAAGACAAAGGTGAAGTGCACGAGACGATCGGAAGTCATGTCGACATGAACCCGACGATTCAGCACTTGCTTGGAATCGATACGTCGGAACAGGTCGGATTCGGGAACGACTTGTTCTCGAAAGAGCATTATGACCGCGCCATCTTCCGTGATGGAACGGTCGTGACGCAAGACCATCTGTTCACGCAGTCGATGTGCTATGACGCCAAGACTGGCGAAGTCGCAGAAGACGGTGAGGCGTGTGCACCACTTGAATCAGAAGCGAACAAAATCCTCGAGATGAACGACCAGCTCATCTATTCAGATTTACTCCGCTTCAAACAAGCTCAATAATGAAGAGAGAAAAGATTGGAAACAGTCTTTTCTCTTTTTTTGTGGTCGTCGCGCCTTAGGAAGACTAAGATGAAAGAAGTGCACATCAGAAAAGGAGAACGAGATGACATTAGATTATACGGGAGAACGGGTCATCCCAGATCGCATGGACCCGCTGAACGGCTTGTTGCTTGAACATATCGCCCGCTATCATTTCGCCCTCTTATACATGAACGGACGCGTCCTCGATTTTGCGAGCGGGAGCGGATACGGCAGTCAATTGATCGCCAAGAACTTGAAAGGGACCGTGACCGAGGTCGTCGCGCTCGACTTGTCGGAAGAGGCGACGCGCTATGCGAAAGGGAGATATCACCATCCGAACGTGGCCTATGTAGTAGGCGACGTGTTAGACCGGACGTTGCCGGAGAAACTCGGGACGTTCGACTGCATCGTCAGCTTCGAGACGATCGAACACGTGACCGACTATGAGGCGTTCATGGCGAACGTGTGGGAACTCTTGAAGCCAGGGGGGATTTTGGTGTTATCGACGCCATTCGGGCAAGGTGTCGGGCAACCGACGAATGAACCGTTCCATGCCCACCAGTTCACCGAGGCCGAGTTTGAGGAATTATTTACGCCATTCACGTCGACCGAATTTTATTATCAACGAGGTGTGCTCGTCGAACCGAAACGGGGGACGCGCCATTATCCAATCGGCATCACCGTCGCGGTCAAATAAAAAATCCCGATGAACGAAGTCATCGGGTAATGAAATAGTATAACAGGCCGAGCGCCACGAAGGAGATCGGGAACAGGACGATATACGTCCACGACACCATCGACCAGCTTTTCTTTTGACTGTAGTCTGATTTGTCTTTCCCGAGTCCGACCATGATCGTAAAAATGAGGGCAATCAAGCAAACGAGTAATGATAATCCGATTGTGAGATACATATTGTCACATCCTTCATTGTTTCTTCATATATCAAGCATAGCTGAAAACGTAACGAAAAAGCCTCTGAAATGTTGGGATTCTGTGTCCAACAGTCAGAGGCTTTTATCACACCTGGGTATCCTTTATATACGTGTCGGCATCATCGATTGGAATGCCGAGCGCCTCGTGGATGACGGTCAAGGCGCTGTCGTTGCGCTTGTCCGTCTCTGCGGCGACACAGTCGCGCGGGACGTGGAGCTCATACTCGCGCATATAGCCGTCGTTCGCCGAGAACAGGATGCAGATATCCGAGGCGACACCGGTCAAGACGAGCGATGTGACGTCAAGTTGACGCAGCAAGATATCGAGCTGTGTCCCGTAAAACGTCGAATGTCGCGGCTTGATGATGAAGTACTCTTTCTCTTCCGGCGCGATCCGTTTGGCGATGGCGCTGCCTTTCGAAGACTCGACGTGCCGGATGATATCCTCGGTGCTGTCTTTCCACTGCCCGAAGTTATCGTTGCAGTAGATGACCGGCCAGTCATTCTCTTTAAAGTGATGTTTCAGTTTCAAAATCGGGTCGACGATCGGCTCCGTATGTCGAAACAGGTCGTCCCCACCGACGAAGTCGAAGTCGTTAAACAGATCGATGATGAGTAACGCCGTCTTTGGCATCGTGGTCCCTCCATTCAAAGAAGTCTCTGTATAGGAAGTACCACACTCGTTCAGACGTTAATCGTCATTCAGCAAACGTTTTGCTGCGGAACATGAACGCCGTGATGATATAGAAGGCGACGATGTGAATCAAGACGTAGAACGCCGAGAACCAAATCGTCACGTCCATCGTCTCCATGAAACCTGGGCTTTGGTAGTAGATCGACAAGTCCGTGTGTAGGAAGACGATCCATTTGGCGATGGCCGGTTTCCACGCGATGAGAAGACCACCGATCATCGTCGAGACGAAGTTTGCGAGCACGGTGAAGCCGATCACGACCCCGACCGATTTGAAGACGACTGAGAACATGAGCGTCAAGAAGATGACGAACACGCCGCTCGAGACGCTAAGCAGGACATTGCGGAACTGCTCGAGCGTCAACTCCCCGTCGAGCGTCAACGCAAAACCGTACGTGACGGCAAGGATGAACACGAACTGGGCGAGCATGATGAGAAGGGCGGCCACAAGTTTCGACAGTAAAATTCGATCGCGTGAGTACGGGCTCATGAGTAAATGCTTCAACGTATCAAATTTCAACTCGTTCCCAATCATCTCAGCGGTGAACACGATCGTGAAGATGCCGAGGAACGTCATCGCCGCCATCGTCGCATAGTTGACGAACGTTTCCGCGTCACCTGGGTTGTTGCCGCTCCGGACGATGAAGTACGTTAAGACGATGATCCCAGTGTACATACCGAGTGCGACGAGCGGTTTAATCGTACGTCGCCATTTCATGAACTCATTGGCTAGTAATGAACGCATTGTTCGTGCCTCCTTCTTTTTTCGTCAATTTCAAGAACTGTTCTTCGAGTGTCTCGTGTTTCATCCCAATCTGATAGACGGCGATGTCACGTTCGACGAGATGTTTCAACAAATGCGGGATATCGGCTTCCGGACGCGGGACGATGAACGTCTCAGCTGACTGTTGAATGATTTTCACATCATCAAAAGCGAGTGCGACGACATCGAGCGCTTCGTTCATCTGCTCGCGGCCGACTTTACAGAGGATGACACTCTCCGTTTTGGCCTCACCGTCTCCGCCTTGGACCGACTTGATTTGTCCTTGATCGATGATGGCGAACCGGTCGGTGATCAGTTCCATCTCGCTCAATAAGTGACTCGAGATGAGGATGGCGATGCCGCGGTGGTCGGCTAAATGCCGTAAGTAGTTGCGCAAATCAGCGATGCCTGCTGGGTCGAGACCGTTTGTCGGCTCGTCGAGGATCAATACTTTCGGGTTATGGAGCAGGGCACGGGCGATGCCGAGTCGCTGTTTCATCCCGAGTGAGTATTGTTTCACTTTCATATCGAGCTTTGTCTCAAGTCCGACGAGGGCACCGAGGGCGTTCAAGTCGACTTTCTTTAGACCAGGAATCAAATTCATCGCGTGAATCAGGTTCTCGCGGCCCGTCAAATACGGATAGAAGGCAGGGTTTTCGACGATGGCACCGATGCGACTGAGCGCTTGTTGGCGTTCTGTCGAGACGTCGAATCCGTCGACGGTCACTTTGCCGTGTGTTGCTGGCATGAGGCCGGTGATAATACGGATCGTCGTCGTCTTCCCGGCGCCGTTCGGTCCGAGGAAGCCAAAGATTTCTCCGGGCGTGACGTCAAAACTGACATTCGTCAGGACGTTCGTCTGGCCCATTTTCTTGTGTACATTTTGTACGGATAACATAGGGTCACCTTGCTTTCGTTGAGAGTATTTTCCAACTGGACACCTTTATATACGGACTGGATTGAAACAAGGTTTCACCTTTTTTTGAAACTGTTGAAACAAAGCGTTGATTTCACAATTAGTTGATAAGGAAAACTTATTGAAATAGTATGGACGAATTGTGAATTTGAAAGGGTCTTTCCACAGGGAAAGGTGTAGTATGAAGAGGAGAGAAAGAGGCAAGATTTGGCTCTTTTTGCAGGACGAATCAGATGGATGAACTGCTTCGTGCTTAATGTTAAAATGAAAGCGTTCACACATCGGACGCACAGGAACGGATAGGGGGATTTATTCAATGGGAGAGTCGTCGAACGGTCGCGAAGAAGTGCAAGCATTTTATGGTCCAAACTTAGGCTACATCGTTGAATTATATGAGCAATACGTGGAAGACCCAGAATCGGTCGACGCGGAGACGCGTCAATACTTTGACGAACACGGGGCACCGGAAGCGAGCGCACCTGTTGCGCCGGCTGCATCGTTTGATTTAGAGAAAGTCGTGGCAGCGACACGGTTGGTCAATGATATCCGGGCACTCGGCCATAAAGCGGCCGATATCTATCCGCTCAAAGACCACCCGCGCGAACACGGCTTGTTTGCGTTTGACCGTTACGGATTGAGTGAGGCCGACCTCGAGCAAGTACCAGCTCACTTGTTGTCGGAAGACGTGCCAAAACCGGGCGCGAACGCGCTCGAACTCGTTCGTCATTTGCTTGACGTCTATACGGGCACGGTTGCCATCGAGCTCCGCCACTTGGACGATATGGAAGAGAAGCGTTGGATTCGCCGCCGCATCGAGCAAGGCGCATTGAAAGCGAAGTACTCGAAGAACGAAAAAATCGAGCTCTTCCAGCGTCTAGCCGAGACAGAGTTGTTCGAGTCGTTCCTTCATAAAACATACGTCGGACAGAAACGCTTCTCGATCGAAGGGCTCGACGCGATGGTGCCGCTCCTTGACGCCATGGTCGGCGGCCTCATCTCGAGCGGGTCAGAACATATCAATATCGGGATGGCCCACCGCGGACGCTTGAACGTACTCGCGCACGTGCTTGGCAAACCGTACGAGATGATCTTCGCCGAGTTCCAACACGCCCCGAACAAAGAGTTGATCCCGTCGGAAGGATCGATCGGCATCAATTTCGGTTGGTCCGGCGACGTCAAATATCACCTCGGTCTCGACCGCAGAGTGTTAGAAGAGAAGAAAGAGGTCCGTTTGAACCTCGCCAATAACCCGAGTCACCTCGAGTTCGTCGGTTCGGTCGTCGAAGGGTATACGCGTGCCGCGCAAGACGACCGCTCAGAAAAAGGGATGGCGGTCCAACATGACGACAAGGCCGCATCGATCTTGATTCACGGAGACGCCGCGTTCCCAGGTCAAGGAATTGTCGCCGAGACGCTCAACATGACGAACTTGCAAGGCTATCGTACAGCGGGGACGGTCCATGTCATCGCCAACAACACGATCGGCTTCACGACCGACCCGAGCGACTCGCGCTCGACACGTTATGCGAGCGATATCGCCAAAGGCTATGAGATTCCAGTGTTCCACGTCAATGCGGACGACCCGGAAGCGTGTGTCGCCGTCGCCAAACTGTGCAGCGAGTATCGTGCCAAGTTCCATAAAGACATCCTCGTCGACTTGGTCGGTTACCGCCGCTACGGTCATAACGAGATGGATGAGCCGATGAACACGAACCCGGTGCTCTATAAAGCCATCAAAGAACACCAATCGGTCCGTCACGTCTACGCAGATGTGCTCGAAGCGGAAGGTGTCATGTCGAAAGAAGACAAGGCGACGATCGAACAGTCGATTGAGGATCGTCTCAAGTCGGCCCGTGACCTCGTCCCGGCCGAAGAAGAAGATGCCGACATCGTCTTGCCGGAAGCGGTCCATAAAGGATTCCCGTTCGTCGAGACAGGTGTCGAACGTGACGTGCTCCAACAATTGAACGATGAATTGCTCGTCTGGCCGGAAGGCTTCGGCGTGTTCCATAAACTTCAAAAAGTGCTTGACCGTCGCCGTGACGCGTTCGCGGACAATGGGAAAGTCGACTGGGGCCATGCTGAGACGCTCGCCTATGCCTCAATCATCTCGGACGGCACGCCGATCCGCTTGAGCGGGCAAGATTCGGAGCGCGGAACATTCGCGCAGCGTAACATCATGTTGAACGATGTCGAGACAGGCAAGAAGTTCTCGCCGCTCCATCACTTGTCGACGGCGAACGCCTCGTTCTCGGTCCACAACAGCCCGCTCTCAGAAGGCTCGGTACTTGGTTTCGAATACGGATATAACGTGTTCGCCCAAGATACGCTCGTCCTATGGGAAGCACAGTACGGTGACTTCGCCAACTCGGCGCAAGTCATGTTCGACCAGTTCATCTCGGCCGGTCGCGCCAAGTGGGGCCAAAAATCAGGTCTCGTCATGCTGTTGCCACACGGCTATGAAGGCCAAGGGCCAGAGCACTCGAGCGCCCGGATGGAGCGTTACTTGACGCTCGCCGGAGAGAAGAACTGGACGGTCGCGAATTTGTCGACGGCCGCGCAGTACTTCCACATCTTGCGTCGTCAGGCGAAGATGCTCGGTACAGAACAAGTTCGTCCGATGATCATCATGACACCGAAGAGCCTGCTTCGTCATCCGCTTGCAGCCTCATCGGTCGATGAACTGTCCGACAATAACTTCCGTCCGATCATCGAACAAGTTGGTCTCGGTGAGAATCCGGAGCAAGTCGAACGTCTCGTCTTCTGTTCAGGGAAGATGGCAATCGATTTGCAAGAAGCGACGATGAAGTCAGAGGAGTCACTCGACTTCCTGCACATCATCCGCGTCGAAGAAATCTATCCGTTCCCGGTCCGTGAGATCCGTGAATTGATCAGCCGCTATCCGAACGCGAAAGAAATCGTTTGGGTCCAAGAAGAGCCGAAAAACATGGGGGCTTGGACATATATCGAGCCTCGCCTCGAAGCGGTCACGTCGAACCGATTAAATGTCCGTTACGTCGGCCGCCGCCGTCGTTCGAGCCCGGCCGAAGGAAATCCGACGGCCCATAAACAAGAACAAGCACGTATCATCCGTGAAGCCATCTCACGTGACGCCGTCTCGGCTGCTGCCGGCACGAGCACATACCAAAAAGATCGTAAATAAGTTAAGGGGGAACTCATTGTGATCGAAATCAAAGTACCGGAATTAGCAGAGTCCATTACGGAAGGAACGGTCGCGTCATGGCTTAAACAGCCAGGCGACCACGTCGAAAAAGGGGAAGCCATCGTCGAACTCGAGACAGACAAAGTCAACATCGAGGTGCCTGCCGATGAGTCGGGTACGCTCGACGAGCAATTGGCGGCCGAAGGGGACACGGTCCAAGTCGGACAAGTGATCGCCCGCCTCAGCTCAGGATCGGGTGGCGGTACGGCTGTCGCGACGAAGACAAAAGCAGAAGCGGCGACAGAGACAGCTCCGGCACCGGCCGAGACGAAAACAGAGGAAGTCGGCGAAGCGAAGAAAGTCGAACGCCGTGAAGAGCACGTGGCGAGCCCAGGCAAAGGACCAATCGCGACACCGGCGGCCCGTAAATTGGCCCGTGAGAAAGGCATCGACTTGTCGGCCATCCAAACGAACGACCCAATCGGCCGCATCAACGTCCATGATGTGACGAACCACGAGTCGAAACCGGCACCGGCACAAGCACCACAAGCGCCAAAAGCACCGGCAGCGGCAACGCAGCCGACAGCGAGCGGCAAAGATGAAGAGCGCATCAAAATGACGCGTCGTCGTCAAACGATCGCCAACCGCCTCGTCGAAGTGCAACAGACGGCAGCGATGTTGACGACGTTCAATGAAATCGATATGTCGGCCGTCATGGCGCTCCGCAAACGTCGCCAAGAGAAGTTCATCAAAGACAACGACGTCAAACTCGGGTTCATGTCGTTCTTCACGAAGGCGGCCGTCGCGGCGCTCAAACGGATGCCTTACTTGAACGCAGAGATTCAAGGCAACGAGATCGTCTTGAAGAAATACTATGACATCGGCATCGCCGTGTCGGCTCCGGACGGCCTCGTCGTCCCGGTCGTCCGCGAAGCGGATCGCAAAAACTTCGGTGAGATCGAGAAAGACATCTTGCACCTCGCCGATAAAGCCCGCAACAACAAGCTCGGGTTGAGCGACCTCACAGGTGGCACGTTCACGATCACGAACGGTGGCGTCTTCGGCTCACTCTTGTCGACACCGATCTTGAACGGACCACAAGTCGCCATCCTCGGGATGCACTCGATCCAACTCCGTCCGATTGCCATCGACGCGGAAACGATGGAGAACCGTCCGATGATGTACGTGGCGCTCTCGTATGACCACCGCATCGTCGACGGTCGTGAGGCTGTGACGTTCCTCAAGCACATCAAAGACATGATTGAAGACCCAGAACAATTGTTGTTCGAAGCATAAGCAAAAAATCCATGTCGCGTCGGCGACATGGATTTTTTTATGTGAGCGATTCATCGAGCGTGATTTGATGCTTCCCGTTCGCTTTTGAACGATAGAGCGCTTGATCGGCCCGTTCGATGGCGGCGTGCGGCACCGTTTCTGTCTGCCAGAGCGAGGCGCCGATACTGGCCCCGACGCTTGTCGTCCCGCTTTCAATGGCGATCGGTTTGGACAGGGACGCGATAATGTCTTCGCCGATGCGTGTGATGGAGTGTCCGTTCTGTCCGTTCCGTTCGAACAAGAGGAAGAACTCGTCACCGCTCAAACGGACCGGATAGGACCCATCGAGCGTCACTCGTTTCAATCGCTCGGCAATCTTAATCAAGACGTTATCCCCGGCGGCGTGCCCGTATGTATCGTTGATCGCTTTGAAACCGTCGAGATCGATATAGAAACAGACGTATTCGTTCTTTGTCGCCTGGGCTTCGTTCAAATAGTGACGAAGCGCCGTCCGATTGGCGAGCCCGGTCAAAACGTCGCGATGGGCGAGCGACTCGTAATGGACCCGTTCCGTCTCGGATTCGGTGAGTGACGTGACGAGCGATTCTAAGGCGAAAGCGAGCGACTCGATCTCATGAATCCCTGATTGGTGTGGGAACGTCTTCGCTTTGCCTTGTTTCATGAGGGCTGCCGTCTCGGTGATCCGTTTTAGCGGCCGGGTCACGACTGAGGCGAGGAGCCAACCGAGGATGGCCGTCACGAACGAGGCGACGAGGCCGATCGATAAGATGTTCCGCTCGAGTGAGGCAACCGGGGCGAAAGCGACTTCGGCCGGTTGGCGGACGACGACACTCCAGTCGAGGCCGGCGTAATCTTCATAACCTTCCCCGGTGGCGACGCCGGTCAAATAGGATTTCCCGTCCGCCCACGTGTCGACGTGCCATCCGTCGTCTAGTTTCGTCGGGAGCGGTTTCCCGACGAGATGGTCCGGGCCGAGCAACACGGTGTTGTCGCGTCCACTGACGACGAATAGGTCGGTATACTCGGACTGATGGTGAAGCGTCCGGTTGAAGTGGCGGAGTACTTCCTTCCCCCATTCCCAACTCAGGTGAGTCGCGAGCACGCCTTGGAAGGCCCCGTCACGGAACAGCGGGACACTGATGTCGACGAACTGAAGGACTTCACCGGTCGGGTTCGGCAACAGCTCAGCGAGCAATACGGCCTCGTGGACATCCCCGATGAACGGCTCATCCTGGGCTTCTAGAAAGACAGGGCGTTCGCTGATTGAAGCGCCTTCTAATATTCCATTCGTTGAAGCGACGACGTTCCCCGACGCATCGGTCACGCCCATCCATGAGAAAGCGGGGATGTTCGTTTGGACCTGGTCGAGCAGGGCCCGGCTCGAGGCGGGTTCGTTCAAGGCGTCGAGTCCTTGGAGCAATTGGATCTCTTGATAGCGCGACCACATGTAGAAGTCGAGCTTATCGACGAGCTGGTGCGACGTCATCGACAACCGTTCCCCGATCTCTGCTTCGAGTGAGGCGGCGGAGCGTTGGCTGGTCATGTACGTTAGCGTGATGGTGAGCAAAAAGACGAGTGTGGCGATGCTGAGCGCCAAGATCAGGCCGAGGCGCATCGAAAATGATTTCATGAACAAATTCCTCCTACAGTGACAATCTCCACTCTGTTCATCGTCATCTTTGCCGTGACATGAAGCGAAGTTACGAAAAAACAAGGGTGATTTCGTGGAAACAGATAACGCTTTCGTTATAATGAAAGACGAATCGATACAAATAGAGGTGAGACAAATGAAACAGAATAAACTATTGGTCATCGCGACGCTGCTCGCGGTCGCCCTCGTGGCCGTTGTGGTCGTTCTCTTGAACCGGCCGGCCGAACAAGCGGAGACGGCGGCACCGGTAAAGGCAGAGCATGTGTCGACCGAAGGACAGCCGACGCTCGGAGATGCGGACGCACCCGTCTCGGTCGTCGAGTTCGGGGATTACAAATGCCCGTCTTGTAAACAGTGGGGTGAGACGGTCTATCCGAAGTTGAAGCAAGACTATATCGACACAGGGAAAATCAGTTTCAGCTACATCAACGTCCTGTTCCACGGACAAGAGTCGATTTTGGCATCGCTCGCGTCAGAGTCGGTGTATAAACAAGACCCGGACGCGTTCTGGGATTTCCATAAGGCGCTCTACGACGCGCAACCGGCGAGTCAGCAGCACGACGAGGCATGGGTCACGGTCGAGCGGTTGACAGAGATTGCGAGCGAGACGACATCGGTCGACGTGGCGAAGCTCGAGGACGACTTGAGTGAGAACTCGACGGTGCTCGACAAAGTGAGCCTCGATGACGGGCTCGTCAAAGAGCACGGCGTCCAGTTCACCCCATCGATCATGATCAACGGGGTCATGCTCGAAGACCCGTTTGACTATGAGACGATTGAACGCTTAATCGAGCAAGGCACACCATGAAGCAGTCGTTCTTGACCCGTTATGGTCTCTATCTCGCTTGGCTCGTCGCCCTCACAGCGACGCTCGGCAGTCTTTACTTCAGTGAGATTCGCGAGTTCGTGCCATGTGAGCTTTGCTGGATTCAACGCATCTTCATGTATCCGCTCGTCATCCTGCTCGGCGTTGCCGTGTTCACGGACGACAGGGCGGTGAAGAAGTATGTATTGCCGCTGTCGATGATCGGCGGTCTCGTTTCTTTGTACCACTACTTGGTCCAAAAAGTGCCCGGGTTTGCCGACATCAAACCGTGTGTCGCAGGCGTACCTTGTAACGTGCAGTACATCAATTGGTTCGGGTTCGTGACGATCCCGTTCCTTGCCTTGACGGCATTTATTTTAATCACGCTCCTCGTTTGGCGCGTGAAACGCAACTGACAACGAAGGAGATGGAACGTGTGAAGAAATGGATGCTTTTCGGGCTGATCAGCCTCATGGTGGTGCTCGCCGCATGCGGCAACGAAATCGAAGACCCGCTCAACTGGGAGATCGAGTCGTTCAATTATATGAATCAAAATGAAGAGATGGTCAGTCTCGATGATTTGAAAGGGAAGGTATGGATGGCCGACTTCGTGTTCACAAACTGTGAGACGGTCTGTCCACCGATGACGTACAACATGACAAAGCTCAATGAGGCGCTCGTTGAGGAAGGGGTCGAGGATGTCCAGTTCGTGTCGTTCAGCGTCGATCCGACCGTCGACACGCCAGACAAAATCAAAGAGTTCATGGCAAACTACGACTTGGCACAGGCCGACTGGCAGTTCTTGACGGGCTACTCGCAGGAGGAGATTGAGGCGTTCGCGCAACAGAACTTCAAGGCGCTCGTTCGTAAACCGGCAGAGGGCACGCAAGTCGATCACGGGACATCCTTCTACCTCGTCGACCAAGACGGGAAAATCATCAAAGTGTATCCCGGTTTCCAAGAGGTACCGCTCGAGGATATCGTGAACGATATCAAGATTTTACAAGAATCATGAGACGGCCATGTGCCGTCTTTTTCTGTATTCAAAAACAGGGAAATCGGCGCTAGTACCGTATAATGAAAACGTAGAGGAGTGGATGAACATGAAGAAGACATTATTATTTTCATTGATGGGCATGGCAGCCGTGACGGGGACCGTGCTCACCCAATATAAACCGCTCGGGAAAAAACCGAAAACGCTACGGTCGCCGAACCTCGTGAACGGCAAGTTCCGCAATCAGCTCGAGACGCCGATGCGGTTTTCAACGGACGACATGATCTCGATGTCGAAGGAATATTTGAACCCGGACTCGCTTCGGAAACCGAGTGAGCGGTTGCCGGTCGTCCCAATCGACTTCAGCGAGAAACTCGGTTCGAGCTTCACCCGCATCTATTGGCTCGGCCATTCGGCGATGCTCGTCCAAATGGATAGCAAGACGATGCTTGTCGACCCGATGTTCGGCCGGAGCCCGTCGCCGCTCCCGTTCGCAAAGAACGAGCGGTTCAGCGAGGATTTGCCGTTCGAGCTCAACGACTTACCAGATATCGATGTCGTCCTGCTCACGCATGACCATTACGATCATTTGGACTATGCGACGATTCAAACAATCAAAGACAAGGTCGCGGTCTTCATCGTCCCGCTCGGTGTCGGTAGCCACTTGAAACGGTGGGGCGTCGGGGCGGAACGCATCGTCGAACGCGATTGGGGCGAGACGTACAACTTCGGGCCATGGACGTTCGTCTGCACGCCGGCTCGGCATTTTTCGGGCCGCTCGCTCACTGACCGCAACGCGACGCTCTGGGCGTCATGGGTCGTCCTCGGTGAGACGGATCGCCTGTTCTTCAGTGGGGACGGTGGATACGGGCCGCACTTTAAAGAGATTGGTGATGCGTACGGACCGTTCGACTTCGCAGCGCTCGAGTGCGGCCAATACGACGAGCGTTGGCCGGACGTGCATATGCAACCGACTGAGACGGCACAGGCGTTCCGGGACGTGCGGGCCGACAAGATGCTCCCGATCCATTGGGGCGCGTTCACGTTATCGTTCCATGCCTGGTTCGACCCAGCTGAGCAGATGGTGGGGCTCTTACCACGAGAGGACGTGCTCACGCCACGGATCGGTGAGCGGATCACGCTCGACGGACGGAACGACACGACCAACTGGTGGCGTGACATCGAAGACATGAACAAGCGCTGACCGAATTCGGTCAGCGCTTGTTTTACGACGAGATTCGTTCGGCCTCGTCCGTTTCGATATGCAATTTGTGTTTGCGCGTGTAGACGAGGAATGCACCCGTCATGAGGATCGAGCTGATCCCGAACAAGACGACCATGAGCTGTAAGCCGATCAAGTCGAGGAAGAAGCCAGTGACGAGCAACACGACTTGGAAGACGATCCGGTCGAGCATGTTCCGGAACGAGAAGAAGCGGCCGTGATAGTCTTTCGGCATCCGTGTCTGGAAAATCGTCACGGCCGTCGGGAAGAAGCAACCGACCGAGAAGCCGAACAAGACGAATGCGGCGATCGAGACGGCCGGGATGTCGGCGAAGTAAAGCATGAGCTGGGCGACCCCGATCAAAAACGAGAACGTGAACAAGATGGAGAACACGGAGAACTTCTCACCGATCCGTTTGATGAGGAACGCACCGACCATGAAGGCAATCCCTTCGGCCGTGTAAATCCATCCTTTGATCGCCGTCGAGTCTTGCAGCTCGCTAATGTTGATGACGAGTAAGTTGAACCCGCCGATGAAGAGGAGCGGGATGAGCGTCATGACGAGCGTCATAAAGATGACCGGAATCGATTTGATGATCGGAAAGACGTCCTTGAACCCGCCGGACGACTTGGCGTCCACTTTCTTTGCAGACGGGACGGTCGTCTCGTCGATCTTCAAGAACCACGTCGCGACGGCGAGAAGCAGATAAGCGACAAGCGAGAGCGCGTAGACGTCACGGAGCGAGATGAGCGTGAGCAAGATGCCGGCGATGGCCGTCCCGATGACACGCGACAGCGTCGATACGTTCATATGCACCCCGTTCAAGGCGAGCAACTCCCGTTCTTTGACGATGAGCGGGATAGCCGCCTGGAGCGCCGGGAAGTAGAACGCGGCCGACCCTTGCAGGAAGACGAGGAAGACGACCATCCACAGCACGCTTCCCGTCTCGATGGCGACGAACATGAACAGGACGCTCAGCGCCCGGACAATACTTGAGATGAGCATGATTTTCTTTTTCGAGCCTTGGTCGGTGAGTCGACCGGCGAGCGGCCCGATGGCGACCCCGGCGAGCAGTCCGCCAGCGAGGATGAGCGCCTTGACGAAGTCAGACGGCACTTTCTCCTGCATGAACTCCAAGTTGCCGATGATGCCGAGCCAAAGCCCGAGACCGGCGACGAACTCCCCGGTCAAGATGATCCAGACGTTGCGATTTTTCCACATATGGTTAAGTCCTCGATTCTTATTAGCTAATAATAATTATCCTTCAGAACGATTTAGAAAGCTACAAAAAAGAAGCCGGGATTCGGCTATACAAATATGTATTTTCGTAATACAATGTATTACAAAGGAGGACGATCATATGAGTACAATATCTGTTCGACTCGACGAAGAGGATGCACGTCTCATTAGAGAGTATGCGAAAACGAAGAATCTTACCCTTTCCACTCTCGTCCGCGATGCTGTTTTAGAACGAATTGAGGATGAACTCGATTTAAAATTGTATTATGAAGCCATGAATGCTCATCAAGAGCATTCTGAGGCAATTTCATTCGACGACATGATGAAGGATTTAAACTTGAAATGAAAGTTTATCAAGTCGCATTCGAACGAAATGCTCAAAAAACATTGAAAAAGATGGATCCCCAACAGGCGCGGATCATCATGGCCTGGATCAAGAAAAACTTGGTCGGAACAGATGATCCGCGCCGTCATGGGAAAGGGCTAGTTGCCAATCACTCTGGCGAATGGCGGTATCGCATTGGTGATTATCGTCTAATTGCAGATATTCAAGACGAGACAATCACAATTCTCATTTTAGAAATCGGTCATCGCAGAGATATCTACAAGTAAAACATGGCGTATACATAAGGTTTTTTAAGAAAACCCTAAAAAGCATTCGTCCATATATGGGCGAATGCTTTGCTTTTGTTCGTGTAACATCAGATATCGCAGTTGTCGTCCGTGCACGTCGCGCCACCCGAGAGCACTTGAAGCGTCGGTGCCGATTCGGCCCACGTCTTCTCAAGCACTTGTGTGAACGCCTCGGTCGGTTGCGCGCCAGAGACGCCATATTTTCCGTCAAAGACGAAGAACGGGACGCCGGTGATGCCGAGGTCGCTTGCACGCTTCTCTTCAGCGCGAACGTCTTCTGTGTATACGTCTGAAGCGAGCACGTCTTTCACGGCGTCAGCATCGAGTCCGACACTTGTCGCAATCTCGACGAGGACGTCGTGGTCGCCGATATGTTTCGCGTCGACGAAGTACGCCTTGAGGAGCGCTTCTGACAGTTCTTTCTCTTTGCCGACCGTCTTCGCATAGTGCGTCAATCGGTGCGAGTCGAGTGTGCCCGTGACGACCATGTTGTCGAAATCGTACTCAAGTCCGACGGTGCGGGCCTGGGCAGCGACTTGTGCCGTCGTGCCTTTCGCCTGCTCGAGCGGCATGCTGTATTTCTTCGCGAGTGCTTCGTAAATCGAGCGCGAGTCCGTCGTCGGGGCGTTCGGGTCGAGCTCGAAGCTCATGAACTCCACTTCGACGTTGTCCGCGTGCGGGAACTGTTCGAGTGCTTCTTCTAAACGGCGCTTGCCGATATAACAGAACGGGCAAACATAGTCTGACCAAACTTCAATTTTCATCATAAATCCCTCCTACAGTCAGTGTAGGATGTCTTGAATTCGAAGTAAATGAATGTGCTCATGAAAAAAAGCCCTCACGAGGAGGACTTAGAAGACGTACCAGAACACGCAGACGAAGTGGGCGAAGCTGCCGAACAAGATGAACAAGTGGAACACTTCGTGGAAGCCCCAACCGCGCCAGTTGACGAACTTCGGTTTGAAGCCGTAGATGAGCCCGCCAATCGTGTACATGACACCGCCAAGGATGAGCCAGAAGATGCCGGCGTTGCCGATCACGTCATGAAGCGGCCCGATGAAGAACACGGACAACCAACCCATGCCGATATAGAGTGCCGTCGACAAGAAGCGCGGCGCGTGGAACCAGACGAGCTTGAAGATGATTCCGAACAAGGCGAGCGCGTGGACGGTACCGAACAACACCCAGCGCGTCGGTCCTTCGAGCGCGAGCAACGTGAGCGGGGCATACGTCCCGGCGATCAAGGCGTAAATCATCGCATGATCGATTCTTCGGAAGAAGGCGATGACGTTCGGCGAGGCGATGATGCTGTGGTACAGGCCGGACGACAAATAGAGGAAGACGAGGCTAATCCCAAACAAGATCGCAGCCATGATGGCGAGCGGCGACCCGAGCAGAGACGCTTTCACCGTCATCGCAATCAACGCGATGAACGCGAGCACGGCCCCGGCCAAATGGGTCAGTGCATTAATCGGTTCCCGAAAAATCGAATTCATGTAAAAACACTCCTTATCACGTCATGTAGTATCCATAACTACATGATAAGCTGTATACGGAAGAACAACAAGGTTTTTGTTTCGACAATTCCGGTTTGTCCGTATACTGAAGGGGAGGTGATCCAATGAAACCGCACGAGATTGTAGAGACGGAAGGGACGTTGCCGAAGCAGGTGCTCCCGACGATCGACTTATATATGGACCAAGTCATCCAGCTGTTTGAGCAACATTACGGCAAGATGAAACGAAGCGACGATGAGACGATTTTGACGAAGACGATGATCAACAACTACGCCAAGGGCAAGTTGTTCCATCCTGTCAAAAACAAGAAATACACGAACGAGCACTTGATGTTGCTTAGCCTGATTTACGAGATGAAAGGATTGCTCTCGATCAATGACATCAAAGAGACGCTCCGGCCATTGAACGAGTCGGACGAGGGTTTCTCGCTCGAGGACTTCTATGACGCGTACCAGGTTCAGAAGGAGCAGAACATGCAGGCGTTCGAGGCGCAGGCCGAGACGCTCCTCGCCAACGTGCGCACGAACGAGACGAACGGCATCCAACAGTCGCTCGCCATCGCCTCGGCCGTCCATATGAGCCACTTGTTCCAACGGCTCGCCGAACAGTTGATTGATGAAGGCAAATGAAAAATGGCCCACGATTCAGACGAATCGTGGGCCATTTTTCATTAGTTGTTGATGTACTTCTCGAACACGTCACCGAAGTCTTTGCGGTTCCACTCGTGATAGTGACCTTTGAGCCAGTCGAAACTTTGTTCGTTCAATTCCTTGAACGTCGACGCCACGTTCATGTCGCCTTGGCGGAGCCCGCTCAAAATCGACACCGAATGCGTGAGTGACGCGTTGGCATACTCCATCATCTTCCGGCCTTCACGTTGCTTCTCAGCGATGGCGAGGAGCGATTTGTACAAGTCTTTCACATGCTCGATTTGTTTCTTGTTCACGTCGATCGAGTACGGCTTGTCGCCGATGGTGAACTTGATCTCGACGTCCATGTCGACCGTACCGGCCGTCTCGAACATGACGTTATTCAATGGGAAATGGGCGTAAGGATAACGGTACAAGACGCGTTTCGAACTCATCGCACTCGTCCCGTCGAGGTGGATCATCGCCAAGTTTGTGAAGCAGTACTCGTCCGATTTCGATTTGATCAAGAAATAAATCTTCTCGTTGTCCTCATGCAGGACGTAATCATCCGAATCCGCTTTATCAAAATCTTTCGGGTCGATGACTTCACCGATATCGCTGAAGCCTGTCAAATCAGAAGCTAGTTTTTTGAACATTTACAATCTCTCCTCAGTAGTGGATTTTGTGCATCTCGTTCGGGTCAGACCCGGTCCGCTCGTCGCGGTTGAGTCCATCGATCGCGTGCATCTCTTCTTTCGTCAACGTGAAGTCGAATACCTCTATATTCTCGCGAATCCGGCTCGGCGTGACCGATTTCGGGATGACGGCGACGCCGTTCTGCAAGTGCCAACGCAAGATGACTTGAGCCGGCGACTTCCCGTACTTATCAGCGATCTCGGTGATGACCGGATCCTCGAGCGCCTCACGCCCTTTCATGAGCGGGCTCCACGCCTGGATTTGAATATCGTAGCGCTGGCAGAACGCGATCAATTCTTTTTGGGACAAGTATGGGTGGATCTCGACTTGGTTCACCGCCGGTACGATCGAGCATGACTGGATGATCTGTTCAAGGTGGCTGATCTCAAAGTTCGAGACCCCGATGGCCCGAACCTTGCCTTCCTCATACAACTGTTCGAGCGCTTTATACGTCTCGACGAACTTGCCGAAGCGCGGCATCGGCCAGTGAATCAAGAACAAGTCGACATATTCGAGCCCGAGCCGGTCGAGGCTATCTTGGAACGCTTGGAGTGCCTCGTCATAGCCGTGGAACTCGTTCCACAGTTTCGTCGTCACGAAGATGTCTTCCCGCGGGACGCTTGACTCGCGAATCGCTTGGCCGACGCTCTCCTCGTTTTGATAGATGGCCGCCGTGTCGATTAACCGATAGCCGGCATCAAGCGCCGCTTTGACCGTGTCGACCGTGACCGCTCCGTCTTCCACTTTGTACACGCCGAGTCCGAGCATCGGCAGTTTCACATCATTGTTGAGTGTTGTCCATTCCATAAATTGATTCCCTCCCTCTCACCTCTTACGTTACCGAAAATCGTCCGGAAGTGAAAGCGAAAGCTACAGCCGAATACTTTCGCCGTGCGCCTTGATCACGATTTGGTCACGCTCGAGTTTCGCTGCGGCGACGAGTCGCTCATACGGCTCTTCGACCGGTTCATATGACAAGACGAACGTGCCCCAATGCATCGGGAAGAAGCGTTTTGCTCCGCTCTGTTTGAACATCGTCCATGCCTGTTCCGGCGTGCAGTGCGCTTCCTCGAACGACTCGGGTTGATAGGCGCCGATCGGGAAAAAGGCGAGGTCGATCGGCTCTTTGTTCGCGAGCCCGTTGAACGACTCGGTGTACGCCGTATCCCCGGCGAACAGCATGCG
This sequence comes from Exiguobacterium sp. s5, assembly GCF_018618075.1. Taxonomy (NCBI): domain Bacteria; kingdom Bacillati; phylum Bacillota; class Bacilli; order Caryophanales; genus Exiguobacterium; species Exiguobacterium sp. s5. The sequence continues at coordinate 487,436 of NZ_JACSLK010000002.1, read as the reverse complement.
GACGCCTTTATATTTCAAGACGTAGCCGTTATAACCCATATGTTTGTCCCATGGGAAACGATTGCCCCAGTGGGCGACAGGGATCGCTTGGACGTGAAGCCCGTTCGCGAGCGTCAATTTGTCGTGTGGATGCATCTCGAGCGTCTGTAAGCTCGGATATTTACGCAACAGTTTGCTCGTGCCCGGGGCCGAGATGACGACCGTATCGCGGGTGATCAGCCGCTTCAGGCTCTTATGGTCGAAGTGGTCCATATGGGCGTGACTGAGCAAGATGACGTCGACGTGCCCGATCTCCTCGATCGAGAGGGCGGGGGCAGTATGGCGTTTCATCCCGAACGTGACCGGGCCGACGTGGACCCCAATCCGGTTCGAGAACACCGGATCGGTCAAAATCTTTAATCCGTACCAATGGATGAGCACGGTCGAATGACCGACCCAGGTGGCGCCGACCATCGTCTCATCGAACGAGGCGAGGTCCGGCTTGACCGTCGGGACTTTGAAGGCGGGGCGAGGCAGTCTTTGTTTGAATCGTGTATATAAGAACGTACCGACGCTCGCTAGGACAGCGCTCGGGACGAGTAGGTTTCGTAATTTCATGTCAGTCACCTCATCATCTTAGTTGGTTTAATCATACCGCTCGCGTGACGCGCTTGCATCCGCCGGAAGGTGTAGAAAAAATGGGAGATTGTGGGGCACCCCTTGCGAATCCGCTTTCAATTTGGTACGGTTGCAATAACTTAGGAAAGGAAGGTACAACGTGCCATGAAAAAGTCACACGCCCTCAACTGATGAAACGAATCATCACTGTTCGCACGAACAGTCACGGGTGAAGTGTGTCCAATTTCAGGCTACGGGGGTAACCCTTCTTTCCGCTTGACCGGAGCTCTTCACACCATCGCTTTTGAGCGGATGGTGTTTTTTGTTTCATCGCGTATCCGAACAATTAGCGAGGTGAAACAATATGTTAAGTATGAAGCAAGTCCGGTTCGATCACGACCGGCAACCATTATTCGACAACGTCTCGTTCGACGTGGCGGCAGCAGAACGGGCCATCTTATTCGGACAGAACGGGTCCGGCAAGACGACGCTGTTCAAGCTGCTTATCGGCGAGCTGACCCCGCAGGCAGGCACGATCGACGTCTTAGGTTCGATCGGTGTCGTCGAACAGACGGTGTTTGACGGAGAAGAGACTGCGCTGGACTACGTCATGCAAGGCGACCCGCAGCGCTATCCGCTCTACATGGATGTCACATCAGGTGACACGACGCGCGTGCTTGAAGCATACGACGAGGCGCTCGCAACTGACGCCTTCGGACTCGAGACCGAAGCGAGACGAGCGCTCAAACGGCTCGGTCTCGACGCACGGGACTCGATCCGGCTCCGAGAGTTGAGCGGCGGTGAACAGACACGGGCCCAACTTGCTCGGCTCACGATGCGACACGTCGATATCGTCCTCTTAGACGAGCCGACGAACCATCTCGATGTCGACTCAATCGAGTGGCTGACGCGCTGGGTGAACGAGTTTCCGGGTACGGTGCTCGCCATCTCCCACGACCGCCAGTTCATCGACGATGTTGCGACGGTCATCCTTGAATTAGACGAAGGGAAAGTCGTCCGCTATCCTGGCAACTACACGGCCTATAAACACCAGAAGGCCGAGGAACGTGTACGCGACGAGCGAGCCCATGCCCGCTACGTAGCGCGGAAGTCGGAGCTGCTTGATATGATCGCCCAATATAAGGGGTGGCATTTGAAAGCGAAAGCGACGGCGAGCGTACGGAGTCCCGGCGCGCAAAAAGGAGCGGCGAACCTCGCCGTCAAAATGAAGGCAAGGGAACGTAAGCTCGAGCAACTCGAAGGTTCTCGGCCCGATCGCCCGAAAGACGCGGCCCACGTCTCCGTCCGTTTCCAAGCCGACCCGCTCGAGGCGAAGACGTGGATCACGGTCGACGACGTCTCGTTCGGTTACGAAGAACCCCTCTTTGAGCATCTCTCGTTCACGGTGAACCGGGGTGACTGCATCTCCATCGTCGGTCCGAACGGAAGTGGGAAGACGACGCTTTTGAAACTATTGATCGGCGAACTCGCACCGGAGGCAGGGGACATCAAGCGTCATCCGAAACTGAAGGTTGGCTATTTCTCGCAGACGCTCGCGCGATTGCCGAAGGGAGGGACGTTGCTCGACGCACTCCTTGCCGAGAGTGACATCACAGAGACGGAGGCACGGACGCTTTTGGCGCACTTCTTATTCCGCCGCGATGAGGTGTATAAGCCGATCCGTGACGCGAGCATGGGGGAGAAGTGCCGCATCGCCTTCCTCATCCTCTACTTCTCGGATGCGGATTTGCTCGCGCTCGATGAGCCGACGAACTATTTGGATGTGGCGACGCGAGAACAAATCGAAGCCGCACTCGACGTATACCGGGGCGGGTTGATCCTTATCTCGCACGACCGGACGTTCCATCGATTGACGGACCGGACAATCGAGCTCGGAAAGACGGTGCGCGTCCTTGAGTCGGGTGATACAAAGCCGCCGGTCGACGTCGACGCGACGCTGCGGACGCTCGAGACGCTGACGAGCGAGCCGCAAATTTTCTTCGACGAGGCAGGAAACGGGATCCCTCTTGCCGAATCGGAGAAGGGACGAAACAAATAGGGGTGGAAGAACATGAAAGAAGAAGTACGGGTATCACGGGCAGCGTCACGGAAACGGAAACGGTTTTGGCAATCAGCGACAGTGGTGTTGTTGATCGCCTCGCTCATCGGCGTCATCGCTTTCGCGGCGCTCATGGACTCGAAGAAGTCGGCGTTGCCGGAGACGGACGACATCGCGACCGAATCGGTTAACAGTGAGACGGAAGCGACAGAGGAGACCGAGGCGGAAGCAGAGGCTGACGAGACCGACGGGGTGTTCGTCTATATCGCGGCACCGTATACGAAAGTGTTCGCCGATGACCGGGTGACGGTCATCTATGAGGCCGACCTCGGCGACCGTTTCGAACAACTCGAGGCCGTCAGTGGTTTCGTCAAGCTCCAATTGAACGAGCGGACGATCGGTTGGGTGACGGAAGCGCAAGTGACGAAGGAAGCGACGAGTGTCTCGGACGAAGATGTGACCGCGGCCTGGAAAACGGTCGTCCCTACGGCCGACCAGGCGACGCTTGAATGGCTCGGACAAGATATCTCGAGCGTCCGCGCCACGCTCGGGGCCCCGAAAGCCGTCCAGCGTGACCAAGTGAACGAATATCATTTCTATGACGGTTTCTTCTTGATGGTGCGTGACCAGCAGGTGAAGGCGATCGACTGGGACCGCCAAGCGGTCGCGACGCCTGATATGACGGCGACGAGCAGTCAAAATGCCGGCAGTTGGTATGAGGGCGAGACGCGACAATTGAAGTTGTTCCCATATGACGGGGTCATGCGGGTCCGGCTCGAACAAAAATAATGACGATCGTCGAGAGGATATCCCTTTCGGCGATTGTTTTTATGTATTCATTCAAACGAACGTTTGAATGTTAAAAGAGAGAGGTATAGAATGAAAGGGAGAGGAGGGGATGGTATGGGTGCACATCACGATCACCACGGACATGACCACCATCATCACCATACGACGAATCAACGGGCGTTATTCTGGTCGTTCGTCCTGATTGCGACGTTCATGGTCGTCGAGGTCGTCGGCGGATTATGGACGAACAGTTTGGCGCTCTTGTCAGACGCGGGTCACATGCTCAGCGACGCGGCCGCGCTCGGACTCAGTTTCCTCGCTGTGCGGTTCGGGGCAAAGCAGGCGACGCCGGAGCGGACGTTCGGTTATCGACGCTTCGAGATTTTGGCGGCGTTCGTCAACGGTTTGACGTTGCTCGTCATCTCCATCTATATCATCATCGAGGCGTATCAGCGCTTGTTCGCACCGCCCGAGATTTTGAGCAGCGGTATGCTCACGGTCGCGGTGATCGGGCTACTCGTCAACGTGCTGGCGGCATGGCTGCTCATGCGAGGCGAACGGGATAACTTGAACGTCCGCAGTGCGTTATTGCACGTGCTCGGTGATTTACTCGGCTCAATCGGTGCCATCACGGCCGCTGTCTTGATCATGGCGTTCGGTTGGACGCTTGCCGACCCGATCGCAAGCTTGTTCGTCGCCGTGCTCATCTTGATTAGCGGATACCGAGTGACGCGAGAAGCGATTCACATCTTGATGGAAGGGGCACCTGGCCAAGTCGATGTTGTCGCGATGCAACAGGAGCTCGGAGGAGTGGAAGGTGTAAAAGAAGTCCATGACTTGCATGTTTGGTCCATTTCATCCAACGAACTTGCCGTCACGTGTCACGTTCTGATTGAAACGGACACGGATGACCAGCGCGTCTTGCGTGACGTAACAAAACGGATCCGAAAGTTCGCCGCTTTCAACCGCTCGACCGTTCAAATCGAACGGGAAGCACAATGTTGTGAAGAGCGGACGATTTGGTAAACGAACGAGCGGTCCCTGACAGGAGTCGGGGACCGCTTTCGTTATGGCTTCAAGACGACTTTGACGCAGTCGTCCAAATGATCGTTAAAGATTTTGTACGCGTCAGCCGCTTGTTCGAGCGGCAGACGGTGCGTGATGATATCGGTCGGGTCGAACTTCTTGTCGACAATCATCTGGAACAGCTCAGGCATGTAGTGAATGACCGGCGCTTGTCCCGTCCGAATGCTGACGTTTCGGGTAAAGAAATCACCGAGCGGGAACTGGTTGTAGTTCATCGCGTAAATCCCTGTCAATTGAACGGTACCGAACTTACGCACCGCTTCTTTCGCGACTTTGATGGCGCTGAGGGTTCCTCCTTGGACCATCAACTTTTGTTCGACTTTCTCAATCGGTGATTTTTTTCCGTCGAATCCGACACAGTCGATGACCACGTCAGCCCCGCCGTTTGTGATTTCATAGATATATTTGCCGGTATCGATCGGATCTTTCATCAACACGGTCTCGACATTGTTGGAGAGTTTGGCCCGGTTCAATCGGTAGATTTCCGGGTCGACGGCGATGACGCGTTTCGCACCACGCACCCAGGCTAATTTTTGTGTCATCAAACCGACAGGACCTGAGCCGAGGACGACGACCGTGTCTCCTGCTTTCATACCAGCATTCTCTAAACTCCACCATGCAGTCGGAATGACGTCAGACAAGAACAAGAGTGCCTCGTCGTCAAGTTCACATGACTCAGGAATGACAAGCGGCATGAAGTTACCATATGGCACTTTTAAGTACTCGGCCTGGCCCCCTGGATGGTTCCCGAACTGCTCCGTGAAACCGAAGTAGCCACCTGCATCGGTATGAGGAGCATGGTTCGAGTTGTCGCACTGGCTCTCCATTTCATGCTCACAGTAGTAACAGTGTCCGCAAGAGACGTTAAACGGTAAGACCACACGGTCGCCTTTCTTCACTTTCGTCACATCCGGACCGACCTCTTCGACAATTCCCATCGGCTCGTGACCGATTACATAGCCGTGACGGGTCGGCATATTTCCTTGATAAATATGCAAATCCGATCCGCAGATGGCCGTTGACGTGATTTTGACGATAATCTCTTCTCGGTTCTCAATCTCAGGATCTTTCACATCCTTGACTTCGATGTTCTTCGCTCCTTGATAGGTAACAGCACGCATATGTCCACTTCCTCCCTTTTTTAGAAAAACAGGTAAGTCACAACATGGATACTGTACCCGCACTCGGTGCATGCGAATCCGATTTTTGGGGAAAATAGGAAAAGGGGCTCACTGAGGAGCCCCGGTCCCAGCGACGTCGATGACGACGATCTCTGGTGGGTTGAACACGCGCGGTACGCTGACGCTGTAGTTGAAGCCGCGACCGATGACGTGGGTGAACGTCTCGTGCTCATATAGACCGCCGGCATACTTCGGGAAGAAGCCTTGGTCCGGCGCGTACAGCCCGTTCAATAAATAGGGAATTCGAACCTGTCCGCCGTGGGCATGGCCTGACAGGACGAGGTCAAACGGTAAGGCGGCGTACGTCTCGACCTGCTCGGCCCGATGTGACAAGAGCAGACTGAACGCTGTCTCCGTGTCGACATCACCGAGTGAGGTCAATGCCGTCTCTTCCCAGCTGCCGTGGATGTTTTCCGTATACGTCCGCAATGGGTCCTCGAGTCCGCCGACGAGGACGTCGACGCCGTTGACATTGATTGACGCGGTCTCGTTCTCGAGCACGGTCACACCATAAGAGCGAAATACGTCCTTGACGTCGTGGCGGACGAAATCGTCCGAGCCGTCGATCTCATGATTGCCGGTGACGAAATACATCGGTGCGATCCCTTGTAGCCCCTCGATCAATTCAAACGAGGCGTCGGGGGAGCGGAAGCGGTCGAGGATATCACCGGGCAGGGCAATCAAATCCGGTGATTGGTCTCGTACTTTGTCGATCAAGACGCGCTGGTCGTCCCCGTACGAGTAGCCGTGTAAGTCCGACAGCAGGACGACTCGGAACGATTGTCCTGCCTCGAGCTTGTCCGACTCGACCGCATAATTGCGGACGGTCAGGCCGTTATAGAAGGCGGCGAGAAGAAACGCGACCCCGAGGCCGAACGTCACATATTTTCGTTTTCCTTTGAACATCATCCGCCTCCTCTCCTTGTCTATCGTTCCTTCATTCTACTCCGTAGAGTAGGGAGACGCAAAAAAAAAACCCGCTCGGAAGCGGGCCATCGAATTATGCTGCTTTGGCAGTCAACTTGACGTCGACGTTGCCGCGTGTCGCTTTCGAGTACGGGCAAACTTGGTGTGCCGCTTCGACGAGACGTTCCGCCGTCGCTTGATCCACACCTTTGATCTCGACTTCGAGTTCGACCGAGATGAAGAAGCCTTCATCGTCTTGGTTGAGCGTCACGTGTCCTGTGACGTTCGTGCCATCTGTTTTGATACGTTCTTTGCCGATAACGAGGTTCAAGGCGCTACCGAAACATGCCGCGTAACCCGCTGCGAAGAGTTGCTCCGGGTTCGTCGCTTCATCCGCGTGTTTTGAGCCAGGCATTGAGACGTTCAAGTCGATGACGCCGTCCGTCGATGTAACGCGACCTTCGCGGCCACCGATTGCAGTTGCTGAAGCTGTGAATAATGGTTTCATGATTCAATTCCTCCATTTCGTTTTTAGGCAATTAAGTTGTGCACAATCTAATTATAGGGCAGTCAAACAGATAAGCAAGTGATATGCTTGTCCTAAGACTATAGCCGGAGGAAATGACATGAAAAGTTCGTTAACATTAGAGCATCAGATTTGTTTTCAGCTCTATACCGCTTCAAAAGAGCTTACGAGATTATATCGCCCGATTTTGGCGCCGTTAAACCTGACATATAGCCAGTACTTGGTCATGCTCGTCTTGTGGGAAGAGGACAATATTGATTTGAAACAGCTCGGGGAGCGACTCACGCTCGATTCGGGCACGTTGTCACCGCTCGTCAAGCGGCTCATGCAACTCGATTACGTGGAGAAAGTGCGGGGAACCGACGACGAGCGCCGTGTGCTCTTGTCACTCACGCCGTCCGGGAGCGCACTGCGTGAGCAGGCCGAAGAGGTACCTCTCAAAGTGAGTGGTATGCTGAATATAGATGAAGCGACGTATATCGCTTATATGGAGATGCTCATCGACATCAAGGCGCGCTTGCGTGCGTTCGGTGAGCGAGAGGAGTAAGTTTTCGAAAGGAGACGCGATGTTTCGTAAATTAGTGATTTTATTGCTCGCGATCGGCATGTATGCGGCCTGGAAGTATGAAGTGCCGAACGTGTCGGCGCCGACGAGCGTTCAAGTGAAGTCGACGGAAGTGGCGGAAGAACAACAGGAACGTGCGACCGACGCGCCGCGCTTCACGAGCCAATATGCCGGGCATGACTGGTACTTGCTCGAGAAGGGCGGAGACCGGAGCCTCGAGTTGATTGATGACGACGGTTCGAAGAAAGGCCATTACCAGTTCGAGACGGGGAGCGTCTATGAAGGACTCGTCGTGGGTGAGACGACACGGCAACAAGTCGAGCAAATCGGTTTCGATGAGGTCAAGTCGTATAAAAAGGGACTCAAACGCTATTTGATCCCGGACGACCCGTCATTCAACGTCTATGCGATCGACGACGACTATGTGACGCTCTTCTTCGATCAGCACGATGAGGACAAGCTAAAGGCCGTGCTCACTGTCGACCGGGACGTCGAGGAGTCGAGTGACGGCTATTACGGCGACGTGTCGGAAGACAATCTCGTCGCGAACGAACAATTGATGCGGATGCTCATGAACTGGGACCGTCAGAAGTTCGGATTGTCGGCGCTCGCTGACTACGAACCGCTGCTCCCGGTCGTGCGCGCCCATAGTGAGAACATGGCCCGCAACAACTTCTTCAGCCATACCGATCCCGAGGGCCGCGACCCGTTCGAGCGGATGAATGAGGCCGGCATCGCCTACTCCCTCGCCGGAGAAAACTTGGCGATGGGGCAGATGAGCGTCTTCCACGCCCACTGGGGACTCATGAATTCGCTCGGCCACCGGGAGAACATTTTGAAAGATGGTTTCACGCACGTGTCGGTCGGCCTCGTCTATAATGAAGAATCAAGTCCGTTCTACACGATCAACTTCATCACCCCACGCTAAAAAAAGGATGGTTCGCCGGATTTCGGTGGACCATCCTTTTCCTTATAACAGACGTTTGACCGCCGTCTCGATCTCGTCCGGTGTCGTCTGCGGCGAGAACCGTTCGATGACGTTGCCGTTCCGGTCGACGAGGAACTTCGTGAAGTTCCACTTGATCGTCTTCGAGCCGAGCAGGCCCGGTGCTTCTTTTGATAAGTATTGGAAGAGCGGGTGGGCGTCTTTCCCGTTCACGTCGACTTTGGCGAACATCGGGAACGTCACACCGTAGTTCAATTGACAGAACTCGCTGATTTCCTCGTTCGAGCCCGGGTCTTGATTGCCAAACTGGTTGCATGGGAAGCCGAGGATATGGAACCCTTGCCCCTGGTAACGTTCATATAATTTCTCGAGCCCGTCGAGCTGTGGTGTGAAGCCGCACTTGCTCGCCGTGTTGACGATCAACAGGACGTCCCCCTCGTATTTGGATAGCGGTTGGAGCTTGCCGCTCATGTCGGCCGCTTCATATTGATAGATCATGTTGATTCCCCCTTTTTATTTTCATTATACCAATCGGAATTTCAAGACACGACTTTGAACCGGTTGTTCGCAATCAAATTGTCATGAAATGATGAAGTCGTTGTTACAATGAAACATGATGGACGGCGTATAATGAGACTCGTTGTAGAAAGGAACGGTGTTATGTACATACTGAAAAATGAATTTATATGGATCAGTTTGATCCTGATTGGCTTATTCTTCTCGAGCGCGACCCCGTATTCGGACCAGAGCATCGTCTCACCGCTCGAACGGTTCGATTGGACGTGGGCCGAACCGGTACTCTCGACCGTCGACTTCGAGTACGCCGGAGGACCAGTATCGCTCGAGGCGAAAGGGAGCGTCGGCTTGATTGAGTTCTTGATTCGGAAAGCGGCGCACTTCACCGTCTTCTTCGCTCTCGGGGCACTTCTCGTCAAAGCCGTGTCACGGACGAGACTCCATGCCGGTCTGACGATCTTGTTTGCCTGGGCGCTCGCGAATACGGTCGCCATCTTTGATGAGTTCCATCAAAGCCTGACGCCGGAGCGGACGCCGCTCATTCAGGATATCCTGCTCGACAGTTTCGGGGCAGCCTGTGGCGTCCTTCTCGTTGGCGGTTATTATTTGTGGAAACACGGCCGAACGAATCGGTCGCGATCGGGGTATGTCTCCCCAAGGTGGTAAAAAAATCATATAGGTAGTTATTTGAAAAGCGCTTTCAAGAAGTGCTTTTCTTTTTTATTTATAACGTTTTTGTGACATGGGGAAATGAGAAATCCCTTTATACCCCCATTTTTAAACGTATAAAACCTAAAACAGGTCAATGTAATGCGAATGAAATATAAGTGTAAAATAACTTTAGGTTTAGATTGCTATAATGAGTCTCAGAGCGATACAGGAATTCGCGTTTTAACTTATAAATTATTCGATCTATTTTATATAGAAATTCACAGAACTCAGCGGAGGGAAGCACATTGATTAACTTGAAGAAACTTGCAGCAACCGTCACTTTAGGAGCTCTTCTCATTAGCGGCACGACACCTGGCTATGCAGCGTCACTTACAGACAAACAGAAAAAGGTGCAGCAGCAACAACAACAAAATAACAGTGCACAAAGCAAAGCGAACGCCTCGATCCAAAAACGTGAGCAGGCAATCAGCAAAGAACAGCAAGAAATCAACAAGTTAGATGCCGAACTCCAAGACGTCATCAATGACGTCGCTCAAAAAAAAGCTGAGATTCGTGCGACACAACAAAAAATTGCGGCCCTTCAAAAGAAAATCAAGCAATACGAAGCAAAGATGAAGGCGCAAGAAGAGTTGATGAAAGAGCGCATGGCCACGATGCAAAAAAATGGCGGTGGCTCGATCGACTGGGCTGAATTCATCTTCGGTTCAAAAGACTTCGGTGACTTACTCACACGAATGATCACAGCCGGTACGATTCAAGAGAACGACAAGCAGATTTTTGAAGAATACCAAGCGACGAAAGACAAATTGGCTGCAGCGCAAGCTGAGTTGAAAGCCGAGCGCGATGCTCTCGTGAAACAAAAAGAAGAACTCGAACAACGTCAAAAGACGCTCAACAAGAAAATGAAAGAGCGCGCAGCGAAAATCAAGAAACTCAACGCTGAAAAAGTGAAGTTCGAATCGAAATTGGTGAGCCTCCAAGAAATGGAGTCAACACTCAAGTCACAAGAGAAAGCCATCAAAGCTGAAATGGAAGCGCAACGTCGTGCAGCGGAAGAAGCGAAACGTGCGGCAGCGGCAGCAGCGGCTGCGAAGAAACAACAGAGTTCAAACTCTGCTGCGAGCGCAGTCAGCACACCGCAAGCATCGGCTGCGACATCTGTACCGGCAAGTGGTGGCATGTTCCAACGCCCGGCGAACGGTCGTCTTTCACAAGGTTGGGGCGCGGCGAGCGGTGCGAACGGCTACTCGTTCCACAACGGACTTGATATCGCGGGACCAGTCGGAACGCCGATCAATGCGTCACAAACAGGTACGGTCACACGTGCTGGATGGGGTGGGGCCTACGGCAACCACGTCATCATCACGCATGTGTTGAACGGGCAGGTCTGGACGACAGTGTACGCACACATGAGCTCGGTATCGGTATCAGCCGGTCAACGTGTGACACAAGGCCAAAACATCGGCGCGATGGGTAGCACAGGGAACTCGACTGGCTCACACTTGCACTTTGAGATTCACCGTGGCGGTTACTCGTACTCATCTTCGAGCGCGGGCAACACGGTCAACCCAGCTTCATTCTTCTAATAAGCCTATACAAAAAGTGATCGACGAACGCGTCGATCACTTTTTTGTTGCCTTGTACGTGATAAAGGTCAAGAGGGCGGCGCCAATCACGCTCAGCCAGAGCGTGTCCCAGTTCGGGTCGTCGAGCATGCTCCTCCCGCCGAGGAAGACCGTATAGCCGAGCACCGCGAGCGTGGCGAGCGTCAAGACGGTCATCCGGATCCGGCGCGGGATGCGGAGCCACCAACCGAATAGTCTGTTCATCAAAAATCGCCTCCACCTACAGTATAGGGGAGGCGACACGAATCAGCTAGGCAATCGAATCCACGCTGAAGTGAAGATTTTTTGATAGCCGACTTCTTTGTAAATCTTGTTCGATGTCGGGTTGTTCAAATCTGTATAGAGCGTACAATATTGTTTCGACGTCAAGAGCTCCCGGCTCAGCTCGGCGACGAGCGAACGGGCATAGCCGCGCTTGCGCAGCGCTTTCGGTGTGTAGACGAACGAGACGGTGACGCCGTTAGCGGTCTCACGCGATTTCTTCGCGCAGGAAACGACCTTGCCGTCGACTTCCCAGACGTACACTTCTTGATTCTCGAGCATCGTCGCAATTTTTTGTGTCGCGTTTGCCTTCGACGAGACCGGTAAACCGGTATCCTTTTCGAACGCGTTATACGCCTTCACGAGGAATGCCTCATCGTCCTCGATCGCCCGTCGCATCGACCCTTCCGACAGCGGAATGTCGTTGACACGATCAAGACGATATAGGCCTTGCTCCATGAAGACTTTCGGCTCTCGCGCCGTCAGGATGTACCAGAGCGTGTAGAAATTCATCGCTAGATCAGCTTGCGAGACGACCTCGGTGAATGGGATATCACCATTTAATAGTTCAGGCACGAGCAGACGAAGGACGTCATCCTCTCGCTCAGGCTTCACGAGCACATAGTTGAGCGGATGGGGCGGCGTCACTTGCAGGATCGCGAGCACATCACCGTCATCTTCGACGGTCAGTTGAAAATACGACTCGTATCGGCCTTGCTTGATGGCATCGAGCACGCCAATCATCAAGCTGTTCTCGGCCTCATGTTCGAGCAGGTGGGGCATGACACGTTCTTCAAATCCGGATAGGTCGTTCCAACGAATCAGTTCCATGTAAACACCCTTTCTTCGTATGTATGAAAAACGGGCAAACCGCGTGGCCTGCCCGTTTTCCTCATTCTATCAAATTTTGGAGCGTATTATGCGATTTCTTCGCGCGCTTTTGCGTCGTCGAGGAGTTTCGTGTTGCGTTTGAAGTAGTGAACGATCTTGGCGATGGCCCCGTCTCCCGTGACGTTCGTCGCCGTGCCGAAGCTATCTTGTGCCAAATAGAGGGCGATGACGAGACTTTGCATCGTCGCATCGAACCCGAGGATTGAACCGAACAAACCGAGTGAGGCCATAACGGCTCCACCTGGTACGCCTGGTGCCGCGATCATCGTGACGCCGAGGGCGAGGATGAACGGAAGCACGATCGCGTAAGACATCGGCATGCCGTTCAAGTACATGAGGGCGACACCGACCGATGTGAGCGTGATTGTCGACCCTGACAAGTGGATCGTCGCACAGAGCGGGACGACGAAGTTGGCGACGCCCTCGTCCGTGTTGTTCGCTTTCGCTTGGCGAAGCGTGACCGGGATTGTCGCCGCTGACGACTGTGTCCCGATGGCCGTGAAGTAAGCCGGCATCATCGTCTTCAAGAGGCGAAGCGGGTTCTCTTTGTTGAGACCCCCTGCGATCGAATATTGAATCAAGAGCATCGTCAAGTGTAGGACGATGATTGTGACGAAGACGAGCGAGAACACCGAGAGAATCTCAGCGACTTGTCCGGCATACGTCATGTTCATGAAAATTCCGGCGATGTGAATCGGTAATAGTGGAATGATGACTTTGCTGATGAGTAGTTCAATGATATCGCGGAAATCCATGGCCAAATCTAGCGAGCGCTTGCTTTCGATGGCGGCAATCCCGATGCCGATGACGAATGCGAGAATGAGCGCCGTCATAACGCCGAATACCGGTGGGATCTCGAATTCCATGAAGCCTTTTAAGAGCGCTTCCTCCGGGCTTTCAGCTGACGCGTTGTTACGTGTCAAAATTTGTGGGAACAGGTTGCTCGTCGCGAAGTAGGCGAGCGTCCCGGCGACGATTGTCGATACGTATGCGATCAGTGCCGTCAAACCGACCAATTTCCCAGCGCCTTTTCCAAGTTCCCCGATTCCTGGAATGATGAAGGCGAGAATGATGAGTGGGATGGCGAAGCCTAGGAACTGTCCAAAGACCGTGTTGAACGTGACGAACGTCCGGACAATCCAGTTCTGGCTTTCTGGTACGATGCTACCGAGTAGAATCCCGAATGCGATAGCGATGATGATGCGACCTAGAAGGCCAATGCGTAATTTCAAATAAATCATCCTCTCTTAATGTTTGAATTGTTGCTATTTTCGCACATTTCATGCAGTGTTGCCACCCTATCTTTCATTTTTCAACGAAGATTGACGTTTGACAACTTTGAAATAGGGTATCACAAAATGTTGGAGTGGAAAAGGGAGGGACCTTCTTCTTTTCCTAATATACAAACGATGTTATGATTAATTTTGAATAGACGTAAAGGAGGGGTGACGCGTGCAGGTACAACGAACAACAATTCATATCGCGGGTCAAGACTATACGATCGTCAGCGAAGAGCCGGCCGATCATGTGAGGGAAGTGGGCTTTCTGGTCGATAGCAAAATCCGTGAGATTCGTGAACAGTCCCCTCATCTAGACGCTCGTCAGGCAGCGGTGCTCGCCGCTATCCAAATCGCGAGCGATCACGTCAAAACTAAACGAAATACGGGAGAATAAATCACTTTATGGTTACTCTACTTATACTGTTTTTCTTGTTCATCGGAATCGTTAACGGGTTCCGCCGCGGGGCAATCTTGCAGCTCGGCCATTGGGTCGCGCTCATCATCAGTTTCCTCGTCGCAAATGCATACTACCGTGATCTCGCCGAAGCGTTCAAGCTTTGGATTCCGTATCCGTCGCAACTCGATGGAACGCTTCCGAAAGGTGTCATCGATTTAAACGCGCTCACGGGACTCGAGATGACATTTTATAACGTCTTTTGGTTCGTCGTCTTGTTCGTCATCACGAAACTTGTCTTGCATCTCATCCTATCGATGCTCGACTTCTTGACGGACTTGCCGATCTTGCGCCAATTGAAAGGCATCATCGGTGCCGTCCTCGGTTTCTTCGAGGCGTATGTGATCACGTTCTTCATTTTATGGGTCATCGCCTTCGTGCCGATGGCAAGCGTCCAAAGTGCGGTCGATAACTCGTCGCTCGCGACGTACATCATTCAAGACACGCCATACCTCTCAGAATGGTTCTCGAATAAGATGTTGTAACACGACAGGCCGGAATGCAAGCTAGTGCTTGTGTCTCGGCCTTTTCTGTATGGAAAAGGGGGAATTTCAATGAATAAAGTTGAAGCGATGATGCTGTTAGAAAAGATCGCGCAATATATGGAGATTAAAGGGGAGAACCCGTTCAAGATCAACGCCTTCCGCAAAGCCGCGACGGCGCTCGAGAACACGGAGCTCGAACTCGAGGACATCGAGGATTTGACGACGATCTCTGGCATCGGCAAAGGGACGGCTGCCGTCCTGCAAGAGTGGCGGGACACGGGGCGGAGCGAAGTGCTCGAGTCACTCCAAGAAGAGATCCCATACGGTCTCATGAAACTGCTCAAAATCCAAGGACTCGGCGGCAAGAAGCTCGCCAAGCTCCGTGAAGTCGGCGTCGTCGACCTCGAGACACTCATTACCGTGTTAGAGGACGGCACGGCCGCGAGCCTGCCGGGATTCGGGGCGAAGAGCGTCGAGAAGTTGCTCACGGCCGCAAGGAACCTCGAGTCACGTCCGGAACGTTTGGCGTACGCCATGATGCGTCCGGTCGTCGAAGAGATTGAGACGGTGCTCGAAGCCGAGCCGCTCGTCTTGCGCCATTCGGTCGGCGGCAGTTTCCGCCGTGCCGAGGAGACGTGTAAAGACCTCGACTTCATCATCGCGACCGAGGAACCTGTCGCGCTCCGTGACAAGCTGCTCGCCCTCCCGTTCATCAACGAGGTCATCGCGGCCGGCGAGACAAAAGTGTCGCTCGTCCTTGAGCGCGAAGAGATGGTGTCGGTCGACTTCCGCATGGTCGAACCGGGCGCCTTCGCTGCGACGCTCCATCACTTCACCGGCTCGAAAGACCACAACGTCCGCATGCGCCAGCTCGCGAAAGCGAAGGGTGAGTCGATCTCCGAGTATGGTGTCGAGACGGCGGACGGCCTCTGGCAACCGGAGACGGAAGCCGAGCTGTTCGCACGCTACGGTCTGCCGTTCATCCCGCCGGAGCTCCGGGCAGGCAACCTCGAGTTCGAGCACGACATCTCGAAGCTCGTGACGCTCGACGACATCAAGGCCGACGCCCATATGCACACGGTCTGGTCGGACGGGAAGCTGACGGTCGACGAGCTCGTCGCGGCGATGAAAGCGCGCGGCTACGAGTGGATCGCCATCACCGACCACGGCAAATACATGTCGTTCGTCAACGGCTTGACCGAGGAACGGCTCGAGGCCCAAGGGGAAGAAATCCTTGAGGCCGCGAAGAAACACGACATGCACGTCCTGCGCGGTGTCGAGATGGACATCCGTCCGGACGGGACGCTCGACTATGAGCCCGAGTTCTTGGCGACGCTCGATTACGTCGTCGCCTCGATTCACTCGAAGATGGACCAGTCCATCGACGAAATCATGGGCCGGCTCGAGAACGCCTGCCGCTCGCCGTACGTCAACGTCATCGCCCATCCGACCGGTCGACTCATCGGGCGCCGTGACGGCTATCCGATCGATGAGGAGCGCTTGATCGCCCTCGCGAAAGAGACGGGGACGGCGCTCGAGTTGAACGCGAACCCGAACCGGCTCGATTTGACGGCCTCGACGCTGAAGAAAGCGAAGGCGGCCGGCGTCAAACTGATGATCAACACCGACACGCACCACCCTGATATGATGGAAGATATGGCACTCGGCGTCTTGCACGCCCGGAAAGCCTATCTCGAACCGTCAGACATCATCAACTGCCTCTCGTTCGAGGACGCCAAGGCGTTCATCGACGCGAAGCGACAGAAAGGAACATGCTAGATGGATCACGCGTTACGCGTTTTAGAATATGAAAAACTACGCCAGCAGCTCGCCGCCCACGCCGCGAGCTCGCTCGGGAAAGAACGGGCGCTCAATATGCAGCCCGACTATACGTACGACCGGGTATTGTCGAACTTGAACGTCACCCGTGAGGCGACCGAGGTCGTCCGACTCCGGGATCGTCTCCCGCTCGGCGGGCTGACCGACGTCCGCAGTGAAGTGAAACGGGCCGCCATCGGCTCGGTCCTGTCGACGAGCGAACTGCTCGCCGTCGCCGCCGTCATGTACAGCGGCCGCCAAGTGAAGAACTTCTTCGAGAAGCTTCATGAGGACAATGAAGAGCTCCGCATCCCGCGCCTCGACGAATACGCCGAGCGCTTGACGAAGCTGATTGAGGTCGAACAGTCGATCCGTCACGCCATCGACGACCAAGGCACGGTCCAAGACTCGGCGAGCGACCGTCTCCGTGGCCTCCGGACCCAGCTCCGTAGCTTTGAAGGCAGCGTCCGCTCACGGATCGACAACATCCTCCGCAACAACGCGAAAATGCTGTCAGACGCCATCGTCACGATCCGGAACGACCGTTACGTCGTCCCGGTCAAGATGGAGTACCGCCAAGCGTTCGGCGGGATCGTCCATGACCAATCGGCATCGGGCCAGACGCTCTTCATCGAGCCCCAGGCGATCGTGTCAATCAACAACGAGATTCAAGAAGTCCGCTTGAAAGAGCGCGCCGAGATCGACCGCATCTTGAGCGAACTGTCGAACCTCGTCGGCGGTGTCGCCGATTCGGTCGTGATCAATCTCGACGTGCTCGCCACGCTCGACTTCGTGTTCGCGAAAGTCGCCTACGGCCATCAGCTCAAAGCGACGGAGCCGAAATTGAACGACGAACGCGAGATCAAATTGAAACAGGCGCGTCACCCGTTCATCCCGCAAGATGAGGTCGTACCGATCACGGTCGAGCTCGGTGAGGCGTTCACGTCGCTCGTCATCACCGGACCGAACACCGGCGGTAAGACGGTGACGCTCAAGACGCTCGGATTGCTCCAACTGATGGTGCAGTCAGGTCTCTATGTACCGGCCGAGTTCGGGACGGAGCTGTCCGTCTTTGACGCCATCTATGCCGACATCGGGGATGAGCAGTCGATCGAGCAGAGCTTGTCTACGTTCAGCTCACACATGACGAACATCGTCAGCATGCTCGACAAGATCGACTTCATGTCACTCGTCCTGTTCGATGAGCTCGGTGCCGGGACCGACCCGCAAGAAGGGGCGGCCCTTGCCATCGCCATCCTCGACGAAGTGAAACGACGCGGCGCCCGTGTGGCGGCGACGACGCACTATTCAGAACTGAAGGCTTACGCTTACAATCGCGAAGGCGTCATGAACGCCTCGATGGAGTTCGATATCGAATCACTCAGCCCGACGTATCGCCTGTTGATTGGCGTACCGGGCCGTTCGAACGCGTTCGAGATCAGCCGACGTCTCGGTTTATCGGAACAAGTCATCGACAAGGCACGGAGCCACGTCGGTACCGACGCTGAATCAGTCGAATCGATGATCAATGAGCTCGAGGCGGCCAAGCAACGCGCCGAACAGCTCGAGAAAGAACTCATCGTCAAACGCCACGACCTTGAAGAAGAGCAGGCGGCGTTCGAGGCGAAGCTGACCGATTTCGAGCGCGAGCGCGACACGATGTACGGCGAAGCCGAGGCTCGTGCCGAGAAGGCCGTCGAACAGGCGAAGCGCCAGGCGAACGAAGTCATCGACCGTTTGAAGAAGCTACGCGCAGAAGGGATCGTCAAAGAGCACGAGATCATCGCCGCGAAGAAGCAGCTCGAATCGGCGAAACCGACGCTCCAAGAGAAAAAGATCCAAAAAGTGAAACAAAAAGCGCAACAGAAACGTACGTTCAGTAAAGGCGAAGAAGTGAAAGTGACGACGTTCAACCAAAAGGGCTATATCGTGAAGCAATTGAACGACAACGAGTACAACGTCCAAGTCGGGATCATGAAAGTGAACGTCAAAGCGGACGACCTTCAGAAGATCGGCCCATCGAAAGAGCAGTCGCTCCAGTCGAAAGGCAGCTCTCTCAAGCGTCAGAGCTCGACGAAGTCGGAGCTCGACCTGCGCGGCGTCCGGGTCGAAGAAGGGCTTTCCCGCCTCGACAAATATATCGACGAGGCGCTCGTGTCCGGGTATGACAACGTCCGTATCATCCATGGTCTCGGGACCGGTGCGATGCGACAGGCGACGCAAGAGTACCTAAAAGGACATCGTCACGTGAAGAGTCAGCGCCCCGGTGGGATGGGTGAAGGCGGACTCGGAGTCACGGTCGTCGAACTGAAGTGAGGGGAACAGACGGATGGGGAATGTGAACGTGAACGTATTGCTTGAGTCGCTCGGCCTGTATTCCATCGCCGGACTCATGATTGTCGTCGGTCTCGCCGTCTTCGAGGTGACGACACCGTACAGCAATTGGCGCGAGATTCAAAAAGGAAACATCGCCGTTGCACTTGCGACCGGCGGGAAAATCGTCGGTCTCGCCAACATCTTCCGCGTCGTCGAGAGCCATCACGACCAGACGATGGATGTGTTGGTCGGGGGGAGCTTCGGCTTCTTCCTTCTCTTGACGACGTATTGGTTATTCGAATTTTTGACGCCGTCGCTCAAAGTGAACGAGGAGATTGGGAAAGGGAACATCGCCGTCGGCCTGATGGCGTTCCTGCTCTCGATTGGGGTCTCGCTCGTCGTCGGCGCGGCGTTGGTGAGGTGAAGACATGGTATACGAGAGGCTAGCGAAGATTCTCTTCATCGGGGCCGGCCTGTTTTTAGTGGCAGCGGCACTGTGGTTTATCTTTTATTGAGGGAAAGCGACGTTTTCGGACGTCGCTTTTTTTGAAAGGGGGAGACAAGTGTGGCAATCGATTTGAACTTTTTGATGACGACGGAAGACTATGTGCTCGAGACGGAGTCGTTCCAGATGAAGGGCGTCATCTATTATCCACTTGAGTGGACGTTTTTCGGGGCAAATGATCCGACGATGTTGCTGACGTGGGACGCGGAACGCGATCGCATCAGCGTCCGTTTCGAGCAATATGCGGTGTTTCTTGGGACAATCGAGGACCATAGTATGCATGAAGATGGGCTACGCAATGCCTGCCCAATCGTGAAACTGAAGACGTCCCGATTCACACGATTCGCCGCAGAGAACATGGGGACAGAACGTGTCAACACGTACCGAGGCGAACTATCCCATTATGTGATTCGGACGTTTGAACAAGAGTTTCACGTCTTGGCGTACGAAGACCCGACCGTGCTCGACTTGGGGAAAGTCGGGGATACAGGGGTTGTGGTCGAAACCATAGATGAAATCTCGTAAGAAAATCTAATAGATGCGAAGGAGAATCGATGATGAAAAAGTTACTTTTATCCGTCTCTCTGTTCGCAGGAACCATGATGCCTTTATCCGCTTGCGGAGGAGTGGGCACGGTTGAACCGGTTGACGACAGACCTATCATTCATTTTGATGCGGCTTCCATCATTTCGGCAGCCCGCGACCATCATCTCAAAATGCTCACGTTATCGAGCATTCCGAGAGATGACGTGAATGTTCCGGGTGCGATTGAAGAGTTGCAGGCCATGCGAGCAGACAACGACACGTATTTGGCCGAACTAAAAGGCTTACAGCATGAAGATTCCTCGGCCGATGAGTACAAAGATCTCGTTTTCGAATATTTAGAAGTGGAAAATGTGTATATCAATCAAACCATCGAGAACGTGTACGCGGAAAGTATAAGTCTCCCTAACCGATTCTCGATGGACACGCTCTACTCGCGAACAAATGCAAAAGTGTCAGAATTTCGATATGAGCCAAAATGATGTAAACCCAAAGGAGCGTCATCCCAGGAAGGGACGACGCTCCTTTATTTCGGTTACGGCACTTCAATTTTAACCGTATACACTTTCGGCATGGCGCCACTTGAAGCATACAAGACGAGCGTTTTCTCTTTCTCTGGAACGAGGAAGACTAAATCGATTTCGGATTTCTCGCCTGCGAAATAGCGAAAACCGTTTTTGAACGCTTTTTTGTTGTGGTTGACCATATCGATTGGATTATATTTTTTCCCGTCTGGCGTGTACATGCGGAACCCGTTCGGTCGATAGTCCATAGTGCCACCATATCCATCATCCTCATGAAAGAGAGAGATGGGCAGACTGACGAATCGTTTTCCAGCTTCCGGTTCGGTCCCATCCGGTGAGGCGTAGACCGGTTCCCCGACTTGGAATTCACGTTTCTTCATTTGTGGATCCCCGATAAACGTTTGGAACGTACCGAGGTTCATGATTCTTTGAAGGTCATCTTCTTTTGGTGTGGTGGCTTTGGCTTCTTTCGGTTTATCCGCTTTTAAATCAGCCTGTTTCGCACCCGTTGTCTGTGCGGTTGGGGCTGGTGTCGACTTCGCCTCTTCCGTGACCGGTTTGACTTCTGGAGACGTGAAGACGAACAAGCTGATGATACCGACGACGAGAGCGGTCGCGGTCGTCCCGAGCACGAGACGGAACCGTTTTTCTACTTTTTTCTGGTTGACGACGTGCCCGCCGATGGCCTCAGCCGGTGTGATGCGGACCGCTCGCTCCGCCGGGAGGAGCGCCCCGAGGACACCGGTCACGACCGGGATGAAGATGGTCGCGAACAGGAACGGCAACTCGGACGTCGGGAATTTTTGATACATGATGGTGACGATGATGATCGTGACCGTCACGCCAAGCAGTCCGGCGAAGAAACCTGTCAACGCGCCTTCCGTCAAGACGAGCCGACGGATGGACGTGTTCTGCCAACCGAGCGCTTTCAAGACGGCGAGCTGAGGCTTGCGCTCCGAGACGTTTTGCCACATGATCTCGGTCGTCGTCAGCATCGCGATGAGTAAGGCGACACCCATGGCGACGTAATGCATCGTGCCGACTTCAAGGGCGACGAACTCACCAATCCATGTAGTATACAAGACGCCTTGGAGGCGGAACGTCACGAACAGGAAGAAGCCGAATAGGCTCGTCGGTAAGGCGATGGCGAGAATCGACAACGTCGTCCGTGGCCAATACGTCACGAGCTGGTTCAAGCTCATGCCGACGCTCGAGCGGGAGCGGAGAAGGCGGCGTCCTTTCGACACCTCGCCTGACTGCATCGTCTCATACGGTTTGATGCGTTGGACGAGTCGAATCGGGATGAGTGTCCCGAGCCAATAAATCAACAGACCGGCTAGTCCGATTAACAGGATGCGCGTGATCGACGTCGAGCCGGCTGCCGTCCACAGGAATGTCCCGAGAATCATCCATGAGATGAGCGCGACCATCGAGCCGAGAATCGTCGCTTCGAGGAACAACAGCTTCGATAGCTGGCTCGGGCGCCATCCGAGCGATAGCAGAATGGCGAACTCTTTCTTCCGGGCGTATAGCATGATGATGTTCGAGCTGAACACGTACAGCATCGCGACAAGGATGACGCTCGCGACGACGCCGGAGAAGCCGAGTTTCGCTTCTTGGAAGATGGTGATTGACGACCCGAGTTTGATCCACGGCTGCTGAATCCAGCCGAGCGCGCTCTCGCCTTTGAGTCCAGGGAGATACGTGACGGCGTATTGTGGAGACGAGCCGAGCGTGACGTCCGTGATGAGACCGGTCTTGTCTTCAATCTCTTTGGCCACGGCTTGCAGTTTCGCCTCACTCTCTTCATTCAAGACGTCCACGCCTTTCACGTTGACGCGAATCGCCGAGATGGCTTTGTCGCCGGCGATGGCGAACGCGGCGTCGAGCGTCGTCAACATCGACGGTGGCTTCGTGAGGAAGCTGTACGGGTTGTTCGTCGGCTTGACGGTCGTCGTTGGGTTGACCGGCTCATCCTTCGAGTTCATGACCCATTCGGCACTGGCCGGGAAATAGGTCTCCATCGGCAGTTCCGTCAGCGGGTCTTTTGACAGATTCAGTTTCGATGGGTCGAACAAGCCGATGTAGTTATATCTCACTTTCGGTGCATCGTTGATATCTTCCGCGTATAAATTGGACTTGCGATACATACTTTCTTGACCATAAGCTACGCGACCCTCAGCGAGGAACGGCTTGATTTGATACGAGTATGGCCACCGTTTCGGGAACGGGCTCGTCACGCCTTCATAGACGAGTGGCGACGCCTTCTCCGCAATCCAAGTATATTCCATGGTGAGACGAGGATCTTGTGGCTGCGGTTTCCCTTCTAAAATGTGTTTTGTGATATTGTCGTGCATTTGTTGGGCTGTGAAGTCGTAGGAAGCGACTTCCGTCCCTTTCAAGCTATCGAGATATTCATCTTTCCCTTCCTCGAGATACGTTTTGATGAACGCCTCTTGATCTGTTGTATCGACATCGACTTCTTCGATGGTGTAGTTGATCGAGGCGTCGACGTAGTCTTTTGTACTCATCAAAATCGGGATCGTCGTGATGTCTTTATCGTAAGGCTCTGGGACATCCTCTTCATTGAAATAACGACTGAACTCTGTCGCTTGTACGGCATCGTCTAACCCGACGAGTTTCGCTTCGGCGACCGGGTCGATCCCGGCGAGCATGACGTCGCTTCCGTAATCGAGTGGGAATTCTTCATACAGGGCGGTCGGACCGATGCCGATGTGGTCGAATCGCCGTTCGGCATCCAGCCGACCCAAAAGTAGGCTTTCAGATCTTGGAAGTCATTGATTTTTTCGATGCCCGTATCGATGAGCGTATTCATCTTGAGGCGATAAAGACCCGCTTGATCAAACGTATGCGTTTGCGTGAACGAGCTTGAATAGGTCGACCCAATCATGGCGATTGGTGCGGCGACATCGATGTCGGCAATCTGTTGAATCGTCTCGTATTGCTCGCGCGTGATGCCGCCCTCGAGTCCGCTCATATAGTTCGGTTCGAGCAGGTTCAAATCTTCCGTCACACTGCGGCTGCCTTCCGGACGGACGACGATATGATACGACGAGTCCCACCGTTTCTGAAGCTCGTTGACGACCGTGCCGTTGTTCGCCTGGGTCACGCCGAGCAAATAGCTGAGCCCGGTACTGACGATGAGCATCCCGACCATGAGCAGGATGAACCGTTCCTTATTCCGCCACCATGAGTTCCAGATGAACTTAAGCATGATGGACGTCGCTCATGGCGACGACCTGCCCGTCGCGCATCTCGATTTTTCGGTTCGCCCGGTCGGCGAGCTATGGGTCGTGCGTGACGAACAAGACGCCACAGCCGTTGTCCCGGTTCAGACGCGTCAACAAGTCGAAGATGATATCGCCCGTATGCGTGTCGAGGTTCCCGGTCGGCTCATCCGCGAGTAGCCACTTCGGACGGTGGATGAGGGCGCGGGCGACAGCGACGCGTTGTTGCTGGCCGCCGGACAGTTGCGATGGCAGCGAGTTCGCCTTGTCGCTCAAGCCGACTTCTTTCAACAGTTCGAGCGCCCGTTGTTCGCCGTCGTAGTCGACTTTTCGCCCGAACAGCGGTGCCATGACGTTCTCGAGCGCGGTCAACGTCGGGATCAGGTGGAACTGTTGAAAGATGAAACCGATGTTGTCGAAGCGGAAGTCGGCGAGCTGTTTTGTGGACAAGGTCGAAATCGATTCGCCGTTGAATAAGAGCGTGCCATCGGTCGGACGGTCGAGCGTGCCGATCAAGCTGAGTAGCGTCGACTTGCCCGAACCGGATGGACCGATAATCGAGATGAAGTCGCCGTGGGCGAAGTGGAGGTTCACATCGTCGAGCGCGAGCGTCGCGATGTCGCCGTTATCAAAGCGTTTCGTCAGGTGTTTGCATTCAAAATCATAGGCCATTGGAAGCTTCCTCTCTTGGTAGGATGAAATAGTCGGTGTTAAATATGTAAGAACACGTAATTTTCTGACTATTTATCATAGTGTAAAGGAAAAACTTTCCTGTTGAAAGCCGAGTAAATTTTCGTCTTGGTTTCGAGAGGAGTATGGGACGGAATGGGGAAAAAGAGTTATGAGCGTGTTGAATCGAGTGAAAGGGAGTGGAAACAATGAAACAGTTTGAAATTGAGTTCCATATGATCAATGATGAGGTGTTGACGCAAGTGGTGGAAGCGGAGAGTCGCTATGCGGCGCTCGAATCGATTTATCAGTCGTTTCGTCACGCGACGGACGGGTTCGTCCAGTTCGAGGACGAGTGGATTATCTTCCTCGACCATGTCGTGTACGTGAAGGCGTTTGAGATTGTGGAGTAGGAGGCCGCTATGGTGAAGCATAACAAGTTGGTACGAGACCGGGTGCCTGAATTGATTCAAGCAGAAGGAAAGCAGGTCATCGTCAAGCACTTGAATCAGGCTGAACATTTTGAACAAGCACGACTGAAACTGTATGAAGAATTGAAGGAATATGAAGAGGCGAACATCGATGAGGAGTGTCTCGAAGAGTTGGCTGATATCCTTGAACTCGCGTATGAGCTAGGGAAGATGCATGGGGCTTCGTTTGAAGAGATGAATGCGATTCGTGTTGAGAAGCGGGAGCGGAAAGGCGGGTTTGAGAAGGGATTGTTTTTGGAGGAAGTATTCTGACAGCACCTAAACTAAATATAAGCAAGATAAATTATAAAATTGAGTGCAACGCCTGAACTTGAACGTAGCAAGTCTAATAGCTATTACCTCACAAAGAATGAAGTAACCAATATACACATTTTGACGGATAAGTAGAAAGGAACTTCATGAATTACTCTATTTCGAAGCTCCTGATAACAGAGATTTTTTATAGAACTCAGGATGTTCATCTGTTAAAACGTGAGAAGACCCTCGACCATCTATTTTCATCACTCGCAATCTCAACTGCTACACCGTATGTGTACAAAGGTGCAATGCGAAAATAAAAATGAACTGCGGTACAAAACTATGTTTATGACAATCAGCGATGAGCTACGTGCGAACTGGTTCCAAGAACAAATTCTAGGTCTCTTTGTCTGATCGGAGCAAGCAATTCGACTATCATTAGCACGTAGCTCATTTTTTAAAATACTAGTATGAGCTATTTTTATTTCGTCACTAAACTATTGGGATTAAATGTTATAATTTGATATATCAATACAAAGGAGTGGAGATTTTGAGGTTATATAATCTAAAGATTAAAAACTATAAGTCCATCAACGAACTAAGCGTTAACTTGGGAACACTAACTGCAATTGTAGGAAAGAACAATTTTGGGAAATCTACTACTTTAGACGCTTTACAATGCTTTTATGGTTTGAGAGAAATTTCCCAAGCTGATTTTCATTTAGGAACAAAAAAAGATATTGAAATTCAAGTTACTTTTAAGGATGTAGAAGAATCGGATTTAGAGAGATACATAGGCTATAAGGCAATGCATGCAAAAGTTACAACGAAAATAAAAGGAAAGCCAGATGACGAGGAGTTTTTAAACAAACAGTTTGAAAAACTAAAAGAAGAAAAAGAAAAGAAGATAAATGAAGCGATAGAAAAATACCATATTAATCTTGAAAATGAATGTACTTTTAAGATTATTTTTTCATATTCATTAGACGGTAAAGCAACTTATAAAATTGAAGGTAAATTAATACCTAAAAATGAAATTTTTAAATTTGTTCCACCTGTAAAAGTTATATCCGCCATACGAACTCCAGATAAAGAAACGACTGCCGGAACCAAGTCAAATTTAAAAGAATTAATAGCATTACTTCAAAGTGAAAATGATGAAAATGATTACATAGATTTACCAGAGATTGAAGGGAAATTAACATATGAAGAGATAAAATCTCTGATCTCACAAAAAGAAGAGGACAAGTGCGTTCACTTATCTAAAGATTTAACGAAGCATTTCCAAAATGCTATTAATACTGATTCGTTATCAGTTAAAGTGAAAATCGATGAGTCTTTTAAATTTGATTTTAAATATAAGACGGTCTTAGAAGACAGCGAGGTAGGAAGAGAAGTAGACATTCTTTCTTGTGGGACTGGTCTTCAAAGTATGATGATTTTATCTATTTTGCAAACCTACATAAAGCTTAAAAAAGATGATAATTTCATCTTATTAATAGAGGAACCGGAAGTATATTTACATCCATCGTTACAAAGGAAAATGATTAACACCTTACTAAAAATCAGTGAGAAGAATCAAACAATACTTACTACCCATTCACCTATCATCATAAGCAAAATCGATAAGGGGAATATACATTGTGTAAACAAAGTTAAGGGTGTTACTCATTTAGTAGATCCAACAGTCAACAATATTGTAGACGAGTTAGGTATTCAAATATCTGATATTTTAAACAAACAAGCCGTTGTTTTTGTAGAGGGGAAGGACGATTATCTTCTATTTACAAACTTAATAGATAAAATTGCTATTGAAAAAGGGTTGGGGTTAGATTTTACAGAAAAAAATATTGATATTATACAGACGGATGGCTTTGATAAAATGAGTTTCTATGCCAATGCTCAAATTTTACATAAAGATTTTGTGAAGGCACCTTATTGGATTATTGCTGATTCCGATGGTGAAGTAGTTGAAGATAGAACAGAAAGTTTCATTAAACGCGGGGCTATAAATGGAATAAAACTAGAAAACGAACAATTGAGAATATTATCCGAATATGCTATCGAATCGTATTTTTTAGACTCTCAATTATTAAGTGAATTTCTACAATTGTCAGAAGTGGATTTACAGTATATGTGCACACTATACTTTGAAAGTTACGAGCATGCTTTAAACAAAGTAAGGGATAGCAGTCATAGCATGAATAAAGAAACATTTAGAAAAAATTATAAACCAAAAATAATGTTTTCAAATTTAGACAAACCTTACCCTGCGATACAGCATATTTTGCGAACATATTATGTTGAAGATGAATTATTTATGGCAACGAGAGAAAGAGTGGTAGAGAAGTGGAATGAAATCGATAATCCAATAGAAAAGTTTGTTAACAAGTTCGATTGTTCTCAATTGAGGGGGTCAAAAATGAAAGAAGTTATAAATCATTTAGAAGAGGTAGTAGATAAAATTAGTGGTTCACATATAGTATAAGCTTACATATTTTTGTATAAATAATTTCAATATTATTTATACGGTTATCGACTATGAAGATCTTTGAGAGAATATTATGATTTGAAGTTAATTCCTTTGAGGTGAACCTATGAGCAATGAAATTTCTTTAAAATCATTCCATCAGTTACTTAATAATGACAAAATATCTTTTCTATGTGGTAATGGTTTAAGTTTAAATTTTGATGGAGACTTTTTGAATATCTATGATAACTTATACAGTTCTCATAAAAAGATTATAAGAGGCGCCTCATATAAAATCAAATCCAATTCAAGCTTTAAACGGAAATGTAATGAAAATTATAGAAGTGTTATTCAATATATAAGAGCGTTTGACGAAAAGAAATTAATGGAAATATTTGAAGATGCTTTGAAATTTGCTGAATTAATTGTAAAAGATGATGAATTGATAAGTGATTTAAAAGAACAGAAAAAAACTTATGAACTTGTTTTCGGTGTCACTCATATTGACATTGTAAAGATGATTTGCAAAGCAGGTAAAAGCGGTGGAATACAATCTGTAAATATTGAAAACTGGACAATTCTAATATATTTGTATTTTGCAATTAAAGAGAGTAAATATCATGGACTTAAATATCTATTTGATAACTCATTTATCAAAATTATTGAGATGGGAAATATCAGTAGAGTTAGGTTGATATATGACACTAAATCATCCTATGAATTGTACGAGAAAGTCATTTTAAACGGATTTACGACATATTATAGATTCCTCTTTTCGACAGCTATCCTGTCAAATGGAAAAGCGATTAACTTTGAAATGTTAGAAAACGTTCCTAATCTTGATATTCAGAAGATTAGACTATTTTTAAATCAATTTGATTTATTCCTAACATTGAACTACGACAACATTCCTGAGAGTTTGTATGATAAAGACGTGCATCATTTGCATGGAAAGTTTGTTATAAATTCTGAAGAGTACGTATACGGTCAAAGTTTGGGATTAAGCACTTCGAATGGTTATGTCAGTTTTTCAGATATTTTAATAGGTGACTACTTTATTTTCAAGACTTTGTTACCTACCATAAATAAGTTAGCGAATAGTAACAAACATAATAAAAAAGTAGTGACGTTTTCTAACAAAATTGAAAGTTTGATGAATGATTACGAAATTCAAACTGTTGTTATTTTTGGAATGAATATTGAAAATGATCATCACGTATTGAGAAATATCATGCTGTCTTTTTATAATAATGAAGTGGCATCACCGCATATCGTATATTGTTATTTTTCTAATGAGGAAAAGATACAATTTGCAAATGCGTTTCAAGAAGTGATTACATTCAGAGAAGACGTCAGTGAATATTCGAGAGCGATAAAAGTTAGCTATTTGAAAACAAAAGAATTACTTAAAGAATATTTCTACTGATTTTTTAGAAATAATTTTTAAACGATTTGCACCCAGATTCATCACTTAAAAGGTGCTTGTCCAACTTGAACTGATATGCTTGTGAAATTGTTATGGTGATTTGATATTTTTCTTGTTATTAAAACATTAGCGGTATTGTGTATTTTAGTGAGACTAACTATGGGCGTCGACATTAGTTTCTGGGGGATTATCAATAAATCTATTGTATATTCATTTCAATAAACCCTTTCAAAACAGCAGAACGTAAGGAGGATATTTGATGACAAAATACAACAAACTAATCCGCGACCGAATCCCTGAAATCATTCACGAAGCAGGGCAGATTCCTGTCGTCAAACATCTCAGCCAAGCTGAACATTTCGAACAGGCTCGCTTAAAACTCTATGAAGAAATCAAAGAGTACGAAGAGACGAACATCGATGAAGAATCGCTCGAAGAACTTGCTGATATTCTGGAACTCGTCTATACGCTCGGAAAAATGCACGGCGCGAGCTTCGAAGAATTGAATCGTATCCGTGAGGAGAAACGGGAGAAGCGGGGCGGGTTTGAAAAAGGTCTCTTCTTGGAAGAGGTTCTTGATCATGAGTGAGTTACGTCTGCATACGAGTTATTTACGAATTCCATTACAACATCAAATCGACGCGGCGACTGAAATCTATATGGTCGTCGCGTTTGCGCAAGTATCTGGTGTTCAAGAACTCACCGCTTCACTTAAGCAAGCAGTTAATCGCGGTGCCCAAGTCCGCATTCTGATTGGGGACTACCTCTATTTGACGAACCCAGACGCGCTTGAGATGTTGATGAACATTTCAGGCGTGGAGCTACGACTCTATCGATCGAAAGGCCAGTCATTCCACCCAAAAGCGTATTTGTTCCGAAGCCAAGATGGCGGGACGTTCTTTGTCGGTTCGTCCAATCTGTCGCACAGCGCCTTAAATCGAGGCGTCGAATGGAACGTTGAGATTCCGGCTAGTATCTCGGAGGACGTGTTTGAACATTCAGTTGATGCGTTCCATGAGCTGTTCTATAGTGACTATGCGCAAATCATGAACGCCGTCTCGTTACAACCTTATCGCGAAGAGTATATCGCCCGAAAAGATCGGATGAAGGAAAATGAGCAAGTTGCAGAATCAACACCGGTCTATATTGAGGACGATACAATCACTCCGAACACCGTGCAAGACGCTGCTCTGAAGGCGTTACGCGAGACGATGGGCGAAGGTAGACGCAAAGCGATGCTCGTGCTCGCTACAGGACTCGGAAAGACGTATTTGAGCGCTTTCTTCGCCCACCAATTCAAACGAGTACTCTTCATTGCGCATCAGAAAGAGATTCTGCTTCAAGCTGAGGCCTCGTATATGAAAGTTGCGAGCGAATGGAAGACGGGATTATTGCTGGGCGGTGACTCGAGAGATGAGCAATCGGCAGATGTCTTATTTGCATCGATCCAAACGTTGGCATCGAAACATCGGCTGCAACAGTTCGCACCAGATGAGTTCGATTTGATTGTCGTCGACGAGTTCCATCATTCGGCGGCACCATCCTACCGGCGTGTCCTTGATTACTTCGAGCCGAAATTCTTGCTCGGATTGACGGCGACACCTGATCGGTTGGACGGGGGCGACGTTTATGCTTTATGCGACGACAACGTCGCATATCAGATGCACTTCACCGAAGCGATTGAGGAGTCGTATTTGACACCATTCCATTACGTTGGGATTTATGATGAGATCGATTATTCACAGATTCGATTGATTAATGGTCGTCGCTATGATCAAGACGAACTGTTGGCGGAACAATTGAAGGAAAGCGTCGCTAAAAAAATCTTTGATGCCTGGCGTATGCATCACCAAACGCGAGCACTCGGCTTCTGTTCATCGGTCACTCAGGCGGAATATTTGGCCGACTATTTCCGCCTGCAAGGTGTTCAAGCTGTCGCGTTACATAGCCAGGCCGAATATGACCGCGCCGATGTGATGCGTCAATTGAAGCAAGGGCATCTCGATATCATCTTCGCAGTCAACTTATTCAATGAAGGTGTCGATATCCCGGAGATTGACACGCTATTGTTCTGCCGCCCGACGGAATCGTTGACGGTCTTCACACAACAGATCGGTCGTGGGTTACGTCTATTGAGCGGTAAGACGCACTGCACCATCATCGATTTGATTGGCAACTATAAAAACATCGATAAGAAGTTGGCGTTGTTGACGATGAAGAGGCAACCGATTGTAAAAGAACTCCCGACAAATGCGACCTTACCTAATGGGTGTACCATCGAATTCGATTTACATGCCATCGATTTGTTGAAGCGGATGGTGACAAGGTCTTCGACGCGCCGACAGCAGTTGAAGCGTAACTACTTCATGGTGAAAGAAGAACTTGGAAGACGTCCGAGTTACCTAGAGTTGATCCAGCGAGGTGAATACTCGATAGATGCCTATCGTTCTGAATGGAAGAAAGACGGAGGATATTACGGATTCCTAAATCGGGTGGGGGAGCTAGATGATGAAGAGAGTCACCTGTTTGAAGAGGCGAAGTCGCTGTTGCTTGAAGTAGAATACACAGACATGACGAAGAGCTATAAGATGATTGTGTTATCCATCATGTTAAGTCGTGGGGTCGCGGGATGGCTTCAGCCACTCGCAGCGAGCGAGGCGGCTCGTCCATTCTATGAGTTCATCAATGAATTCCCATATCGTCAGCAGATTGACGGACAGACGAAAGACTTCCAATCCCCGTTCCATCAACAAAAGATTGAAAAGTTACTGTTGCGGATGCCATTTGATAAAATAGCTAAAGGACCGTTCTTCGTATCAGAGGAGTCATTACACATCGAGCATAATGAAGCGTATGCTCATCCTTTGGTTTACGAATGGGTCAGTCAAATCGTTGAAGTGCGACTACATCACTACTTTAGTCGAAAAGCTTCAGAATGATTGGGAAAGGAGTCTTTAACTTGAAACGCGCACTACTTCGCAAAATCCAATTCGCCCTCCAGCATCATGGCGGGACGGCTTCATTGAAAGAAATCAACGAATATATCGAGCGGTCATACTATCAACTCGAGCTCGATCGGTATAAAGACTGGAAGGCTCACGTCAATAAACAGATTCGGGCCCATTCGAGTGATTCGGCCAGCTTCGCGGGGAAAGAAGACTTATTCTATTCCACGGGAAATAAAGGTGTTTGGGGCCTTCGCCAACCGAATAATTAACCGAAAGCGGAACCATTTCAGTTGGTTCCGCTTTCAATGTTTACAAAACATCACACCCCCTTGTCACAGAATGTTCAATCCTGTAAACTTCGAAACAGTGTGAAAAAAATGTATAAGGGGTTTATCCATGGAAATCGTTCAGCAATTATCGCAAGTACAATTACTCAACCAATTCTGGTTGCTCATGGCCTTCGTCATCCCGATGGTCATTTTATCGCGGATGGTCGTGGCCGGTTCACGGTTCTCACCAATCCTCGTCATCGTCATCTTCGGTCTCGGACTTGGTTTCGCCATGGTCGAGATGGGCATCGCGACACCGGGGCTCCCTGAGTTCCCGCTCGTCGACTTCCTATCACGGACGACGATCATCGCGCTCGTCGTATCGTTCTTCGTCGGTGGACAAGAACTTCGCAAGATCTTAAGCAAACAAGAGCTCGACATGAAAGACATCGTCATGCCATCGAAAGAAGAGATGTTCCTCGGAACAGGACGGACACAGTTCATCTTCATCCTCCGTTCGTTCTTCTTGCTCGTCGGTCTCGAAGGATTCTTCCGCATGATGATTCAACCGGGCGCGGCAGAGGGCATCATGCTCTACTACCCAATTCTCGCGTTGATCGGTCTCGCGGCATCGTTCCTCTTAATCGACCACAAGGCTCAAATCGACGATAAGAAGGTATACATGCGTAAAGGCGTCATCGAGACAGTCTTGATGCTCGTCATCTTGTTCGTGTCGTACGGCATCGCCGTGGCGGTTCAACCGATTATCGCGCTGCCGCAAATCTTCTTCGCCATGTTGCTTTCGTCAGCACTCGGTGCCATCTTCCACAACTGGACGTATGGACCGACCGTCCGTGCGCTTCTGTTCGCCGGAATCCCGGTCGTCTTGGCCGCCAACTTCATGGTCGGTGGCTCGCGAATCGGTGATGCGTTCGCCATCGAAGGCATGAACTCGATTCTCGTGTACGGTTTCTTCGGTCAGTTGTTCTGGATGTTCGGTGGGATTGCGCTCCTCATGTGGTTCGCCCGCACAGGACACATCCGCAACCTCGCACCGGGTATGGCCGGCTCGCTCTCGCACAGTGGTCTCACAGGCGCATGTACGGCCGGTGACTTCGGTCAAGTGGCCGCGAAACGTGCCCCAATCATGATCAACATCCCGTTCTTCGGTCACATCTTCGTGTTCTCGATTTTGGCAGTCAGTGCCGACAACGGGGCGCTCTGGATTTGGCCGACGGCGATCATCGTCTTGGTCGGTCTCACGTTGACTGCGCTCTCGCTTAAAAACTTGCGCGGTGCCAACGGAGAAGACTTCAAAGAAGTGAAGGCGCTCATGCAGTTCTCGTTCGGTTGGCAGATGATGGCGGTCTTCGGTGGACTCGTCCTTCTCACGTTCAGCACGATCGCGTTCGACTACACGACGATGGCTCAATCGTCAGCCATCTCGCACTTCGGTCTCTTCGCAGCCGTGCAGGGCGGCATGTTCGGGACGGAAGCGTCGCTTCTCATCCCGCTCATCTTCTCGATGCCATTCCTCGTCCACCCAATCGTGTTCTACATGTTCGGGAAGGCGCTCGATAATAACGGTGAAATGCCACGCGTACCAGTTTACGCCATGGCGCTCATCGGTGTCGTCGGAGTCTCGTTCGCGATTCTCGGCGTATAACAAACAGCCGCTTCTACAAATGCGTAGAAGCGGTTTTTTGTATGCCGAAACATCGGACCGATGAATCGATGGGACAAAAAAACGGTCGACACGAGGTCGACCGCTTAACTCACAACAACATGGACAACAGCGTCAAAATCGCCAATCCGCCTTGCGTGAGGATAATCTTTTTGTTGCTCGTGATACTGCCGTACAACGCGACGAGCACGATATAGATGAGAAGCATCGTGACGATCTCGATCGACTGGCTGACGAACAGACCGTACAGCAAGCCGACGCCGATCAACCCGTTATAGACGCCTTGGTTCTTGAACAGCACCGACACAGAATCTCGCGCGAGCTCTTGTTCCGTCATGTTGAAGACACGGGCCGTCGTTCTCGAACGCGTGGCAAACGTCTCTAAATACATAATGTAGAAGAACTCGATGGCGACGAGTGTTCCGAGGACGAGGGTGAGCCCGGACACGTTAGTTGGCCGTCGCGACTTCCGTCACATGGAGCACTGGTTTCGCCGTCACGTAGTTGCCTACGTTTTGGGCGAACGCGATGAGGTCCGGGTTTTGGTTGTGTTGTTCGACGGCCGCTTGGTCGGCCCAGTTCTCGATCATGACGAAGCGGTTCTCCGAAGTCGTCGATTGGAACAGTTCATAGCTCAAGCAACCGGCTTCTTGTTTCGACGAATCGATAAGCTTGTTGATGTCTGCCAAAAAGTTTTCAAATTCCGTTTCTTTCACGTCGAAAATAGCATTGATTAAGATCATGTGGGTGTCCTCCGATTATTTGAATGATGTGATTTTTTCAGCGTCGAGACGTACCGATTGGTAGCCTTCTTCTGCAGCTTTACCGACCGAGAGGATCATGACCGGCACGTAACGGTCTTTGTCGAGCCCGAACGCTTCCGCGAGTTGGTCTTTCTCGAAACCGCCGATTGGGTTCGTGTCGTAACCGTGAGCACGGGCGACGAGCATGAATTGCATCGCTGCGAGACTCGAGTCGATTTTGACGATGTCGTTCATCTCTTGTGTCGACAAGTTCTTGTAGTACGGGAGGATGGCGCCGAGCTGTTGGTCGCGTACTTCTTGCGGCATTTTGCCTTCCGCGACAGCTTGGTCGTAAATCTCTTCACCGAGCTCGTAGCATTCCATGTCGCCGAAGATGAGGACCATCGCAGCCGACGTGTCGTTTTGACGGACGTTGAAGCGGATGAGCGGCTTTAGCGTTTCTTTCGCCTCTGGGCTCTCGACGACGACGAAGCGCCACGGTTGCATGTTGACTGAAGAAGGGGCCGTTGTCGCTTCCTCGATCATTTGAAGCATTTCAAGTTGTGAGATTTTGACGTTCTCGTCGTAGACGCGGATCGATTTGCGACCGAGCATCACGTCAGTGAATGTGTTGTTTTCGAATGTAGTTGCCATGGATATTACCTCTTTCTCTCTTGTTATAGTTGGTTAAGCTTTTGCAGCAGACTCGACAGCTGATTGATTTCTGACTCGGACAGCACTTTCGTGATCAGATGCTTGCCGCGGTCGTGGTCTTGTTCACAGCTCGTCAAGTCATGTTTGGCTTCGTCGGTTAAATGGACGAACACTTCACGATGGTTCGCGGTGTTCCGTTCCCGGCGGACGTAGCCTTTTTCTTCAAGGATCTTCAAATGGCGGGTGATGGCCGCATTGTCGATTTTCATCGCCTGCTGAATCTCGCTTTGCGAACAGACGCCCTTGTCATGCACGATCATGAGCATCTCGTAGCGGGTCAGGCTGAAGCCCGTCTCTTTCTCGAACGAGGTCGCGACGCGTTGGTCCGCCAGTTTGATTTGGTAGAGCAGTCGGCTGATATCTCGTAATTCCATCTGTGGTGTCTCACCCCTCTCATTTGATAAGTCAATTGTTGACTCGTCAAATGTAAAACATTCACGCCGTGCTGTAAAGGAGAATGCTCACAAAAAAACCATCCGCTCGTGCGAATGGTAATCAGTCTTCATATTTTGTACCGTCGAAGTGGTAGTCATGGATGAACGTCGTCTCGTCGAAGCCATACAGTCGATCATGGCGATTCAAGTCGTCAATCGTCTGAATTTCATGCATCGCCGGTTCGCCCGGTAAGGAATCGCGTGCGATGTTCAAATACCGCTCGGTGAAGTCGTCATCCGCATAAGGTGCCCCGTCGAATGAGAAATGAATCGAGTAGACGTCGTCCTCCAAAGCTCGTATCACGCCGAGCATCCGTTGTTTCTGCGCATCGGTATTGGACCACTCCTCGTGGAACATGATCGACACATCCAAGAACTCTTTTGACTCGACGTCGAAGACGGACGTCGGGGTAGGGCGTATAGTCGTCGCAACGCCTTCATCCACACCGGTCGGTACACTCGCGCGGACCGTTTCCGCCTCCGTCAACAAGTCGAGTTGCTCGAGCCGCTCCTTGAACGTGTCTTCGGCCTCCTGTTGCCAGACATGTTCGAGCACGTTGTCATGGATCGTTTGATCAGTCTGATACGTCTCAGCCCAATAGTCACCTTCGAGTATCGGATCGGTCAGGGTGAATTCGGCCGCATAGCCGCCCATCTTCCAGTCGCGCTTGAGCGTGACCTCGACGTCCTCTCCATATGTATCCTCAATATAGGACGCGTATCGTTCTTCCTCATCTTGTTTTGCATAAGTCGACCATGTCGTGCCAAGCGCGGTCACGGCGACAGCGGTTGCGACTAACCATCGTTTTCTCATTTTTGATTCACCTCTCTACCAATGTACCTGAAATGGAAGTGTACTACCTCGGTCCAAAGTCGTATTCAATTTATTCCCAATTGCCTGTAAACTGAAAGTGCCCTTTAAGAACTATTGTATTTACGTGTACTAATACATATAATACACTTATACCACGTACACAAGAGAGGGTGTGACCCATGTTATATAAAATTGATATGAAAAGCGCGGAACCTTTGTATGAACAAATCGTCAATCAGACGAAGGCACTCGTCATCCGCGGAATTTTACGGCCGGGCGACAAAGTCATGTCGGTGCGCGAACTTGCGACCGACCTCGTCATCAATCCGAACACGGTCAGTAAGGCGTATCAGGAACTCGAGCGGCTCGGATTGCTCGAGATGCACCGCGGGCGGGGGACGTTCGTCTCCGAGGACTGGATCGACCAGGACTCACCGCGCGCCCCAATCCTAGAGGCGATCAAGAAGCTCGCCATCGATTGCCATTACGCGAACATCGCGCTCACTGAAGCGCTGACGCTATTTGAGACAGAGTATAAGAAAGTAGGGGAGAACCATGCTGACAGTCCAGCAACTGAGTAAAAAAATCGATCGACAGCAAGTCCTTGATGATATCGATTTCACCGTCGGCGCAGGGGAAATCATCGCCCTCGTCGGACGGAACGGGGCCGGCAAGACGACGCTCCTCCGGACGATGGTCGGCATCATCCGACCGGACACGGGCGACGTCCGCTACGGTCCATCGAGCATCTTTGAAAAAGCAGAGTTAAAGCGTGACGTCATCTTCGTCCCAGATTCGGCCGACGCGCTCAAGCATTACACAGTCAACGAGGCGGCAGCGCTCTACGAATCGATTTATCCGACGTTCAACCGTTCAACCTTTAGAGA
The DNA here is from genome assembly GCF_018618075.1 of Exiguobacterium sp. s5. Lineage (NCBI taxonomy): Bacteria > Bacillati > Bacillota > Bacilli > Caryophanales > Exiguobacterium > Exiguobacterium sp. s5. The sequence continues at coordinate 449,857 of NZ_JACSLK010000002.1, read as the reverse complement.
GACGCTCACACGATATAACATCGACAACAAGAAGATTCGCCAGCTCTCGAAAGGGCAGAAGGCGATGGTGACGCTCTCGCTCGCGTTCGCCGTCCAAGCGAAATATTATCTGCTCGATGAACCGACGGACGGACTCGACGTCGTCGCCAAGTCGGACGTCTTGAAGCTGATGATCGCCCAAGTCGAGGCACGTAACTGTTCCATCATCGTCTCGAGTCACCAGTTACATGAGCTCGAACGAATCGCCGACCGCATCATCATGATCGAAAAAGGGCGCGTCAAAGCGATCATGTCGCTCGAGGAGGCGCGGGAGACGAGCGTCAAACTGCAAGTCGTCTTCAACGATCAAGTGCCAGTCGAACTGCTCGAACGGAAAGATATCGAAATCATCAACGTCACAGGCCGGGTCGCCTTGTTCATGGCGAAAGAACGGACGAAAGAACTCGATACGTTCGTCGATGCGCACGACCCGATGCTCGTCGAAGAAATCCCAATGTCGCTCGAAGACATCTTCCGGGTCCAATTAGGAGGTGAGGCAAGTGTCTTTTAAAGTGTTGTTAAAGAAAGACTGGAAACAAGTGTCGTTGTTATGGATGTTGCTCGTCTTCCTTGGGATCGTCGCCTATACGCTTCCAGTATGGACGCAGATGCAATCATTCGATGAACAAGTTCGAGAAATTCAAGCGAATCCCGATGAGTTTGCCGAATGGTATGGCGACAATGTAACGAATCCGTCGGTTGAAGAGTTGTTTAGCCCGCAGTACAGCTACTTTATTGGTGACTTACAGACACTGATCCCGTACGGTGGCGTCATCTTCCTCTATATCATCTTCGGCTTCTTGATGGCATCCGTCTTGATTGGAAGTGAACGCAATAGCCAAATGTCTGACTTTGCGATGTCCCTCCCGTTCAACCGCAACCAGCTATACATATCGAAGTGGTTGATTGGGACGAGCGGGATCATTGTCTCGTCTCTCATTGGCGGACCGCTCATGCTTTGGGTGATCCATTCATCACGCTATTCATTTTTGATGGACGGACACACGTTACAAGTCGCGGGGCTTGTTGGGTTTATGTTGTTGACCGGGATTGCCGTTTTCTCGTTGGCGTTATGGATGGGTTCATTCGGCGGGGAGGCTGTCTCGCAAGTGCTCTGGTCGGTCGTCGCCTTATTGTTCCCTGTCGGCATCATCCTGTTGATTCAAGGGTCGATTTACGCGGTCGCTCAAAATACGTCGGGCGTCTACGGTCTGTTCGAACGGGCTATGGAAAGTGTGTTCTTGCGAGTGATTTCACCGCTTGCGAACGTATTTAATGTCGATACGTTCAACATGTTCACGGACAATACGGTGTGGGAAGACTTTATGACGGTGGCGATGCTTAGCGCCATCAGCTTTATCATCCTCTCGTTCGTTCTCGGCTTATGGATGTTCAACCGGGCCCCACAAGAGAACAACGGCCGCTTCTTCATGTTCACGAACTGGCTTTGGCTTGTCCACGTGATCATGGTCGTCTGTTTCGCCATGCTCGGCGGGATCATTCTGGCCAACCTCTCGTACCCGACGAACAGCATCCTTTACGTTGTCGGCTTTTTCATCGGCGGTTTCCTCGCTCATTTACTTGCGAAACGCCTGCTCTATCGCTTGAACTTGAAACTAAAATCTTGATAGGAGGATTTTCATGAAACGGCTCAGTCTGCTCGTCGTCTTGCTCATCGTGCTCGCTGGATGCGGGGACACCGAACGATCGAACGCTTTCCAATACAAAGGGTCTTACGTCGGGGACAACAACGCCGTCGCCGGCATCGCCCAGACGTTGCCGATGCACGACTGCTACAAGTCGATCGAGCTGCAGACGAAAAAACGTCCTTACGGGCTGACGATTCGTTACAGTGATCCTGAGATTGAACGGATCGAGCAGGAGCGACTCGCGATTCGGAACGCGGCGACGTACTTCACACTCGTGCAAAACACGGAGATTGTCCGCTTCGCTTTCCCGAACCGAACATATTCGTTCTCACGCCCGGAGATGGAGGCGTGGCTCGACGTCGACTTCTCGACGATCAAGTGGGAAAAAGAATTAAAGGATCACTTGGACGAGAAAATCAGCAACCAAGAGCAGACCGAAGCCTATTTCAAGAGAATCTGAACGTGTGCGGAAACTTTCATCCGCGCACGTTTTTTCGATATTTTCTGAAAATTATCGGGTAAAGGGTAGATGAAAGCGTTTTCTTGGCATTATAATAGAGTTAACTGAATGACTATTCATTCCAAGGGGGAGAATCGATGAACAAACCGTGGTTGCAAGATTATCCAGCTGACATGCCAGAAACAATTGATTACGAGGTGAAGCCGCTCTATGAAGCGCTATCCCGGGCCGCTACCGATTATCCGGACCGGACCGCCGTCTCTTTCATCGGCAAAGAGTTGACGTTCGCCGAGGTCGATGACACGGCGAAGCGACTCGCGACGATGCTCCAATCGAAAGGCCTGCAAAAAGGGGACCGCGTCAGCCTGATGCTCCCGAACTGTCCGCAATACGTCATTTCATTCTACGCCGTCTTGTACGCTGGTGGCACGGTCGTCCAGACGAACCCGCTCTACACCGAGCATGAGCTCGAGAATTTGATCACCGACTCAGGTGCGAACATCCTCATCACGCTCGACCTCCTCTATCCGAAATCGCTTCGTGTGAAACAGAAGACGGACATCAAAACGATCATCACGACGAGCATCGCCGACTATCTTCCGTTCCCGAAGAACAAGCTGTACCCGATCAAAGTGAAACGTGAGAACAACATCGTCATCGACACGACAGGTTCGGTCGCATTCAAAGACCATAAGAACTTCGGGCCGATCACTCCGATCGCGATCGATCCGAAAGAGGATGTCGCTGTCTTGCAATATACTGGCGGAACGACAGGGTTGCCAAAAGGCGTCATGCTGACCCACTTCAACTTGACGGCGAACGTCGACCAAATCTCGAACTTCTTCTATAGATATAATCGAGGCGACCTAAAGCGTGTCTTGAGCGTCGTGCCGTTCTTCCACGTCTACGGGATGACATGCTGTCTGAACTTCGGGATGGCGAACGGATATGAGCTCGTCCTCGTCCCGCGCTTTGACGTCACTGACGTCTTGAAGACGATCCACAAGAAGAAGCCACACTTCTTCCCAGGTGCACCGACGATGTATGTCGGCATCCTCAACGACCCGAAATTGAAGAAATATGACCTGTCGTCAATCGAGGCGTGTATCTCCGGGTCGGCGCCGCTCCCGGTCGAAGTGCAGGAGCAGTTCGAGAGCATCACGGGCGGTCGCATCGTCGAAGGGTACGGGTTATCGGAGACATCACCGGTCACGCACGCGAACTTCCTATGGGATAAACGGATTGTCGGCTCGATCGGCGTGCCGTTGTCGGACACATCTGCTAAAATTGTAAAGGCAGACGGGGAGACGCCGGCGGATATCGGTGAAATCGGGGAGATCATGCTGCACGGTCCGCAAGTGATGAAAGGGTACTGGCAGAAGCCGGAAGAGACGGCAGCCGTCTTGAAGGACGGATGGCTCGCGACCGGTGACCTCGGCTATATGGGCGAGGATGGGTTCTTCTATATCGTCGACCGCAAGAAAGACATGATTATCGCCGGAGGCTTCAACGTCTATCCGCGTGAGATCGAAGAAGTGCTATACGAACATCCGGCCGTCAAGGAAGCGGTCTGTATCGGCGTACCGGACCCGTATCGCGGTGAGACGGTCAAGGCGTTCATCGTGACGCGTGACGGCGCCAGCGTGACGGAAGAAGAGCTCGACAAGCACTGTCGCGAGAAGCTCGCGGCGTATAAAGTGCCGAAGCTGTATGAGTTCCGGGAAGAGTTGCCGAAGACGTTCGTCGGTAAGATTTTACGTCGTGTCCTCGTCGACGAAGAGAAGGCGAAACAAGTGAAACAAAGCAGTTGACACAACCGTGTCACATGATAGAATAATAAATGAATGAACCATCATTCATTTTTCTGCAGCGGTAAGGAGCTTGGGTGTTTATGACAAAGAATGGATCAAAAAGTGACCGCATTATCGATGCGGCAGTGAAAGTGATTGCGGATCATGGCTATCACGGTGCAAAGGTGACGGCCATCGCCAAAGAGGCGGGCGTCGCCGACGGAACGATTTATCTGTACTTCAAAAACAAGGAGCATCTGTTGATTGAATTGTTCCAAACGAAGATGGGCTTGTTCATCGACTACTCGAAGCAACAAATCGAGCAGGAGACGACGGCCGGCGACAAACTCTATCAGTTGATCGAGTCGCACTTGAAGCAACTGTCGGCCGATTACGACCTCGCCGTCGTGACGCAAATCGAGCTTCGGCAGTCGAACTTGGCGCTTCGTCAAAAGATCAGCGAAGTGTTGAAGCCGTACTTGAACTTGATCGATGCGGTCGTACAGCACGGGGTCGACACCGGCGAGTTCGACCAAGAACTTGACTATCGCCTCGCCCGGCAGATGATCTTCGGCACGATTGATGAAGTGGTCACGAGCTGGATGGCGAGCGGCTTCAAATATGATTTGATGTCGACGTTACCGAAAGTACACCATATGTTAAAAAAAGGGCTTGCTTAACCGTAAGCCCTCTCGCTAGCTCAAAAAATGAATGGAGATTCATGAATGATGGTGCGAACAACTTAAAGGGGGAACTACGATGAATATTTTTGTATTGCTGAAGCGTACGTTCGATACAGAAGAAGCGATTCAGCTCGAGAATGGGGAAATTCAAGAAGACGGCGCTGAGTTCATCATTAACCCGTACGATGAGTATGCGGTCGAGGAGGCCATTCGCAAGCGTGATGATCTCGGGGGAGAAGTCACGGTCGTGACGGTCGGTCCAGAAGACGCGGACAAAGAACTTCGCACGGCGCTCGCGATGGGTGCGGACAAAGCGGTCCGTATCTCAATTGAAGATGACGTCGAGGACGCCGATCACGTGACGATCTCAAAAGTGCTCGCCACGTACTTGAAGGAACAAGCGCCTGACCTCGTCTTCGCCGGGAACGTCGCCATCGACGGCGGCAGCGGCCAAGTCGCGCCACGCGTCGCAGAACTGTTGGACATGAACTACGTGACGACGATCACGGAACTCAAAATCGACGGGACGATGGCGACGGTCACACGTGACGTCGAAGGGGACACCGAAGTGATCGAAGTGCCGCTCCCGCTCCTCGTGACGGCGCAACAAGGGTTGAACGAACCGCGCTACCCGAGTCTTCCAGGCATCATGAAGGCGAAGAAGAAGCCGCTCGAAGAACTCGAACTGTCGGACATCGACCTCGATGAAGACGAGATCGAAGCGAAGATCGAGACGATTGAACGGTTCTTGCCGGAAGAGAAGAAAGCGGGACGCATCCTTGAAGGGGATACGTCGTCACAAGTGAGCGAGCTCGTTCAATTACTTCGCACGGAAGCAAAAGTCATTTAAGGGGGACACATAGATGAAAGCTCTAGTACTCGCAGAAGCGCGTGAAGGCGCGTTACGGAACGTATCATTCGAAGCCATCGCCGCGGCGAAGCAACTGACGGACGACGTGACGGCGGTCGTCATCGGGGATGATGTCAAAGCACTCGCCAATGAACTCGGGGAATACGGCGCGGGACGCGTCCTCGTCATCGAAGACGAGCGTCTCAAACACTATACGCCAGACGGTTACGGACAAGTGCTCCGCCAAGTCATCGACCAGGAGTCGCCGGACATGATCGTGCTCGGCCATACGGCGCTCGGGAAAGATATCGCACCGAAACTAGCGGCTCGTCTGGACGCCGGTCTCATCAGTGACGTCGTCTCGATTGAAGGATCTGGCAAAGACGCCGAGTTCGTTCGCCCGATCTATTCAGGGAAAGCGTTCGAGAAAGTGAAATTCAAAGACTCGGTCATGTTCTTCACGATCCGTCCGAACAACATCGACGCTCTTCCGCGTACGGCTGGAGCGAGTGTGTCGGTCGAGACACCGAGCGTGGAGCTCAAGGACCTCGCCATGATCGTCAAAGAAGTCGTCCGCAAGGCGACGGGGAAAGTCGATTTGACGGAAGCGAAAGTCATCGTCGCCGGTGGGCGCGGTGTCAAGAGCGAGGACGGCTTCAAGCCGCTCGAAGAGCTCGCGGAATTGCTCGGCGGGGCCGTCGGTGCTTCACGTGGAGCATGTGACGCCGACTACTGTGACTACGCGCTTCAAATCGGGCAGACCGGGAAAGTCGTCACGCCGGACTTGTATATTGCCTGCGGCATCTCTGGGGCGATCCAACACTTGGCCGGGATGAGCAACGCCAAAGTCATCGTCGCCATCAACAAAGACCCGGAAGCGAACATCTTCACCGTGGCCGACTACGGCATTGTCGGTGACTTGTTCGACGTCGTCCCGCTCTTGACGGAAGAGTTCCGCAAACACCTCGTCAATAGCTGATATGCAGAATGTTTGGGGAAACGTACCCTCCGTGGTATACTCTGAACATGAAATGCATGAGAGTTCTTAATCGGCTCTCACATCTTACTGGGGAGGTATTTACCAAATGGCTATTAAACACGCAACGACTCAAACATTTGAACAAGAAGTAAAAGAGGGCGTCGTCCTCGTCGATTTCTGGGCAGCTTGGTGTGGACCGTGCCGCATGATCGCACCGGTACTCGAAGAGCTTGACCAAGAGATGGGCGATCAAGTCCAAATCGTGAAACTTGACGTTGACGAGAACCCAGAAGTAGCGGGTGCTTTCCAAATCCAAAGTATCCCAACACTCATGATGTTCAAAGATGGACAACCTGTTTCGAAAACAATGGGCTTCCAACCAAAAGAAGCACTCAAAGAGTTTATCGCGACAGCAAAATAATGCGTACGGCCGACCGGGGAACTGGTCGGCTGTTTTTTGTTGGGCTCGTTAGGGAAGAAGGAGTTTAGTCGTTTCGCATGGAATAACAACGGTTAAGGTTCGGTCCGGATTTAACGGGGAATCCGGAAAAAGCACCATCTGAAAACGGATACATACAACGCTTGATCAGAATTTTTTTTTCGTCGCTTTTTGTCGACTCTCTTCATATTTAACAGTTCGGTATTTTTTGACGAGGCTCTGAAAAGCGGGAAGGTTTTATCATGGAAACAGACTGAAAATTTACGCTATACTCATGAAGAAGACATGATGGCGTCAAGTGACCTTAATAATTGGCCCATCGCTTGTAAGACTCTGTTCGAAGGAGGAATTTTCTTGTCGGTGTTACATTTAGCTATCTTATTGCCGCTTCTCGCGGCACCGTTCATCCCGTTCTTGTTCCGGGCGCTGAAGCGAATCCATACGGGTTGGTTCGTGTTAATCGTTCCGGTCGTCCTGTTCGTGTACTTCTTCCGCTTCATCGGAATCACGAGCGCGGGGGACGTCGTGACGGAGACGGTCGAATGGATGCCATCGCTCGGCATCAACTTCACGGCCTACGTGGACGGGCTCGGACTATTGTTTGCCCTCCTCATTACAGGGATTGGGGCGCTCGTCGTCCTCTATTCGATTTACTATTTGAATAAAGACAAAGAGTCGCTCGGTCATTTTTATGTGTACTTGCTCTTGTTCATGGGTGCGATGCTCGGTGTCGTCCTCTCGGATAACATGGTCGTCATGTACATGTTCTGGGAACTCACATCGATTTCGTCGTTCCTGTTGATCGGGTATTGGTACGAGAAAGAACGCTCACGCTACGGGGCACGTAAGTCGATGCTCATCACCGTGTTCGGGGGCTTGTCGATGCTAGGGGGGATTGTGATCCTCGAGTCGATCGTCGGCTCATTCAGCATCCGTGACATGGTCGCCAATCAGGCACTCATCGCCGATAGCCCGTTCTTTATCGCGGCGATGATTCTCATCTTGCTCGGCGCCTTCACGAAGTCAGCGCAATTCCCGTTCCACATCTGGTTGCCGGATGCGATGGAGGCACCGACCCCGGTCAGTGCGTACCTCCACTCGGCGACGATGGTCAAGGCCGGTCTCTATCTCGTCGCACGGATGAGCCCGGTGTTCCAGGAGTCGTCACTCTGGCTATGGATCATTGCCTCGGTCGGGACGTTCACGCTCTTCTGGGGTTCGTTCAACGCGGTCAAACAGACCGATCTGAAGGGGATTCTCGCCTTCTCGACGGTCAGTCAGCTAGGTCTCATCATGTCGCTTCTTGGCCTCGGGGCCGCGGCGCTACATTATGACGGCATGGATGACAACATCTATATGGTCGCGACAATCGCGGCAATCTTCCACTTGATCAACCATGCGACGTTCAAAGGGTCGCTGTTCATGATGGTCGGAATCGTCGACCACGAGACGGGGACGCGTGACATCCGTAAGCTCGGCGGTCTGATGACCGTCATGCCGATCACGTTCACGATTGCCGTCATCGGCTCGTTGTCGATGGCAGGGCTGCCGCCGTTCAACGGCTTCCTCAGTAAAGAGATGTTCTTGAAGGCAACCACGAAAGTGTTCTCGATGGACTTCTTCGCGCTCGATACGATCGGCATCTTGATCCCGGTCGTCGCGTTCATCGCGAGCGTGTTCACATTCATCTACAGCTTGATTATCTTCACCCGGACGTTCATGGGCAAAGCCCAGTTCGACCGGTTACCGAAACAGCCGCACGAGGCACCGATCGGGATGCTCATCCCGCCAGCGATTCTCGCTATCCTCGTCGTCGTTCTCGGTTTCGTACCGAACGTGTTGTCGAACTCGCTCATCAAGCCGGCCGTCGAGTCGATCTATCCGACGCTCGTCGCGAGCGGGCAGGACGTGAAGGTCGACATCTACTTCTGGCATGGATTGACACCTGAACTCTATATGACGATTGGGGTCATCCTGCTCGGGACGCTCATGTTCTTCACAATCAACAAGTGGATGGGCATCTACAACCATATCCCGCATCGCTTGACGCTCAATGGCATGTACGACGGGACGCTCGTCTGGTCGAACAAGGCGGCGTACCGTTTTAAAGACAACTATATGACGGGCTTCATCCGCTCGTATTTGGTGTACATCTTCTTGTTCTTGTCAGGCATGATGTTGTTCTCGATGTATCGCTTCGACTTGTTCGACTTCTCGTTCGGCGAGATGGAACCTGTCGCACCGTATGAATACGTCCTCGGGGCGGTCGTCATCTTGGCATCGCTCGCGATTCTGTTCATGCGTTCGCGTCTGCCGTCGATCATCTTGCTCGGTGTCGTCGGATATTCGGTCGCGTTGTTCTTCGTCTTCTTCAATGCCCCGGACCTCGCCTTGACGCAGCTCGTCATCGAGACGGTATCGGTCGCCTTGTTCTTGCTCGTCTTCTACCACATGCCGGAGATCAGCAAGAAAGAAGTGCGTGTTAAGTTTAAAATCGAGAATGCGATTGTCTCGATTTTCGTCGGGGTGACGGTGACGCTCCTCAGCTTCATGGCGCTGTCGAACCGTTCATTGTCGTCGATCTCCGAGTATTATAAAGAAAACGTCTATGACTTGGCAGCCGGGAAGAACATGGTCAACGTCGTCCTTGTCGACTTCCGTGGCTTTGATACGTTGTTCGAGATCGTCGTCCTTGCCATCGCGGCCATTGGAATCTACACGATGATCAAATTTAGAACGACAGTACGTACGAAAGGAGCGCGCGAACATGAACCGAAAAAATGATCAAGTCAATGACGTCATCTTACAGACGGCCGCGGTGATCATCTTCTTCATCATCATCGTGTTCTCGATCAATTTGTTCTTCGCCGGGCACTACTCGCCGGGCGGAGGTTTCATCGGTGGTTTGATGACAGCGGCGGCGCTCGTCCTCTTGCTTCTCGCCTTTGACTCGAAGACGCTCGCTGACGTGCTCCCGTTCGACTATCGGAAGATGACGGCGCTCGGTCTCGTCATCGCGATGCTGACGTCACTCCATAGCATCTTTTGGGACCGTCCGTTCCTGACGCACGCCTATGACAAATTCGATTTGCCGCTCTTGGGCGAACAGACGCTTCACACGGCGATCGCCTTTGACCTTGGCGTTTACCTTGTGGTCATCGGTGTGACGATGACGATCATTCAAACGATTGGAGAGAGTGAATAATGGAAATCTTCGTTAGCATCATCATCGGTGTCCTGACGATGAGCGCGGTCTATATGATTCTCTCAAAGAGTTTGTTGCGCATCATCATCGGCACCGGGTTGCTCAGCCACGCTGCCCACTTGCTCGTCTTGACGATGGGTGGACTGAAAACCGGAGCGGCACCCGTCCTCGTCGATGGGGTCACGGAATATACTGACCCGCTCCCGCAAGCGCTCGTCTTGACGGCGATCGTTATCAGCTTCGGGGTGACCGCGTTCTTCCTCGTGCTCGCGTATCGGGCTTACCAGGAACTGAACACGGATAATATTGAGGAAATGAAAGGAACGGAATCGAATGATTAACTTACCGATCTTTCCGATTGTCATCCCGGCGCTTGCGGCCATCTTTCTTCTCTTCGCACCGAAGCAAGTTCGTCTGCAACGCGGAGTGGCACTCGGGGCTTTACTTGTAACGTTTGCAGTGACGGTGCTGCTCATCTTCACCGTGTCTCAAGACGGCATCATGACCGTCAACTTAGGGAACTGGCCGGCACCGTTCGGAATCACGCTCGTCTCGGACATGCTGTCAGCACTACTCGTCGCCACGTCGACGTTGCTCGTCTTTTTCATCGTCTGGTTTGCGACCCATTACTTCTCAGACGCCTATGAATCGAACTACGTCTACGTCGCGATGTTGTTCCTCCTCGTCGGGGTGAACGGTGCCTTCACGACAGGCGATATTTTCAACTTGTTCGTCTTCTTTGAAGTCTTCCTCATCTCGTCGTACGTGTTGATCGTGCTCGGCGGGAAGGGTGTCCAGTTACGCGAGTCGATTAAGTACTTGCTCGTGAACGTCATCGCCTCGGCGCTGTTCGTCATGGCCGTCGCGCTTCTTTACGGGACGGTCGGTACGCTCAGTTTGGCGGACCTCGCGCAAAAGATTCCGCTCGTGGGGAATCAAAGCGTCATCACCGTCATCGGTGTGTTCTTCGTCATCGTCTTCGGCTTGAAAGGGGCACTCGTGCCGCTTCATTACTGGCTCCCGGGCTCGTATGTCGTGGCGCCGACACCGATTCTCGCCATGTTCGGGGCGCTGTTGACGAAAGTCGGCGTCTACTCGATCTTACGGACGTATACGCTCCTGTTTGATGGCGGAAGTGCGTTCATGCAGAACTTCTTGATTATCCTTGCCGTGTTGACGATCGTCATCGGGATGATCGGGGCAATCGCCTACAACGACGTCAAGTTGATCATCATCTACAACATCATGATCGCCGTCGGCGTCATCTTGTACGGAATCGCACTCAACACGCAGACGTCGCTTGAAGGGGCGCTCTACTATTTGATTCATGACATGTTGATCAAGGCCGCCTTGTTCATGCTCGTCGGGATGATGATCGGCATTACCAAGTCCGGTCAACTGCGCGACATGGGCGGTTTGATTACCCGCTTCCCATTGTTCGGTTGGACGTTCTTCATCGCAGCGTTGTCGCTCGCCGGGATTCCGCCACTTAGCGGATTCTTCGGGAAACTGTTGATCGTTCAAGGCGGGGTCGGGGAAGGCAGCCTGTTCGGGCCGCTCCTCATTTTACTGTCGAGTCTGTTCGTCCTCTTCTCGGTCATCAAAATCTTCTTGTACGGATTTTGGGGAGAAGAGAAACGAGTCTATGACGGTCCGCTCGTGCCGTATATGAACCGCCTCATCGTGCCGACGTTCTTGCTTGTCGCGGTCGCCGTCGCCTATGGGTTTGGTGCCGAAGCGATACATCCGTTCATTACCCAGGCAATCGAACCGCTCGTGCAACCCGAAATCTATATTGATGCCGTGATTAAGGAGTGATTTAGAGATGGCTTACCAACTACTCATCAACTTTTTCCTGGCGTTCATTTGGATGTTCTTCACGGGTACGTTCACGACGAGCGGATTCATCATCGGTTATTTGCTCGGGTTACTCGTCATCTTCATGATGCGCCGCTTCTTCAAAAACACGGACTTTTATTTCACCCGTGTCTTGAAACTGTTTAAACTGTTCTTGATTTTCTGTCGCGAACTCGTCGTAGCCAACATCGAAGTGCTCCGGCTCGTCTTGAGCCCGAAACTAAAAATCCAACCAGGCATCTTTCGGTACCACACCGAACTCGATGCCGGTTGGAAAGTGAGTTGGTTATCGATGCTCATCACGCTGACACCCGGTACGCTTGTCGTCCAAGTGTCAGACGACAATAAGACGCTCTACATCCATGCGCTCCATATGCCGGATAAAGAGTCGCTCAAACAAGACATTTACGATAACTTTGAGTCGAACATCAAGGAGGCGACCAGCTAATGTTAAATATTATTATTTACGTCGCCCTCGCCATCCTCGTGATCGCCATGCTCGGTATGCTGTACCGGGTCGTCAAAGGGCCGACGACAGCGGACCGAGTCATCGCCCTCGACTCGATCGGCATCGGGTTGATTTCGGTCGTATCGTTGTTATCGATTTTGCTCGATACGACTATGTTCTTCGAGGTCATCCTCTTGCTCGGGATTTTAGCCTTTATCGGAACGGTGGCGTTCTCAAAATTCCTCGAGAAGGGAGAGATCATCCAACATGACCGCAACAATGATTTATGACATCTTGACCGGCGTCTTCACGATCATCGGTGTGTTCTTCACCGTCGTCGCGGCCATCGGTCTGATCCGGCTTCCGGACATCTATTCCCGCGCCCACGCCGCCTCGAAGAGTGCGACGCTCGGCGTCATGTTCGTCCTGTTCGCGGCGCTCTTGCACGTCTGGGTCGACCAGCGCATCTTTGACGCACGGCTTCTGCTCGGACTGTTCTTCGTCTTATTGACGGCGCCGGTCGGCAGTCACTTGGTGGCCCGCGCGGCCCATTCTCAAGGTGTCCCGCTTTGGAAGAAATCGCTCCAAGATGCACTTCGAGAAGATAAGGATAAAGGAATCGAATGACGAAAGGCTCTTCCAAGTCAAATTGGAAGAGCCTTTTTGCGTCACATCAGATACGTCACGTCAGAGGCTGACGTCGGATAGGCGAACTCCAAGTGTTTGATGTGTTGATGGGTGATGTTGTTTTGTATAATAAACGAGAACAAGTTGATCAATTCCGGTGCATGTTGCCCGATCAAGTGGGCCCCGAGCACGTGGCCGTCTTTGCTGAGCAGAATGCGGGAAAACGCCGTCGTGTCGTTGATGCGCTCATACGTCAAGAAATGGGACAAGTCGTTGTCCTTACACTCGTAGTCGATGCCGCGCGCCTTCGCCTCCTCGACCGTCAGTCCGACCTTGGCGATCGGCGGTGTCGTGAAGACGACCGTCGGGGCAGGGCGCTCCGGTAAAGGGCGCGTGTTGTCCCGTAACAGATTGAGAGCGGCGATGCGTCCTTCCTGCCCCGCGAACGGGGTGAGGGCCGGGTTGCGGCTCTTGGCGACGTCCCCGGCTGCATATACGTTCGCATTCGTCGTCTGCAGGAACTCATTGACGAGGACGCCGCCGTGGTCGGACTCGATACCGGCCGCGTCCAAACGGAGCCGTTCGATGCTCGGAATTCGCCCAGTGGCGTTAAGGACGACGCCTTCGAGGGTAGAGTCATCTGATAACGTCAGCACGTCCCCATCCATCCGGACGGGCTCGATGCCGTACCGGACATCGATGCCGATCCGAATCGTCTCATCGACGAGACGTTTGACGACTTTGCGGTCGAATTGTTTAAGTGCCCGCGATCGGATGAGGAGGGTCACCTCGCTCCCGAAGCGGCGGATGATATGAGCGAACTCGAACGCGATATAGCCGGCCCCGATGATGATGACGTGTTTCGGCAAGTCGTCGAGGTCGAAAACGTCGTCGCTCGTGATGGCCAAGTCGCCACCCGGGATGTCGAGCGGTCGCGGAATGAGGCCTGAAGCGATTAAAAACTGATGCGCCGAGATTTCATGCCCATCAATGACAATCGAGTCTTCATCGATGAAATGGGGTTCGCCTTCGAACAAGTCGATGTCGTGCTCTTTCCAATGATGCATCTTCGTCGTCGGGACGGCGAAACGATACTCGTCGATACGCCGTTTAAAGGCGCGCCAATCGAGCGTGAGCTCGCCGTGGACACCTAGTGATTTCATCCGTTCCGCACGGGCAATGAGCTCTGCTCCTTCCGCGAGCATCTTTTTCGGGTCACATCCGCGTTGCGGGCACGTCCCGCCGAACGTCCAGTTCTCGACGATGGCAATTTGTTTACCGGCGTCGCATAATACGTTAGCGGCTTGGCTCGCTGCCGAGCCGCTGCCGATGATGATGACATCGTACCGTTTCATAACAAAACCCTCCCTCTGAGACTTCATCAAATTTTTCCCGTCTGGAAGGAACTTAAACTGAGGTGATTGAATTTGAGTCATTCTGACCACATTAAACATAAATTGGCGCTCCTCCCGGACGAGCCCGGCTGTTACTTGCATAAGAACGAGTACGGCGAGATCATTTACGTCGGGAAAGCGAAAAATTTGAAGAACCGGGTCCGGTCTTATTTTACCGGGGCGCATGACATCAAGACGATGCGCCTCGTCGCTGAGATTCGCGACTTTGAGTATATCGTCACGGCGAGCGAACTCGAGGCGCTTCTGCTCGAGATGACGCTCATCAAAAAGCACGATCCGAAATACAACATCCGTCTCAAAGACGACAAGTCGTACCCGTACATCAAGATCACGAACGAGCCGTACCCGAGGTTACTCACGACGCGGAAGCTGAAGCGGGACGGCGGCTTCTATTTCGGCCCGTACCCGAACGCCTATGCCGCCAACGAGACGAAGCGGTTGCTTGATAAACTGTATCCGCTCCGGAAATGCCAACCGATGCCGCGCAAGCTCTGTCTGTATTACCATATCGGGCAGTGCCTCGGACCTTGCGAGCTCGCCGTTGACACGGACGAGCAAAAAGAGATCGTCCAAGAGATTCGCCGCTTCCTGAACGGGGAGACGAGCGAGACGCTCGCCAAGCTCCAAGTCGACATGGGACGAGCGGCCGAAGATATGCAGTTCGAACGAGCTGCTGAGCTCCGTGACCAAATCCGGGCCGTCGAGTCGATTATGAACAAACAGAACATGATCACGGCCGACCCGACAGCACGCGACGTCTTCGGCTATACGCTCGACCGCGGCTGGATGTGCGTCCAAGTGTTCTATATGCGGGGCGGCAAGATGATCGAGCGCGACGTGTCACTGTTCCCGCTCCACGGCGAGCCGTCCGAGGAGCTCGAGAGTTTCATCGTCCAGTTCTACGAGCAGAACGTTTTGCCGAAGGAAGTGCTCGTCCCCGAGATCGTCCGCATCGATTTGTTGAACGAGGCGATTGGGACGAAAGTGATGCAACCGAAGCGCGGGGCGAAGCGACAGCTGCTCGACTTGGCGACGAAAAATGCGGGCATCGCCTTGAACGAGAAGTTCGAGTTGCTCGCCCGCGACGAAGAGCGGACGCTCCTCGCCATGCGTGAGCTCGGTGAGGCGATTGGCATCCCGAACTTGTCGCGCGTCGACATCATCGACAACGCGAACATCCAAGGGGCGGACGCCGTCTCGGCACTCGTCGTCTTCGAAGACGGGAAGCCGCTCAAGAAGGAATACCGGAAATACAAGATTCGTACCGTCCAAGGACCGGACGACTACGAGACGATGCGAGAGGTCGTCCGTCGTCGGTTCCGTCGCCTGTTGACCGAAGAGAAGCGTCTACCGGACTTGCTGTTGATTGACGGGGGCATCGGGCAATTGAACGCCGCCCTCGACGTCCTGCAGAACGAGTTCGGGCTCGATTTGCCGGTCGGGTCGCTCAAAAAAGATGACCGTCACCGGACGAGCCAGCTCTTGTTCGGGGAAGGCGGCGGAGTCGTCGAACTGAATTCGCGCTCGAGCGCGTTCTACTTGCTCCAACGTATGCAAGACGAGGTCCACCGCTTCGCCATCACGTTCCACCGCAGTTTGCGGACGAAGAAGATGACGAAGTCGGTGCTCGACGATGTCCCGGGCGTCGGGCCGAAGCGGCGTCAGCAGTTGATCCGTCATTTCGGGTCGATGAAACAGATCCGCCTCGCCTCGCTCGAACAGTTGAAGGAAGCAGGTCTGCCCGAGAAGTTGGCCGAGACCGTTTTGCAATATGTTCATGAGGAGACGGACGAATGAAGATAAAACAAGAGCCGATGCGGTCAGTTCGCATCGGCTCTTCGTCATTCATACGTATCTTTTCGGTCTAGTTGGACGGTGATTTGGACGGCCTGGCGCGCCACATCGGCGTAGCCCTCGGCGACGCATTGGAAACGACCGGCAATTTGTTCGGCTAAAAAGCCAGCCTCAAGCTGGAAGTAGCCGGTTGCCTTTTCTTGGGTCGCAGGCGGGGGAAGTAGTTCGAACAAGAACTTATTTCCTTTTTCTTTCAAGAGCGTCAATTGCCCCCAGCCAGCCTCCATAAAGAAGGCGCTCAGTTCGTCGTTCGTCATGACCGGGAACTTGCGTGCGACCCGTTTGCCCGACCAATAGATGACTTGGGCGTAGTCGTCCCCGAGCAAATCCGTCAACACATAATCGCGAAGCAGTTCGATCGCGAAAGTGGGTTGGCTCATCGTTTCCATCTTCTTCCATCACTCCATTCTCTCTATACCATTATAACGACGATTCACCTTTTGGTCACCGGGTATTTTGCAAAAGAATGTGGCACAAATCGGTCGGGTTGTCTTGTCATACAAATTTCACAAGAGTAGAATAGGAGACAGAAAGCTATATTTACATTTGAAAACGCTTTTATTTACAAAACGAGCCAAGGGCTCGTGAAAAGGGGGAACTAGAATGGCAGCGCGTCGTGACTATTTCAGTCGTAAAGTCCATTCGCTACTTGGGGTCATCCCAATCGGCTTGTTTTTGATCGTTCACTTGTCGGTCAACTACTATATCGTCGATGGGGTGGAGTCGTTCAACAAGGCAGCAAAATTTATGGAGAGCTTACCGTACTTGTATTTCCTTGAAGTCACCATCATCGCTTTGCCGATGATCTTCCACGGAGTGTATGGCGTGTATTACGCGTTCCTCGGTTCGATTAACACGAACCGTTACTCATACGCCCGTAACTGGATGTACATGCTCCAACGCTTCACGGGCGTCTTCCTCGTCATCTTCATCGCATGGCACGTTTGGGAAACGCGCTTGGCGAAGTTGCGTGGCGTCGAAGTGAACGCGGAGATGATGCAAAACATCGTCGACAATCCGCTCATGCTCATCTTCTACATAGTCGGGATCCTCTCGGCTACGTTCCACTTCGCGAACGGTCTCTGGTCGTTTGCCATCACGTGGGGGATCACACAGTCGCCTCGTTCACAGCGCTTCATGAGCTATGTCTCAGGCGTCGTCTTCTTGGCACTATCTTTTGTCGGCATCCGTTCTATCTTGACGTTCGCGGGCATCTTGTAATTAGGGGGAAAAGTTCATGGCAAATCAAAGTTTGATCGTCATCGGTGGCGGTCTGGCTGGACTCATGGCGACAATCAAGTCGGCTGAGATGGGTGTTCCGGTAAAACTATTCTCGCTTGTACCGGTCAAGCGTTCACATTCAGTTTGTGCACAAGGCGGCATCAACGGTGCCGTCAACACGAAAGGGGAAGGGGATTCTCCTTGGCAACACTTTGATGACACGGTCTATGGGGGCGACTTCCTCGCCAACCAACCGCCGGTCCAAAAGATGGCGGAAGCGGCACCGAAAATCATCCACATGTTCGACCGCATGGGCGTCATGTTCAACCGGACGCCAGAAGGTCTTCTCGACTTCCGTCGTTTCGGCGGCACGCTCCATCACCGTACGGCTTACGCCGGTGCGACGACAGGGCAACAGCTCCTGTACGCACTAGACGAGCAGGTTCGTCGCTACGAGGCGCAAGGGCTCGTCGAGAAGTATGAAGGATGGGAGTTCCTCCGGGCCATCATCGATGAAGCAGGTGTGTGCCGTGGTGCGGTCTGTCAGGATTTGCGCTCGATGGAAATTAAAGCGTTCCCATCGGACGCGGTCATCCTCGCGACAGGCGGCCCAGGTGTCATCTTCGGCAAATCGACGAACTCGGTCATCAACACCGGCCAAGCGGCTGGAGCGGTCTATCGTCAAGGGGCGGTCTACGCGAACGGTGAGTTCATCCAAATCCACCCGACGGCGATCCCGGGGGACGACAAGCTTCGTCTCATGAGTGAATCGGCGCGCGGTGAAGGCGGACGTGTCTGGACGTATAAAGACGGCAAGCCATGGTACTTCCTTGAAGAGAAGTATCCGGCCTACGGAAACCTCGTGCCGCGTGATATCGCGACGCGTGAGATCTTTGACGTCTGCGTCAACCAGAAGCTCGGCGTCAACGGCGAGAACATGGTGTACCTCGATCTTTCGCATAAAGACTCGAAAGAGCTCGACATCAAGCTCGGCGGGATCCTTGAGATTTACGAGAAGTTCGTCGGCGACGATCCACGAAAAGTCCCGATGAAGATCTTCCCGGCCGTTCACTATTCGATGGGCGGACTATGGGTCGATTACGACCAGATGACGAACATCCCGGGGCTATTTGCAGCCGGTGAGTGCGACTACTCGATGCACGGTGCGAACCGTCTCGGGGCCAACTCGCTCTTGTCTGCCGTATACGGCGGGATGGAAGCCGGTCCGGCGGCCGTGCACTACATGCGCGGTCTCGACCAGGCGACAGAGAGCGTGGCAGAAGCGCTCTTCAACTTCAACGAACGTGAAGAAATCGAGCGGTTCAATGACATCCTCGCGATGGACGGTACGGAAAACGCGTATCAAATCCACCGTGAGCTCGGCGAACTCATGACCGACAACGTCACGGTCGTTCGTTACAACGACAAGCTCGAGGCGACGGACCTCAAACTCCGTGAGCTTCGTGAACGCTATAACAACATCTCCGCGACCGACACGGCTCGCTGGAGCAACCAAGGGGCATCGTTCATCCGACAACTCGACCACATGCTCGACCTCGCGCGCGTCATCACGCTTGGCGCGTTGAAACGTGACGAGAGCCGTGGCGCTCATTACAAACCGGACTTCCCGGAACGTGATGACGACAAGTTCATGAAGACGACGATGGCACGCTACAACGCAGGGGAAGTCGATATCTCGTATGAAGAGATCGACGTTTCGTTAATCCCGCCACGCAAACGGGATTACTCGAAGAAAGGGGCGAAGACGAAATGACGACGCCGATGCAATCTGAACAAAAAGATATTCGTTTTATCATTGAACGCCAGGACGGACCGGACCAAGCCGCTTATACGGAAGAGTTCACCGTCCCGTACCGCCCGAACATGAACGTCATCTCGGCGTTGATGGAAATCCGCCGAAACCCGGTCAATGCGAACGGGGACAAGACGACACCGATCAACTGGGATATGAACTGTCTCGAGGAAGTGTGTGGTGCCTGCTCGATGATCATCAACGGCAAGCCGCGCCAATCGTGTACGGCGCTCGTCGACAAGCTCGAACAGCCGATCCGTCTTGCTCCGATGAAGACGTTCCCGGTCATCCGTGACCTTCAAGTCGACCGTCAGCGCATGTTCGACGCGTTGAAAAAAGTGAAGGCATGGGTCCCGATCGATGGAACGTACGACCTCGGACCAGGACCGCGGATGCCAGAGAACAAACGTCAATGGGCGTATGAACTATCGAAATGTATGACGTGCGGTGTCTGCCTCGAGGCGTGCCCGAACGTCAATGACAAATCGAGCTTCATCGGACCGGCCGCGATCTCGCAAGTCCGTCTCTTCAACTCGCATCCGACTGGCGCCTTCCACGCGGAAGACCGTTTGGAAGCGCTCATGGAAGACGGCGGCCTCGCACAGTGCGGAAACGCACAAAACTGTGTCGAAGTTTGTCCGAAAGGTATTCCACTCACGACATCAATCGCCGCGATGAACCGTCAGACGACGCTTCACTCGTTCAAATCGTTCTTCGGTAGCGACAAAGGCCGCACCGGTTCTGCGGTCGAGGCGTAAGGCTACGGATGACGAAGTACTTCCGGGAAGCCGATTGGGAAACACGTGTCAGAGCAGGGATCGCGCTAGACGTCAAAGTCCGATTCTCGGAGTGCGACCCGTACGGTCACATGAATAACACAATTCCGTTCATCTATTTCGAGGACGCGCGGATCGAGTTGCTTGAAGCGACAGGTTTTTCGTTGAAAGATGGATTTGTCGTCGTGGCAGACGCCCAGTGCGACTACGTTCGCCAAGTGATGCCGCGGCAATCGATTGTGGTGTATGCCAATGTCTTGACGGTCGGAAACACTTCATGTGATATTCATTACGGGGCATATGATGGAGACCAGCTCATGTTTGCGGGGCGTACGAGCCTCGTGCACTTGTCGAAATCCGGTCGTCCGACCGAATGGACTTCAGAATATAAAAATCGCTTGCAGAATTTTTGCGAATCCGCTATCATTTGATAATGAGTTCACAAACAATTATTCTGCGGGTTCGCCTGTAGAATTGAAATTTGAAGGGAGACCTCACGTCATGGAAAAAACGTTCACAGTCGTTGCAGATTCAGGAATTCACGCTCGTCCAGCTACACAGTTGGTAAACACAGCTTCTAAATTCCAATCAGATATCAACCTTGAGTACAACGGTAAGACAGTAAACCTCAAGTCGATCATGGGTGTACTTTCACTCGGAATCGCAAAAGATTCTACAATCAAAATCACTGCAGCTGGTGACGATGCAGAAGAAGCGGTTAACACGCTTTCTGACATGCTCACAAGCGAAGGTCTTGCTCAGTAATTGAGTGACGGACGAGGCGGCCAATCGGCTACCTCGTCTTTTTTGTTTGTCACGAGACCGTTTCTTTTTCAGAATCGGCTTTTTTGGTAAGATAGATGGGAATGGAAGTGATGATCATGAAACGAGCGATTGGAGTACTCGATTCAGGAGTTGGCGGCTTGACTGTGGTCAAAGAACTGATGCGCCAACTACCGAAAGAAGAAATAATTTATATCGGCGACACGGAACGGTGCCCGTATGGCCCGCGCCCGCACGATGAGATTGAAGCCTATACGTGGGAACTGATCGAGTTCCTGTTAAGTAAGAACGTGAAGATGATCGTCATCGCCTGCAACACGGCGACAGCGGTCGTCTTGAAAGAAGCGCGCAAACGCCTCAATATCCCGGTCATCGGTGTCATCGACCCGGGGGCACGGGCGGCCGTCAAAGGAACGCGCAATAAACATATCGGCGTCATCGGAACGAAGATGACGATTGAAAGCAACTCATACGAGACGGCGCTCCGACACGTGGCCGACGAGATCGATGTATATTCGCTCGCCTGTCCGCCGTTCGTCCCGCTCGTCGAAGCCGGCGAACTCGATGGAGAGCGCGTCCGCGACATCGTCGCTGAGACGATTCGTCCGCTTCAGTCTTCCGAGATGGACACGCTCATCCTCGGCTGTACGCACTATCCGCTGCTCGCACCGGTCATTCAAGACGTCGTCGGACCTGACGTCCATTTGATCTCGTCCGGTGACGAGACGGCGCTCGAAGTAGCGGCCATCCTTGACTTTAAAGAGCTCGAGAACGATTTGGATACGGTCCCGGTGCACCAGTTTTATGCGACCGGGGATGTCGTCATCTTTGACCGTTTGGCGACAGAATGGCTCGGTCAACCCGTTAGAGCGGAGAAAGTAGAGGTGTCCGGTGTCGATGCGTAACGAAAGACAACATGACGAGCTCCGGCCCGTCGAGATCGTTCCCCATGTGAATAAACATGCGGAAGGGTCGGTCCTCATCTCGATCGGGGACACGAAAGTCATCTGCACGGCGACCGTCGAAGAGCGTGTCCCGAACTTCTTGCGCGGCAAGAAGCAAGGCTGGATCAACGCCGAGTACGCCATGCTTCCGCGTGCGACCGGCAACCGAACGGTCCGCGAATCGGTCCGCGGCAAACAGTCGGGCCGGACGATGGAGATTCAACGGTTGATTTCGCGGTCGCTCCGTTCGGTCGTCGATTTAGAACGGCTCGGTGAACGGACGATTTGGATCGACTGTGACGTCATCCAAGCGGACGGGGGCACCCGCACGGCCTCGATCACAGGCGGCTTCTGCGCGCTCGTCCTCGCGGTCGACGCGCTCATCCGGCAAGGCAAGCTCGACGACACGCCGATCAAAGAAGGCGTCGCTGCCATCTCGGTCGGACGGACCGACGAATTGCTCCTCGACTTGAACTACGAAGAAGATGCCGCGGCCGAGGTCGACATGAACGTCGTCATGACGGCGAGCGGACGTTTCGTCGAAGTGCAAGGGACAGGGGAAGAAGCGACGTTCACGTTGCTCGAGATGAACGAGATGCTCCACATGGCCCAAAGCGGAATCGAGACGCTGTTCAAAGCGGCCGAAGACGCGCTCGGTGCCTCGTGGTGGTATGTCGGGGAACAATTGGAGGAAACAACATGAAACTGATCGTCGCAACACGCAATAAAGGAAAAGTCGCAGAAATTGAAGGAATGCTCACGCCGCTCGGATTTGAAGTCGAATCACTTCTAGATTATCCGGACGCACCAGAGACGGACGAGACTGGGACGACATTTGAAGCGAACGCCGAGTTGAAGGCGACGGAGGCGGCCCGCTATTTCGGCCACGCCGTCCTCGCAGATGACTCTGGACTCGAAGTCGATGCGCTCGACGGGGCACCCGGTGTCCATTCGGCCCGTTTCGCCGGACCGGAGAAGTCGGATGAAGCGAACAACGCGCTTCTTCTCGAGAAGTTGAACGGAGCGACCGACCGAACGGCTCGTTTCATCTGTGCCCTCTGTCTCGCCAAACCAACAGGGGAGACATTGACGGTACGCGGCACGATCGAAGGGACGATCGGCTACGCGCCTCATGGGGAGAACGGTTTCGGTTACGACCCGCTCTTCATCGTTCCGTCACTTCACAAGACGGCAGCAGAACTTGAACGCGACGAAAAGGCGGCGGTCAGTCACCGCGGTCAAGCACTACGAAAGTTAGAGGCAGAAATTATTCCGTTTATGGAGGGGTGACCTGTATGCGTTTTCTCGTAGTCAGTGACAGTCACGGATTGACAGAAGAACTATCGATCATCTTCAACCGGCACGAACAAGAAATCGATGACGCGTTCCATTGTGGGGATTCCCAGCTCGCGCTCGTCGATGAACATCTGCTCCCATATCGTACGGTGCGCGGTAATTGCGACTTCGGCGGCGACCTTCCGCTCGAGCGAATCGAGGAGACGGCTGAAGGGACGATTCTCATCGTCCACGGCCATCACCACGACGTGAAGTACGACTTGAACCGGTTACGTTACCGGGCTGAAGAGGTCGGGGCGAACGTTGTCTTGTTCGGCCACTCGCACGTCGCCGGAGCTGTGATTGAGGACGGGGTGCTTTATGTGAACCCGGGTTCGATTCGCATGCCGCGCGGACGGAGTGACAAGACGTATGTACTGATGGATCTCGAGAACGGACAGGCAACGGTCCGCTTTTATCGGTCAGAGGACGGTTCGGCCGTCGAAGATCTCGATGTGAGCGGAAAGCTGTGACGGAATGAAAAGAAGGAATTGACAGCAAACCATTTTTCTATTATAGTTTTCTTGTCAATGTCCCAATAGCTCAGCTGGATAGAGCAACGCCCTTCAAGACAAATAGGAGCCTTTATAGGGAAACAGAAACCTATAGAGTGGACGACACTATATCGGTGAAGCCTTAACAGATCATGCTGATGGTAATACCGAGGAAACTTACGATCTCTTCTGAGGGAGTGATGTTAATGTATCATCACACGAAGAACAAAGGAGATTTAGGCGTTT
Organism: Exiguobacterium sp. s5; assembly: GCF_018618075.1. Classification (NCBI taxonomy): domain Bacteria; kingdom Bacillati; phylum Bacillota; class Bacilli; order Caryophanales; genus Exiguobacterium; species Exiguobacterium sp. s5. The sequence continues at coordinate 425,950 of NZ_JACSLK010000002.1, read as the reverse complement.
TAAAGGCTCAAGCAGATTTATGTGAGAAAGGTTATATGATTTTAACTCCTCTTACGGAACATGCCTCGTTTGATTTAGTTGCCTATAAAGACAATGTTTTTAAACGGGTACAAGTTAAGTATAGAGCGTTAAATTCAAAAGGTGTGTTAGAAGTAAGATTCAGCTCATCTTATAGTACAGCAAATGGAGTAATGACAAACATCGTAGATAAGCGAGAAATTGATATCTATTGTGTCTATTGTCCTCAAACAGATGCCTGTTACTATTTCGACCCATCTCTATTCAATAAATCAATTGCTTTGAGGGTAGAAACACCGAAGAATAATCAAAAGCAGAACATTTTGTTCGCTTGTGATTATCGTGAGGTTCCGTAGAGACTACACGTGTCGCACCTGAAATGGTGAAGATATAGTCCAGACTACAAACAACACACGTTGGTGGCGAAAGCCATGGTGGTAAGCTAAGGCGTCGGTCGGGGGTTCGAATCCCTCTTGGGACACTTCCATTTAAAATAGAGATAGCCTCCACGGAGGTTGTCTCTTTTTTCGTTTTTCGGGGTATTGATTGACAACGAATCGATTCCTAAAGGAAGATGGAGATGAATGGAAAGGGTGTGGGGAGATGGCAAAAGAGCAAGCGTACCCGTTTCCAGGGAACTGGTCGCGGCTTCAGAAGATGATTCAAGAGGCAGACGCGGCCGGGGAACGGCAACGGGTCGAACCGATTCTGTGGGATTGGTACGAGGCAGTGCCCGGCGATCCATTTATTTTCATGGAAATATTCCAATGTCTGATGGAACGACCGGAAGAACCGGAGACGCTCGAGAAACTCGAAGAGCTCGTCACGACACAGATGACGGTGGCAGAAGAACCTGCAGCCGGCGGGCTTCAAATCGCCCAGTATTACATCATGCGTGACCAACCGTTCGAGGCGGCCCATTGGATCAACCTGTATCTCGAGTGGCAAGAAAAGACCGATCATGTCAACACGCAAGCACATCAAGTGCTCCAAGTGTTGAAGTTGACCGAGTTCCCGGCCGCGATCGCCAAAGTGAAGCGAATCCTTAACCGGGGCGGGATCGGCGAACAAATCGAGACGCTCGAACACGTCCATTTCAATATCGATGACGTCCTCGACAACGTCTTGAAAGAGCTCCTCGTCGCGGAACGGCCGAAGTTGATGAAGTTGATTGTGCTCCAAAAGGCGTTCGACGAGCTGCCGGTCATCGAATGGACCGACCTCGGGACGCGTCACCGATTGACGCATGACGAAGCGAAAATCCACACGGAAGCGTGGGAGACAATGGTCAACGGGTTGCAGCGAGCGGTATATGGTGACGAGATCGCGACGCAGCTGCTCATGAACTACATGTATACGCACTACCCGTTCACGCCTGAGGAAGCGTCTGCCGTGGAGACGGCGATTGCTCAAGCGAAAACGGCCATCCTGCAACATGAGGAAACGGACGGCCTCGCCGCCGAAATTCTTGAGGCGGACATGCGTTTCACCGAGGCGTTTCTAGACTAAATCCTTGTGTGCAGTCGTCGGATTTATGCTATAATACGGATTGTTGTACATTTTTGTACGTATAAACGAATTGTTGGAGGGACTTAGCATGACAGCAAAATGGGAAAAAACATCAGGTAGCCAAGGCGTACTCACGTACGAAGCACCTGCAGAAGCTTTTGATAAAGCAGTTGACGCCGCATTCAAAGATGTCGTCAAAACTTTGAACGTGCCTGGCTTCCGTAAAGGGAAATTGCCACGCCCAATGTTCAACAAAATGTACGGAGAAGAAGCACTCTATCAAGATGCGCTCGATATCCTCTACCGTGACACAGTTCAAGATGCGGTCGAAGAAGCTGGTTTCGAACCAATCGCTCTCGAAAACATCGATGTAGACGGCACGCTCGAAAAAGGCCAACCTGTAACGTTCAAAGTAACGTTCGTTGTTGAGCCAGAAGCTGAGCTTGGCGAATACAAAGGTCTCGAGTACGAAGCTGTTGAAACAACAGTCACTGACGAAGAAGTTACAGCTGAACTTGACGCGCTTCAACAGCAAGGCGCAGAGCTTGCTGTCAAAGAAGGCGCAATCGAAAACGGCGATACAGCTGTCTTTGATTTCGCAGGTTTCGCTGACGGAGAGCAATTCGAAGGCGGCACGGCTGAAAACTACACACTCGAAATCGGTTCAGGCCAATTCATCCCTGGATTCGAAGAGCAAATGGTCGGCATGACGGCTGGTGAAGAAAAAGACGTTGAAGTAACATTCCCTGAAGAGTACCACGCTGACAACTTGGCGGGTAAACCAGCGACATTCAAAGTCAAACTTCACGAAGTCAAAGCGAAGCAAGTTCCTGAGCTCGACGACGAGTTCGCAAAAGACATCGACGAGTCAGTTTCATCACTCGACGAGTTGAAAGCGAAAATCCGTGAGCGCTTAGAAACTGCGAAGAAACAAGAAGCGGAAGGCACAATGCGCGACCAACTCGTCGAGCAAGCAACAGCTAACGCAACAATCGACGTACCTGCAGTACTCGTTGACCAAGAAGTAGACCGCATGGTTCAAGAGTTCGGCACACGTGTTTCTTCACAAGGAATCGACCTCAACATGTACTTCGAACTCACTGGTACTTCTGAAGAAGCGATGCGCGAAGAGATGAAAGAGCAAGCTGAAGAGCGCGTTAAAGCTCGTCTCGTCTTGAAAGCAATCGCTGAGAAAGAAGCGATCGAAGTGTCTGACGAAGATGCTGAGAAAGAACTCGAAGAAATGTCTAAACTTTACAACATTGCACCGGATCAACTCCGTACAATGCTCGCGCCACAAGGCGGAATCGAGACACTTAAAGGTGACCTCAAATTCCGTAAAGCGATCGACGTTCTCGTTGAAAACGGGAAAGCGAAGTAATCGGATGACAGAAGGACGGCTGCTCAGCAGTCGTCCTTTTTTTCGTCACGACACTTTGCATGTGTTTATCTTTGATGAAGTGATTTGTTCATGCTACAATTATTGCAACGCAGAGATGTAAATGTTTTTTCGAGAGTGCTTTGCACCTGAAAATACAAATAGGCGATTTATCGCACTTACATCCATTTTCATTCAGAAGGGGTGTACCGAATGTTCAAATTTAACGAGGAAAAGGGACAACTTAAATGCTCGTTTTGCGGGAAATCGCAAGAACAAGTCCGTAAACTAGTCGCCGGTCCTGGCGTATACATTTGTGACGAATGTATCGAGCTTTGCAATGAAATCGTTGAGGAAGAGCTCGGTGTCGAAGAAGAAGTAGAATTCAAAGACATTCCAAAACCACAAGAGATTCGTAACATCTTAGACGAGTATGTCATTGGTCAAGACCGGGCGAAACGTGCGCTTTCGGTAGCCGTCTACAACCACTATAAACGCATCAACGCCGGTGGCCGTTCTGATGATGTCGAACTTTCGAAATCGAACATCGTCATGATTGGACCAACTGGTAGCGGTAAGACGCTTCTCGCTCAAACGATGGCTCGCGTCTTGAACGTCCCATTCGCAATTGCGGATGCGACGAGCTTGACGGAAGCCGGTTACGTCGGGGAAGACGTCGAGAACATCTTGCTCAAGCTGATCCAATCGGCGGACTACGATGTCGAGAAGGCTGAAAAAGGGATCATCTATATCGATGAGATCGATAAGATTGCCCGTAAGTCGGAAAACCCATCGATTACGCGTGACGTATCTGGTGAAGGTGTCCAACAAGCACTTCTCAAAATCTTGGAAGGTACGGTCGCAAGCGTACCGCCGCAAGGTGGACGGAAGCATCCGCATCAAGAGTTCATCCAAATCGATACGACGAACATCTTGTTCATCGTCGGCGGCGCGTTCGCTGGCATCGAAGCGGTCGTCAAACGCCGTATCGGGAAAAAAGTTATCGGATTTGGGAACGACCAAGAAAACCGCGAGATGACGCAAGAAGACTTGCTCGCCCGCGCACTTCCGGAAGACCTTCAGAAATTTGGATTGATTCCGGAGTTCATTGGTCGTCTACCGGTCATGGCGACGCTCACGACGCTTGACGAGGAAGCACTCGTCGAGATTTTGACGAAGCCGAAGAACGCCCTCGTTCGTCAGTACGAGAAAATGCTCGAACTCGACGATGTCGAACTCACGTTCACAGACGAGGCGTTGGTTGAAATCGCCAAGCTTGCGATCAAACGTAAGACAGGCGCGCGCGGTCTCCGCTCGATTATCGAAGAAATGATGCTCGATGTGATGTTCACTGTCCCATCGCGCGACGATATCGAGAAAGTCATCATCACGGATGAAACGATTACGGGTCTTGCCGGTCCGAAATACGTGCTTCGCGATGGTACTGTCGAACAGACAGGCGACAATAAAGAGACAGCATAATTTTTAACGAAAAAGGCTCAAACACTCGGCACATCCGAGTTTTGGGCCTTTTTGCACAGGAGGCGTTGTAATGGAACAGTTACCTATCCTTCCTTTGCGTGGAGTCGTCGTGTATCCGCTCATCGGCGTGACGATCGACGTAGGGCGTCCGCTCTCCCTGCGGGCACTCCTTGCCGCAAAGGAACACGAGACAGATTTGATTGTCGTGACACAAAAAGAAACAGGCAAAGAATCACCTGAACCGGAAGACTTATATGCGATCGGGACACGCGTCCATATCGCCAAGATGAGCGAGCTGTCGAACGAGACGGTCCGTGTTCGTCTTGTCGGGAAAGAGCGCGTCAAGATCAACTCGATTGAAGAGACGAAGGAAGGCTGGTTCGCCGACGTCGAGACGCTTGACCTCGTCGAAGGGGAAGAAGTCGAACGGACTGCACTCGTACGCCTATTGAAAGAACAGTTCGGCAAACTCGTCGGGACGATCAAAGGGTTGTCTCCGGACGAACGGCGCCGCTTTGAGATGTATGAGCGACTCGAGTCGTTGACCGATTATATCTCTTCTAAACTTGATGTCGACGTCGACATTCGCCAAGCGATGCTCGAAGAAGCCGATGCGGTCAAACGCGGGCTCGAACTGCTCGAGATCATGACGCATGAAGTCGAGATCATCGAGCTCGAGCAAGAGTTGCGCGAACGGACGAAAAAGACGATTGAGCAGGCACAGAAAGAGTATTATTTGCGCGAACAGATGAAAACGATTCAGCAAGAGCTCGGCGACCAGTCGCAAGAGTCTGAACCGAACCGTCTCCGTGAGAAGCTCGAGGCGCTCGATTTGCCTGAGACGACACGGAAGAACGTCATGCGCGAAGCCGAACGGTTGAACGTCGTCCCGGCGACGTCACCGGAGTACGCGGTCATCCGCAACTATCTCGACTGGATCGCTTCGCTCCCATGGGGCATCGAGACGGAAGATAAACTCGACGTCAAGCATGCGGCCGACGTCCTAGACGACGACCACTACGGCCTCGAATCGGTGAAAGATCGAATCCTTGAGTATTTGGCCGTCCGCCAATTGACGAACTCGCTCCGTGGACCGATCCTTTGTCTCGCCGGACCTCCAGGGGTCGGGAAGACGTCGCTTGCCCGGTCGATCGCGTCGGCACTTGAACGTCACTTTGTCCGCGTCTCGCTCGGCGGGGTGCGCGATGAAGCTGAGATTCGAGGACACCGTCGCACGTACATCGGGGCGATGCCAGGCCGTATCATCCGCGGCTTGAAGCAGGCCGAAAGCAAAAACCCGGTCTTCTTGCTCGATGAGATCGACAAGATGGCGTCAGACTTCCGGGGCGACCCGGCGTCGGCCATGCTCGAAGTACTCGACCCGGAACAAAACGTCTCGTTCTCGGACCACTATATTGAAGAACCGTTCGACTTATCGAACGTGCTCTTCATCGCGACGGCGAACGACGTCTCGCAAATCCCGGCTCCGCTGCTCGACCGGATGGAACTCATCCAAATCGGCGGTTACACGGAACTCGAGAAAGTCGAGATCGCCAAACGTCATTTGGTGCCAAAGCAGTATAAAGAGCACGGCTTGAAAAAGAGCCAGCTCACAATCAAAGATGACGCGCTTTACGAGGTCGTCCGCCGTTACACGCGTGAGGCCGGTGTCCGGAACTTGGAACGCGTCATCGGTTCACTTTGCCGGAAAGCGGCGAAGCAAATCGCCATCGGCGAGAAGAAACGCGTCACCGTCTCATTGAAGAGCCTCGGCGACTACCTCGGGAAACCGAAGTACCGCTACGGCAAAGGGGAGACGGAAGACTCGATCGGTGCTGTCACCGGACTCGCTTACACGGCGTTCGGGGGCGACACGCTCACGATTGAAGTTGCACTCGCACCTGGCAAGGGCAAGCTCCAGTTGACGGGGAAACTCGGTGACGTCATGCAAGAGTCGGCGCAGACGGCGTATAGCTACGTCCGCTCGAACGCGGAACGGTTCGGGATTGACCCGACGTTCTACGAGCGCCAAGACGTGCATATCCACGTCCCGGAAGGTGCCGTTCCGAAAGACGGTCCATCGGCCGGCATCACCATCGCGACGGCGCTCATCTCGGCATTGACCGGTAAGAAAGTCCGTCGTGATATCGGCATGACCGGAGAAATCACGCTCCGAGGCCGCGTCCTGCCAATCGGCGGGTTGAAAGAGAAAGCGCTCGCCGCACACCGCGCCGGTTTGACGACCATCGTCATCCCGAAAGACAACGAGCGGGACATCGATGACATTCAAGACACCGTCCGTGAGAAATTGACGTTCGTCCCGGTCACGACGCTCGATCAAGTATTAGAAGTAGCATTTGGAGGAAATTAAATAATGAAAATCACTAAAGCAGAATTTGTCACGAGTGCCGTCGCACCGGACCATTATCCGATTCACGAGTTGCCGGAAGTCGCACTCGCTGGACGTTCGAACGTCGGGAAATCGTCGTTCATCAACAAGATTTGTCAGCGGAAAGCGCTCGCGCGCACGTCTTCGAAGCCAGGGAAGACGCAGACGCTGAACTTCTTCAACATCAACGATGAGATCATGTTCGTCGACGTTCCAGGTTACGGCTACGCGAAAGTCTCAAAGACGGAGCGCGAGAAGTGGGGCGTCATGATGGAGCAGTACTTGACGTCGCAAAGCGCCCTCCGTGGCGTCGTCCTCTTGGTCGACATCCGTCATGAACCGTCGGGCGACGACGTGACGATGTACAACTTCTTGAAGCATTACGAGATTCCGGTCATTGTCGTGGCGACGAAGCTCGATAAAATCAAGAAAGCGCAACGTCAAAAACATGAGGCGGCCGTCAAACGGAAGCTGCAGTTCGAATCGACGGACCGGTTCGTCGCCTTCTCGGCTGAGACAGCCGAAGGGAAAGACGAGGCGTGGAAAGCGATTTACGATTTGTTGACGCAAGACGAAGATTGAGCGAAGACGAGGGCAACCCCTCGTCTTTTTTGTTTTCAGGGTTACGAGAGCGGGTAATTATCGTATAATTGTCCTAATTACATAAGACAAGAGAATAGAGAACGAGGTGGAAAGATGCAAATCATGTTTCAGAACAAATGGTACCGCTTTTTATTTTGGACGCTGACGATTTTCTTGGTCATCTGGGTCGGGACGGAAATCTCTTTCGTGTTCGAACCGATTCAAGTTATTTTGGCGCTCGTCACGGTACCGCTCATCATTGCTGGACTTTTCTATTATTTCTTAGTCGGGATCGTCGACTTCTTAGAAAAACGGATGGACGGCAAACGGCCGCTCGCCGTCGGGATTACGCTAGGTGGACTCGTGTTGATCTTTACGCTCGTCTTCAGCATCCTTGGCCCAGTACTCGCGGAGCAGGTGACGTCACTCGTTAACGCGATGCCGAGCATTGCCAAGGAATTGCAGGTACAGGCGTTCGCCGTTCGTGACTCGCTCATGCAAAATGAGTTCTTGTCACGCTTCATCGCCGAGAATGACGATATGTTCACCGACTTCACGAACAACGTGACGTCGTATCTCGGAGACGTCTTCGGGAATGTCGCGTCATCGTTCGGTCGTCTTGTCGGCTTCATCACGTCGGCCGTCATCACAATCGTCGTCATTCCATTCATGCTTTTGTATATGTTACTTGACGGGAAACGTCTTCCGGACTCAATCGTGAAGTTGTTGCCGTCGAGCTATGAGCGTGAGACACGCAACATCTTACATGACATGCATACGACGGTTAAAAACTACGTCCATGCCCAGTTGATCGTGGCGTTCTTCGTCGGAATCACGTCGCTCATCGGATTATGGATTATCGGACTCGACTATGCCATCCTACTCGCGCTCTTCATGATGGTGACGAACATCATCCCGTACGTCGGACCGTTCCTCGGTGCGGCACCGGCCGTTGTCGTCGCTTTCATCCAAGATCCGATTAAAGTGCTTTGGGTCATCGTCGTCATCATCATCGTCCAACAGATCGAATCGAACGTCATCTCGCCGCTCATCCAAGGCAAGTCACTCAAGGTGCACCCGCTGACGATCATCATCGTCTTGCTCGTCGCCGGGAACTTGGCCGGGATTATCGGGATGCTCATTGCGGTTCCGTTCTACGCGGTGGCGAAAGTCGTCGTTCAAAATATCGTCCGCATTTACAAGCTGAGGGAACGGAAACATTACCTCGAAGCGGAGGAAGAAGAAAAGACCCAAGAGAGTACAATCATCACCGATCCATCCTCTTTAAAATGAGGAATCAAGTAGAAATGGTCTCCATGTCCGTTTCTACTTTTTTCTGTCACAAAAAGTTCTTAAATTATTTCACAAAAATCGAACAGAAGATTATAGTTCCTAAATAAAAATTGTTATAATGTACGGTAGAGATGTGAAAAAGAAGAGACAACCGTCGGTGGATTTTGGATGAGGGGAAGAGGTACATGCATATTGTCGTCGTTGGACTAAATAACAAGACAGCCCCTGTCACGATTCGGGAGCAGTTCTCGTTTGGGGAGCAAGAAATCGTGGACGCGATGATTGCACTTCGCGAAGAGAAGAGCATATTTGAATCGGTTATTTTGTCGACTTGTAACCGGACGGAGCTATACGTCGTCACAGACCAGCTCCACACCGGACGTTATTATACAAAACGCTTTTTAGCGAACTGGTTTGATTTAGAGATGGACCAATTCACCCCTTATTTATCGATTCGTGAAGGAGAAGAGGCAATTCGCCACTTGTTCCGTGTCACGTCTGGACTCGATTCGATGATCATTGGGGAAACACAAATTTTAGGACAAGTGAAATCAAGCTTCTTCCGCGCCCAAGAGAACGGGACGACGGGAACGGTGTTCAATAAACTGTTCAAAGAGGCCGTGACGCTCGCCAAACGCGCCCATACCGACACACAAATTGGGGAAATGTCGGTATCGGTCAGCTCGGCAGCGGTCACGCTCGCTCAAGGGATGTACAACCGTCTCGATGACAAACAAGTCGTCGTCGTCGGTGCCGGTGAGACGGGCGAATTGACGACGCTCAACTTGTTCGAGGCCGGTGCGAAACAGATTGCCGTCTTTAACCGGACCGAGAGCAAAGCGAAAGCGGTCGCCGACAAGTTCCAAGGCCGGGCCCACTCGATTCGTGAGATCGCCTGTGGATTGCTCGACGCCGATATTTTGATCAGTTCGACCGGCGCCAAAGAAGCGGTCATCGGCTATGACGATGTCGCCGCCGCACAACTGCTTCGCCGTGAACGTCCACTTTTGTTAATCGACATTGCCGTGCCGCGAGATATCGATCCAGCGGTCCGGGCGCTTCCGGGCGTCCATTTGTTCGATGTGGATGACTTGAACGGGATCGTCAACAAAAACTTGGCGGCCCGTCTCGTCGAAGCGGAGAAGATTGAAATCAAAATCGACGAAGCGATTCAAGAGTTCCAAACGTGGCTCGTCACACTCGGTGTCGTCCCGATCATGAACGAGTTGCGCGCCCGCGCCCTCACTGTTCAAGAAGAGACGATGGAAAGCCTCGAGCGTAAGCTTGACCATCTATCGGACCGGGATAAAAAAGTCATCGGCAAACATATGAAGTCGATCATCAACCAGATGCTTCGTGAACCGATCGACTACATCAAAGACGCCGCGGCGCAACCGGATGCGAACACACGTATCAACCAGTTCGTCGAGACGTTCGGCCTTGATGTCGACGTCCCTGACGTCGAGCCGGAAATGGAAGAGACAGAAGCGATGTCAGCGAAAGCACCACTCCGCGCTTTGATGCGCTAATACAAAATCAAAAAAGGCGGCGGATCTCGTCGCCTTTTTCTATGAAGGGGATATGGACTATGCGTAAAATTATCGTCGGCTCACGCCGTTCACAACTTGCGATGACACAGACGAAATGGGTCATCGAGCAATTGAAGAAAGCCGGGGCTCAAAACGAGTTCGAGATCAAGGAAATCGTGACGAAAGGCGACCAAATCGTCGATGTCCAGTTATCGAAAGTCGGCGGCAAAGGGTTGTTCGTCAAAGAGATCCAGCAACAAATGATTGCCGGGGAAATCGATTTCGCCGTCCACAGCATGAAAGACGTGCCGGCCGAGTTGCCGGAAGAACTTTTTATCAGCTGCATGCCGAAACGCGTTGACGCCCGAGACGTGCTCATCTGCGAGAACGGGTACACGCTCGAGACGCTCCCGGAAGGTGCTGTCATCGGGACGAGCTCACTTCGTCGCGGCGCGCAGATGCTCGCCGCCCGCCCGGACTTCGAGATTCAATGGATCCGCGGCAACATCGATACACGCCTCAAAAAACTTGAGACGGAAAACTTCAACGCCATCTTGCTCGCCAAAGCCGGGCTCGAACGCATGGGGTGGACGGATCGCGTCGACTTCGAAGCGCTTGACGCTGACATGATGGTCCCGGCGGTCGGCCAAGGCGTGCTCGCCATCGAAAGCCGGAAAGACGACGCTGAAGTGACGGCAGTTCTACAATTGCTCCATGACGACGTGACGGCGAAAGCGGCGACGGCAGAGCGGACGTTCCTCAAGGCGATCGAAGGAAGTTGCCACGTGCCGGTCGGCGGTTATGCGACGGTCAACGGGGACGACGTGACACTGACAGGCCTCATCGCCTCGGTCGACGGCAAAGAAGTGCTCCGCGTGACGAAGACGTCGTCTGACGCGGTCGCACTCGGGAACGAGGTAGCAGACGATCTTCTCGGACGCGGCGGGCGCGAAATTCTCGCCTCGGTCAATGCGTGACGTCTGGTACACAGGGACAAAACGACTGACCGCTACGCAACGAGCCCGGCTCGCCGCGAGCGGTCTTTCCGTGCATCATGTCCCGCTTATCGAGACGAGATTGACACATCGCGAGATGCCGATTCACCGGTTCGATTGGCTCGTCGTGACGAGCCAGACGGCGGTACCGGCGCTTTGTGACGTCCCACGTGACGTCAAAGTCGCGGCCGTCGGCGAGAAAACGAAACAAGCACTCGAGACCGTCGGATTCACTGTCGGACTCATGCCGGAGACGTTTACGGGCGAGGCGCTGTTCCGCGACCTCGCGGACGTCGTAACAGCAGGCGAGGTCGTCCTGTTCGCCCGGGGCGACTTGGCGAACACGGCGCATATGACGCAACTCGAAAACGTCCACGACTGGGTCGTCTATGAGACGATCGGCCGTGAACTGACAGAGACGGAAGTCGAGGCGCTCGAAGGAATCGAGGCGCTCCTCGTGCTCAGCCCGTCCGCCGTCCGGGCGCTCACGCCATATCTCGACCATTTCCACGGGACGTGGTACGCCATCGGTGAAGTGACCGAGCGCGCCGTCCGGGAAGTGTCGACGTTACCGGTCCGAGTGCCTGAGTGTTATACTATGGATGCATTAATACAGTGTATAGGGGAGGATTTTTCATGAACCAGTTTGATCGTCATCGTCGTCTTCGTTCATCGAAGTCGATGCGTGCACTCGTACGTGAAAATCATGTTCGGAAAGAAGATTTGATTTACCCGCTCTTCATCATCGAAGGGACAGACATTAAACGCGAAGTCAGCTCGATGCCTGGCGTCTTCAATTTCTCGCTCGACCGCCTCGAGGACGAGATCAAGGAGATCGTCGACATCGGCATTCAATCGGTGCTCTTGTTCGGCGTGCCGGAACATAAAGACCCGGAAGGTACGGAAGCGTATCATGACCACGGCATCGTCCAAGAAGCGATCCGTAAAGTGAAAGAGTGGGCGCCACAGCTCACGGTCATCGCGGACACATGCCTATGTGAATACACGTCGACAGGCCACTGTGGCATCGTGAAGAACGGTGACGTCGATAACGACGCGTCGCTACCGCTTCACGTCCAGACGGCCATCACGCAAGCGCAAGCAGGCGCTGACATCATCGCACCGAGCTCGATGATGGACGGCTTCGTCGCCGCCATCCGTGAAGGGCTCGACCAGAACGGATTCAACCATATCCCAATCATGAGTTACGGCGTCAAGTACGCATCGGCGTACTACGGACCGTTCCGTGACGCAGCTCAATCGGCACCTGGTGAAGGCGACCGCAAAGGCTATCAGATGGACCCGGCCAACCGCCGTGAAGCGTTCCGTGAATCACAATCGGACGTCGAGCAAGGCGCCGACTTCATGATCGTCAAACCGGCGCTCGCGTTCATGGACATCATCCGTGACATGCGCGATTCGCTCGATATGCCGATCGTAGCGTATAACGTGAGCGGAGAATACGCCATGGTCAAAGCGGCTGCCTTGAACGAATGGGTCGATGAGCAACGCATCGTCATGGAGACGATGGTCGGCTTCAAACGGGCCGGTGCGGACCTCATCGTCACGTATTTCGCAAAAGACGTCTGTCGCTATTTGGAAGGAGACTATTCATGACGACCTACAAACAAACACGCTCAGAAGCGGCGTTCGAACAAGCACGTCCGCTCATGCCGGGCGGGGTGAACAGCCCGGTCCGTGCCTATAAATCAGTCGGCATGACGCCAATCTTCGCTGAACGCGGTGAAGGCTCACGCGTCTACGATATCGATGGCAACGAATATATCGACTACGTCCTCTCATGGGGACCACTCATCCTCGGCCACCGTGACCCGGTCGTCACGAAGGCGATTCAAGAGCAAGCCGAGAAAGGCTGGACGTTCGGGACACCGACTGAGCTGGAGACGAAAATGGCCGAGCTCGTCATCGAGCGCGTCCCATCAATCGAGATGGTGCGCATGGTCAACTCGGGTACGGAAGCAACGATGGCGGCACTCCGCCTCGCACGCGGGTACACGGGCAAGACGAAAATCTTGAAGTTCGAAGGCTGCTACCACGGTCACGGCGACTCGCTCCTCATCAAGGCCGGTTCGGGCGTCGCGACGCTCGGTCTCCCGGACTCACCGGGCGTGCCGAAAGACTTGGCGAGCCAGACGCTCACGGTGCCGTACAACGACTTGGATGCCCTTCGCGTCGCGTTCGAGAAGTTCGGTGACGACATCGCTGGGGTCATCGTCGAACCGGCGGCCGGCAACATGGGCTTCGTGCCACCGCAACCTGGATTCCTTGAAGGACTCCGCGAGATCACGGAACAATACGGCGCGCTCCTCATCTTTGACGAGGTCATGACCGGGTTCCGGGTCGGATATAACTGTGCCCAAGGCTACTTCGGCGTGACGCCGGATTTGACGTGCCTCGGAAAAGTCATCGGCGGCGGCCTTCCGGTCGGTGCCTATGGCGGGAAACGCGAGATCATGGAACAAATCGCGCCGCAAGGGCCGATTTACCAGGCGGGGACGCTCTCAGGGAACCCGCTCGCGATGATCGCCGGCTACACGACGTTGTCGCAACTCAAGCCTGAGCACTACGCCGAGTTCGAACGCAAAGCGGACCGTCTCGCCGAAGGCTACATGAAAGCAGCCGAGAAGTATAACATCCCGCACGACACGAACCGGGCCGGCTCGATGTTCGGATTCTTCTTCACGAACGAGAAAGTGACGAACTTCGAGAAGGCGAAGACGGCGAACCTCGACTTGTTCCGTGCTTACTATCAGAAGATGGCGGCGCGCGGCGTGTTCTTGCCACCGTCACAGTTCGAAGGATTGTTCCTCTCGACCGTGCACACGGACGAAGATATCGACTTGACGCTCGCAGCGGTCGAGGCGACGTTCAAAGAGCTGCAACAAGAGTTTTCACTGTAATCTTGACGGAAACAGCTTCTGTCGCTACAATTGTTTAACAGATACGAACAAAAGCTACGATGAGGAATAGTACGCCAACAACATCCTTTTTCAGAGACGCGGTCGCTTGGTGCGAGGCCGCGAAGGATGGTGCGGAAGTCGCCTCGGAGCTGACCTTTTGAACGAAGTAGGAAGGTCCGGTCCATCGACCGTTATTCGATTTTGAGGGCGCCACCTGTTGGCGAACTAAGGTGGTACCGCGGAAGATACGGCTTCTTTCGTCCTTAGCGTTAAGGACGAGAGTAGCCGTTTTTTTGTCCACATTATTAGAGGAGGTTGGGCATATGGCCAACGAGACAAACGAAATCACCATGCCGACGAAGTACGATCCAAGTGCGACGGAAGCGAAATGGTATGACTACTGGTTAGAGAACGACGTATTCAAAGCAGACGAGGACGATTCAAAACAGCCGTACACGATCGTCATCCCGCCACCGAACGTAACGGGGAAACTTCACCTCGGACACGCGTGGGACACGACGCTCCAAGACTTATTGACGCGCCTCAAGCGCATGCAAGGCTATGACGTCCTCTGGCTCCCAGGGATGGACCACGCCGGTATCGCGACCCAAGCGAAAGTCGAACAGAAGCTCCGTGAGGACGGCATCATGCGTTACGACCTCGGACGCGAGAAGTTCCTCGAGAAGACGTGGGAATGGAAAGACGAGTACGCCGACACAATCCGTGCCCAGTGGTCAAAACTTGGTCTCGGTCTCGACTACTCACGTGAGCGCTTCACGCTCGACGAAGGACTCTCGAAAGCGGTCCAGGAAGTATTCGTCCGTCTCTATGAGAAGGGCTTGATTTACCGCGGCGAGTACATCGTCAACTGGGACCCGGCACAAAAGACGGCCGTCTCGGATATCGAGGTCATCTACCAAGAAGTCGAAGGCGCATTCTACCACATGAAGTATCCGCTCGCTGACGGATCAGGCCACATCGAGATTGCGACGACACGTCCGGAGACGATGCTCGGCGATACAGCCGTTGCCGTCAACCCGAAAGATGAGCGTTACGCGCACCTCGTCGGCAAGACGATCATGCTTCCGGTCATGAACCGTGAGATCCCGATCGTTGCCGATGACTACGTCGACATGGAGTTCGGTACAGGGTGCGTCAAGATCACACCGGCGCACGACCCGAACGACTTTGAGATTGGGAACCGCCACGAGCTCCCGCGCATCCTCGTCATGGACGAAGGCGGCAAGATGAACGAGAACGCCGGCAAGTACGAAGGGCTCGACCGCTTCGAATGCCGCAAGCAACTCGTCAAAGACCTAGAAGCAGACGGCACGCTCGTCAAAATCGAGCCGCACACGCACTCGGTCGGTCACTCGGAACGTTCAGGCGCGGTCATCGAGCCTTATCTTTCGAAACAGTGGTTCGTCGACATGGAGCCGCTCGCGAAAGCAGCGCTCGAAGCGCAAGGACATGACGATACGAAAGTCAACTTCGTCCCAGAACGGTTCGAAGGCACATACCTCCGTTGGATGGAGAACATCCGTGATTGGTGTATCAGCCGTCAACTCTGGTGGGGCCACCGCATCCCGGCGTGGTACCACAATGAGACGGGTGAAGTCTATGTAGGTAAAGAAGCACCGGCGGACAGTGAGAACTGGCACCAAGACGAAGACGTGCTCGACACATGGTTCTCGTCAGCGCTCTGGCCGTTCTCGACGATGGGCTGGCCGGACACGGATTCAGCAGACTTCAAACGTTACTTCCCGACGAGCGCGCTCGTCACGGGTTACGACATCATCTTCTTCTGGGTATCGCGCATGATCTTCCAATCGCTCGAGTTCACTGGGAAGCAGCCGTTCAACGACGTGCTCATCCACGGTCTCATCCGCGACTCGGAAGGCCGGAAAATGTCGAAATCGCTCGGTAACGGCGTCGACCCGATGGAAGTCATCGACCAATACGGCGCGGACTCGCTCCGCTGGTTCCTCCTCACAGGATCGACACCAGGGAACGACCTTCGCTTCTATTGGGAGAAGATCGAATCGACATGGAACTTCGCGAACAAGATTTGGAACGCGAGCCGTTTCGCCCTCATGAACATGGACGGCATGAAGTATGAGGATATCGATTTGTCAGGTGAGAAGACGCTCGCCGACAAGTGGATTCTCACACGCTTGAACGACACGATCGACCAAGTGACGCGTCTCGTCGACAAGTATGAGTTCGGCGAAGCCGGTCGTTACTTGTACAACTTCATTTGGGAAGAGTTCTGTAACTGGTACATCGAGATGGCGAAACTCACGCTCTACGGTGAGGACGAGGCGGCGAAAGCGACGACACGTTCAGTGCTCGCCTACACGCTCGACTCGATCATGCGTCTCATGCATCCGTTCATGCCGTTCCTCACAGAGGAAATCTGGCAGCACTTGCCGCACGAAGGCGACTCGATCGTCCGTGCGAGCTACCCGACACGTCGCGACGAGCTCCACTTCGCGGACTCGGTACCAGCGTTCGAAGCGGTCATGAACGTCATCCGTTCGGTCCGTAACATTCGTTCGGAAGTGAACGCCCCGATGTCGAAACCGATTCAGCTCTTCATCGCGACAAGTGACGACACGACACAAGGTTACTTGAGCGAAAACGAAGCGACGATCGGCAAGTTCACGAACGCGACCGAGCTCGAAATCGGACGCGGCTTGGCGGCTCCTGACAAGTCGATGTCGGCCATCATGACGGGTGCGGAACTGTTCATCCCGCTCGCCGACCTCATCAACTTTGAGGAAGAAATCGCCCGTCTTGAAAAAGAAGTGGCGAAGTACGAGAAGGAAGTCGAGCGCGTTCAGAAGAAACTCGGCAACCCAGGCTTCACTGGCAAGGCACCGGCTCACGTCATCGACGAAGAGAAGGCGAAAGAGAAAGACTACCTCGACAAACGTGACGCAGTCCGCGCCCGTTTGGAAGAGTTGCGTAAATAATGAATCAACCTTCTTTGGAGACTTGTTCTCCGAAGAAGGTTTTTTTGTCGTTTGGTGGAATTTAGGAGAGGAGACGATATAAAGGTGGTGTGACATGAGACGAATCGGAATGATGTTAAGTTTGGCAGTGATGGGACTGAGTGGGTGTGTGGCGGAACGAGCTGAACCGATCGAACCGACGGAATCAGGAGTGACAATTAATGAAAGTGCAGAAGAGACGTCTTCCAAGGATATTCCCGTAACGACGGACAAAGAAGTGTTCGGCTCGATGATTGAGGACGTGCCGAAAGGGACCGTTCGACTAGTCGATGCGGTCACGTCCCAATACACGCTTCAATATACAGATGGCACGTCCGAGCGACCATCGAAAGACGGTGTGATTTATGAAACCGTCATCGATGATCTCGGGCTCATTGCCATTAAGTTACCAAACCGCGACGATTCGTTCGGCGTATTCAACTATTCACGGGGCAAGGAGTGGGGGTTGCACGGGATTCAAAACTTTACGATTCCCGAGGCGGCCGAAAAAGTCTATCACGGGTTGGACTTGCCTGAAGAGGAGCTCTTTGCCGCCAACTTCGAGATGAATCAGTTGGAGCGGCCGGTGGAGATGTGGACGTTGTATGATGAAACGCAATGCATCACGATTTTAGTGACCGATGCTTTCAGTGTGGCTGACGGAGAATTGATTGAACGGCGTGACGTTTCGAATGAGCGGTATCGCTTGAATCAACCGGAAGGGAACGGCTTGTTTTATGTAGACCAAGGCAAGCTCATTGTCGTGACGGGCAATGTGTCGGAAGAGGTGTTGCTCGACCTCTCGGACTCGCTACCGGAGGCGTGGTCGGTGAATTTTCCGATGAACTGATCATACTTGTGACATCAATTATTCAAGAGGAGGGAATGCCATGCCATACACACACGAATTCGGTGTATTGGATTCAACAAATCGTCAATCATCATATGATACGTATACACCTGAACACTTCGATTGTGTCTCGGTGGATGGGGAGTGGGTGGATGAGTTTATCGAGGAGCTGAACGAGATGCGCACGTCTTTCCATTCCTATGACCGTCCTGGATTCGGATTAGACGAATGCGGGATCACGCTCATTCCATATGAGTCACTGGCGCTGTTCTATCAAGTCGTCAAAGCGATGATGTACACGCATGAGTCGGAACAACTGAATCGACTTATTTCCAAAATCACACAAGCCCAAGTAGACAAGAAGGACATGATTCATTTCGGACTATAAGTCTATAGAAAAGAACAACCCCGAGCATCGTCATCGATGTTCGGGGTTTCGTTTGCGTTCGATGTAGATTATGCCAAATACAGTGGCGGCAAACAAAACATGCAAGAGGAGCGGTCGAGGATAACCAATGCGGAATAGGTGCATGGCATAGACGACATAAAGGATGCTTCCGAATCCTACCAAGACGGAATAAAGAACTTTCATACGTCTTCTTCCTCCGGTTCTGTCCAAAACGGAAGACGACCGGTTGTCACGAAATACGAGGACGTGAGCAGGACGCCGATTGCGAGTCCAGTTACTTGCGGCTGAATCGGCTGACCCGTAAATGATAGATAAAAACTGTAGACGAGATAGGACGTGGATAAGACGATGATTGCCATGAGCAAGATAGTCATCTTCATTTCGATTCATTCCATTCAAGGTTATTCAAATGTCTCATCAAGGTGGAAAAGGAAACAGCAAAGAAAAAGGCAGGCATTAGCCAGGCCCAGTCATCTATGAATGGTCCTTGCAATAGCTCGATTGACATCAAGCAGGCAAACCCTAACGCAATGAGCGAAGTGAGTAGAAGCATGTTGAACCTCCTAAAAGTGATGTTATCCACTTTACGCTCGAAAATGAAAAAGGTTCCAAAAAAACCATCCTGCCGAAGCAGAATGGTTCACGTGCCACAAAACGTCTGATATGGATACGTCCGTGGCGGTCCAGGTGAGACATAGCGTCCATAGTCGGCTTCGTAATCGTACGGCTTCCGCAATACGTCGAGCAGTGCGTGGGTCGGCTTGAAGTCACCGCGTTCGGCTGCCATGAGGGCGGCCTCGACGTGATGGTTGCGCGGGATGACGGCCGGGTTGTGCTGACGCATGAGGCGGATGACGTCCTCATCCGGGAGACCTTGTTCCCCGAGTCGTTTCCGCCAAGCTGCGAGCCACGCCTTGCCGTCGTCCTGGTTGGCGAAGGCGAGTGCTTCGGTGTCGCCGAGCGTGAGGGCGCGGAACGTGTTCGTGAAGTCGGCCTCGGTTTCCATCATGAGCCGGAGCAATTCATCCGTCAGTGCGTCGTCTCCGTCTTTTCGCACGTAGAGTCCGATTTTATGGGCGAGCCCAGTAAAGTACGCCTCTTTATACGTTTCCGTGTAGTCGTTCAACAGCTTGTTGGCGATATCGACGGCCTTTTCTTGTGTGTCAGCGAGGAGCGGGAGCAACGTCTCGGCGAGGCGGGCCAAGTTCCATGATCCGATATACGGCTGATTCGCATAGGCGTAGCGTCCCTCGCGGTCGATTGAGCTGAAGACGGTATTCGGGTGATACGTATCCATGAACGCACACGGGCCATAATCAAGCCCTTCACCGCTGATGAACGTATTGTCCGTGTTCATGACGCCGTGGATGAACCCGACGAGCTGCCAATCCGCGATCAGTTTCGCCTGCCGGGTAATGACGCGGCCGAGGAACTGTTCATAGCGGTCCGGTTGTCCTGCAAGGTCAGGGTCGTGGCGCTGAATCGCATAATCGGCGAGCGCAACGACGTCATCGATTGATCCGGCCGCGGCGGCGTATTGGAACGTACCGACACGTAAATGGCTTGCCGCGACGCGCGTCAGAACGGCGCCGTGCTTCGGTCCTTGGCGCATGATCGGCTCACCGGTCGTGACGACGGCGAGCGCCCGGTTCGTCGGGATGCCGAGCGAGTGCATCGCCTCACTGATGAGGAATTCACGCACCATCGGACCGACGGCGGCCCGTCCATCACCGCCACGCGAGTACTCGGTCGGGCCCGAGCCTTTCAATTGAACGTCGACACGCTTTCCGTTCGGTGCGACGTGTTCTCCGAGCACGAGCGCCCGTCCGTCACCGAGCATCGTGAAATGGCCGAACTGATGACCAGCATACGCTTGAGAGAACGATGTGTCGGTCTGACGATTCCCGGCGAAGAGTGCGACGTCTTGAGACGTTTCGGCGTCGAGACCGAGCGTCTTGGCGAGTGCTTCGTTCCACAGGACGAGTTCGGGCTTGTCGACCGGATGGACCGGTCCCCGGTCGTAAAAAATGTCACGGAGATCGAGGTAGGTCGCCTCGAAGTTCCAACTGTTGGTCATAGTAATTCCCCCTTCTTCGCCTCGAGTATAGCACAGCCGATTCCTTGCATAGCGCTTCGCGAATTTTGGTAAGATGAGAGGGAAGTGTGAAAACAGGAGTGATGGAAGATGGAGACGAGACAAGACGTATTGGAATGGCTGAACGGGCAGCTACGGTTCGGGATTAAGCCCGGGCTCGAACGCATCGAGTGGATGTTGAACGCACTACAAATCGAGGAGTTGCCGTCGATTCACGTGGCGGGGACGAACGGGAAAGGGTCGACGGTCGCCTTCTTGCGGGCCATGGCGATGAAACAGGGCTTGAACGTCGGGACGTTCATCTCACCGTACATCATCCAGTTTGAGGAGCGGATCATGTTGAACGGGGAACCGATCCGGGAAGACGACCTCGTCCGAATCGCCAACCGGGTCCGTGACTGTGCGAGTGCGTCACCGGAGACGTTGACGGAGTTCGAACTGCTGACGGTCATGGCGTGGCTCTATTTCCACGAGCAACAACCTGACCTCGTCATTTGGGAAGTCGGTCTCGGCGGTCGCCTTGATTCGACGAACGTGTTGACGCGACCGCTCGCGACGGTCGTGACGTCGATCGGGCACGACCATCAAGGGATTCTCGGCGACACGCTCGAAGAGATCGCGCTTGAGAAGTTTGGCATCATGAAGCTGGGCGTGCCGATGTTCCATAGTTTGACGGATGAACGGCTGATCACGTTGCTCAAGCGACAAGGAGAGGCGATGGACGCGCCGATTCACGACGTCACACCACTCGTCACGTCAATCGAGGACGGGACCGACACGGTCGTCACGTATGACGAGATGAAGTCGGTGACGCTCGGATTGACCGGACACCATCAAGCGTATAACGGGGCGTGCGCCGTCGCCGTCGCGCGCCACCTCGGCTGGAAGGCGGAAGCGATTCGAGCGGGGCTCGAGGCGGCACAACACCCGGGTCGCTATGAGCTCATCTCGAGACAGCCCCGCATCGTGCTCGATGGGGCACATAATGCGGAAGGGGTCGCCGCGCTCGTTGAACAGTTGAAGCTCGAGCGTGACGTGACCGTCCTCGCGGCCATTCTTGCCGACAAGGACCGAGAAGCGATGATCGCGTCGCTCCAGATGGTGGCGGATGTCTATGAGACGACGTTCGATTTCCCGCGCACCCGGACGAAAGAAAGTCTGATTGCCGACGGGGCCCGCTATGTGGACTGGCAAGACTGGTTGGCCGCATGGCTGGAGACACCGAAATCCGAGACGCTCGTCGTGACCGGGTCGCTCTACTTCATCAGTGAAGTCAGAACCTATTTCCAAAGTTTGAAAAAAACCACTTGTGAATAGGAAGAAAAAGGGGTATGAATTAACTGAAGAAGTGTGATGACAAACCGACTGGAGGCACAACGATGAAGAGGCAGCTAAGATCCAAGTACGGGTTCCTCATAGTGGTAGGGATGATTCTATTGTTGTTCGCATATACGTCAACGTTTGCGAATAACGGGAACGGAAGAGGAAATGGGAACAATAACAATAACGGCAATAATGGTAACGGGAATGGAAACAAACAGGGCATTGTTTTTCAAACGGATATTAAAGATGAGACAATTCGAACAGTTACACCAGAAGCTGTGCTTGTAGGGGACAGTTTTGATTTGACATATGACTTGTCATTGAATAACATTCTTGATTTTACAAACGGTCCGAATATCAATTCTTACAAGTATGTAGAATGGGCTGTGACAATTGAAGAGACAATTCCAGAAGGATTATCTGCAGTCGTAACTCCTTCAACAGCTCATAATTTAAATTTCGATCCTAAAACACGTCTCTTAACGGGGACAATCAATGTACTCTGTGGAAAGAAAAACTCCGGACTTGAATCTTGTAACGAATATAAGAATGCAGCGTTCTCAGACCTTATCACCATCAAATTGATTGCAGAAAAACCAGGTAGTTATACGTTCGAGAATGGGCGATACGCTTATTCGCTGGAAGCTGATCATTCAGGAAATGGGAGCGGTGCACAGAAGCACGACCGTTTTTTCACTGACGAAGGTAGCGGCTTTACAAAAACGACGGTGACGGTTGAAGAACTGAACATTAATGTTCCGACTGAAACGACGATTTACTTAGGGAATTCAAAAACGATAGAAGCTAACTTATCGACTGTGAAAGCGGCGATTCCACCAAATGCGAAACTTACTTGGGAAATCGATCAAACCGGCTTTGTAAATCAAACGAAATCAACGAATCAAAGTGTTACGCTAAAAGCGTTGGATGCAGGTGAGGCGACTGTGAAAGCCGTCTATGAATACGCGAACGGTCAAAAAGTTAAATCGAATGATATGAAGGTTGTCGTCAAACTACCGGATTTATCATTAACTACCAATGATCAAGAACTCTGGGTCTACAAAAACGAATCAGGAACGTTGGTGAAGCAACAGGCTTTGTTGACATTGGAACAATTGGTAGAAGATAAACGAGCACTTACCAATCCGCTTGCTGTGACGTGGGACGTTGATTCGACCGCCTTGAAAATTCTTTCTAGTCAGAACACGTCCGCGACCGTACAAGCCGAACATGGGAGTACGAGCAACGTTTCTGTCATCGCAAAATTGAAGGATTATATCGGACAGACGATGCCTGTCTTGATCAACGTGAAAGAGTACCCACAAAAAGTCTCGACACCGAACGTCATTCTATACATGACAGACAGCCCATACAGCTATCCGGTCAAATTCTGGCCTGAGACGGCAAACGTGACAGGTTACGGCCTGACTGTACTTGAAGGAACCGATGTCATGACCGCAAAAGATGGCGTATTGACACTCTTGAAGCCAGGTATCGCGAAAGTCGGACTGGTCACGGAGGACGTCAGTGCATCATTTAAAGCAGGAGAAGGACCGAAAATCATCAGCCAAACTTTCTACGTCCGGGTCAAAGCCGGCACGGATCCGAACCCAGGAACCGAAGATCCGTCTGGCGATTTCTATTAATCCAGATACTCAAAGAGGCTGCTCACGCGAGCAGCCTCTTTTTCATTTCTTCAGTTGTTGACCGACGAACAGTTGGAGTTGGTTCGTGACCGGGAGCGTATCGATTTGACGGAATACTCCTTCGTTATATTCCATGACGAGACGCGAATCGTCGACGTCTGGAGAAGCGATCACATTTTCCGGAGCGAAATAAGCTTGTTTATTCGCCTGCTGCGGTAGCGATTTGAACGACCCGCGGAACGTGTTCACTTCGAGAGGTCCTTTACTATACAGGCCGCCTTTCATGTTGACGATAGAGCCGACAGAATAGAGTCGAGTCGATTCAGTCGAGGCGCTGTACATGAACGCTTGGAGTGTCGAAGAACTATCTTGGAATTCATTGATCCGGTTCAATAAAATCTTTCCTTCAGCGAGAAGAACGAGGGAACTATCATTCGCACCGGATGCGACCGGCAATAGATCCGCGCGGTCGATGAATGCGTCCCCTAAAGTGTACACGGTCGTGTTGAACGCGACTTTCCCACGGATCGTCAAATCCCCATTAATGATTAGTGGGCGGCTAATCGTGATGGTGTCCAATGCATCGATGGTGACGTCTCCGTTTAAAAGGAGCGGAACGGTGCTATTCACAACCGACTTCGTGATGACGATCGGACCAGTCACGTTATCCGGAAGATTGACGACTTGTAACGTTTGAATCGAGTTGAGCTGACTGGAGTCGATAAACTCAGTTGGTCGCTCACGTGGCGTTGTTTCCCCATCGACGACGTACGTTTGCTTGAGGAAAGGTGAGATTGACGATGTCGGGATAGCCGTCGATTGAAACAATGTTTGCTTCGGTGAATTCGTGTAAGGTAATTTACCGGCATTGTCACGATGTCGGTTCGCAAACTGAATGACCGAGTAATTCAAATTAAAGCGAGAAAAACTGCTCTCGACCGGCCCAATCTCAGGCTGATAGTCCACACCTGGCGTGACTGAGTTCGTGAAATAGTTCGGCGAGTCACAGCCGTCGCACGTCGCCCCGTTCCCGAGGTCGATGCGACCGTCGAGATAGAAGCGGCTCGAGGCACTATTGTTCAACGTGTTGACTCGATCTTTCAGTTGATACTTCGCATCGCGGTCGAGCGAGAGTTTCGTCCCGGCGAACAAGTTCCCTTCAATCTTCGGCGGACCGTTGACCGTCAACGTGTCATCGGACCCGAGCACGTAATAGAGGAACGACGGTAACGCCGTCACGTACACTTCCTGGCTATACGTGCTCGTCTGCATCGGCTGTTCCGGTTTCGCTTTCGTCGTCCCGGTCGCCGTCAGCGTCAACACCGTCGTGAACGGCGCGTTCGCCTGGTCCGCCGTCGAGCGGGTGATGGAGTAACGGATGTCGTTGTCGCCCGATTGCAAATCACCCGTATAGAGCGTGTTCACTTGGAGCACCGTCGCGACTTTCGCTTGAAATGCTGCTTGGTTCTCCATATACGGTTGAACAACATTTGCATCGTGGAGCGGGAACGTCGTCCGCAAATCGGCGACGAGCACGTCGAGCACGCCTTTGATATCGGTATCGAGTTGCGTCTCGTCGACGCGGATATTCGTCTGCTTGTTCGTCGCCAAGTTGACTTGAATCGCAGCGAGCGAGAGGACGGCGAGCGCCGCCATCGTCACGAGGACGAGGATGAGGACGTAGCCTCGTTCATCTTGTTTCATCTGGATCCCTCTTTTCATAACGGGATGGTACTCGTAAACGTCTTGGTGAGCGTGGCATCGTCGCGCGAGGCGAGCGTCACTTGAATCTCCATCAGTCCGGACACGATGTAAGCCTCGCGTCCGCTCCTTGCGTCCGTCACTTCGTCCTGAATGTCGATCGTGACGGCTTGGACGGTGACGTCAGGGTTGTCCGTCACGAAACTTGACGGGGCGAGCTCGAACACGGCGTCTTCCATATAGTCGCCTTGACGGTACAAAATGCCTTCCGTCGAGATGCGCGGGGAATGGAGACGGTGGAACGAATATGTATCCCCGTTGACGGTCAAGGCGTCGAACTCGGTCTGGTTGATGTCCTGGAGGACGCTCGTAATCAAGTAGTCGGCCTCACTCCGGAGCGAGCTCGTGTCGTTCGTCAGACGGAAACCGAGCGAGCCGGTCAAGAAGACGGTGATCACGATGCCGGCAAAGATGGCGGAGATGACGAGCGCGAGCAACAATTCGACGAGCGTGACGCCGTCCTCACGGTCACGGAAGCTCTGGAACGTCCGTCTCAGGGAATTTATCTTGAAGCGTCGCATTCGTCACCACTCCTTTCAATGTGATGGGTTTGAGCAACGTCTCCGAGGCGACGGTAATCTCGACGTTGACGAGATCAGCGGGTAATTCGTTGCCTGGAGAGAGGATGGTCACATCGAAGGCGCGCCCGTTGATGGTGACGTCACACAAATCGCAGACGTTGGCCGGCGTCTTCTGGAGGATCGAGATGTCGATCGGGTCTCGCGTTTCGGCCGCCCGACGCTTCAACGTGTTGAGCGTATTTTGGGCGACTTGGTTTGCCACGGTCCGGTCAAGATCCGAGGAGGTGATTCGCAAGCTTTGGGAGAAGATATTCATGAGCGATAATGCCAGGATCGAGACGACGACAATCGAGACGAGTACTTCGACGAGCGTGAAACCTTGTTCGGAACGGTCCACCGCATTGACCTCCTTTTCAAAATTCATTTAATGATAGGAAAAAAGAGACTTTTAACCTGAAATAATTGTTATTTTCTGTACAATGCATATTATACTAAAGTTACAGTGGGAACGGATAGTAATTCAAAAGTCTCATTTGACTTGAAATAGAGGGGGAAATGGAATGAAGCGATATGGGATGCACCTGTTCATCCTAGCGGGGCTAGTCCTGCTCGTGTCGTTGCCGACGATCGGGCTCGTGAACTATCTCGATGCCTCGGCGAAGACGACTGCTACATATAAAGAGACGACCGTGGCCGGCATCGACGTGTCGGGGATGACAAAAGAAGAAGCGGTCGTCCGAATCGATAACGCCATCAAAGACTTCAACAACACGCCGTTCACGGTGACACTCGTCGATGGGACGGCGATCGAGGTCGGCAAAGATGTCGTCTCGTTCAACGTCGACGCGACACTCAAGGCGGTCACTGAATCGGGTACATATCCGCTCGTCACGACGGTCGACGAAGAGCGATTGACACCGTACTTAGAGAACCAACCGGTGACGCTCTCGATGGTGACACCGCCGCTCGTCGAATCCGCCTCGAATTTGAACTCAGACGTCGTCCTCGAGATGACGGCGACGGAGAGTGAAGTCGTCGCTTCCATCACGGTCAGTCCGACGCCAGCGATGCGCTCGGCACTCGAGCGGATGAACGGCTTCGAGATGGAAGCAGGGGACATCTTCAGCTTGAAAGCGTTCGGAGAAGATTTTGAGGCGCTCAGCACGCTCGGTTCCTCGATGTATCAATTGTTCGCGGCGACACCGTTCCAAATCCTAGAACGGGTCCAACATGAGACACTCCCGACCGGCATCGAGCTCGGCTATGATGTCAAAGTCGACGAGCGCTCGAACTTCGCCGTACAGAACACGGAACAGACACCGTACGCGCTCATCGTGATCGAAGAAGGGAACGCGATGACGGTCCAATTGCTCGGTAAAGTATTCGTTGGAGCGTACGAGTCGCGCGTCGAAGACGTGACGAGCGTCCCATATCAAAACATCGTCCGTTTCTCGCCGTCACTCACGGCCGGCAGTTCGTCTGTGACCCAATCCGGTCAGACTGGAGAATCGGGCAAATTGTATCGTGTTCGTATCACGGATACGGGCGAGTCGCTCGAACTGCTCGGGTTTGATTTTTACGAGCCGATCCCGGAGATCGTGACGAAAAGTTCCGTCCCGCTCCCGCCTCCTGAACCGGTCGAACCGGTGATTCCAACTTTCCCGGACGAATCACTGAAAGATGACCCGTTCGATGACGATGTAGAGGATGACGGATTGAATGAGTTTGAAGAACAACCACCGGTGTATGACCAAGACCCGGTGCCAAGTGAGGGGGCAGTCGGATGATCGGTTATTTGATTTTGATCGCCTTTTGGGTACTTGCCACATTGACCGTGTTCGCCTTATCGATTCCATACGTTCGGAAGCGGGAGACGAAAGGGATCATCTCGTTACTCGTCGCCGTGCTCTCGCTCGGCGTGTATAGCCTGTATGTCGAAGGGCTCGAGCGGACGTGGTGGGCGTGGGTCCTCCTCGCCCTCGGTTTGGCCGGCGGTGCGGCACTCAGTGCGTTCATCGAACAGCGAGACGTCGCACAGGAGGTACCACAGAGGATGGTGAAGTAAGTTGAGACGAATGAAGAAACGGCTCGGCGAGATGCTCGTCGAGGCGGGGATGATCACGCAAGAACAGCTAGACGAAGCACTTACTCAAAAGCGGACCGGGGAGAAACTCGGGGACGCGCTCATGCGATTGAACTATTTGACCGAGACGCAACTGATTCAAGTGCTGCACGAGCAGTTGAACGTGCCGGTCATTTCATTATATTCAGAAGATATCAATGTCACCGTGACGAAACTCGTCCCAAAAGTCATCGCCCAAAAACATGACATCATGCCGATTTCGTTACAAGGCAATACACTGTTCATCGCGACGGCAGACCCGCTCGATTTGATCGCCATCGATGACGTGCGTCTGCAGACGGGGATGAACATCGAGGTCGGGATCGCCACGCGCGAACAGATTCGTAAGACGATTAGCCGCTTTTACGAGATGGACGCGTCACTCATCGAGATTTTAAAAGAAGAAGCGCCTGAACTTGACCGGGAAGAGACGGCGTCACGTGATGACGCACCGGTCATCCGGCTCGTCAATCAGCTCTTCTTGAGTGCGATCGACCAGCGCGCCTCAGATATCCACTTCGATCCGCACGAGAAGCAGCTGCATGTCCGTCTTCGAGTCGACGGTGATTTACGAACCGAAGCCATCTATCCGAAGAAGATTCAAAGCGTCATGCTGACGCGCCTCAAGGTCATGAGTAACCTAGATATAACCGAGAGCCGCTTGCCACAAGACGGACGTATCAAATATACGCTCCGGGGCCGCCCGTACGACTTCCGCGTCTCGACGCTCCCGACGATGTATGGCGAGAAAATCGTCATCCGGGTGCTCGACTCGTCGGAAGGGTTGACCGATTTGACGAAACTCGACTTCGGCGACAAGAACGAGGCAGTGTATCGCGACATGCTGAAACGGCCGAACGGGATTATCCTCATCACCGGGCCGACCGGGTCAGGGAAATCGTCGACGCTCTATGCGTCGCTGCGCGAATTGAACGATGAATCGAAAAACATCATCACGGTCGAGGACCCGGTCGAGTATCAACTCGACGGCATCAACCAAGTCCAAGTCAATTCGAAAGTCGGCTTGACGTTCGCGTCGGGTCTGCGTTCGATTTTGCGTCAAGACCCGAACATCGTCATGGTCGGGGAGATTCGGGACACCGAGACGGCCGAGATTGCCATCAGGGCATCTTTGACCGGTCACTTGGTGTTATCGACATTACATACGAATTCGGCCATCAGCTCGATCACCCGCTTGATTGACATGGGGGTTGAACCGTTCCTCGTCGCCGCCTCGACGTCTGGGCTTGTCGCCCAGCGGCTCGTCCGTCGCGTTTGTCGGGACTGCGGTCATGAACAGCCGGTCTCGAAACGGGAACAGGAACTGTTTGCCGCTGAAGGTGTCCCGGTCGACCGGATCATGCGCGGCAACGGCTGCGCGTCGTGTAACTTCACAGGTTACCGCGGACGGCTCGCCATCCATGAGGTCGTGCCAATCGATGAAGGGTTGCGCCGCCTCATCATGAACCAGGCGACGGAAGCCGAGATGGTCGCCTATGCGAAAGACCAAGGCGTCCGCTTCCTCCTCGCCGATGGGCTTGAGAAAGTCGCGCTCGGGCTGACGAATACTGAGGAAATATTGAGAACAGTGATAACGGAGTGAACCTATGATCCATCAGTCGATTGAAGTGATTTTAACGAAAGCGGTCGAACAACGCGCCTCGGACATCCATTTGACCGCCGGCTCGCCGCCGATCATCCGGGTCGACGGGAGCCTCATCACGATGGGTGACGAGAAAGTGTTGCCGCTCCATATCGAAAGCTATTTGAAAGACATCATGACCGAAGAGATGCGGGGCCGCCTCGAGATGCAGCGCGACCTCGACTTCTCGTTCGGAGTCCCGCGCGTGTCGCGGTTCCGCGTCAACGCCTATTACCAACGGGGCACGGTCGCGATCGCGTTCCGTTCCATTTCCGGGGAAATCCCGACGATGAACGAGCTCGATTTGCCGCAAGTGCTGAAGCGACTGATCGAGAAGCCGTACGGGCTCATCCTCGTCACCGGGCCGACCGGGTCAGGGAAGTCGACGACGCTCGCCGCGATGATCCATGAGATCAACCGGACGCAGCGGAAACGAATCATCACGCTCGAGGATCCGATCGAGTATTTACACTCGCACGACCAAAGCATCGTCGACCAACGCGAGATCGGCTCGGATGTCATGAAGTTCGTCGACGGTCTGCGTGCCGCGCTCCGGCAAGACCCGGACGTCATCTTGCTCGGGGAGATGCGCGACCTCGAGACGATTTCGACGGCGATGACGGCCGCCGAGACGGGCCACCTCGTCATGGCGACGCTCCATACGTCGAGTGCGATGTCGACCGTCAGTCGAATCATCGACGCGTTCCCGGCCGAGCAACAGGACCAAATCCGGACCCAGCTCGCCAACGTGCTGCTCGGTGTCGTCAGTCAGCGCTTGTTCCCGCGTGTCGACGTGCCGAAAGGTCGTGTCGCCGCGATGGAGATTATGATTGGCAATCCGGCCGTCGCCAACTTGATTCGGAACGAGAAAGAGTTCCAACTCCCGACCGTCATCCAGACGAACCGGCAGAACGGGATGCAGACGATGGACATGGCGATCGAACAGCTCGTCCGTCAAGGCGTCATCAACCCGAACGCCGTACCAAATGAAGAGAGGTGACTGAATGGCCATCTTCCAATACGAAGGTAAATTGCTGAACGGGAAGCGTAAGAAAGGGCGGGTCACTGCCGTCTCGCTCCGCGAAGCGAAAGAAAAGCTGCGCCAAGAATCGATTCTCGTCACCGAGCTCGCTGAACTCGAGTCGACAGGGTTGAATAAAGAAGTCAACCTGCTCCCTGAGCGGGTCAAGATTGAACATTTGATTATGTACGTGCGCCAGTTCGCGACGCTCATCCGGGCCGGTGTGCCGATTGTTCGGGCGACGTCCATCTTGCGCGTCCAGACCGAGTCGAAAGTGTTGAAGAAGACGCTCAGCCAAGTCGAGGACGATTTACGCGAAGGGATCGCCTTCTCGGAGGCGATCAAGAAGCATCCGCGCGTGTTCTCGAACTTTTTCAGCTCGATGGCACTTGCGGGTGAGGCAAGCGGAAACTTGGAGGAGGCGCTCGACCAAATCGGGCTCCAGCTCCAAAAGCAGTACGACGTCAAACGGAAAGTCATCTCGGCGTTGACGTATCCGCTCGTCGTGTCGATCGTCGCCATCGGCGTCGTCGCGTTCCTCATGGTGAACGTCGTCCCGACGTTCGCGAGCATCTTCGGACAGCTCGGTGGGGAACTCCCGCTCATCACGCGTATCGTCGTCGCCGTTTCCGATTTCGTTGCCGCCTATTGGTGGCTCATCTTCGGTGGGGCGCTTCTCGCACTGCTCGTCTTTACGTGGATGTTGAAGCGCGACAAGGAACGGTATGTGATTGATGGATTGTTGTTGAAGATGCCGATTTTTGGGCCGATCGTCCTAAAGTCGCAAATCGCGTTATTGACCCGAAGTTTGGCCGTCTTGCTGCAAGCGGCGGTCCCGATTTTGTCGGCGATCGAGATCACCGAGAAGATTGTCTCGAACCGTGTCATCCGCAAAGGTCTTGCTCAAGCACGTAAGATGATGGCGCAAGGGATTCCGCTCCATGAACCGCTCGAACGGAACGATAGCTTCCCGCCGCTCATGACGCAAATGATTGCGGTAGGCGAGGAGAGCGGGGATTTGGACTCGATGTTGAACGAGGTCGCAGAGTTTTATGAGACCGAGGTCGAGACGACGACGGACCGTCTGAAATCGATCATCGAGCCGCTGTTGATCGTCGTCTTGGCGAGCATCGTCGGCGTCATCGTCATCGCGATTGTCGTTCCGATGTTCCAAATTTATGGCGATATCCAAAATCAGTAGAAACTTTTTATTTATTTGCAGATTTGTATCTTTTCAATCCTAAATTTTGAATGTATAGTAAAATTGTTCTACTAGTATTAGGTCAAAGGTAATGAATCTAGCTTACATCACAGCACAACACACAAAAGGGGAGAATGAATCATGTTAGAGAAAATGAAAATGATTTGGCAAGATGCCAAACAATTGAAAGATGAGCGCGGACTCACACTCGTCGAGTTGCTCGTCGTCGTCGTCATCTTGGGGATTATCGCAGCCATCGCCGTTGTCGCAATCGGTGGGATTATCGAGAACTCGAAGAAAGATGCAATGGTTGCCGATGCGAAGCAGATGGTGAGTGCAGCGAAACTATATACTGCATCTAACCCAGTTGATTCTGCAAAGACATTACGGTTTGCAGGCACTTTAGCAAACGGTGAAGCAGATGGAACTCAATATGTTGATAATTTAAAAGATCCATTTGGTACTGGAAACTATACAAATGCTAATGTTGTTATAACTCCTAATGGAAATAAATATACGTATACTGTTCAGTTAGTTGGTTCTAAAAAAGCAATTGGACAAGCTGCAGCGGTTGCAGATGATACATTGAAAAAAGATTTAGTAATCGACAAAACTACTAATTAATCTTTCTCCGGCTGGCGCTGGGCACTCGCTCAGCCTAGCCGGTTTTCTGTTTTTGGCATATACTTACAAGTAAGGAAGTGACCTTGATTGGTTGAACTCATTGGACTTATTTATAGCCTCGTCCTCGGGGCCGTCATCACGTCATTCACGAACGTCGTCGGGCTCCGCGTGCCACGCAAACAGTCCATCGTCACGCCACGCTCGCACTGTCCGTCATGCGGACACGTCTTATCCGCTTGGGAACTGATTCCGGTCTTCGGTTACGTGTTCCTACGCGGGAAATGCCGCGGCTGTGGCGGGCGGATCGCGCCGACGTACCCGCTCTTTGAATTGCTTGGAGCGGTCGGTTACGCCTATAGCTTCTGGCTGTACGGCTTTAGCCTCACGACGCTCCTCGCCTTCGTCTTCTTATCGACGCTCCTCGCCTTGGCGATGTCGGATTTGTCGACGATGCTCGTGCCGAACGTCATCTTACTGTTCACGGCACCGGTCCTCCTATTGCTCGCCTATGGCGCGGGTGTGGTCTGGTGGAGCCCGATTGCCGGAGCGGCGCTCGGATTTTCTGTCCTCGCCACCGTTTTTTTCGTCTCCAAGGGGGGACTTGGGGCCGGCGATGTCAAACTATTTACAGTAATCGGGCTCGTCCTCGGGCCGCGCGACGTCCTCGTCGCCTTATTTTTATCGAGCTTGATTGGAGCAATCGTCGGACTAACGCTCATCGGCTTGAAACGAATGGATCGCAAACAGCCGATTCCGTTCGTGCCGTCGATTGCACTTGGCACGATGCTGACGTTTTGGTTCAGCGAACGCTTCTTTGATTGGTATTTTGATTTGATGTAGGGGGAAACCAGCATGAGCCGGTCTATAGAGAAAGGAACGGTCGCGTATTTCTCGTTCGATGCGCTCAGCATCCACGGGGCCGTGATCAAACAAGGCGTGTTCAAACGCAGCGCGTCCGTCCAATTGGCGAAAGGCGCTTACGTAGGTGGACGAATTGAAGACGAGAACGCATTCGGTCTCGCCTTCGACGAACTGTGCCGCAAACTGAAAGTCCGAAAAGGGATGGTCTGTGCCGTCGATATGGCCGAGACCGAGGTGTTGTCCCGTAAAGTCGAGATCCCATCGACGATCCCGAAAGATGAGATTCGCGGTTATCTGTTCATGGAAATCGGTAGCTCGATCATCTTGCCGTTCGACGACGTCGCCTTCGACTACGAGGTGCTCGGCGAGACGGAGACGAAGACCGAGGTCATGCTTCACGCCGTCTCGGTCGATTTGACGAAAGCCATCCGCGCCTACATGAAAAAACGCGGGTTCCAATTGAAGAAGATCGTACCGCGTCCGGTCGCCATCGCCAACGGGGTGGCCCGACTCGAGACGCTCGACCCGCTCAAGTCGACGCTCCTCTGGCACGTGACGCCGTTCGCGCACCAGTTGCTCGTCCTTGAGGAAGGTCAGGTCCGCTTCATCCGCGCCATCGAGACCGACCTCCCGTACCGCGCCGAGACGACGGACGGGATTGTCACGTATACATATAGCGGCTCGAAGGAGACGCTTGCGACGCAGACAGACGAGTGGCTGAACGAGCTGGCCCGTTTCCTCGACTTCTATCGCTACTCGCTCCGGACGGACGGACGCCCGATTGACGAGTTGCTCGTCTCGGGGACGGTCCCGAACCTTGACGATCTCGTCCAGACGATTGAAAGTGAGGCGATGGTGCCGGTCAAACGGATCGCCGACCCGCTTCCACTGTCTCACGCGACGCCGTTGTCGCATCAGATGTTGCCGCTCCTGGGGATGGCGACGCTCGACAAAGAGCACGACGCCAACTTCATCAACTCGACCGATGTGACGCTCCGCTGGCCGATCATCGCGAGCTTGCTCGCACTCTTGATCGGCGGCGGCGCGACCGGTTACTTGTTCTATGAAGTGAACGAGTTGAAGCGGAACGAGGCCCAGGTCGAGGAGCAGTTGCAGCTCGTCCGCATCTATCAGACCGAGCAAGTGAACTCGAAAGGTCAGCAAGTCCTATCGCTCGACCAGACGGTGACTGCGCTCACAGCTGAAGAACGATGGGCCGTGCCGGCGCTCCGGGCGTTGACCGAGCAATTGCCGCCGACGGGCTACGTATTGACGTATAACTACGCCGACGGCTCGCTCATGAGCGTGCGTACTCAGTTCGAGACGCTCGCCGATTTGAATGCGTTCCAACGCTCGCTCTTGAACGACCCGCGGTTTGAGAACGTCAAACTGCTCGGTGTGACGACCGAGACGAAAGCGGAGACCGAGCAGGAGGAGACGGACACCGATGAGCCGCTCAGCCCGAGCGTGCTCGATTCGACGAACGAACCGCTCCCACGCTACATCGGCGAGTTCACTTTCACGTTCATCGATGCCGAACCGGAGACGCCGGAAGGGGAGACCCCAGACGGTGAGACACCGGACAGCGAGACGGAAGAGACGACCAATGAGGAGGTGGTGAGCGAATGAAGCGCTCGACGATTTATTTGATCTTTACAATCTGTTTGTTCGCGGCCATCGCCGTACCGTCTTATTTCGGCTACCAATACTTCATCCACCAAGGCAACGTCAAGTCACTCGAGCGGGAACTGTCACTCGAGCAGACGAAGCTCGAACTATTGCGCCAGGAAGGGGAAGTCGTCGACGTCGCCGACTCGCAGCGCCTCCAGACGCGTGTCCCGACCGAGGCAGCCCTCGACACGGTCGTCGAGACGTTATCGCAGGCGAGCCAACTGTCTGACGTGCGCGTCACGAGCATCGCTTTCGCCGACGGTGTCATCGCCGAATCGGAAGTGCCGGAAGACATCGACGAGCCGGAACCGAACGATGTGAGTGCGACGGCTGAACCGGCCGAACCGGTCGAAATCACGCCGGTCAACGCCTCGTCAATCCGCTCGACGGTGTCGCTTCAAGCCGACACGTACGAGTCGCTCGTCCTGTTCCTCGAGTCGGTCGAATCGATGAACCGGATCCATATCTTGCGCACGGTCCAATTCACCGGACCGACGGAGACGGGCCCGAACACGACGGAGACGGCCGAGCCGCTCGACTTCACGGTCGAACTCGATGCGTTCTATCGTCCGGACCTCGATCAACTCACAGACGATCGTTACGTACCGGCGCAGACGTTCACCCCGAAAGACATCCCGGTGTACGACTATACGACACCGTGACCGCACGTCCCTTCGAAAAGAAGGGGCGTTTTTTTGAGAGGTCTCTGATTGTATTCGCGTGCCCGTTTGCCTACAATCTACAGTGAAGTGTGATACGGAAAAGAAGCCCGTTACGCACATATGGAAGGAGTCGTTACAATGAAACCAACACAGAAACGTGTCATCCTTGCCTCGATGTCGCCGCGGCGGACCGAGCTGTTGACCCAGGCCGGCATCACGCATGAAGTCATCCCCTCGAACGTCATCGAGGGGACGAACGGTCGGGAACATCCGGACGAGTACGTCGGACGCCTCGCTCGCGAGAAAGCGATGGACGTCGCCCGCGACAACCGTGACGCCATCGTCATCGGCTCGGATACGGTCGTCGTCCTAGACGGGACGATTTTAGAGAAGCCGAAAGACCGGGACGACGCGCGAGACATGCTACAGCGCTTATCGGGGGCGACGCATGAAGTGCTCACCGGCGTCAGCATCATCGGGCCCGAGCGGCAAGACTTGTTCGTCACGACGACGCACGTCACGTTCATCGATATCCCGGACGCTTGGCTCGATGGCTACCTCGATTCGACGGAGCCGTATGACAAGGCAGGCGCTTACGGCATCCAAGGGTCGGGCGGTCTGTTCGTCGAACGGCTCGAAGGGGACTTTTATAACGTCGTCGGTCTGCCGATTCGTCCGCTCGTCGAGACGCTCGAGCGACACGGGGTAGCGCCGCGCTTTCTGTGAATGAAGCGAAAGTTGGTGAAGGAATGACCATGGTGCTCGACCGAAGTGTTGAATCCGCGATCGCCCGGCTGCTCCAAATCGGGGGTAGGGGCGGCGACCCGCATGAGACGGCCCGACGGCTGTCCGATGTGTATCCGACGCTCCGGGCGCTGTCGCAGGCGTCCGTGAGCGACCTCTGTCAAATCGAGGGCATGACGAAGAAGAAAGCCGAGCAGTTGCTCGCGGCGTTTGCGATCGGTCTCCGTTACGTCGAGGAACCGAAAGTAGAGACGCCGACGATCCGTTCGCCACAGGACGCCTATGAACTGCTCCGTGATGAACTCCGGCTCTTGAATCAGGAACATTTCATCTGTCTGTATTTGAACACGAAGAACCAGCTCATCGCCCGGAAGACGCTGTTCGTCGGTGGGCTCAATTCGTCGATTGTTCATCCACGTGACGTGTTTCGCGAGGCGCTCAAACTGTCGGCCGCTTGTTTCATCGCTGTCCATAACCACCCGAGCGGGGACGCGACCCCGAGCCGGGAAGATATCGAGGTATCGGAGCGGCTCGTCGAGGCCGGTCACATCGTCGGCATCGCTTGTCTCGACCACGTCATCATCGGCGAGGACCATTACGTCAGTATGAAGCAACGTGGGTATATGAATGGTTGAACAGGGGGCAGGCGCATGTGCGTCTGCTTTTTTGTTCAGACTCCATGTTTCCTACATTCCCTCAAAACAAAACCCCATAAATGTTGGATGGTCATGTCCAACGTTTATGGGGTAGTTCACAGCGGGTGGTTTTGGCTTGTCCTTATTTACTCGATGAAGGACTCGAAATGGGCGACCTACGTCGAGTCCATAAGACATACATGATCGCCATGGCTAACGTCAGTAGAATATATATAACAAACGTATTTAAGTTAAAGAGTTGATTACTCATATACGTATATGTAATACCCGTCACTCTCTCAAGGAAGAGAGGATCAGTAATCTTATACTCTCGTTCAATGACTACTTGTTGGACGTACTCTTTACGCTCGTGATAATTATCAACCTGCTGTTCATAGATGAAAAACAAAGCGATCCCGATGATGAACAACAGAGGGAGTAATATACGGGAATTAGAGTTGAAAAACTTCATCACTTTGATCCAATCATTCATGATGAACAGTGCAAGGAGCAAAAGGATAGGAATAAACAATAAAGCAGGGTTACCATTCCCAGAAATCTGAACCGGATCAACCGTCGACAGATTTCCAAGATAAAACGCGAGTGAAGCGATTGTGATCCGACTTAGAGCGAATAACCATTGTTTAATCATAGGTTCTCCTCTTCACTTAAATTTTTCAATCATGTCTAACATAAATTATAGGCCATAATCGGCCATCGTCACAGTCAGATAGTGGTCGTTGTTGGTCCATTTAAATTAAATCAATATGCCGCTTCAAGAACATAATGATTATAGATGATAGTTTAGACTTGAGCCTAAAGCGTATGAGCACGTCATCCATAACCTGAGATCATTTTTGTATGAAGCAATGAGGGTGTATGAATGTTTGAAACTGGGATTTAATTTCCAAATGAAACATTCGTTTGCTATACTGACAGACGAGGTGTTCATATGGAAAAATTGATTTGGTTATTGATGCTTGTTGTCGCGCTCGTCGCCAGTTTCGTCCCGCTTGAGCCACTCGTACTGTCGCTTCTCGTGTTCGCGTTGTTCATCTTCATCAGTGTGGCGCTGTTTCAACGGTTCCAACGTGAGGATCATTGGCTCGACCGCGTCTCACCGCTCGTCGGTGTCGGCATCGGGATTGGCGCATTGATCGCGTATGCTGCTCTATTTGTCGCTTGGTTCAATTCATCAATCGACCTTCAGGTGTGGCAAGTCATTCCGCAACTCATCTTCATGTATATCGGGATTTACTTGTTCGTCGTGACGGTGTCGAGTTTTTTGGCAGGGGCGACCCGCGTCCGTCCGTCCCGATTCTTTCGGCCGGTGCTCATCTTCTCGGTCGTCTTTTACGGATCGATGCTTTTGCTCCCGCTCCAGCCAGGTCTCTAATCTTCAACTTGTCATTCGAACGAAGCAGGCGCATCCGTGCCTGCTTTTTGTTTGTTTAGAGGAGTCATCAAACGCGGCGTCGAAAACCGAGAGTATACGGTTCTATACGACCTACGAAGAGGGAATGTGATCAGATATGAATGAGGAGACTATCTATCAGGAACGGGATTTGAAGTTGATGTTGACGGACATCAAGGACGGGACGGTTCGGTTACAGGAATTAGACGAGGAGCGGGTCATACAATCGATGCTCCATCATATTGGATCGACGGATGCGGAGCTTCGAGATCAGTTGATTTACACGCTCTTTTATCGCTTCATCATCGAAGACGAACAACTGACGAACGAACAACTGACTGGTCTATTCAATTCGACGCTCAAATACCACTTGTTCCACGGCATCGGAGAGACGGCATCAGATACCGTCTTCACGCGGGCGTTCTCGACGCTATTGATTGCCTTGATTTTGTATCAAGACCGCCAGCAAAGGTTTTTATCGGAACCGAATCTCGAGATGTTGAAAGCGAAGCTCCTGGCATATCTCGATTGTGAAATCGATACGAGAGGGTACGTGCCCACAAAAGGTTGGGCCCATGCGATCGCCCATGTGGCCGATGCCTTCGACGAGCTCGTCCTGCATCCGCACCTCGACGAGACGGAGTTCGGGGAGATTCTCGAGGCGCTGTGGGACAAAGTGGTGTTTCCGACCGTTTATTTGCACGATGAGGATGAGCGCTTGCTGAATCCCATCTTCGCCTTGCTAGAGCGCGGGATGGACGAGCACGAAATCGTCGTTCTATTAGACGGCTTACCGGCTCAACTGAGCGCACAAAAGCAGCAACTCGAGCCCGAGCAGTATTGGCACGTCGTCCATAACGTGAAAACGTTTCTAAAGAGCTTCTTCGTGAAATTGTACGATGTAAACCGACCGATGCTTCAAACCGCCGTATTCGAGACGTTAAAGCAGATTTGACGAGAACCCATAAAAATCTAGGCAGGCGCTTTCACGCGCTTGCTTTTTGATTTGCCTTTTTGCCGAAAAGAAGGCACACTAATAAACGGTGAGACAGGACTGAGATTCGCGTTATTGTAAATAACCTGTAATCGAATGAACGTTTTCAAACATGATTTTTCCGTTATAATAAAAAATAGTGTAACCAAGAGAGGAGCAGCACGTATGTTTCGTAGTTTTAACCGAGAAATCGGAATCGACCTTGGAACGGCAAATACGCTCGTTTATGTAAAAGGTCAAGGCATCGTTGTTCGTGAACCGTCCGTAGTGGCGTTCCGTACAGATACAGGTAGAATTGAGGCCGTGGGTAACCAGGCCAAGGATATGATTGGACGTACGCCGGGCAACGTCACGGCACGCCGTCCGATGAAAGATGGGGTTATCGCCGACTTCGAGACGACAGCGACGATGATCAAATACTTCATGGAGCAAGCACAGAAGTCGAAGAGCGGTTTGTTCTCATCGAAGACGAACGTCATGATTTGTGTGCCAAGCGGCATCACGTCAGTCGAAAAACGTGCCGTCGAAGACGCAGCCAAGCAAGCGGGCGCACGTGAAGCGTACACGATCGAAGAACCGTTCGCGGCAGCAATCGGCGCCGGTCTCCCGGTTTGGGAACCGACAGGCTCGATGGTCGTTGATATCGGTGGCGGTACGACCGAAGTCGCAGTGATCTCACTCGGCGGCATCGTGACGAGCCAATCGATTCGTGTCGGCGGTGACGAAATG
Source organism: Exiguobacterium sp. s5 (assembly GCF_018618075.1). NCBI lineage: Bacteria > Bacillati > Bacillota > Bacilli > Caryophanales > Exiguobacterium > Exiguobacterium sp. s5. The sequence goes on along the minus strand of NZ_JACSLK010000002.1, from coordinate 385,936 downwards.
GATGACGCCATTATTCGTTACATCAAAAACAAATACAACCTCATGATCGGGGAGCGGACGTCAGAGACGCTCAAGATGGAAGTCGGTTCGGCTCGCATCGACGCTTCGAACGAGAATGAGAAAATGGAAATCCGTGGTCGCGACCTCGTGACAGGTCTTCCAAAACAAATCGAAGTCTCGGCTTCTGAAGTGTGCGAAGCACTCTCGGATACGGTCGAAGCGATCCTCGCGGGCGTGAAACAAACGCTCGAGCAGACGCCGCCGGAACTTGCTGCTGACGTGATGGACCGCGGCATCGTCCTCACAGGCGGTGGAGCCCTCCTTAAAAACTTGGATGACGTCATCTCGGACGAGACACACATCCCGACACTCGTCGCGGATGAGCCGCTCGATTGCGTCGCCATCGGGACAGGAAAATCTCTTGAAATGATGGACGTCCTCCGTTCAAAATCAGGCATCTCGTCGCGTCGATGAGTGGTGACACACGATGAGCCGGTTCGTACGCAATAAAAAGCTCATCATCACGCTGATCGGTATCATCTTATTCGTTGTGATTTTAGGGGTTTCGATTCGAGGACGGTCGGAATCCGCCTGGTACCAAGACGTCACGCGTGATGTGGTCGGAACGTTCCAACGGGTGTTCACGGTGCCGATCGGCTGGATGGACAGTACCGTGTCCTCGATTTCGAACGTACGAGATATTTATGAAGAGAACCGTCAATTGAAACAACATTTGACGAAATACGCGGAAGTGTCGGTCGAGGCCGATGACCTGCGCCGTGAGAACGAAGAATTGCGGCAAATGGTCGAGGCGTCCGACACGTCGCTCCGTGACTTCGACTTGATTCCCGCCGAAGTGATTGGGCGTACGCCGAACGACTGGCAGCGCTACGTAACGGTCAACGTCGGGGAAGAGCGCGGTGTCGAGAAAGGCATGGCCGTCACGGCCGCCGGCGGTATGGTCGGTCGCGTCATCCAGACGAGCGCCTATACGTCGCAAGTGCAGCTCCTCTCTGACAACAATCGGACGAACAACGTCTCGGCCGTCGTCAAGGACGCGGACGGCAAAGCGACGTACGGGACGATCGACGGCTTCGACAGCGAGACGAACGAGCTCTTCTTCACGAAGGTCTCGAACAGCGTCAAGTTGAAAGAAGGCGAGATCGTGTCGACGTCAGGTCTCGGTGGGCGGTATCCGGCCGGTCTCGTCATCGGTACGGTCGAGTCGATCGAAACCGACGAATACGGCGTGTCTCAAGTCGCCCGCATCAAACCTGAGGCGGACTTCAACGAGTTCTCGCAAATGTTTGTCATCGATCGAACGCTAGACGAACCGTTCTTGACGGGTCCCGAGGAAGGAGGAGCAGCGGGTGAGTAACATGAAAGTGTTCATCGCCCTGTTCCTCCTCTTTCTTATTGAAGGGACATGGGCCGCCATCTTCTCATGGCACTATGTGACGCCGTTCTTGTATTTGACGTTGATCGGCTTGATGTACGTCAGTTTGTATGGCCGTTGGGAGTCGGCGCTCGGATTCGGTCTCGTCTTCGGGCTATTGTATGACATCGTCTACACCGACTTGCTCGGAATTTACTTATTTACTTTTTCACTCATTCCTCTCTTAGTCAGCTTCGTGTTAAAATATATAGGTGAGAACTTCTTCTCGGTCGTCATCACGTTCACATTCATGATCCTCGTGTTTTCTTTCGGGATTTTCAGTGTCATGACGGCGGTCGGTGGGACGACCATGACCATTCAAACACTATTAGTTGAACAGATTCCAGGGACGCTCGCCGTCAACGCTGTCGCCATCGCACTGTTATACGTGCCGATGACACGATACGTGGCGCCGCGGCCTGTAGCGAAAAGAGGGTAGCCATGATGGAGCGTAAACGACATATTACGATAAAAGGACATCGCAACGGTATTGCAATCCACTTCAATCCACGGAGTGGCATCGATGAGGTGCTCGGAGAGCTTGAGGCCACGTTACAAGAAATGGAGCCGCCCTCTGGGAAGATTGCACTCAAATTGCACGCGGGTACTCGTTACATCGACGAGGAGCTGTCACGTCAAATTCGTGAAGTCGTCGCTCGTCATGGCGTTTTTTATATCGAGGAGCTGTCGAGCGAGGTCATGTTGACCGAAGAGGCGAAAGCGACCTACGGCAAAAAGACGTTCCACTACCATAGCGGGACGATTCGAAGCGGGCAAGTGCTCGATTTCGATGGCTCGGTGCTCATTATCGGAGACATCAACCCGGGGTCCGAGGTTCGGGCAACGGGCAGCATATATTGTTTAGGGACGATACGAGGAAATGTGCGTGCCGGTGTCGAAGGATGGGAGGAAGCGGTCATCACCGCCAGTCTGCTCCATCCGAAGTTTTTAGCGATTGGTGAACATGTGCTCGCGTCGGACGACGACGAAGAGCTTCCGGAGATCGAGATGGGATGCGCGTATCAGACGAATCAGGGCATTGAAATGACGCGTCTTCGTCAAGTCATGACTGGGCTGAAAGACGCATATGCAATGGAATTACAGAGAGGGTGAGTTTGATGGAGCAAGTAGTAGAGCCTGTACATACAGCTAAAGAAGTGAAGAAAGGTCGGGCCATCGTCGTGACGTCGGGGAAAGGTGGCGTCGGGAAGACGACCACGACCGCGAACCTCGGGACGGGCCTCGCGTTGTCTGGCCACTCGGTCTGTCTCGTCGATACGGATATCGGTCTACGGAACTTGGATATCATCTTAGGACTCGACAACCGGAGCATCTATAACCTCGTTGACGTCATCAACGGGCAGTGCAAGCTGCATCAGGCGCTCGTCCGTGACAAGCGGTTCGAAGAGATGTATCTCTTGCCTGCGGCCCAGTCGAAAGACAAGACGTCGGTCCAACCGGAGCAAGTGAAAGAGATCATCGACCAGTTGAAGACCGAATACGACTTCGTGTTGATCGACTGCCCGGCCGGTATCGAGCAAGGTTTCATGAACGCCATCGCCGGCGCCGACGAGGCTGTCGTCGTGACGACGCCTGAGAAGGCTGCCGTTCAAGACGCGGACCGCATCATCGGCATGCTCGAGCAAGCGGAACACGTCGCGGCACCGAAACTGATCGTCAACCGCGTCAAGAACCATCTCGTCGAATCAGGCGACATGCTCGACATCGATGACATCATGCGTATCTTGTCGATCGACTTGCTCGGCGTCGTCGTCGACGATGAAGAAGTCATCGCCGCTGCGAACCGCGGAGTGCCGGTCACGATGAACCCGGACAACAACGCCGGACAAGCGTACCGCAACATCACACGCCGCATTCTCGGCGAGTCGGTGCCGCTCATGTCGATTCAGACCGAACAAAAACCGGTCGGCTTCTGGACGCGGCTCATGATGAAGTTTGGAATGAAAAAAGCCTAAGGCAACGAAAGTTGCCTTTTTGTGTCGAAAGGAGAGATACGTGTGCGATTGATCTATGAACGGACCCCGTCCATCGAACGGGCCATGCTCGTCGATGGGGAACGCCTCCTCGAGGTCGAGGAACGCTTCATCGACCAACTGTCGGTCGGGACGATTCTCGAGGCCGCGATCGAACGGATTCACCCGTCGCTCGGCGCCGCGTTTTTGACGACCGGCGAGACGACGTTCTTCCTGCCGATTGCCGAGACGCTCAAAGCGCTCGAGGCGTATCCGAACGTGCCGGGCATCGGCCAGGCGGCCGTCGTCGGTGACAAACGCCTCGTCCAAGTGACGAAAGAAGGCATCAACGGCAAACATCATAAAGTGACGGAAAACATCCGCTTCGGCGGACGCTACATCGTCTACTTCCCATACGGCCGGCGTAAGCTGTATAGCCGGAAGCTCGACCTCGTCACCCAGGACCGGTTATCAAAAGTGTTCGAGCTCGAAGAAGCGGAAGGTGTCTTGTTTCGGACGGAGTCAGGGCAAGCGAGCCCGGACGTCCTTCAAGAAGAACTTGCCTTGCTTCGGCGTCGCGCTGCGGACGTCGTGACGGCACGACGCGGGCAGGATGAGCTGCTGTGTGAACAGTTCGTGCGCCGCCATGCGGTCGAGTCGGTCATGTTGAACGACAAGGAAGCACAAGAGCGGTTATCACGGCTCGAGGTCAACGTCGAACGCCACGTCGGCAAAGGTCGGATGAAAGAAGCGGCCCGGCTCGACGGGGCGATTGAAAAGCTCGGACAGCGCGTCGTCTGGCTCGAAGGTGGTTCTTACGTCTTGGTCGAACAAGTTGAGACGATGACCGTCATCGACGTCAACAGCGGCAAGAACGTCGCCGTCAAGGACAAGGGACGGGCAGCCGACACAATCAACGAGGCCGCGCTCTACGCGGTCATGGAGCAGCTCCGGCTGCGCAATATCGGCGGCATGGTCGTCATCGACTTCTTACGCGGGTCAAAAGACGGGCAGAACCGGCTCTTGAAAAAGATGAAAGAGCTCGGCGCCCGTGATCCACGCCGCGTCGAAGTGTACGGTTTCACGCGTATGGGCTTGTTCGAGCTGTCCCGGGAACGCACGGGACGTTCGATTCAAGACCGGATGACGCACGACGGGAAGCCGTCGAAGCTCGCCGTCTTCTCTCGGATTGAACGTGCTTTGATGGAGCTCGCGCCGGAAGTCGAAGCGGTCGTCTTGACGCTCCCGGGCAAGTGGCACGACGCGTCGTGGGATGGGTTTGCCTGCACGGTCCTCCTCGTCGAGGGAGAACCGGATGTGGCGTTCTACGGGACGCTCGAGGAATGTCAGAATTTCGTATCTCGTCATTGACAACGATGAAACGAGAGTGGTATTATCTATAACGTTAGTTCGTTTGGAAGCACCCAAATGGCTACAACCGCACAGAACGGGTTGAAACGGTTTCGCCCTGCCCTGGATGGCGAGTCTGAGTTTAATAAGGAGGTGCACGTATATGTACGCAATCATCAAAACTGGTGGTAAGCAAATCAAAGTTGAAGCAGGTCAAGAGATCTACATCGAAAAACTCGATGCTGATGTCGAGGGTACTGTAGAATTCGGTGAAGTTCTTTTCGTTGGTGGTGACGATGTTAAAGTCGGAGCTCCACTCGTAGAGGGCGCTAAAGTTGTCGGTACTGTGGTAAAACACGGCCGCGCTAAGAAGATCACTGTCTTCAAAATGAAAGCTAAGAAAAACTACCGTCGTAAGCAAGGTCACCGTCAGCCTTACACGAAAGTTCGCATCGAGAAAATCGAAGCGTAAGCTATGATTCGAGTAACGGTCAGACGAGACGAGACGAAGTCGATTCGTTCCGTCGAAGTGACAGGTCACGCCAACTTTGCCGAACCCGGTTCTGACTTGGTATGTGCCGGCGTTTCTGCCATCATCTTTGGGGCATACAACGCTGTCGAGGTACTCGCCGGTCAGTCGCTTCTTGTAGAAATGGCAGACAAAACAGAGGGTGGCTACTTTTATGTCGAGACGTATCCTGACCTATCACCGGAGGATATGACTCGCACCCAATTGTTATTAGAAGGGATGCTCGTGCAACTAGACACGATCGCCCAGAGTTACGGTGATTATATCCAAATTGAACAATAGGAGGTGGACCTCATGTTACAATTGAACCTTCAGTTCTTCGCATCGAAAAAGGGAGTAGGATCGACTAAAAACGGTCGTGACTCGATTTCGAAACGCCTCGGCGCTAAACGCGCTGACGGACAAACGGTTTCAGCTGGATCGATTCTCTACCGTCAACGCGGTACGAAAATTCACCCAGGTGAAAACGTCGGCCGTGGTGGCGACGACACATTGTTTGCTAAAGTTGACGGCGTAGTACGCTTCGAGCGTCTTGGTCGCGACAAGAAACAAGTGAGCGTTTACCCAGTTGCGTAAGTAGAACCACGCAGAAGACTCTAGCCACTTATTTGGTTAGAGTCTTTTTTACTAGTTTTACCTAGGAGAGGATTGCATGAACTCACAGGCAGCACTGAAACTATTATCGACCGTCCGTCACGAATGGATGAATCGGCTTCAGATGATCTCCTTGTATGCGGCGCTCGAGCCTGAAAAACTCGAGGAGCTGTACGAGCGATATCGTCAGCACGCCGACGAGGAGAGTGCGCTCATTCGTTTGGATTTGCCGATGACGAGTCTCGTCATCATACAAGCGAATTGGGAAGGACGGTTGACCTACAAGGTATCGGCCGACCGTGTGTCGCTCGACGACGCGCGTGTGGCGGACAAACTTGTCCGTCTTCTGTCAGGAACGGATGGACCGATTCATGTGACGTTCACGGACGGACTGATGGTCCGCGTCTTCGGTCATGTGCCGGACGACGTGTTCACGTCAGACGAAGTGTACGAGCAGACAGTAGAATGTTCTACGTTCGTTATAAAGGAGGGGAATTAAATGTTTGTCGATCAGGTTAATATTTTTGTAAAAGCTGGAGACGGCGGTAAAGGGATGGTCGCGTTCCGCCGCGAGAAGTATGTTCCAGACGGTGGACCAGCAGGAGGAGACGGCGGTCACGGTGGTGACGTCGTATTCGAAGTAGAAGAAGGATTGCGCACGCTCGTAGATTTCCGCTTCTCGAAAAAGTTCATCGCCCATGACGGTGAAAAAGGGATGTCGAAAGGCATGCACGGACGAAAAGCGAAGCCGCTCGTCGTCAAAGTCCCACCAGGTACGATCGTATTTGATGCATCGACCGATACGGTCATCGCCGACCTTACCGAGCACGGCCAACGGGCCACGATCGCCAAAGGCGGACGCGGTGGCCGCGGGAACTGTCGTTTTGCGACGCCAGCCAACCCGGCACCAGAGATCGCCGAGAACGGGGAGCCAGGTCAAGAGCGCGAATTGCGTCTTGAGTTGAAATTGCTCGCTGACGTCGGTCTCGTCGGATTCCCGTCAGTCGGGAAATCGACGCTCTTGTCAGTCGTCTCGTCGGCACGCCCGAAAATCGGCGCGTACCACTTCACGACGATCACACCGAACCTCGGTGTCGTCAAGACGGCGGACGACCGTGACTTCGTCATGGCCGATCTTCCAGGACTCATCGAAGGGGCGAGCCAAGGCGTCGGTCTCGGTCACCAGTTCCTTCGTCACATCGAGCGGACGAAAGTCATCGTCCACATGATCGATATGAGTGGCATGGAAGGGCGCGACCCGTTCGAAGACTACACGACAATCAACCGCGAACTCGAGTCGTATAACTTACGCCTCCTCGAGCGTCCGCAAATCGTTGTCGCCAACAAGATGGACATGCCGGATGCGCCGGAATTATTGGAAGAGTTCCAAAAGAAAATCGGAGACGACGTCAAAGTCTTCCCGATCTCGGCACTCGCCAAAGAAGGACTCCGCAACCTGCTCATCGAAGTAGCTAATCTCGTGGACTCGACACCTGAGTTCCCACTCGAAGAGCTCGAAGAGAAGACGGCCACACCACGTGTCGTTTATCGTTACGAGAAGGAAGAGAAAGGGTATCAGATTCATGTCGATGAATACGAACGCTTCGTGATCACGGGGCCGCGCATCGAGAAGCTCTTCAAGATGACGAACTTCGATCACGACGAGTCGATTAAACGCTTCGCGCGTCAAATGCGTCAAATGGGCGTCGATGACGACCTTCGCAAGTTGGGTGCCGAAGACGGCAGCGTCGTCGCTATCTTGGATTTTGAATTCGAATTTGTCGAATAATCTTTTATTAATGAAATGGAGTGTGAAGTAAACGTGGACCCTGTGCCCTCGTCTAGTTTAATTCTTTATGCAGTTTTAGTTATGTTGTCAGCCTTTTTCTCTTCTGCCGAGACCGCGCTCTCGAGTGTGAACCGCGTCCGGATGATTCGTATGAGTGAAGACGGGGACAAGGGCGCCAAGCGCGTCCTCCACCTCGTCGACCGCTTCGATGACACGCTCTCGACGATCCTTGTCGGGAACAACATCGTCAACATCGGTGCCGCGACGGTGTCGACGGCCATCGCCACGAGTATTTACTCGGGTGGGGCCGGACTCGTCATCTCGACGTTCGCGACGACGATTGTCATCTTGATTTTCGGTGAGATTTTACCGAAGTCGCTCGCGAAAGAGTTCGCGGAGAAGTATTCGCTTCTCATCAGCGGCATTTTGTTGTTCCTCGTCAAAGTCTTGAAACCGGCGACGATGATCTTTACCGGGTTGAAGAAGTTGGTACTCCGCATGATTGGGATGAACGACAAAGAGCCGTCGGTGACGGAAGAAGAGTTGAAAGTGCTCGTCGATATGGGAGAAGAAGAAGGGGTGCTCGGCGAGACCGAAGCGGAACTCGTGCATAGCGCCTTCGCCTTCAACGACATTACCGTCGACGATGTGTTGACGCCGCGGATCGATATCCTCGCCGTCGACATTGACGATACGCTTGAAGAGATCAAAGACACGATCTTTAGCGGTGGACATTCTCGTCTGCCGGTGTATAAAGACTCGATTGACAACGTCATCGGGGTGTTGTCAGAGCGTGATTTCCTTCGTTCGATGATGCGTGATGAAGTGACGGACGTCCGTTCGCTCATTCGTCCGCTCACGTACGTATCGCCGCAGACAAAATTGATTGAGCTGCTTCCTGTACTCCAGCAAAAACAATCGCACATGGCCGTCGTCCTCGACGAATTCGGCGGGACGGCCGGTCTGATCACACTCGAAGATATGCTCGAGGAGCTCGTCGGAGACATTTGGGACGAGCACGACGAATCGATCGTCTATTTGAGACGACTCCGTGACGGCGTCTACGAGTGTATGGCCGACATGGATGTCGATGAGTTCGCTGATGAGATGGGAATTAAAGAACCTGAAGTAGATGCCAACACGATGGGTGGTTGGATCGTCGAACTATTAGGAGACATTCCAGAGAAAGGTGCGCGTGTCACGTACGATGACATGACGTTCACCGTTCTCCACGTCGAAAAGCGTCGGATTCGCAAATTGCTCGTCGAGACGGGTCAATCCGAACCGGTCGAACAAGCGTAAACGAACAAAAGGAGGGACCGCCAACTGGCGGTCCCTCCTTTTGTTTAGACGGTATGATGGCGCTCGACGCGTTCGAGCAGCTCGTATGGCCGAACTTTATAGATGGCGTGCGGCATATATGTCGGGTCGATCGCATCAACGAGACGCATTTGGAAGTGCTCTCGTTTGATATAGTCGCCGACGTTCGACGCATCGACCTTGAAGAAACCGACTTCTTGCGTCTCACCTTCCTGCGGTTGCAGGTCGCCGGAGACGTAGCGGGCACGGAACGTGACGCAGAGGACGCGCGAGGAGACGTTTTGGTAGATGCCGGTGATGCCTTCGACTTCAATATCGACACCGGTCTCTTCTTTCACTTCGCGGTGCACGGCGTCGACGATCGACTCATGCTCCTCGACTTGTCCGCCCGGCATCTCATACGTGTCGCTCCGGTGCGTGTTCTGGACGAGCAACACTTCGCCGGCCTCGTTCGTGACGTAGGCGGTCACGGAGACGATCGTGCGCGGTGGCGTATAGTGACCGGTCGGCATCATGAATTCCTCACTCGACTTGATATATAAATCTTTGCCGAGACGGGCTCGCTTCTTCATCGCCTCGCGACGTAAGCCGCTCGAGCGGTAATCGCGTTCGACTTGTTCGTAATGTTCGCGGTCACGGTATTCCCACAGGGCCATGACCTCGCTCTTGTCTTCGGTCACCCAACGACCGACGAGACGGGCGCCGTGCGATACCTGAATCGGATACAGGTATGTATGGAAAAACTCGGTGAATTCATCTAAGCGTTCAGGACGGATGGTGTACGTTTTTCGACGATGGAACATGGTAATTCCTCCTTTGAAGGTGGTATCTCTATTCCGAGAAAAAAACGCTTTCCTCATGACTCTATATTCGTCATCACGATCCGTTTTCCCTCTATATCAAAAAAAGTCAGCTCGAGCGCATCTGCTCAGGCTGACTTTTTGAATAGGCGCGGATTCGCGCGGACGTAGCGGACGAGAAAGAACAGTCCGATGCCGATGCCGACGTACGGCAAGAACCCGTGTGTGACTTCACCGATGTGACGCCAATTGTCGCCGAGCATCATCCCGAGTTTGACGAAGATGAACGACCAGACGGCGAAGATGAGGACGGTCACCGTCAAAAACTTCCGGAACGATAACCGCATGACCCCGGCGCTGACGGCGAACAGTTGGCGCCAAATGACGCTCAGACAGACGATCCAGGCGCCGTACGTCTCGAACCAGACTTCGGCCCGGCGTTGCTTCGCCTCGCTGATGCGGAACGATCGATAGAGGCGAATGGCGACAGGGCGTCCTCCGTAGCGGCCAATCCCATATAAGACGATTTGACTGATGACGAACGCCGCCCAGGCGAGCAGGAAGACGAACAGGAACGAGGTGTCGAGAGATCCGGTCAGGTAGCCGCCGTAGGCGAGCACGAGCTCGTTCGGGATCAGTTGGATGAAGATGCCGAGCGGGACGCTAAAAACGCCACACCCGAGCAACAGTTGCTCGAGAAAGTGCCACATGACCGTTTCCCCCTTTCCAAATTTTGTACAGGATGCATTCCATCCATCAGTATAACGAACATGAGTCGAAAGCAAAAGAAAAGATGTCACGTATTTGTGACATCTTAGTCGAGCTCGGAGACGAGGACGCCGAGCCGTTCAAGTTCTGAGACGGCGGCATCGATGGCGTCTTCACTATCGGCCTCGAGCGTATGAATGTGGAGACCACCCGTCAAATGCGACAGCGGGGCGGCTTGGTTCGCCTCGACCCGTTCGAGGAAAGCACGGACGTCGCGACGGCTCTTCACCATCAATTGCCCCGTCAATGAACCGTAGACCGGATGGTCGATGATGACGTCGCGAATCGTGACGCCCTCGTCGACGATGGCGTTCATCTCCGCTTCCATGTCCTCGGCCTCGTGGCGACAGACGATTTTACGGGTATAGGCGGACGGTGACGCCTCACCTGGTAGATAGACGTACCCGCGGGCGGTCGCGACGATCTGATGGCCCTTCGCCTTCAAGAGCGACAAGTCTTGGACGACGACTTGTCGGCTGACGGCGACGCGGCGGGCGAGCTCGGAGCCTGTGATCGGCTCGGAACTCTGTTCAATCATTTCCAGTAACGTGCGCCGGCGTTCTTCACCGGCTAAGCGTTTGTTCATAAGATCCAACTCTCCTTGCTAAAGTGACGATGGCTTCGGCGAGTGCCGTCGTGGCCTCGATGGTCGTGTCTTCGCCGAAAGAAATGCGGACGAGTCCGTGACAGGCGCTCGTCTCATAGCCGAGCGACTCGAGCATCCGGTTCGGTCCGTTCTGGCCGGCCCGACAGGCCGACCCTGCCGACACTTGGAACCCGAGCCCGTCGAGTTCGGTCATCCACCACTGCCCGTCCCGCTGTTTCGAGACGAACGAGAAGATGGCGGGGCTCTGCTGGTCGAACTCGAGCCAATCCACGTAAGACGATGTCTTCTCTTTCAAGATAGCACGAAACGCCAAGAAATTTCTTTCATGACGTGTCCGTTGCTCGTGACGGTCGGTGAACGCTTTGACGAAAGCGCAGATGCCGGGCACGTCGATGGTGCCGGGACGGATGCCGTATTGATGGTGTCCCGGATAATAGGGCGGTGGCAACAGCCGTTCCATATAGAGGCCGCCGACGCCTTTCGGGCCCCCGACTTTATGGGCGCTGAACGAATAGGCGTCAATCCCGTCGACGGAGACCGGGATCTTGCCGAGCGCCTGGACACCGTCGACGTGGAACAACACTTTCTTATATTTCAATTGGCAGAGGATGTTGTGGAGCGGGAGCGTCCAGCCGGCGTCCGAGTTGACGTGTTGAAACGTGACGAGCCCGATGTCACGGTCGAGCAAATGCGTGAACGTCTCGTGGTCGAACCGTCCGTCCTTCAGCTTCAATCGGTGAACGATCACGCCTTCTGCTTCCCACTCGTCAAGCAGAAGCGCGACCGAGTCGTGCTCTTGCCACGACGTGATGACTTCACTGCCTTTCATGCGCTTCCGGAGACTCGTGAGGGCGATGTAGTTGCTCTCGGAGCCGCTTCCGGTGAAGAGGAGCTTGCCGCGGAGCATGTCGAGCCCGAGCGCCTGCTTCAACAGACGTCGGGATTCGGTCAAGTAATCTTCCGCCATATAGCCGTGCGTGTGGAGGGAAGACGGGTTACCGTATACGCTTCGTGCCATGGCCACGTAATGGTCGAGAGCGGATTTTGTCATCGGGTGCGTCGCCGCATAATCAAAGTAACGGTTCATCGTAAGTTCCCCTTTTTTCATGTTGTCTTCTTCACAAAATTATGCGAAACTAGTTTACAAGTCAACATTACATATGAAAAACAGGTGATATACAGATGTCTTTACAGTTTGAACGGGTCGATGTGTTGATCGTTGGGGCTGGCTTGGCCGCCGTGACGGTCGCACTCCATTTGCCTCATTCATTGAACGTCCTTGTAGTCTCCAAGCACGAAGTGACAAGCGCGAACTCAGATCTGGCCCAAGGCGGGATCGCGAGCTCGTATTTGGAGCCGTCGAGTGTCGACCATGAGCGGGATACGCTCGTCGCCTCGAAACTCGCAGCCGTGCCAGACCGGGTCTATACACTCGTCGAAGAAGGACGGAGCGCGATCCGCGACTTGGAGCGCTTCGGTGTCGTCTTCGACCGGGAGGGTGCTGATTACGCCGTCGGACGTGAAGGGGCGCATGGCATGAATCGAATCTTTCACGTCGGCGGGGACGAGACCGGACGTCACGTCATGGCGACGCTTCGTCGTCAATTGCCGGATAACGTGACCGTCATGGAACACGTATTGATCGATTCGTTGGTGAAGACCGACGGCCGCGTGACCGGGGCGACCGGATTCAACGGAGAGACACGTCTTCACGTCCAGGCCGGAGCCGTCGTCTTGGCGACCGGGGGAATCGGTGGACTCATCGATTGGACGTCGAACTGTCGCTCGGTCACGGGGGACGGGCTCGTCTTGGCGGACGAGGTCGGGGCGAGACTCACGAACTTGTCTCGTATCCAATTCCACCCGACGTTACTCGCGGTCGATTCGCCCCACCTCGTCACGGAAGCGTTAAGAGGAGCAGGCGCGACGCTCGTCGATGCGTCAGGACGTCACGTGATGGCCCACCATCCGCTCGGAAGCCTCGCCCCTAGGGACGAGGTCGCTCGATCACTCACGCGTCATGACGGCACCGTCTACTTGGATACGAGTCGCGTCGAGCGAATTGATGAACGGTTCCCGAAACTCGTTGAGACGTGCCGGATGTATGGGCTCGACGCGACGCGAATCCCAGTGCGGCCCGGGCTACATTTTCATATGGGCGGTGTGGACGTCGACGTAGACGGGCGGACGACCGTCGCTGGGTTATATGCGGTTGGTGAGGTCGCCGATTCGGGCGTCCACGGGAAAAATCGACTGGCGTCAAATTCGTTACTCGAATGCTGGGTGTTCGGGAAGCGGGTGGCGGTAGCGGTGACGGTGGAGGAGAAGCCGTTCACGGTGAACGAGACGACCGTATATGAGGTTTCGGATAATCTGTTCAGCCGCTATCGGCAACAGATTGGGGAATGGTTGACAATCTCGCCTCAGATTGGCGAAATCGTAAGTTTCTTAGAAAATACCCAACAACTGGCACAGACGAAACACGTGTCAAGACAATTAAGTGAACAGACGTTGAGTCTGAAAGCGGCACGCCTGTTGGCCAGTGCCGTCATAAGAACGGAGGATTCAGATGAACAAAATCGCCTTGCGCGAACAGCTGACAGCATTTTTACATGAGGACATCGGGTTTGGGGACGCCTCGAGTACCTTGATTGACCACCGCGAGACGTCGCTCGCCACGGTCAGCGCCAAGGCAGACGGCGTCTTCTGCGGCATGGACGTCGTCCTCGAGATGGCGCAGTTGCAACGTCTCGTCGTCGAATCGTGCCAACCGGACGGCACGAACGTCACGGCAGGTGACACGCTCTTTATTTTGAGAGGCAAGACGCGGACGCTCCTTGAGACGGAACGGGTGCTGTTGAACCTCGTCCAGCACTTGAGCGGGATCGCGACGATGACGCGGCGCTGCGTCGAACGGCTCGACGACCCGACGATCGCCGTCACGGACACGCGCAAGACGACGCCCGGGCTCCGTATGCTTGAGAAACATGCCGTCCGTTCGGGTGGTGGGAAGAACCATCGGCTCCGTCTCGACGATGCCATCATGATCAAAGACAACCACATCACGGCCCTTGGCGGGATTACGAACGCGGTCGCACGGGCTCGGATGCTTGCCGGCCACACGACGCCGATTGAAGTCGAGGTCGAGACGCTCGAACAATTGCATGAGGCGATCGCGGCGAACGCCGACATCATCATGTTCGACAACCGGGCACCCGAAGAACTGAAGGCTTGGCGTGCGCTCGTACCACCACATATTAAAACGGAGGCGTCAGGAGGTATCACTGTCGAGACGATCGCAACGTATCGCGGTACGGGTGTCGACGTCATCTCGATCGGGCAGTTGACGCATTCGGTGACGGCGCTCGATTGCAGTCTAAATCTTGTAGGAGGAATCAAACATGCAATTACTCGGAACGATGCCAGCGCAGTACGCTGAGTTGACGATTGAACAGATGGAACAACGGATTGAAGCTATAAAGGTCCGACTCGGCAGCCGCCTGTTTTTACCGGCCCACCACTATCAAAAAGATGAGGTCGTCCAGTTCGCGGATGCGACCGGAGATTCGCTCCAGCTCGCACGGCTCGCCGAACAGATGAGCGAGGCGGAGTTCATCGTCTTCTGTGGCGTCCACTTCATGGCCGAGACGGCCGACATGCTGACGCGTGACGACCAGCTCGTCATCTTGCCGGACATGCGGGCCGGATGTTCGATGGCGGACATGGCCGATATCGATCAGACGGAGGTCGCTTGGGAAGAGCTGACCGATACGTTCGGCGACGATATCATTCCAATCACGTACGTCAATTCGACGGCGGCCATCAAGGCGTTCGTCGGCAAGAACGGGGGCGCGACGGTCACATCTTCCAATGCCCATGACATCGTGCGCTGGGCACTCGAGGCGGGCGAACGGATTCTGTTTTTACCGGACCAGCATCTCGGGCGGAACACGGCGTTTGATTTGGGCGTGCCACTCGAGGCGATGGCCGTCTGGGACCCGCTCCGGGAACGACTCGTCTATGAGGGTGACATCGAGGACGTGCGGGTCATTCTGTGGAAAGGGCACTGCTCGGTCCATGAGAAGTTCAACGTCGCCCAAATTGAGGCGTTACGGAAGAACGACCCGGAACGACGCATCATCGTCCATCCCGAGTGCACGTTCGACGTCGTGCAGGCGGCGGACGAGGCCGGGTCGACGTCATATATCATCGAGCAAATCGAAGCGAGCGCGCCGGGGACGAAGTGGGCCGTCGGCACCGAGATGAACTTGGTCAACCGTCTCGCGGCGACGCACCCCGAGCTCGATATCATCTCGCTCAATCCGTACATGTGTCCATGCTTGACGATGAACCGCATCGATTTGCCGCATCTGCTCTGGGCGCTCGAGTCGCTCGAGACCGATCCGGTCAACGTCATCCGTGTCAATCTAGAGACGACGAAGTGGGCGACACTCGCCCTCGAGCGGATGCTCGCGCACTGAGGACAGGCAATCGCCTGTCCTTTTTTCGTGGCGGTGGTTATGGTACAATGAATGCAGTTTTCCCATGAAGAGGAGATATGACCGTGATTGAATTCGTAAAAGGCTCCGTCGCCTATGTGTGCGCGGAATATATAACGTTGGATGTTTCGGGCGTCGGCTACAAAGTACATGTGCCTAACCCGTTTTTTTATCGTGAACAAGACGAACATGTAATCGTGTTTACGCATCATTATGTGCGTGAAGATCAACAGACACTGTACGGTTTCCGCTCACGTCGGGAACGCGAACTGTTCAATAAACTGCTCGGCGTCAACGGGATCGGACCGAAAGGCGCACTCGCCATCGTCGCCTCAGGCGATATGGACGCGCTCATCGACGCGATCGAGACCGAGAACGAGAAGTATTTGACGAAGTTCCCGGGTGTCGGCAAGAAGACGGCGAAGCAGATGGCGCTCGATTTGAAAGGCAAGCTGTCCGAGCTCGCCCCGGATTACGTACCGAATACCGGACTGTTCGCTCAAGGCGCTTCCGAACTCGACGAGGCGTGCGAAGCGCTCGTCGCACTCGGGTATTCAGAGCGTGAAATCACCCGTGTCCGCAAGGAACTGAATTCAGAAATATTGACGACAGACGCTTACATAAAGCGCGCCCTGCAATTGCTATTGAAATAAGGAGGAGACCATGGACGAACGATTGTTGTCACAATCCCATCAACAATATGAAGACTCTGAAGAGTGGAGCTTGCGTCCGCAAAAGTTCGAGCAGTACATCGGACAGGAGAAGGCGAAAGGCAACTTGTCGATCTTTATCCAAGCCGCGAAGCTCCGCAGCGAGACACTCGACCACGTCCTTCTTTACGGTCCTCCGGGACTCGGAAAGACGACGCTTGCCCAAATCATCGCCAACGAGATGGGCGTCGGCATCAAGACGACGGCCGGCCCGGCGATCGAACGCCCAGGTGACCTCGCGGCGATCCTGTCGACGCTCGAACCGGGCGACGTCCTGTTCATCGACGAGATTCATCGCTTGAGCCGCACGATCGAAGAGATTCTCTATCCGGCGATGGAAGACTACTGTCTCGACATCGTCTACGGACAAGGCGAGATGGCGCGAAGCGTCCGTATCGATTTGCCACCGTTCACGCTCGTCGGCGCGACGACGCGGGCCGGCATGTTGTCGGCCCCGCTCCGTGACCGTTTCGGTGTGACGTTGAAGCTCGAATACTACGAGCCGCATGAGCTCGCCGCCATCGTCAGTCGGACGGCCCAGCTGTTCCGCCTGTCGATTTCACCAGAGGCGAGCGGTGCCATCGCGAAACGTGCACGCGGCACGCCGCGGATCGCTAACCGGCTGTTACGCCGGGTTCGTGATTTTGCCCAAGTGGCGGGAACGAAAGAAATCGATCCGGTGCTCGCCTCAGACGCGCTCGACCGGTTGCATGTCGACGCCCTCGGGCTCGACGAAGTCGACCACCGGCTGTTACGGGCGATGGTTGAACGTTTCGGCGGTGGACCGGTTGGACTCGAGACGCTCGCCGCGACGATTGGGGAAGATGCCCAAACGATCGAGGACGTGTATGAGCCGTACTTGTTGCAACAAGGTTTTCTGCAACGGACGCCGCGCGGCCGGATGATCACTCAGTACGCAAAGACGCATTTTGGCTATGAAGAGGAGTAACGATATGCAAGACATTCAATTGAACGTAAACGACTATGATTTTGACTTACCGGAAGAACTGATCGCCCAAGTACCGCTTCTTGACCGGACGAGCTCACGACTGCTCGTCCTCGACCGCGATACGGGCGATATCGAGCACCGTCATTTCCGTGACGTGCTCGACTACTTGCAGGCAGGCGACGCTCTCGTCGTCAACGACTCGCGCGTGCTCCCGGCCCGATTGTTCGGGGCGAAGCAGGAGACGGGCGGGAAAGTCGAACTGCTCTTACTCAAACAGACGGAAGACGATGTCTGGGAAGCGCTCGTCAAACCGGCGAAGAAAGTGCGCGTCGGTGCCATCGTCGAGTTCGGCAACGGGTTGCTCCGGGCTGAATGCGTCGAAGAGCTGCCGGAAGGGGGACGCCGCTTCAAGTTCGACTACGACGGCATCTTCTATGAGATTTTAGATGAGCTCGGCACGATGCCGCTTCCGCCATACATCCGTGAACAGCTCGACGACCAGGATCGTTATCAGACGGTGTACGCCCGTGAACGCGGGAGTGCGGCCGCACCGACGGCAGGCCTCCACTTCACGGAAGAACTGCTCGCAGCGGCAGAGGCGAAAGGCGTCAAGCTAATCCCGCTCACGCTCCACGTCGGTCTCGGTACGTTCCGTCCCGTCACGGCCGATACGATCGAAGAGCACACGATGCACAGTGAGTATTTCGAACTGTCGGCCGCTTCGGCTGAAGCGCTCCGCGACGTCCGTGCAAGCGGCGGCCGCGTCTTCGCCGTCGGGACGACGTCGACCCGGACGCTCGAGACGATCGTGCGCGACCATGGGGATTTCGTCGAGTCATCGGGCTGGACGGACATCTTTATCTACCCAGGCGTCGAGTTGAAGGCGATTGATGGACTGATCACGAACTTCCATCTGCCGAAGTCAACGCTCGTCATGCTCGTCTCGGCGTTCGCGTCGCGCGACATCATCTTGAACGCGTACCGCACGGCGGTACAAGAACGTTACCGCTTCTTCAGCTTTGGGGACGCGATGCTCATCACGAGGAAGGAAGAGAACAAATGACCAAACACGCAGTCACATACGAACATATCCACACATGTAAACAGACGGGAGCGCGGCACGGAATCGTCCATACGCCGCACGGCTCGTTCGAGACACCTGTCTTCATGCCGGTCGGCACGCAGGCAACCGTCAAGACGATGGCCCCGGAACAAGTCAAGGCGATGGGAGCGAACATTATCCTCTCGAACACGTACCACCTTTGGATTCGTCCAGGACATGAGGTCGTCAAACAAGCCGGCGGCCTTCATAAGTTCATGAACTGGGACGGCGCGATTTTGACGGACTCGGGCGGCTTCCAAGTCTTCTCGCTCGCCGACCTTCGCAACATCCAAGAAGAAGGCGTCCATTTCCGCAACCACTTGAACGGCGACAAGTTGTTCTTGTCACCGGAGAAGGCGATGGAGATTCAAAACGCGCTCGGTTCGGATATCATGATGGCGTTCGACGAATGCCCGCCATTCCCGGCGACGCATGAATACATGAAGAAATCGGTCGAGCGGACGAGCCGTTGGGCAGAGCGTTGCCTCGCGGCACACGAACGTCCGGAAGACCAGGCGTTGTTCGGTATCATCCAAGGCGGCGAGTACGAAGATCTCCGTCGTCAAAGTGCGGCCGACCTCGTCTCGCTTGATTTCCCAGGTTATGCCGTCGGTGGATTATCGGTCGGTGAACCGAAAGACGTCATGTACCGCGCACTCGAGTTCACGACACCGTTCATGCCGGAGAACAAGCCGCGCTACTTGATGGGCGTCGGTTCACCGGATGCGTTGATTGAAGGCTCGATTCGCGGCATCGACATGTTCGACTGCGTCTTGCCGACCCGGATCGCCCGCAACGGGACGCTTATGACATCGAAAGGCCGCGTCACGATCAAACATGCGAAACATAAGACGGATTTCGGACCAATCGACGGGAAGTGCGATTGCTACACGTGTAAGAACTATTCGCGCGCGTACGTGCACCACTTGATTCGCGCCGACGAGATGTTCGGGCTTCACCTCTGTTCGACACACAACCTTCACTTCCTCGTGAACTTGATGAGTCAAGTACGTCAAGCCATCCGCGAAGACCGTCTCTTGGACTTCAAGGAAGAGTTTTTCGAAGAATATGGGTATAACAAACCAAACGCCAAGAATTTCTAAATTGTTCTGACAGCGATTATGTGACAACGTTTCAGTTTCACGGTATAATGAACCTGATATTGAAGGAAAGGGTGAATTTTACGCATGGAAACTCTCGTAGCACTATTACCGATGATCCTTATTTTCGTCGTGTTCTACTTCTTGTTGATCCGTCCGCAGACGAAACGTCAGAAGGAAGTACAATCGATGCAAAACGCGCTTGAGCGTGGGGATCACGTCGTAACAATCGGCGGCCTTCACGGCGTCGTCCACCAAATCGAAGACACACAAGTCACATTGAAATGTGACCAGTCACTCCTCAAGTTCAATCGCAGTGCGATTGCTGAAGTGACGAAAAAAGGCAACTCATCATTCGCTGAGTAACCAAACAACGCCTGGCCATCACTGGTCAGGCGTCTTTTTGTGTGGAAAATAATTGGGGGATGATCCGCCGAGCCGCTTCTTGTCCGCCATAGATGGCGCGTGCGAACGGTCCTGCATTTTTATCCTATACTGAATATCTTATTTTAAATTTTAGTAGTATGTCACAAAATGGTATGAATAACTGTTTGATAATAGACAAAAGAAATATAAGGTATATAATGGTATTTGAGTTTTGTGCATAGGTATTTAAAGCTAAAATATATATTTTTTGGATGGTGATAAATATGACTAATATACATTCTGCTGATGCATCTTTTTTAGGCTACTACTATCAAGGAATGTATGCCCTAGTAAAATTATTAGATGCGGAAGATTTCGATAAGATTAGTATTGAAACAGAGGATGATGTTTTTTTAAGTGGTAAATCTAAAACTCTCTATCAATTAAAGCATAGTCTTAACAGCAAAGGGAATTTGACAGAGAAAAATGAAGGATTATGGAAAACTATACGGATATGGTCGGATAAATTAAACAATAGTGAAACAAATGAATCAATATATTTTATATTTGTTACCCCTTTAGGAATTAAAAGAAGCAGTTTATTGATTGATTTCACATTTGAAAAAAATAATCGGTCTAAGTTAGTTAAATTGCTGTATATGGAAGCAACAAGAGTAAGAAACGAAAGAGAAGATGCTAAATTGAAGGGAAAAATACCCTTACCGCACCAAACGAGAGCTGAAGGTTGTAATGCTTTTTTAAGTCTTTCAGATACACAAAGAACGGAACTAGTGAACAAAATAACTATTCACCCGAATAGTTTTAATCTGAAACAAATAAATTCAGAAGTTGAGAAAAGAATAAAGAATGCTATCCCGATAAAAATTAGAAAACTGTTGATTGAGAGAATAATCGAGTGGTGGGACAGAAGAGTTGTATTGGGATTACTTAATGAAGCAGAGAGGGAAATTCAAAAGTCGGAACTAACTCAACAAATTTATAATATTTATTCTCAATTTCAAGAAGACAGTTTACCTGATGATTACAGTGATAAAGATGAAGAAGTTGATGTTGAACAAGAAATGAGAGGTATGATGGAATATCAAATTGATTTAGTGAATGGAGGAACGCATAGGAAGAAAAGAGCTGCTATTGCAAGATGGCAAGCAATTAATCAAAGAGATAAGTGGATTTCTCAAGATGTTATTCATAGTGCTGAATTGAATAAATTAGACAAGCAACTAATAAAAGTGTGGGAAGACAGCTTTGAACCTATGAGAAATGATCTGTTTAGTGAGAATGAAGAAACCTTATGTAAGGAAGGTTGTAAATTACTTGACTGGTCACATCAAAAAGCCCACTTAGAAATTGTTCCGATAAGAAATAGTTGGAAGCAACCATTTTTAGTTCAGGGAACATATCAACATCTTTCAGACGAACTTAAAGTAGGATGGCATCCGAATTATATAGACCGATTGACTAGAAAAATAGAGGAGGAAGGAATTTGATTTCAAGTGATTTATATTCTGCAAATAATCCCGCACTTTGTTCTTTATTGATAAAGTCATTTTTAGATGGGTTTGAAGAAGTGAACAAAGAAGGTTGTGAGTTTCCAGTTATCTTTTTAACTCTTCCTTTTATGTTATCAAGCAATATCCGAGACTGTTTTAAAGGTTCGAATAAAAACACAGGATTATTAACTTGGCTTTCTAGAGAGCCACAAGTGCTAATTGACTTATCTACTAGAATTGAAGCAACAGATTTATTGACTAAAAATGCATTAATCTTTGGAGCTAATAATCATATTTTCAAATTTAATGAAACTGGATTATTGTTAGCAGATAATTCAGGAATTTTAAAGAAACAGTTTAACTTATTTCTCAAAGAAGATAAAAAATCTGAGGTCCATGAGATGTTTATTTGTTCAAAAAGATTTGGAATTTGGTGTGGTCATCTTGAATCTACGAGAAATATATATAATGTAATGGGGTTAAGCATATGAAAAGGTGGAATATAAAAAGTATTTTACTTTATAGTCATGACGAAAAAATAAGAGAGTTAGAATTTGAATTGGAAAAAGTAAATATTATTACAGGTGATTCCCGTACCGGAAAATCAGCTATTCCAGAAATTATTGATTATGTCATGGGGGCAAGTAAGTGTTATATACCAAGCTATGTCCGATCTTGTTTAAGCTGGGTAGGGATAGTATGGATAAAAGATAGCACAGAATTCTCTATTTTCAGAAAAATCCCAAATGCAGGTAAAAAATCTAGTCAAGACTATTATGTTGAAACAGGAAAAAACATTAATATTCCTAAACGAGCAAGTGAGTTAAGAAAAGTAACAAATTTAGAAGGGGCACTAAAAAAATTTGAAAGTATATTGGGAATAGGAGATGCTTTAACTGATTCCTTCGGAAGAAGTTATGAAGCGAAAAGAATTACAATTAGAAACTCTATGCCATATTTATTGCAAGACGATGATGTGATTATAAGTAAGAATAATCTTTTAAGAGGCGGGAATGAAGTTGAAAAAAAGCAAAGTGTAATTGAATCAATCCCTTATTTCTTCGGAGTAATCGACGAGGCTACTTTAGAAAAGGAAATAGAAATTAAAAGAGTTAAGAAACAGATTGAAAGAATAGAGAAAAACTTGAATGTTAATAAAAGATTAACTGATTTGGAAGATTCTAAAATGTTGGATTTAATCCAAGAAGCTTCTCAACTAGGATTGTGCGATAATCCAACTCATTATGAAAATGAAGAGCTCGAACATCAACTAAATAAAATTTTGTCGTGGGATTTAAATCAAGATGCAAAGTTAAATGAAGATCAATTGCCAGAATTGTATAACTTGTTGGTAAAGGAACAAGCAAAAATTGTTGAAATGAAAAACAAAGTACGATCGGCACAAGAAAAAATTAAAGTGGCAAATGAATATGATCATACAATCAGAAGGCAGAGAAGAAAATTAGAAACAATTAATATATTTAAACATATAAACGATGTACATAGCTGTCCATTATGCGATAGAGAAATACATAACGAAATTATCGCTATAGATTCAATTAACAATCTAATTTCTAAAACTCACACTGATTTAAATGGTGTTGAAAGAGAGAGACCAAAATTAGATGCATACATTAGGGAAATAAAAAAAAGTATAGCATTGTCAGAAACTAAAATAAATCAGTACAAAAATAGAATTTCTACTTTAGTTAAGGAAAATGAACATTTTGAAATAGGTTTGGATATTATTCAGCGGCGATATAAAGTTATTGGAAGAGTAAGCCTTTATATGGAGACTAAAGAGCAGATTAGCAATAATGAAAATTTAGATAAATTAAATCAGTTAAAAAGAGTACATGAAACTCTTGTTAATGAAGTTGATGTAAATGGAAAAATAGAAGCTCTAGAAAATGTTGAACGTAGAATTTCTTCAATTGCGTCAAAGATAATTTCAGATTTACCCTTTGAGAAAAGGTATGAAGACAATCCAATATTTATTAATTTAAGAAATCTAAACGTCGGAGTTTCATTACCTACACACAGCGAAAGTATGCGTGATGTTGGATCCGATGAAAATTATCTTAGCTTGCATGTCTCACTACTTTTAGCAATGCATAGACACTTTGCGAATCTTCAAACTCCTGTCCCTGGTGTATTATTATTTGATCAGTTAAGTCGTCCATATTTCCCTGCTGATAAAGATCAAGAAGAAATTGAAACGGAAGTAACTGATCATGATAGAAATTCTTTGTTACAATACTTCAATCAGTTATTTAAAGAGGTTGATAGAGGCGAGTCATTGCAGGTAATTGTATTAGAACATGCATATTTCAAAAATAATGATCAGTATAAACAAGCAGTGAAATATAGTTGGAAAAAAGGAGAAACAGGATTAATTCCTCATAATTGGCCAGAAAAATAAAATAAATTAATTTTGGAAAACCAATATAATAATTAAGGAAGTAAGAAAAATCAATCTATGTAAAATGTATTACTGTTGGCTTAAAGTTAAAAAGAGTAATAGCCCCAACGATCGTGTGAGCGTTGGGGCTATTACTCTTCTTTCAAATAAACTCAAAGAAATCTAATTATGAAAATCAAAGAAATAATAAATGTAAACTTAGTAGAAAAATCATTGTTATGTTTAGAAAGAAATTAATATCAACAGAATATTATAAAGATGGTAGTCATCCTCAAAAAATAAAATTCTTGAAAGTATTTTGTCAAACTTCGTCAATCCGACGAATCATCCACCTGTTTTCCAAAAATCAAATTGAATCGTGAAAACGTTTGCATTATCGTCAAGTTGAGAAGAATTGGAAAGAAGGAGAAGAGGACATGGATGTGAAACGATTGCTACGCCCACTCAAAAAATGGAAGGTACGACGTCGCCCTGACCGCGTGAAAGGACGCTCGTCGATGCGCCGTAAGATGGCGATGGCGCTCGTGCCGACACTGATCGCTTTATTGATCGTCGGTGCGCTCGGCTCGTATCAATTACAGAATGCGACGTCAGAGTATGACCGCGTCTTGAACGAGCGGCTCCAAGATATGCTCGTCGCCGAAGATTTGGCGTTGACCGTGACCGATGCCGAGCGTTATTTGAACTACTACCTGCTCGTCTCGAACCCGAAAACGTTGATTAGCCTTGAGGCTTCCCAAACGAAACGGGACGAATTGATGAATACGCTCCAACAGTCGACAGAAGATCCGAAAGTGCTCGCCTGGCTTGATGATCTCGAGAAGTTCAATCAACATCTCGACACGGAGATGGCGCGCGTCATCGACCTCCGTCAACAACAAGACGAGATCGGCTATAAGACGGTGCTCAATACGAGTGTGACACCGACGACGGATCGTGTCCGAATGACGGTGACCGACCTCGTCACGTATCAGGGCGAAGCGCTCGCCGCTGAGTCGGAAGCGGTCCAGGCGAGTGCCGGGCAATCGATCATCTGGATGGTCGTCATCAGCATCATCGGCGTCGCTGTCGGTCTATTTTCACTAGTAGCCCTCCAAAAGCTGTTCTTGAAGCCGATCAATCGACTTGTCAGCGAAGCGCGCGTCGTTGCCGAGGGAGACTTGACCGGAGACGATATCGAGGTCGGTTCAAACGATGAGCTCGGTGACCTCGTCACGGCGTTCAACGATATGAAACGGAACCTCGTCGGCCTGATTCGCCAAGTCGGTGCAGCCTCGGATAAAGTGACGGCCTATTCGGAAGAGCTGTACGCCAGTACGGACCATGTCGCCACGACGACGCAAGGCGTGGCCGGCCTGTTCGAACAGATGAACCTCGGCGCCCAAGTATCGGCGAAACGGGCCGAGGAAGGGACGTCCGGCGTCAACCAAGCCGTCGTCGGCTTGAACCAGATCGCCGCGGCCTCGCAAGGCGTGAACGAACAGACGATCCATACGCTCGAAGCGGCGAGTGGGGGACTTGAGACAATCCAGTTGGCCGAACGACAAATGCGTGAGATTCAACAAGCGAACGACTTGACGCAACAGATGGTCAAGCGTTTGTCGAACCAGTCGCTTGAAATCGAGAAAATCACGCGTTCAATCACCGCCATCACGGAACAGACGAACCTACTCGCCTTAAACGCCGCCATCGAAGCGGCACGGGCTGGTGAACATGGGAAAGGGTTTGCTGTCGTCGCGGCCGAGGTCCGAAAGCTCGCCGAAGAGTCGAAACAGTCGGCAAAACAAATCCAAGCGGTCGTCGTCGATATCCAGCGTGATACGTCAGAAGTTGAGTCCGCGTTTGACGTCACGAGTCAACACGTGACGAGCGGCGTCACCCAAATGGGAGAAGTCGCCGGTGCGTTCCGTGAAATCGTCTCCGTCATTCAAGAGACGTCCCGTCAAATGAGTGAGATCGCGGCGGCAACAGAAGAAGTGAGCGCGAACACGACCGAGGTCGCGGTCTCGGTCGAAGATATGTCGACGAATGCCGTGTCGACGCAACGAAGCGTGGAAGAGGCGGGTGCGAACGTCGAAGAGCAACTCGCGGCCATTCAAGAGATCAACGGCATCGCCGAGACGATGAGTCATATGTCGGTCGAGTTAAAAGATCTTGTTCATTTATTCAAGACTTCTGCCCCGCCATCTAACGAGGTATAAAGATGGACCCTCTTACATTGATTGAAATATTGCTCGATAAAACAGCGAGTGACGCGGAGCGGGATGACGCTGCAATGGACTTAGGGTTTATTTTGAATGACGAGACAGTGGAAGTCGCTTTGCTGACCGTTGCGAATGACAAGAAAACGGATGAAATGATCCGAGCTAGTTGCGGAGAATCGTTGGCCCAAATCTGGATTGGACATAACCAGGTAAGCCGTGAAAAATTGGCGTTACTTACTGGAATCGCTATGGATGAAGCAATGGCGGTAATCAAGAAGGAAAATATGGAATATATGCTAGAGTAGACAACTGTTACGCATGTTTAGTACAAACAAAAAGAGGCCGTGGAAACGAATTGTTCCTACGGCCTCTTCCTATTATGCGAGCGTTCGGTTCATTACATTAACAAAATCAGACTGGCTGCCATGACCATCATACCGGCGACCATGCCGTACACCGCATGGTGGGCCCGTCCGTATTCACGAGCAGCTGGGAGTAACTCGTCGAGCGAGATGAACACCATGATGCCGCCGACGCCTGCGAACAAGAGGCCGAACACCGTGTCACTCAAGAATGGCATCAAAAGAAGGAAACCGACGACCGCTCCGAGCGGTTCGGCAAGTCCGGACAAGAAGGACAGTTTCAGCGCCTTCTTCCGAGAACCGGTCGCATAATAAATCGGGACCGAGACGGCGATGCCTTCCGGAATGTTGTGTAACGCGATCGCGATCGCGATGGCGAGACCGACCGCTGGGTCATCGAGGGCCGAGATAAATGTCGCCAAACCTTCCGGAAAGTTATGGATGGTGATGGCGAGCGCCATGAACAGACCCATTTTATGAAGCCGCTGTTTCGTCTCTTGGTTCAACGGGACACGTTCGGTCGCCGTCGTCGCAAGTTCCTGGGACGACGGGTCGTTTTGCATCGTCTCGACGAATTTGACTTCGTGTGGGTTTTCCGGAGACGGGATGAATTTGTCGATCAAGGCGATCAACAACATCCCGCCGAAGAAGGCGAGGACGGTATAGAGCGTCCCAGCCTGCTCTCCGTGGGCCCCGACGAGTTCATCGAGCGCTTTCGGAAAAATCTCGATAAAGGATACGTAAATCATGACCCCACCTGAGAAGCCAAGGGATACCGACAAGAATGCCGTGTTGGTCCGTTTGGCGAAGAAGGCGATCATACTTCCGATCCCCGTCGCGAGTCCAGCGAACAGCGTCAGTAAAAAGGCATAGAGTATCGTACTATCCATTAGAAAGGACTCCTTTGCATGTAGTGTATAAGTTGATAATCACATCATAGCTCAAGTTTTGCCCTAATGCAACTTTTAGTCGCAAGTGCAAAAAAGCGTGGGAAATCAACGTGTGGGTGTTACAATTTCAGGAAAACGATTGATAAATGTTTAGAATATTTGTAATGTTAACGAGAGAAGTTTTTTTACGAGAACATGTGTTTAGAAAGGAAATAGTCGTATGTACAAAAAAGGGAATATCGCGATTTTTGCGGTCATCATGATTGCAACGATCCTGCTCGCCGCCTTGTCGACGCCATGGGTCGTCAAGAACACGAACCTCGGCCTCGATCTTAAAGGCGGGTTCGAAGTGCTGTACGAAGTCCAGCCGCTCGAAGACGGCGATGTCATCGATCAATCAGCGATGAATGCAACCGTTCGCGCCATTAACAACCGTGTCAACGTCCTCGGTGTCTCGGAACCGGACATCCGGATTGAAGACGAGAATCGCATCCGCGTCCAACTCGCTGGCGTAGAGAATCAAAACGACGCTCGTGAAGTGCTCTCGTCGACCGCCCAGCTCACGTTCCGCGATGTGGATGATAACGTCCTACTCGACGGGAAAGACCTCGCTCCGCGTGGCGCAGCACTCAGCTATGACCCACAAGGCAACCCGGTCGTTGAACTGACGTTGCAATCGGCGGACCAGTTCGGTGAAGTCACGTCGCAAATTGCCCAGCGTCCGGCACCGGAAAACCGGCTCGTCATCTGGCTTGATTATGAAGAAGGCGACACGTACGCCGAAGAGATTCAAAAAGAGAACTCGAAGATCGTGTCGGATGCATCCGTCACGTCTCCGATCCTATCGGATAAAGCCATCATCTCAGGTGGCGGCATCGATGCCGAGAGTGGTCAACGTCTCGCTGACATCTTGAACGCCGGGGCGCTCCCGGTCAAACTTGAAGAAATCTATTCGACGTCGGTCTCGGCCCAGTTCGGTCAAGACGCGCTCGACAAGACCGTGTTCGCGTCTCTCATCGGGATTGCAGCCATCTTCTTGTTCATGTTGTTCTTCTATCGTTTACCCGGTCTCGTCTCGATCATCACGCTCATTTTGTATATCAATTTGATTATGTTGTTCTTTAACGGCATTAACGCCGTCTTGACGCTCCCTGGTATTGCCGCTCTCGTCCTCGGTGTCGGGATGGCGGTCGATGCGAACATCATCACGGCCGAGCGCATCAAGGATGAACTCCGGTCAGGGAAATCGGTCCTCTCGGCATTCCGTGCCGGGAACCGGCGCTCGCTCAGTACGATCATCGATGCCAACTTGACGACCCTCATCTCGGCAGCGGTCTTGTTCTATTTCGGGACGAGCTCGGTCCGTGGGTTCGCCATCATGCTCATGATCTCGATTGCGATGACGTTCATCTCGAACGTCTTCATCTCGCGTTATTTGATGCACCTCCTCGTCTCGAGTCGTCTGTTCGACAAACGAAAAGGCTGGTTTGGTGTGAAGGAGAGTGAAATCCGTGAACTTTAAGCTCACTGAATTAAACTATGTGAAACATATGCGCACGATGTTCATCGTCTCGTGTGCCATCGTCATCATCGGTCTCGGCATCTTGTTCTTCCGTGGCTTGAACCTCGGGATTGACTTCGCATCCGGTACCCGGGTCGAAGTGTTGACCGAATCACAAGTATCGCAAGAAGAATTGGCGTCGGCATTTGAAGAAGCCGGTGTCGATGAAGAGATTTCGTCGGTCCAATACGCGGAAGGCGGAACGCTCGCCAACGTGACGTTCGTCGGCCAGCTCGCTCAAGACGAAGTCGCGTCGGTGAAGACCGTGTTCACGGAAACGTTCGGGAACGACCCGAACATCAGCACCGTGTCGGCCGAAGTCGGCCGTGATATCGCTCGGAATGCCATCTATGCGGTCGCACTCGCGTCGCTCGGGATTATCCTCTATATCACGTTCCGCTTCCAATTCTCGTATGCGGTCGCAACGGTCGTCGCCATGCTTCACGATGCGTTCTTCATGATCGTGGCGTTCTCGATTTTCGGTATCGAGGTCAACTTGTACTTCGTCGCCGCCATCTTGACGATCATCGGTTACTCGGTCAACGATACGATCGTCACGTTCGACCGCGTCCGTGAGAACATCCAAGCGTATGAGAAAGAACGGAAAATCAAATCGATGGACGTGTATCGTGACATCGTCAACACGTCGATTCAAGAGACGATTGTCCGCTCGGTCAACACGGTCGTCACCGTGCTCTTGACGGTCATCGCCTTGTACGTGTTCGGTGCCGAGTCAATCCGTGGCTTCTCAATCGCGTTGCTCATCGGTCTCGTCATGGGGATGTACTCATCGATTTTCATCGCCTCGTACTTGTGGATGCTCCTCAAAGGCATGTCGCTCAACAAAAAGAAAGAAACCGCCCCAGAGGCGTAACAGCAGGTCTCCCGCATCGTTCGGGGGACCTTTTTTGAATGTCAAGACGGCACTTCACTCGCTCGTTCTGATATAATCAACAATTGATTGGAGTGAAGGACTATGTATCATGCAAAGAAACGATGGGTGTATCCGGAGACGGATACGGCCGCGGTTGAACAGTTACAGACAGAATTGAATATATCGGAGCAACTCGCGACGCTCCTCATGCAGCGGGGGCACCGTGACGTCGATGCGGCGAAGGCGTTCCTGCACATCGAGGACGAGTTGACGTTCCACGATCCGTACTTATTTGAACAGATGAACAAAGTCGTTGACCGTTTGAAACGCGCGGCCGATGACGGGGAGATGGTGCTCATCTACGGCGACTATGACGTCGATGGTGTCAGCGCCTCGGCCGTCATGTGGCACGCCTTGACCGAGATCGGTGTCATGGCGGAATGTTATATCCCGAACCGGTTCACGGAAGGATACGGTCCGAACAAAGAGGCGTTCAGCTGGGCCGCGGGTGAAGGGTTCACGCTCATCATCACGGTCGACTGTGGGATCTCAGGGATCGAAGAGGCAGCGCTCTTAAAAGAGCTCGGTGTCGATTTGATCATCACCGACCACCACGAACCGAAAGAGACGCTCCCAGATGCGTTCGCCATCATCCATCCTCACATCGATCCGTCATATCCGTATGACAAGCTCGCCGGGGCAGGCGTCGCACTCAAAGTGGCCCATGCCGTGCTCGGACGGATGCCGGAAGAGTTGCTCGACTTGGCCGTGCTCGGTACGATTGCCGACCTCGTCCCGCTCGACGGGGAGAACCGTTTGCTCGCGAAGCTTGGTCTGAAAGCGCTCGATGACTCAAAACGTCCAGGCATTCTCGCGCTCCGCGAAGTGTGCGCGTTGACGGACGGGACATTGAACGAAGAGTCGGTCGGTTTTGCGTTTGGACCGCGCATCAACGCTGCCGGTCGTCTTGACTCGGCGATGCCGGCGCTCCAAATGTTGCTCGCCGAGAGCGTCGAGGAAGCACTCGAACTGGCTCAAAAGCTCGACAAACAGAACAAAGAACGTCAAGACATCGTCAAGACGATCGCCAAAGAAGCGACGGAACTCGTCGAGGCATCGATGACGGACGACCGCGTTCTCGTCGTCGCCAGCGAACGATGGAATCCGGGTGTCGTCGGGATCGTCGCCTCAAGACTCGTCGAGGCGTACTATCGTCCGGTCATCCTATTGTGCCACGACCCGAAAACAGGGAAGGCGAAGGGGTCGGGCCGTTCGATCGACGGTTTCGACTTGTTCAAAGAACTGTCGAAAAATGAAGACATCTTGCCGCACTTCGGCGGACACCCGGCCGCAGCCGGGATGACCTTGTTATCGGAGAACGTGGCCGAACTGCGCCGGCGTCTGAACGAACAAGCCGAATCGATTCCGGACGAGACGTTCGTCGCCCGCGTCAACGTCGACTTGAAGCTCGACGTGAACGACGTGTCGCTCGACTTGATCTCAGAGATTGGCAAGCTCGCCCCGTTCGGGATGGGTAATCCGTCACCGCGTGTCGTCGTGGCAGACGCTAGACTTCGCGATATCCGTCAAATCGGGCGCGACAACACCCATTTGAAGGTTCAGCTCGCCGGGGATAAGCGGGAACTTGATGGCATCGGCTTCGGTTTCGGTCACGTCGTCTCTGAAATCTCGAAGATGGCCCACGTCTCGGTCATGGGCAGTCTGCAAGTAAATGAATGGAACGGGATGCGCAAGCCGCAGCTCATGATTCAAGACATCCGTGTCGACGGGTTCCAAGTGTTCGATTATCGGGGCAAGAAAAATTCGCTCGACGAATTGAAACAGCTCCCGGGCGACACGACGTCGTTCATCTCGTTCCAAGGCCGGGACGACTTCCCGCTCCACGATCTCAGCACGCCGCTCAAACCGTTCGTCGTCCTGCTCGATTTGCCGGACGAGGAAGATGTGCTCGCAGACATGTTGACCGAGGATGTCGAGCGCGTGTACTGTGCGTTCGGACAAGGCGGCTCATTTTTTGAGAAGTTGCCGACGCGAGAAGATTTCCGAACATATTACGTCCATATGGCGACGTGCGAACGGAAAAACCTGCGCGAAAACTTGATTCGTTTGTCAATCGAGCGAAAATGGTCAAAAAATACGATTCAATTTATGCATCAAGTATTCTCTGAACTCGAATTTCTTGTTACAATGGAAGACGGACTGCCTGGAGTGAATCCAGAAGCGCCGAAACGTGATTTGACCGAAGCGCCATGTTATAAGCGCCGGGTCGGACGAGTCCAACTCGAGGAGCGTTTCATCTATGCGTCGTTGGCAGAACTGAAAGAGCGGTTACAATCATTGCGATCGAACAAGATGCAGGAGGCTTACACATAAAATGGATTTCAAACAGCATATTAAAGAAGTAGCGGATTACCCGAAAGAAGGGATCAGCTTCAAGGACATCACGTCACTCATGCAAGACGGCCCGGCCTATAAAAAAGCGGTCGACGAGCTCATCGCTTACGCACAGGAGCGCGGTGCTGAACTCATCGCCGGCCCTGAGGCACGCGGCTTCGTCGTCGGTTGCCCGGCAGCGTACGCACTTGAGCTCGGGTTCGTCCCGGTCCGTAAAGAAGGCAAGTTGCCACGTGAGACGGTTCGCGTCTCTTACGGACTCGAATACGGCACAGACATTTTGACGATGCACAAAGACTCGATCAAACCGGGCCAACAAGTCGTCATCTTGGATGACTTGCTCGCAACAGGCGGAACGATCGAAGCGACAATCAAAATGATTGAACAGCTCGGCGGCGTCGTCGCTGGGATCGGATTCTTAATCGAGCTTGATGGACTTGGTGGACGTGAGCGTCTCGAAGGATACGACGTGTTCTCACTCATCCGTTACGAAGATTAATCAAAGGGAAGCGATGGCTTCCCTTTTTTAAATAGTTTTTTAAGTAAAACAACCCACAACCTTTGACAGGTCGTCAGATTTTTTCGATAATAGTAAGTAAAATTAGAACAACCACGTACGTTAACTACTACCATGCTGCGACTTGTCCGAGTCGATTGGAGCGGTAAGAAAAAGGGTGTCGAATGTTATGACCAAAAAACAAATCGTAAGTATTGAGGACCTTCTCGACGCGCTCGGGGAGTATATGGGTGAAGACGAGATTGCCGAAGTAAGACGCGCTTACGAATACGCCAAACTGCATCATACCGGTCAGTTCCGACGTTCAGGCGAACCCTACATTCTGCATCCGGTCCAAGTGGCCGGTATTCTCGTTGATATCGGGTTAGACGCGACGACCATCATCGGGGCGCTCTTGCACGACGTCGTCGAGGATACGGACGTCACGCTCAAAGAACTCGCCGATGAGTTCGGTGTCGATGTGGCCATGCTCGTCGATGGAGTGACGAAGCTCGGTAAAATCAAATATAAATCGAAAAAAGAAGAACTCGCTGAGAATCACCGTAAAATGATTATCGCGATGGCAGAAGACGTGCGCGTCATCTTGATCAAGCTGGCCGACCGTCTGCACAACATGCGGACGCTTCAACATATGCCGAAAGAGAAACAAGTTCAAAAGGCGGAAGAGACGCTCGAAATCTTCGCCCCGCTCGCCCACCGGATGGGGATCTCGACGATCAAATGGGAGCTCGAGGATATCTCGTTACGTTATATCAACCCGCAGCAATACTATAAGATCGTCTCGATGATGAAACAGAAGCGGACCGAACGGGAAGCGCTCGTCACATCGGTCATCACGGAAGTGAACACCGTTCTCGAGGACGTGAGCATCGAGGCCGATGTCAACGGCCGTCCGAAGCATATCTACTCGATTTACAACAAGATGGTGAAGCATAAAAAAGAGTTCAATGAAATTTATGACTTGATGGCCGTCCGCATCATCGTCGATTCGATTCGCGACTGTTACGCCGTCCTCGGCATCATCCACACGCAGTACAAGCCGATGCCAGGCCGGTTCAAAGACTACATCGCCATGCCGAAACCGAACATGTATCAGTCGCTCCACACGACGGTGATCGGACCGAAGGGTGAGCCGCTCGAAGTGCAAATCCGGACGAAGGACATGCACTTCATCGCCGAGTTCGGGATTGCCGCGCACTGGGCCTATAAAGAAGGAAAGAACGTCGCGACGAACGGGTTCGATGAAAAAATCGCCCACCTTCGCGAGATTTTAGAGCTTCAAAAAGATACGACCGACGCCGAGGAGTTCATGGAGTCGCTCAAAGTCGATTTCTTCAGCGACATGCTCTACGTCTTCACACCGAAAGGCGACGTCTTCGAGTTGCCGAAAGGCTCGGTCCCGATCGATTACGCGTACCGCATCCATACCGAGATTGGTCACAGGATGACGGGCGCGAAAGTGAACGGACGGATGGTGCCGCTCGACCATAAACTCGAGACGGGTGACATCATCGAGATCATCACGTCGAAACACAGCTATGGGCCGAGCAAGGACTGGCTCAAACTCGCCGTCTCGAGCCAAGCGAAGAACAAAATTCGCCAATGGTTCAAGCGCCAACAGCGTGAAGAGAACGTCGAGAAAGGTAAAGAGCTCGTCGACGTCGAAATCAAGAAGCTCGGTTTCGAACCGAAAGAAGTGATCGATGACCAGTCGCTTGCCGTCGTCGTCGAGAAGTTCAACTTCGGGAACGAAGAAGAGATGTACGCCGCGGTCGGGTATCATGGCATCACGGCGGCGCAAGTCGCCCACAAGTTGACGGAGAAGCAGCGGAAAGAACCGAAACTCGAGCTGTCGGACGCGATCAACGAATTGAAAGTCAGTCAGTCACCGAAGAAGAAGACGGCCGAGGCCGGCGTCTCGGTGAAAGGGATCGACAACATGCTCATCCGCATGAGCCGGTGCTGTAACCCGGTACCGGGCGACGAAATCGTCGGGTATATCACGCGCGGACGCGGCGTGTCGATTCACCGGAAAGACTGCTTGAACATCATCAATGAGCAGCATCCGGAGCGGCTCCTCACGGTCGAGTGGGAAGCCGGGCAAGCAAAAGAGAAGAACTATAACGTTGACATCGAGATCACAGGCTACGACCGTTCAGGGCTCTTGAACGACGTGCTTCAAGCCGTCTCGGCGACGAACACGAACATCGTGGCCGTGAGTGGACGCGGAGACCAGAACAAACAGGCCCGCATCTCGATGACAATCTCGATTCCGAACGTGAACCATCTGCAAAAAGTCGTCGACCGGATCAAGCAAATCTCGGACGTGTACTCGGTCAGCCGAGTCATGATGACGTAACGAAAGGAAGATTTCAGTGCGTGTATTGTTGCAACGAGTGAAACAAGCCTCGGTCACCGTCGACGCGGAGACGGTCGGCCAAATCGAGGCCGGCTATCTGCTCCTCGTCGGGGTGACCCACGAGGACACCGAGACGGAAGTAAACTGGCTCGCCGACAAGGTGGCCGGACTCCGTGTCTTTGAGGACGCGGACGAGAAGATGAACCTATCGATTCAAGACGTCGACGGGAAAGTATTGTCCGTATCACAGTTCACGCTGTACGGCGACACGCAGAAAGGCCGTCGTCCCGCGTTCACGCAAGCGGCGAAGCCGGACATCGCGGAACGACTTTATGAGAAGTTCAACGATCGCTTGAGGACGCACGGGCTCGTCGTCGAGACCGGGCAGTTCGGGGCGATGATGGACGTCGCGCTCGTCAATGACGGACCGGTCACGCTCATGCTCGAAAAAAACGCTTGACAGAAGCGGGCACAATTCGGCATCATGAACCATATAACCTAACACCTGCGATAAAGAAGAGTACGGTCACCCCACCAGCAAAGAGAGCGATGCCTAGGCTGAAAGCATCGACTGGATGATGACCCGAACGACACTTTGGAGGTGCTTCCTTGAACGCTTAGTAGGGGGAGCCGTTTCATCGGGCGTTAACCGATTTCGAGTGGCAGAGTTTCAAGTATTGGCTCTGCAACGAGGGTGGTACCACGGGAAACTTTAACAGGCTCTCGTCCCTTTGCGGACGAGGGCCTTTTTGTATTCTAAGGAGGGAAATTGGATGAAAGCACCACGCGGCACACAAGACCTGCTTCCGGGCACGGTCGAGACGTGGCAGTATGTCGAAGAGAAACTACGCGACATCAGCGCCCGTTACAACTATAAAGAGATTCGTACCCCGATTTTTGAAACGACCGACCTGTTCACAAGAAGCGTCGGCGAGACGACAGACATCGTCCAAAAAGAGATGTTCACACTCGTCAAGAAAGGCAAGGACGAGTATACGCTCCGTCCGGAAGGAACGGCCTCGGTCGTCCGCGCCTTCGTCACGAACAAGCTGTTCGGTAGCCCTGACCAGCCGACGAAACTGTACTACATGGGACCGATGTTCCGCTACGAACGTCCACAAAAGGGACGGTTCCGCCAACTGCACCAATACGGTGTCGAGGCGATCGGCAGTAGCGACCCAGCCGTTGACGCCGAGGTCATCAGCCTCGCCTACACGATTTACAAATCGTTCGGGCTTAAAAAAATCAAAGTCGTCGTCAACTCGCTCGGTGACGCCGAGAGCCGCAACGCTCACCGCGAAGCGCTCATCCGTCACTTCGAGCCGGTCCAAGACGAGTTATGCCAAGATTGCCAGACGCGGCTTCACCAGAACCCGCTTCGCGTCCTCGACTGTAAAGTCGACCGCGACCACCCGTCGATGAAATTGGCACCATCGATTCTCGACTTCTTGAACGAAGAGTCGAAGACGTACTTCGAGAAAGTCCTCGCACACTTGGACGCGCTCGGTGTCGCCTACGAGGTCGACCCGACGCTCGTCCGTGGTCTCGACTACTACACGCACACGGCGTTCGAGATCATGTCGGAAGCAGAAGGCTTCGGCGCCATCACGACGCTTTGCGGCGGTGGACGCTATAACGGTCTCGTCCAAGACATCGGCGGACCGGACATGCCGGGCATCGGCTTCGGGATCGGGCTCGAGCGACTCATCCTCGCTCTTGAGAACGAAGGAGTACTTCCTGAACTCGAGACGGGACTTGACGTCTTCGTCGTCGCCCAAGGCGGCACGGAAGTCGAAGTGACGGCGACACGCCTGTTGCAACTGCTTCGCAGCGAAGGCTTCAAGGCGGACCGCGATTACCTCGGCCGCAAGTTCAAAGGCCAATTCAAACAAGCCGACCGCTTGAACGCGAAGTTCACCGTCATCCTCGGAGACGATGAAGTCGAACGCGGCTCAGCTTCCCTCAAGGTCATGGCGACCGGGGAACAAGTCGACGTGCCGCTCTCGGCCGTCGCAGACAAAATTCGTGAACTATCGGAAGGAGCAGGACAATGATTGGACGCACACATATGAACGGCCGCGTGACAGAGTCACTCATCGGCCAAGAGGTACAACTTAAAGGATGGGTACAAAAACGTCGCGACCTCGGAGGCCTCATCTTCATCGACCTTCGTGACCGCACAGGCATCGTCCAAGTCGTCGTTCGCCCGGAAAACGAAGCGGTGCACCAGCTCGCCGAATCGATTCGCAGCGAATACGTGCTCGATATCAAAGGGACAGTCCTCGAACGTGAGAACAAGAACCCGAACATGCCGACCGGAAACGTCGAAGTCATCGCTTCAGAGATTAACATCTTGAACGCGGCGAAGATGACACCGATCCCAATCGGTGACGAGGCCGAGAACGTATCGGAAGACCTCCGTCTCAAATACCGTTACCTTGACCTCCGTCGTCCGGCGCTCCAAGAGACGTTCCGTCTCCGTTCGAAGGCGTCGAACACGATTCGTAACTTCTTGACGGAAGAGGAGTTCCTCGAAGTCGAGACGCCGATTTTGACGAAATCGACACCAGAAGGCGCGCGTGACTATCTCGTCCCAAGCCGTGTCCACGGCGGCGAGTTCTACGCGCTCCCGC
The DNA here is from genome assembly GCF_018618075.1 of Exiguobacterium sp. s5. Lineage (NCBI taxonomy): Bacteria > Bacillati > Bacillota > Bacilli > Caryophanales > Exiguobacterium > Exiguobacterium sp. s5. Next base: position 348,297 of record NZ_JACSLK010000002.1, on the reverse strand, counting down.
AATCACCACAGTTGTTCAAACAGCTCCTCATGGTGGCCGGGTTCGACCGTTACTTCCAAATCGCACGTTGCTTCCGTGACGAAGACCTTCGGGCCGACCGTCAACCGGAATTCACGCAAGTCGATATCGAGACGAGCTTCATGGACGTCGAAGACTTGATGGCGATGATGGAATCGATGATGGGGCAAGTCATGGAAGCGACGCTCGGTCGCACCGATACGCCGGCCCAGTTCGAGCGGATGACACACGAAGAAGCGATGCGCCGTTTCGGTTCAGACAAACCGGACACTCGTTTCGGTCTCGAACTCATCGACGTCGCCGACGCGGTCACGGGTGCCGGCTTCAAAGTATTCGATATGGCCCTCGAGTCAAACGGACAAGTCAAAGCGATCAACGTCAAAGGCGAGGCGGACAAGTTCTCGCGTAAAGACATCGACAAGCTTCAAGAGTTCACAGCCGTATACGGTGCCAAAGGCCTCGCTTGGCTCAAAGTGACGCCGGAAGGCTTGAACGGACCGATCGCCAAGTTCTTTGATGAGACGTACGCCCAGAAGTTGATGGAAGCGACGAACGCGGAAGCGGGCGACCTGCTCCTCTTCGTGGCGTCAAAACCGACTGTCGTCGCCGACAGCCTCGGCGCACTTCGCGTCAAACTCGGTCATGAGCTCGGTCTCATCGACGAGTCGAAGTTCAACTTCCTTTGGGTGACGGACTTCCCGCTCGTCACGTTCGAAGAAGAAGACGGCCGTTTCTACGCCAACCACCACCCGTTCACGATGCCAAACCGTGACGACCTCCACTTGCTTGAGACGGACCCAGCGAGCGTACGCGCACTCGCCTATGACCTCGTCTTGAACGGGTATGAGCTCGGCGGCGGATCGCAACGGATTTATGAGCGCGACATTCAAGAGCGCATGTTCAAATTGCTCGGCTTCACAGAACAAGAAGCGGTCGACCAGTTCGGCTTCTTGCTCGAAGCGTTCGAATACGGTACACCGCCACACGCAGGTATCGCCCTCGGTCTCGACCGTCTCGTCATGATCCTCGCGGGTCGTTCGAACCTTCGTGACACGATTGCCTTCCCGAAAACGGCGTCGGCGAGCGACTTGCTCACACAAGCACCAAGCCCGGTCGCGGATGCACAACTCGAGGAGTTGTCGATTCGGACAGCGGTGAAAGAGAAAAAATAATAGTTAGTCACAAGGACCCGTCACTTGGCGGGTCTTTTTGCGTATATGTGAATAAGTGGAAAGGTGATATAGTTATGGAATAAATTGTATGATGAAGATGGGGGAGCCGGGGAAGCATGAAACCAAGAAAAATTATTCGATCGATCGGGTTGGTGATTGGATTGACGACAATCTTAGCAGGATGTAATCAAGAAACGGAAGCGACGCCGAAAGTTGACCAGACCGTCGAGGAGGCTAAATCGGAAGATTCGGAAATGATTCGATTGCGTCCCGTTGCCGAGGACGCCTCAATCGGGGCAGTGAAGGACTATGACCTATCATCGTTCTTCCAACATAAAGTCGCGATGATTGCACCGGAGCATATGGTCGATGAACACATTGTCTATACGGATTCTGTCGGTGAGGTCGGCCATGAAATCTACGTGTATGATACGGAACGAGCAACTAATCGGTCGTTACATAAGACATCGAGAACAATTGGTAGTCTCGTCGGCATCAAAGATGAAATATTTTGGATTGAATACGAACTGACTGAAGACAATGGATATGCTTGGTCCATTTTCCGGATGAAGCTCGACGCATCGGAACTGACTGAACTGTATAACGGGGTCAGTATGTTCGAGACGCCCGTTCCTCATTTGAATGCATCGGATGATCGCGTTACATGGGTTGATTATGAGGCATCAGAAACGATGACGACGTCGGCGGTGATGCAGTATTTGTATGATACGGCCACGGTGGAAACGATTCAAACGTACACGCTTCAAGAAGGGGAGAAACGAGATGGCGAGTACGTATTCGATTACAGAGTTAGTGAGGACGGTGTCATCGTCCATCGAAGCTCATTCGCTGATGGGGAAAAGACGACAAAGTTAACCACGCTCGATGGAACGTTTGACGAGGACATGGGCGCATTGGTCGACTTTGAAACAGGTGCGGACTATGTTGCTCTTGGAAAAGAAGGACGTGCCGATTTTGTAGGGCTGACGGGGGGAGCGAAACAGTTCCAACATAAAAGCACACAGTCAAAGATTACATTTGACTCATTTCGTTTCTTGCCGAATCAGCGAATCCTATTCCGTGAAGGCATGAATCGCTTATTAGTTGCGGATTTGAATGAAGCGACGGTCTCGTATTTGCCGAGTCGAGGCGGCACGACGTCCAAGCCGATCTATCGTGATGGCCAAATCGCCTATGCCGAACTTGGGGATGGCGGGTTGATTACGTTCTACACCATCGATGTGAACTGACATAGAAACCAAAAATCGTCACCTCCGGTTATGGAAGTGACGATTTTTTCATGCTCATTCAAGCATCTCAATCTTATGCGAGTCCATCCGATCTCATACTTATAGCGAGACAGACGTCACCCGATTTTCACGTATCTCTTGAACGACGTGGTCTGGATTTTCCCAATGGAGCATGTGTGAAGCGGATGGGACGGCTTTGACGACGGCACCGGTCAATTCGGCGAACTGACTTGATGCATCGATTTTAAAGGACTCATCTGATTCTGGAAGCGTCGCCCGTAACAGGATGATCGAGTTCGATTGCACCCGGCTCGAAAAATCGAGCACCTCATCGCGATACATTGATCGAATGATGGCTGCACCAGTTTTTCCTCTGGCGTGCCAATAGTAGCGATTGTCTCTATGTACGGCAAGATCTTGAGCGGCCAAGTCTAGGAGAGAGGAACGTCTCGAGATGCCATCGTACACTGCAATCGATTCGAATTCGTCCCACGTCTCACAAAAATCTTCAAAATTTGTTTCGTAATACGCCGCCTCTTTCTCCGAAGAGCGTCCGCGCAGCCGTTTACTCTGATACCCGCCATCGATCAAGATCGAACCGTCAACGCGATCGCCTTGATTGATCAAATAGTAGAGGTGGACGAAAGACCCCCAGGAATGGGAGAGGAAATAGAATCGATTCACATCGAGCATATCGAGCACTTGATTCAGCCACTCACAAAAGCGGGGGAAGTCGTATGCATGGTCATCCTGGAAAGATTGGGACATCCCATGACCCGGTGCATCAATCGCAAGGATGCGGAAGTCGTGTTGCAGTTTGTCCGCAACTTCGATGAAACTGAGTGCTGTACTGCCTAGGCCATGCAAACAAAAGATGACCGGCTTGTCGCGATCGCCCCATTCGGTGACGCGGACATCGATGTCTTGGCAATGAATCATATAGCGTTTCAATTTAAAATCCCTCCAAATCATATGTATTAAAAAAGAAGGGCCGACCGAATTGTCCGACACCTTCTCTTCATTCTTTATCTGTGGTTAATTTTCCTTTTGGTCATTCATCTTCTTTGCCGTCCGCTGCAGGGCAAAGCCAAAGGCGAACAGCGAGGCGATCACGGCCGTCATCGTATAGACGGAGTCGGTGAAAGCGAGGTAGATGCCGAACAAGCCGAGCCCGAAGCTAAGGATGAACCACAGCCAGAGGCTCGGATGGTCTCGTAACGCCTGTTTCATCGGCTCGGGACGTTCAACTGGCAACCGGTCCCGTCGGTCACGAGCAAGTTCGAGTTGAATACTTGGCCGTTGCTCTTCAAGACGAGCGATCGTTTATCTTCGCGATAGTCGATGATCATGTCTTCGTCGAGAAACACTTTCGTCCAGTTCTTGATGAGGATAGGGCCGATGTTCGAATCAATCTCGACGTCTTCCGGTGTCGTCTCGGTCACGTAGCGAATCTCGAAGATGCCGCTATTGCCGCAGCCGCAACCTTCCGTCTCATAAAACAAATGCATCTGTCCCTTACGGTCGCCTTTTAAAGCGTCAATCCGCTCTTGGGCGCGTTCTGTAATTTGTACGTTCATTTGAATCAGCTCCTTATGTCTATTATACCGCGCTGGAAAAAAGATTGAAAAAGACGTGCTTCCCGTTTTCCACTTCCTGCAAAAAGGCGTAAACTATTTGTTTAGAAGGGGGAAACGAAATGATCTCACGTTTTTTTAGTTATTACCGTCCACATAAGAAGTTATTCATCCTCGATTTCTCGTTCGCCATCCTCGTCGGTCTGCTCGAGCTCGGCTTTCCGCTCGCCGTGCAATGGTTCATCGACGATTTGTTGCCAGGTGGGGAATGGAACTGGATTATCATCATCAGCATCGGCTTGCTCATCCTTTACATACTCGCCATGATGATGCAGTACGTCGTCAACTATTGGGGGCATAAGCTCGGCATCAATATCGAGACCGATATGCGGGAAGAGCTGTTCACCCATATCCATAAACAGTCGTTCCGGTTCTTCGATAACCACAAGACCGGCCATTTGATGAGTCGGGTGACGAACGACTTGTTCGATATCGGCGAAGTGGCGCACCACGGGCCTGAAGATTTCTTCATCGCCATCATGACGCTGCTCGGTGCGTTCGGGATCATGTTCTCGATCGACCCGCAACTCGCGCTCGTGACGGTCGTCGCCGTGCCGTTCCTCGTCATCATGATCACGTATGCCAACAAGAACATGAACAAGGCGTGGCAAAAGATGTATACGAACATCGGCGAAGTGAACGCCCGTGTCGAGGACAGCGTCTCTGGGGCACGCGTCGTCCAATCGTTCACGAACGAGACGTTCGAAATCAACCGCTTCCAAAAAGATAACAATTTCTATCGCGGCTCGAAAATCGAGGCGTATCGGGTCATGAGTAAGTCGCTCGCCGGGATTTACATCACGACGCGGCTCATGACGCTGCTCGTCCTTGTCTACGGCGCATATTTGACGTATCAAGGTCAACTCTCATACGGTCAGCTCGTCGGGTTCATCCTCTATATGAACTTGCTCATCAAGCCGATCGAGAAAATCACGGCCCTCCTCGAGATGTACCCGAAAGGGATGGCGGGCTTCAAACGATTCACGCAACTCCTCGACGAGGCCCCGGACATCGAGAACCGTCCGGACGCCGTCGACGTCAAGACGCTTAAAGGCGACATCGCTTTCCAAAACGTCTCGTTCGGCTACTCGGACTATCGGCAAGTGTTGACCGACATCGACCTCGACATCAAGGCCGGAACGACGGTCGCCCTCGTCGGTACGAGCGGGGCCGGGAAGACGACAATCTGTTCGCTCATCCCGCGCTTCTATGACGTGACGAGTGGGAAAATCACAATCGATGGCATGGACATCCGTGATATGACGAAAGAGAGTCTGCGCCGCCAAATCGGGATCGTGCAACAAGACGTGTTCTTGTTCGCCGGGACGCTCCGTGAGAATATCGCCTACGGAAAACTGGACGCGACCGACGCGGAGATTATGCATGCGGTCGAGAAGGCGCATTTGAACTCGCTCGTCGAGGAGCTCGAGCATGGTCTCGAGACGCAAATCGGGGAGCGAGGCTTGAAACTGTCGGGCGGTCAGAAACAACGGATCGCCATCGCCCGCATGTTCCTCAAAAATCCGCCGATCTTGATATTAGATGAGGCGACGTCCGCGCTCGACACGGAGACGGAAGCAATCATTCAAGACTCGCTCAATGAACTCGCTGCTGACCGGACGACGCTCATCATCGCCCACCGTTTGGCGACGGTGAAGAATGCTGACCGCATCCTCGTCGTTACTGCTGACGGCATCGTCGAGGACGGGACGCACGATGAACTGAGCATGAAAGGCGGCGTGTTCGCCGGATTGCTCAGACGCCAACAACTATAAGGAATGGGCAGCCACCAATAATTTTTGGTGGCTGCCGTGCGTTAGTTGGGTATAGACAAGCAAATGGTGGTTATGAGGAGGAAAACAAGTGATGAAAGCCGTACAAGTCATCGGTTACGGGGACGTCGATCAATTACAGGTCGTCGATGTCTCGATTCCGAGCCCGAAACAAGGAGAAGTGCTCGTGCGCGTGAAAGCGTGCGGGATTAACAATACCGAGATTTGGATGCGAGAAGGCGCGTATGGGACGGACAAAGAGTCGGGCTGGCGGCCGGAAGGGGTCCAATTCCCACGTATTCCTGGTTCCGATATCACGGGTGAAGTCGTAGAGGTCGGCAGTGGGGTCGAGGAGACGATGGTCGGACGCCGCGTCGTCCTATTCCCGTTCACATCGAGCGGGCCGGAAGGGGACGAGCATATCGCTGACGATATGTCGTTCATCGGCTCCGAGTACGACGGCGGATACGCCGAATCTGTCGTCTGGCCGGCAGAGCTCTGTTTCGATATGCCGCTCGACAGTTTCGTTGACAGCGCCGTCTTCACGGTGAGCGGGTTGACGGCGTGGCATATGAACGAACAGATTGAGATTCAGCCGGGGCAGACGATCGTCGTCACGGGTGCGAGCGGTGGCGTCGGTTCGTTCAACGTCCAAATCGCGGCGAACGTGCATGGGGCGAACGTGTTCGCCATCGTCGGGGACTTGAAAGATGAAGCGAAGCTGAAGGAACTTGGGGCGGACCACGTCTTTTCATACCGCTCCGAGAGGCTTGCCGATGAGATTCTCGAGGCGAACGGAGGACCGGTCGATGCCGTGCTCGATGTCGTCGGCGATGCCTTGTTCGCGACAGCGCTCAAGGTGTTGAAGAATGGCGGCAAGTTCTGTATTTCCGGTTCGGCCGGGGGACAACAGACGAACCTCGACTTCCGGACGATGTATTTGAAACACATCACCATGTACGGTTCCGTGCTCGGCACACGCGCGGAGTTCCAAACAATGCTCGAGGCGATTAAAGCTGGTAAGGTCAGGCCGATCGTCGACCGGACGTTCCCGCTCGCTGAGGCACGGGATGCGCAGACGTATTTCAAACAGCGCGGCAAGTTCGGGAAGATCGTCCTCGTCCCATAACCAAAAAGAGAGGAAACCGGACGCTGACATCCGATTTCCTCTCTTTTTTATGCCGCCACTTTCGCCCGGTCGATGACCGAGACGAGACGCCGGAACTGTTCAAGCCAAAACTGGAAGAACGGACCGATCAAGAAAATCGACAGCAAAGTCCCGAAAAAGACAGGTCCGCCCAGTACCCAGCCGATGAGGCAAGCCGTCAGTTCCATCCACGTCCGCATCATGCGGACCGACGTGTTGAACCGGTCGGCCAAGGCGAGTGTCAATCCGTCCCGTGGGCCGGCTCCGTAGCCGATGGCGACGTACAAGCCGGCACCCATGCCGATGACGAAGATGCCGAGGACGAGCCAGGCGATATTGAGCGCGATGCCGTCCAGTTGCGGCAACCAGTGGCGCTCGAGAATCAAATTCATGAACACCCCGACGAAGACGGCGTTGACGAGCGTCCCGAACTGGGGCCGAATCCGGTCCAGTATGTACTTGCAGAAGACGAGCAAGAGACCGACGAGCAAGATGATCGTCCCGACGGAAATCGGCGTGTGGCGGGCGAGGCCGAGATGGAGCACGTCCCACGTCGATACGCCGAGGTCGGCCGTGATCATCATCGATGACCCGAGGGCGAGCAGGAATAGACCGCTCATAAACAACGTCCACTTCAAGCTGATTCGTAAAGATTGTACCCATACCGCGTGCATGTTCGTCGCCTCGATTCCCTAAAATGTTCCATCATCATATCATAGTTGGTTTCACGACAAGAAAAAAACGCCTCAGACGAAGTCCGAAGCGCTTTGCTCACTTTTTAGGTGTCGAGGCTTTTTTTGCTTTGTTCTTTTTATAGTAATCGTAGACGAACGGTGCGACCGCTGTCGCGACTTTAATGAGTGTACCAAATTTACCTTTTCTAGCCATGTTGCTGCACCCCTTTCTGTTTCTAATGATGTATATTCCACCCGTTGCGGAAATGAAAACATGTTTTGGACAGCTTCACCTTATGTAAGACAAGCATTCATGACCCATAATGAGGTCAGGAGGCGAAATCAATGAAGACGATTATCTGGTATCAAAACGATTTGCGGGTCGATGACCATCGTCCGCTCGAGGAGGCGCTCCGGCACGAGGACACGATTGAAGGGCATTATTTCATCCGGGAAGATGAGCTCTCAGAGAACCGATTCGGGCATACCCCGCTAGGACCGAGACGGCTCCAATTTTTGAACGATTCGCTCGAAGATTTGGGCGGGTCGCTCGCAGCACTCGGCATCCCTCTGTTTGTCCATGTCGGGCATCCGCTCGACGTGCTCGACCCGAACGACCGGCTATTGTTCCAGCGATCGATTGGCTTTAACGAACGGCTGCGCGAACGAGAAATCATTACCGCGTGGCGCGGCTCGAGTCAGGCGTTTGACGGCTTCACGCTCTATCCGCGGGCAGAAATCCCGTTCGAGCGCATGCCATTCCTCTTCACTGAGTTTCGAAAAGCTGTCGAAGCTGAAGCGAGACCGGAAAAGCGCTTCGACCGGCCGCGTGAAGGGGAAGCATATCCGATTGATTTCCCTGTCGCCTATGAACGGGCCGAGCAGGGCAAGCATACCGCGTTCCCGTTCAAGGGCGGGGAACGGGCAGGGCGGGAGCGGCTCACGGCCTATTTGGCGGGGCCAATCCGGACGTATAAAGAGACACGAAACGGCTTCGGGGTCGACGACTCGTCGAAGCTGTCGGCTTATCTCGCCAACGGGTCGCTCTCACCGCGCCGGGTGCTACACGAGCTCGAGCAACATGAGCGGTCACAGGGGGCGAATGAGTCGACGTATTGGCTCTATTTTGAATTGCTCTGGCGTGAATTTTTTCAATGGGTCGCACTCGAGCAAGGGAAACGACTGTTCCGGGCCCAAGGCATCCGTTCGAAACGAAAGACGTGGCGCGTCGACCCTGACGTCATCGCGCGTTGGCAGGCGGGTGAGACAGGCGTCGACTTTGTCGATGCGTTCATGCGTGAGTTGAACGCGACGGGATGGATGTCGAACCGGGGCCGTCAAATCGTCGCGAGCTACTTCGCGAAAGAACTCGGGCAAGACTGGCGCATCGGCGCGTCCTATTTCGAATCGACGCTAATTGACTATGATGTCGCGAGCAACTACGGTAATTGGGCGTACCAGGCCGGTGTCGGCAACGACTCACGCGACCGGCATTTCAACGTCAGTCGGCAACAAGATACGTACGACCCGACCGGTGCGTTTCGTAACATGTGGTTGTGACGAAACTGTCACGAGAAGTCATCGTTTCTGATTGACTTCTTTTTACAGACAGTGCTATAGTAAGGTCAACAGATGGGATACCTGAGGTGTACGAGAGCCGCCTTCGTTATTTTGAGCCAACACTTTGAATACGGGAGACCGAACTGCTATCCAGATCAACTGCCTCATCACGTGCAGGAGGACTTGTGAAGGGGACGCTAGGTCACCCACCTGCTTAAGCAGGTTCAAAAGCAGGGCATCGTCACGGCACTCCGGGTCCCATCGATTTTATTGTAAAACGTCGCTAGGCGTCTTTTTTTTGATTATAATTCCGAGTAAAATAGTGTGAGAAAATAGGATTCATTTGGAGGAAGAGTATGTTACACCAGTTTTCACGTAATGAGTTGGCCATTGGTCAAGAAGGTTTAGAAACATTGAAAGGGAAGACGGTCGCCATCCTCGGTGTCGGCGGTGTCGGGTCGTTCGCGGCCGAGGCGCTCGCACGCAGTGGCGTCGGACGAATCGTGCTCGTCGATAAAGATGATATCGATATCACGAACGTCAACCGCCAGATTCACGCGCTCTTATCGACGGTCGGGCAACCGAAAGTCGAAGCGATGGCGACACGCCTCCTCGATATCAACCCTGAGCTCGAGCTCGTCAAATTAAAAATGTTCTACACGGAAGAGACGTTCGAGGAATTCTTCGCGCAAGACCTCGACTTCGTCATCGATGCCTCGGACACGATCATCTATAAGATCCACTTGATCGTCGAGTGCAAACGTCGTGGCATCCCGGTCATCTCGAGCATGGGCATGGCCAACAAGATGGACCCGACGCGCATCAAAGTCGTCGACATCAAGGATACGACATACGACCCAATCGCCAAAATGGTCCGGACGCGTCTCCGTAAAGAGCGCATCCATAAAGGCGTCCCGGTCGTCTTTTCAGACGAGTCGCCGATCGTGACACGCGAAGACGTGAACGAGGTCGTCGGGAAGAAAGATGCCCCGATCCGTAAAGCGAAGATGCCGCCGAGTTCGAACGCGTTCGTCCCATCGGTCGCCGGCCTCGTCGCAGCAGGGTACGTCATCAACCAAATGCTTGAGACAGCTGGTGTCGAGATCAACCGCATCCAGAAATGAAAAAACGACGCGGCTCAAAAGAGTCAGCGTCGTTTTTCCCAATAATCGAGTCGTTTTTGCAGCTGTTGCTCGAAGCCACGGCTCGTCGGTGTATAATATTTAGGACGTTTTCGGGCCAAGTTCTCCGGCCAGTAGTTTTGCGCGACGTAGCCGTCTTTCTCGTCGTGCGGGTATTTGTATCCGGCACCGTTGCCGAGCTCACGGGCGCCTGGGCTGTGCGCGTCACGGAGATGGACCGGTACCGGACCGCCTTCGACCGTCCGGACGTGATGAATCGCCTTATCGATGGCGGTGATGACCGCGTTCGATTTCGGTGCCGTCGCGAGATATAGGACGGCCTGTGCCATCGGGATGCGTGCTTCCGGGAAACCGACGTGTTCGCTCGCGCGAGCGGCCGCATCGACGATGACGAGCGCGTTCGGGTCACTGAGCCCGATATCTTCGGCCGCATGCACATAGAGCCTGCGCATGATGAAGCGCGGTGATTCGCCGGCCTCGATCATGACGGCGAGCCAGTACAGTGCCGCGTCCGGGTCCGAGCCGCGAATCGACTTAATGAACGCCGAGATGACGTCATAGTGCCGGTCACCCGTCTTGTCGTACTTGATGGCTTTTTGTTGAATCGACTCCTCGGCGACGTCGAGTGTGATTTGAATCTTGCCATCGACCTCGGGCGTCGTCAATACGGCCAGCTCGAGGGCGTTCAACAGGACACGGTAGTCACCGTCCGCCATTTTGATATAATGGTCCACGGCAGCTTCCTCGATTTGGACGGGATAGTTGCCGAGTCCCTTTTTATCAGCGAGAGCCCGCTCCAAGACGACACGAAGTTCGTCTGGTCCAGGCGGTTCGAGCCGAAACACGGTCGCGCGCGACAGCAACGCCGCGTTGACCTCAAAACTCGGGTTTTCGGTCGTCGCCCCGATCAAGATGAGCTTCCCGGCCTCTAGTGCCGGGAGCAGGGCGTCTTGTTGCAGTTTATTGAAACGATGAATCTCGTCTAAAAATAAAATCGTTCGTTCTTGCTCGAAATCAAACCGGGACTCGGCCTCGCGGATGACGCTCCGGAGTTCATCGAGTTTGGCCGTGACGGCGTTCAATTGCACGAACGTCGCTTTCGTATAATTCGAGATGACGCGGGCGAGCGTCGTCTTGCCCGTTCCCGGCGGTCCATACAAGATAATCGTGCCGAGGCGGTCGGCCTCGATGGCCCGCCGCAGCAATTTGCCTTCGCCGATGATGTGGCGTTGACCGATGACTTCGTCTAACGTTTCAGGCCGCATCCGATTGGCGAGCGGGCCGCTATTCGATTGCTGAAATAAATCACTCATACGTACACATTCCTTTCGACAAACGTTTGTTCGACTAGTATAGCAGAAGGAGACATGAAGATGAAAATATCTACAAAAGGTCGTTATGGATTGACGATCATGATCGCACTGGCCCGGGAAACGGACAATAAACCGCTCAGCTTGAAAAAGATTGCGGCCCGGCATGACTTGCCGGAACATTACTTAGAGCAGTTGATCGGTCCACTTCGCAACGGCGGTCTCGTCAAGAGCGTCCGCGGGGCGTACGGCGGCTATCAGCTCGTCAAACCGGCAACGGACATCACGGCGGGAGAAATCATCCGCTTGCTCGAAGGGCCGCTCACAATCGTCGAAGACTCAGAAGCGGACGATGCCGTGAAACGGAAGCTTTGGGATAAAATCAAAGCGGCGATCGAGAAAGTGCTCGAAGAGACGACACTCGCCGATCTCGCTGAAGAAGATTCTGATGGCTATATGTTCTATATATAAAGATGAGGTGAACGAATATGAACTATTTTGATCATGCCGCAACGACGCCGATGCGTCCGGAAGTGCTCGAAGCGATGACACCTTATATGCTCGAACATTATGGCAACCCGTCGAGCATCCACGGCATCGGACGGACGGCGCGCGCCGCACTGGATACTTCGCGCCGGACGCTCGCCACGTGGATCGGGGCGACCCCGAACGAGATCGTCTTCACATCGGGCGGCACCGAGTCGGACAACTATGCGTTGTTCGGTACGGCTTACGCGAATCAACATAAAGGCAAACATGTGATCACGACGAAAGTCGAACACCACGCCGTCTTGCACGCGATGGAGCAACTCGAGCGGGAAGGATTCGAAGTGACGTATCTCGATGTCGACGCGACGGGTGCGGTGACGCTTGACTCCGTTCGTGCTGCGCTCCGGGACGATACGATCCTCGTCTCGGTCATGTACGGCAACAACGAGGTCGGCACACTTCAACCGATTGCGGAAATCGGTGCGCTCCTCGCCGACCATCAGGCCTATTTCCATACGGACGCGGTCCAAGCGCTCGGCACGGAAACGATTGACGTCAAGGCGCTCGGGGTCGATTTATTGTCGGCCTCGGCCCATAAAATCAATGGCCCGAAAGGTATCGGTTTTCTTTTTATAAAAACAGGTGTAAAATTAGCGACGCGTTCTTTTGGAGGACAACAAGAACGGAAACGTCGAGCCGGCACGGAAAACGTTCCGGGTGCCGTCGGGTTCCAACAAGCAGCCGAACTGGCCAAAATCGAACAGGTCGAACGAGTGGGCGCGTACCAGCAAATGACCGAGGCGCTCTTCAAGCGACTCGATGAACTCGGAGTCGAGTATGACGTGAACGGGGCGAACCGCTTACCGCACATCGTCAACTTGTATCTCCCGGGCATCGAACTTGAACCGTTCCTCATCATGATGGACATGCGCGGCTTTGCCATCTCGAGCGGCAGTGCCTGCACGGCAGGGTCGATTGAACCGTCACACGTATTGACGGCGATGTTCGGGACGTCGGATCGGACGAAACAGTCCGTCCGCATCAGCTTTGGACATGGCAACTCGGTCGCAGACGTGGAGCGGCTCGCCGAACGACTCTCTGAGGTCGTCTCGACATTCACGAACGGAGTGAGATAAATCATGAACTTACGCACAAAAGCCCCTGCCGAGACGACGGTCGTCGTCGGGATGTCAGGCGGCGTCGATTCATCGGTGACGGCCCATTTGCTGAAAGAGCAAGGGTATAACGTCATCGGAATCTTTATGAAAAACTGGGATGATACGGACGAGAACGGTGTCTGTACGGCGACCGAAGACTATGAAGACGTCATCGCGGTCGCGAACCAAATCGGGATCCCTTATTATGCGGTCAACTTCGAGAAAGAATATTGGGACCGTGTGTTCGAATACTTCTTGGCCGAGTACCGTCTCGGGCGGACGCCGAACCCGGACGTCATGTGTAACAAGGAAATCAAGTTCAAGGCGTTCCTTGACCACGCGCTTCGCCTCGGTGCCGACTTCGTCGCGACCGGGCACTATGCACGGGTCGAGTACGTCGACGGTGAGCATCGACTTCTTCGTGGGAAAGATGACAACAAAGACCAAACGTACTTCTTGAACCAGTTGTCACAAGACCAACTCGCGCGGACGATGTTCCCGATTGGTCATATGGACAAGAAAGACGTCCGTGTCATCGCCGAAGAAGCGGGACTCGCGACAGCGAAGAAAAAAGATTCGACGGGCATTTGCTTTATCGGAGAGCGAAACTTCAAAGAGTTCCTCTCGGAGTATTTGCCATCACAACCAGGCATCATGCAGACGCTCGATGGGGAACAAAAAGGAAACCATGACGGGCTCATGTATTACACGCTCGGTCAACGCCACGGCCTCGGCATCGGCGGCGACGGGGACCCATGGTTCGTCGTCGGCAAAAACGTGGAAGAAAACATCCTCTACGTCGGCCAAGGGTTCCATCATGACGCGCTCTATTCGGACGCGTTGCTCGCATCGAAGCTGTCATGGACAGGGGCCGTACCAACAGGCGAGTTCCGGGCGACGGCGAAATTCCGCTACCGTCAACAAGACGTGCCTGTGACAATCGCGCCACTTGAAAATGGCGAAGTGCTCGTCAAATTTGATGAGCTGCAACGTGCCATCACGCCAGGACAGGCTGTCGTCTTCTATGACGGTGAGATCTGCCTCGGTGGTGCGACGATTGACGAAGCGTATCGAAACGGAAAACGACTCGACTATATCGGATGAGGTGATGACTTTGAACGCAAACGAATTAGGCATCCAAGCGATGCAACAAGGTGAGTTCGAACAGGCGGCCAAGCAGTTCAATGCTGCCATCGAAGCGGACCCGACGGACCCGACCGGTTACGTCAACATGGGTACGCTCTTGCAAGCGATCGGCGACCATGAACGGGCCGTCGTCTTTTACGATAAGGCGCTCGAACTCGACAACGCGTTCGGCGCGGCGCATTATGCGAAGGGAGCGCTCGCCTATGAGCTCGAACAGCTCGACTTGGCCGAGGCATCTCTGCGTCAGGCGCTCCTCGCCGGGATGGACGACGCCGACCTTCATTTCATGCTCGGCTTGACGTACAAGGCGATGGGCGATTTCGTCCGGGCGTTGCCGCGTCTCCGGGAAGCGATGAAGCAGGCGCCGGAAGACGTCGAGATTTCGTTCCAATACGGGCTCGCGCTCGCGCAGAACGAACAGCTCGACGAGGCCGTCGAAGCGCTCGAGCATACGCTCGACCTCGACGCGAGCCATACGGACGCCCGCTACAACTTGGCGATCGCTTACGCGTTCCTCGGTGAACAAGATAAGACGTACGCCGAGCTTGAGCGTGTGCTCGAGTTGCAACCGGACCATGCGCTCGCCTTTGACGCGAAAGCGAAAATGGATGAGCTGCTCGGTAACTGAATCAATAAAGCGCTTCTCGCAGTGTTTGCGAGAGGCGCTTTTTGTTAGTCCCAATAATGGAAGATGACGTTTCCAATTGTTTCTGGTTCCCAATATTCGATTTCTTCGCGTTCCGCCTTGTTCAGAAACGGCTGTAGTGACAAATCGAACCGCTCATTCAACTCCGCCGCTGATGGGATTTGATATAAATCAGGAAATAAATCGGTCAGTTCGGGCACATCGATGTACTCGTACTCAAACGGTTCATATTTTGAGATGCCGATGACGGGATAAACTCTGCTGAGCAGCACATAGATGCTGCGTCCTCGGATGGTGATGGTCGCTTGATCATAGTTCGGGGTGACCGAGTCCCCGAGGATGATGCTACACGTCCCACCTTTACGACGGGCGTAATCGAAACAAACCGTTCGGAACGATTGATCATCAAACTCGGGGGTAGGGCAGTCGCCGTATGAAAAACCGGTGATGCATGTTGGTAAGATGAGCGTCATGAAGCCACCTCCCCGATGACCCAAACCGAAACATTAAAAATCGTCACGAACAACGTGCCGGCGAGCGCGATATAACTCCACGCGACGCCCGTTCCTGATTTGGCCCGACGGACCCCATCCGCTAAGATGAGCAACATGGCCCCGAATGAAAAGAACGATAAGGCGGCAAACGAAGTCGGCCGGTCGAGCGTAGGAAACGCATCGATCACGAAATAGAGTCCGAGCGTGAGAATGGTTAACCCAGTCATGATCAGAAGTGGGAAGAAACGCATAAAACACAACCTTTTCCATTTTCTCTCATCTTATCATGTGGGGTGTCGAGCGTATATGTGAATCAGAGTTGCTTCGTCGTGATTTTTACGGGCTCGCCGCCGAACTTCTCGTACGCCTCGTCCATGTTTTTCGTATACAGCTCGATGACGTTCTTGCTCGGGTCTTTAAAGTAGGCCGAGCGCTCTTTGCCGTTGACCGTCTCGTCCTCGTCCCACGTCCGGAGTTTCGTCGGGATGTTTGACGCCTCTAACACTTCGAGCGCTTGGTCGAACGACTCCATCGGAACGAAAAATGCGCAGTGGACGTGGGCGCCGCCTTCATCATAGAGCGTGTCCCACTCGGTCACGTCCTCTTGGCGATTCGATTCTTCTTCTGACGTGAAATCTCGTTTCAGCCAAAGGCCGAGGCGCGTATTCCCACCGACATAGAGCCACGTCGCCCAAGGTTCGTCCGCGTGCTCCTGTGCCTCGCTCGGCTCGGCATCATCACCGACCCATTGTTCGACGACGGGCAGTCCGAGCTTGCCGTGCCAAAAATCGACGGCCTCGGTCATGTCGGTCACTTCTAACACGAGTTCACACAGGCCACTGATTGGAATACGGTTCATCATACATAATCCCTCCTTCATAGGTTCACTCGAACAGTTCCCGCTTTGATTCGACGAAAAACGTGCATAGCCGTCCGAGTGTTCGGGAAATGGATTAGCAATGTGAGAGGGGAGAAATCATATGCGGATGTTTAGTTTGGTCAGCGTCGTTATTTTTTTCATCATCGAATGGTTCATGCTCGGTCGTCTGTTCATCGAAGTCGATAATCGTCTCGCGACGGGCGAGTGGACGAATAATCTCTTGTTCCGGGTCGTCGTCGAGTCGGAACGGGCGACGACCGTGCTGTTACTCCTGTTTGCGACATTTTTTGTGATCGGTGTCGTCATGCATTGGGTATTGTCGGCGAACAAGTCCTGGTCCGTGACGTTTGGTGCGGTCGGGGTGGCGTGGGTCGTCCCGGCCCTGCTTGCCCTCGTGGCTTGGTTCATCCCGAACCCGTACGTCCAGCTAGGGATCATCGTGTTGCAGCTGTCGTTCATCCCGCTCGTCCCGTTTGTCGGACAGACGGTACGGCTCGGTCACGTCGTGTTGAACTGGGGCGTCCAAGTCATCGCCGCGGGACTTGTGCTGTTGATTCAGCGACCATCGCTTGAGCAACTGTTTCGTGTCGAGCGGACCGAGCTGTTCGAGCGGCTCGAAGGTTATGTTAATTCGGGGGAGCTGGAACGGTTCGAACGACTGCTTGAAACCGTGGACTTGGAGCAACTTGAGCGCATCTTGAACCGAATCGATGTCGATCAGCTGATTCGGATTCTTGAACGTGTCGACCTCGACCAGCTCGAGCGCATCCTCAACCTGTTCAGTTAGGCGATTTGTCCTACCGTTCAAACTCGGGCTATAATGGGGGATGGAAAACTAGCTGGAGGTGGCTCGAATGATGGCAGCACCTTACGAGTTGACAGGAAAAGTCATCCGCGTCCTGTTTCAATCGGAAGAAGAAGCGCACACGATCGCGCTCGTACGTATAAAAGAAAAGAACTTTGAGACAGACGAGACCGAGATGGTCATCGCCGGTGTCGGCGTCGGCATTGAAAAAGGAGAGACGTATAAAGCGCACGGGCGTCTCGTCGACCATCCCCGATTCGGGAAACAGATGAAAGCGGAATGGATCCGCCGTGTCGTCCCGATGACGAAACGGGCGGCCGTCCGGTTTTTGACGAACGGCTCTTTCCCGGGAATCGGGCAAAAAACGGCCCAAAAGATTGCTGACGCACTCGGAGACGACTGCATCGACCAAATCGTTAAGCATCCGAGTATCTTGTCGAACGTCGACGGCTTGAAAGAAAAGCAGGCCCGCGTCATCACCGAGCGGTTGAACGTGTTGTATGGGGTCGATCAGTTGCTGTTGTTTTTGGCGCCGTTCGACGTCACACCGCGACTCGCCTCGAAGATTCATAAAGAGTATGAAGGTCGGGCGATGGAGACGATCGAGAAAAATCCATACGCCCTCATGTATGACGTTCAAGGCATCGGCTTCAAGACGGCCGACGCCATTGCCGCCCACTTTGGCATCCAAGGGATTCACCCGGAACGGATCGCGGCGGCCGTGTTGTACGTGCTCGAGCTCGAGCAAGGGAACGGGCACTTGTTCGTCACGGCCGATCAGCTCGCGAATGAGATGCCGCGCATCATCGGCGGCGACCCGGGCGAGGCGCTCGTCTCGGCGCTCGAGACGCTCGCGAATGACGAACGAGTCATCGTCGAGGACGGGGTCGTCTATCATCCACGCGTGTACCGGGCCGAACAAAAAGCGGCCGAGGAACTCGCGCGCATCATGTCGACATCGACGACGGAAGATGTCGATATGACGACGATTTTTGATGCGGTCGGTCGCGTCGAGGAGATGTTCTCGATCGAGTATGCCAAGCAACAACGAGAGGCGATCGAGCTTGCCTTGAAGTCACCGCTCATGGTGCTGACAGGCGGACCCGGGACCGGTAAAACGACCGTCGTCCGCGGTATCATCCACGCGCTCAGCGACGTGTTCGACTGGAAGCTTGAACCGGTACAGAACCAACCGTTCCCGTTCGTGCTCGCCGCACCGACCGGCCGGGCCGCGAAACGGCTCAGTGAGTCGACGGGCTTGCCAGCCTCGACGATTCACCGTCTCTTAAAGTTTGATGGTAGCTCGTTCCAAGTCGATGACACGAATCCGCTCGTCGGAAAAGTGCTCATCGTCGACGAGGCGTCGATGATTGATATCTTCTTGTTCCGCAGCCTGCTTCGGGCCGTGCCGAACGGGATGAAAATCCTCTTCGTCGGTGACCGGGATCAATTGCCTTCGGTCGGACCGGGCCAAGTGCTCGCCGATTTGATGGCGACCGACGGGATTCCCGTCGTCCGGCTCGATGTCGTCCATCGGCAGGCGTCCGAGTCGAGCATCCTGCGTTTGGCGCACGCACTCAACGCGAAACAGATGCCGGACGATTTGCTCGCGGCACTGCCGGACCGCCGCTTTTATACGGCCAACCAAGAGACGGCGCTCCAGGCGATCTGTCAAATGGCCGGGGCCGCGCTGCGAAAAGGTTATTCCCCATTCGATATCCAAGTGCTCGCGCCGACGTACCGTGGGGTATGCGGCATCGACGGATTGAACGAGGCGCTCCAAAACGTGTTCAATCCGAAATCGGCGGCCCGTGAAGTGAAACACGGCAACCGGACGTACCGAAACGGGGATAAAGTGCTCCAACTCGTCAATAACGCCGAGGAGAACGTTTATAACGGCGATATCGGTGAAATCACGAACATTTTCTATGCGAAAGAAAACGTCGACAAGGTCGACAAAATCTATATCCGCTTCGATCAGACCGAGGTCGAGTATAACCGGAGCGAATGGGACCAGTTCACCCACGCCTATGCCATCACCATCCATAAGTCACAAGGTTCCGAGTTCCCGATCGTGCTCATGCCCGTCTTCTTCAACGGCGGCTTCCGCTCGTCGCGCAACTTGATTTATACGGCCGTCACCCGGGCGAAGAAGAGTTTGCTCTTGTTCGGAGACGTCCGTGCCCTCGAGGCGGCGACGCGAGAAGAAGAGCCGGTGCGGCGAACGAAACTCGTCGAGCGGCTAGGCGGCAAGTCTTGACGTCTCCCGATTGACGTGTGATAATGACGAATAGAAAACTGAAACGATTAAAGACGATGAAGGAAATGAGTACGTCGTAACCGCCTCACCAGAGACATCTTCCTAGGCTGTGAGAAGATGGGGGTCCGGTCGACCGAAGCTAGTCTGGAGTCCCCACTCACCCTGGGCGCCTCATCCGCGTTATCGGATGTTCGAGGCACGGCTTTGCCGTGCGAACGAGGGTGGTACCACGAAGCGATGCTTTCGTCCCTTTCCACAGGGATGAGCATCGCTTTTTTTCGTTTCGTTTAAACTGAAGGAGGAATTGTTGATGAAACCGCTCAAACCATTAACTGGCGCACAGATTCGCCAAATGTATTTAGATTTCTTCAAATCGAAAGGACACAGTGTCGAGCCGAGTGCCTCACTCGTACCGGTCGAAGATCCGACGCTTCTTTGGATCAACTCAGGCGTCGCGACGCTCAAAAAATACTTTGACGGCCGTGTCATTCCAGCCAACCCGCGCATCGTCAACGCGCAGAAGTCGATTCGGACAAACGATATCGAGAACGTCGGGAAGACGGCGCGTCACCATACGTTCTTCGAAATGCTCGGGAACTTCTCGGTCGGTGATTACTTCCGCGAAGACGCGATCAAATGGGGCTGGGAACTTCTGACGAGCGACGAATGGTACGGGCTCGACCCGGATCGCTTGTCGGTGACGATTCACCCGGAAGATGAAGAAGCGAAACAACTTTGGCTCGCACTCGGCGTGCCGGCCGACCGCATCATCCCACTCGAAGAGAACTTCTGGGAAATCGGGGAAGGCCCGTCTGGCCCGAACACAGAAATCTTTTTCGATCGCGGACCTGCGTTCGGCGACGACCCGACCGACCCAGAACTATACCCGGGCGGCGAGAACGAGCGTTACCTTGAAATTTGGAACATCGTTTTCAGTCAGTTCAACCATGACGGGCACGGCAACTATACCGAGCTCCCACGGAAAAACATTGATACAGGGATGGGTCTCGAGCGGATGGCGAGCGTCATGCAAGACGTACCGACGAACTTCGACACGGACTTGTTCATGCCAATCATCCGCGAGACAGAGAAAATCAGCGGCGAGACGTACCGCACCGACAGCAGCAAAGATGTGGCGTTCAAAGTCATCGCTGACCACATCCGCACCGTCTCGTTCGCGATCGGCGACGGGGCGCTCCCATCGAACGAAGGCCGTGGCTACGTGCTTCGTCGTTTGCTCCGCCGGGCCGTCCGCTATGCGAAGATGCTAGGCATCGAGCGTCCGTTCATGTATGAGCTCGTCGACGTCGTCGGCGACATCATGGTCGACTTCTACCCTGAAGTCCGTGAGAAGAAAGACTTCATCAAGAAAGTCGTCAAGAATGAAGAAGAGCGTTTCCACGAGACGCTTCATGACGGTCTTGCTATCTTGAACGAAGTCGCGAAAGCACAAAAAGCGGCCGGTTCGAACGTCATCAGCGGTGAAGATGCGTTCCGTCTCTACGATACGTACGGTTTCCCGCTCGAGTTGACGATCGAGTACGCCGAAGACCACAAATTGACGGTCGACGAGGATGGATTCAAACAAGCGATGAACGCTCAGCGTGAACGCGCTCGGACTGCCCGTGCCGACGTTGAGTCGATGCAAATCCAGTCAGGCGTTCTTGCGGAAATTACGCTTCCATCATCATTCGTCGGGTACACGAACCTCGGAACTGAAGCGAAAATCATCAGCTTGATTCATGATGGAGAGCTCGTTGACGTCGTCGCGGCAGGGGAAGAAGCACAAGTCATCCTCGATCAGACGCCATTCTACGCTGAGAGCGGCGGTCAAATCGGCGATAAAGGACAAATCGTCGGGTCGGACTTCGTCCTTCACGTGAAAGACGTCTCGAAAGCGCCGAATGGCCAAAACTTGCATACGGTCACGGTCACGTCAGGTGTCGCCAAGGCAGAAGTCGCGGTGACGGCTACGGTCGATCAAAGCTCGCGTCAAGCGATCATCAAAAACCACACAGCGACGCACTTGTTGCATCGCGCGTTGAAAGACACGCTCGGTGAGCACGTCAACCAAGCAGGTTCGCTCGTGACACCAGACCGTCTTCGCTTTGACTTCTCTCACTTCGGCCAAGTGACGGCTGAAGAGCTCCAATCGATTGAACGTCAAGTGAACGAACGCATCTGGGCGTCAATCGCTGTCGATATCGAAGAAATGAACATCGCCGATGCGAAAGCGAAAGGTGCGATGGCGCTCTTCGGTGAGAAGTACGGGGATGTCGTCCGCGTCGTCGCTGCCGGTGACTCGGTCGAACTTTGCGGTGGTTGCCACGTCGGCAACACGGCGGAAATCGGTCTCTTCAAAATCTTGTCGGAATCAGGAATCGGAGCCGGTACACGTCGCATCGAGGCGGTCACAGGAGCTGGTGCTTACGAAGTGATGAACCAGCACATCGAGACGCTCGAGACGGCAGCGAAACTGCTCAAGACAAAACCACTTGAAGTGCCGACGCGTGTCCAAGCGCTTCAAACTGAAATGAAAGAACTTGAACGCGCGAGCGAATCGCTCAAAGCGAAACTCGCCAACATCGAAGCATCGTCACTCACAGACGCCATCGAGACGTTCGGTGATGTCCAATTGATCGCTAAGCGCGTCGACGGACAAGATATGGACGCGCTGCGTGGCATGGTCGACGAATTGAAAGGCAAGCTCGGCTCGGCCGTCATCTTGCTCGGCTCGGCGAACGGCGACAAGGTCAACCTCGTCGCAGGTGTGACGAAAGACTTGAACGACCGTGGCTTCCATGCCGGGAAATTGATCAAAGAAGTGGCGACACGTTGTGGCGGAGGCGGCGGAGGCCGTCCTGACATGGCGCAAGCCGGAGGCCGTGATGCGACAAAACTGGATGAAGCATTGAAGTTCGCTTCACATTACGTTCAATCACTGGCATAATAGAGTGTGAAGTGCAAACGGAAAGAGGTGGATTCTTGTGAGCCAAATGGATCGCACGATGCAATTCAATTTTCCAGAAGATGATAATCGAGCCAACACTCGGGAGACACTGATCACGGTGTATCAAGCACTCGAGGAGAAAGGCTACCAACCGATCAATCAAATCGTCGGATACTTGTTGTCAGGTGACCCTGCCTACATCCCGCGTCATAACGATGCGCGAAACTTAATTCGCAAAATCGAACGAGATGAGCTGCTCGAAGAGCTGGTCAAATCGTATTTGAACGATCGTAGAGAGGATTAATATGAAGCGAGTCATGGGGCTCGATGTCGGTTCGAAGACGATTGGGGTCGCCGTGAGCGACCTCATGGGATGGACGGCGCAAGGTGTGGAGACGGTCTACTGGACCGAGCCGGACTTTGAGGAAGCTGTCCGTCTGCTTCAACCGATTATTGAGCAGTACGATGTGAAAGAAGTCGTTGTCGGCCTCCCGAAGAACATGAACGCGACAATCGGACCTCGGGGCGAGGCGTCACAGGCGTTTGCCGCGGCCCTCACCGAAGCGACCGGTTTGCCGACAGTTCTCGTCGACGAGCGTTTGACGACGATGCAAGCGGAGCGGATGCTCATTTCAGCAGACGTCAGCCGAAAAAAGAGAAAGGCCGTCATCGATAAGATGGCAGCCGTCATGATTTTACAAAATTACCTGGATCGTGCAGGCAAATAAGGAGGAATTACTCATGGCAGAAATCCGTCGTGAAGAAGAAATGTACCGTATTCCAGACGAAAATGGAGACGAGCATTTATTTGCAGAAATTTTCCGGATGACGAGCGACCGCTCGAAGAAGACGTTTGTCGTTCTTGAGCCGGTCGGCAATCCAGAAACAGAAGACGAAGATGACGACACAATCGAAGTGTACGCGTTTGAAATCGAAGAACTTGAAGATGGCGAGTTCATCTTGAAGCTCGTCGAAGACGATGATGACTTCGAGGAAGTCATGGAAGCGTTCGATATCGTCAATGACGAAGTTGGTTTAGACTAATACGTGGACGGGCGACTAGGGGAAACCCTCGTCGCCCATCTTCATAACAGAAGAACAGGGGAGAAATGCGCATGAACCATCCATCGATGTTTGATGAGAAGCGTGCACGTAACCGGATTGTTCGGCGAATTACGGTTATCATCCTTGCTGTCTTTCTTCTAGTGATCGCCACAGGTGCCGCGGTATCTTATGCGTTCGTGAAACGATCGCTTGAACCCGTTGACCCAGCTTCGACCGAAACGGTCGAGGTCGAGGTTCCACTCGGTGCAGGTTCTGGTTACATTGGCGAACTACTCGAAGAGAATGGCCTCGTGAGGAATAGCACGATTTTCCGTTTTTACACACGGTTTAAAAATGAATCATCGTTCCAAGCGGGGACGTATACGTTGTCTCCGTCACAATCACTTGACGAGTTAATCGCCACGTTGAAGACGGGGAAAGTCATCGTCGTCCCGGATATCAAATTGGTGATCCCGGAAGGCTTTACGATCGACCAAGTCATCTCGCGTCTCGCAAAACAGGCTGATATTCCGAAAGAAGAGATTTCGGACCAACTGAGCGACGAGGAGTATATCCGCTCGCTCGTCAATGAGCATGAGATGCTGACGGACGAAGTGCTCGCCGACGGAATTTATCACCCGCTCGAAGGTTACTTGTTCCCGGCAACGTATGAGTTCGATAAAGGTGTGACGCTCACTCAGATCATCGATGAGATGCTCAAGCCGACCGAACAGCTCTATCTCGAATACGGCGATGCGGTCGAAGCGTCGGGACGCACGTTCCATGAGACGTTATCGCTCGCCTCGATCGTTGAGAAAGAAGCGGTCTCGACGGAAGACCGTCAAGAGATCGCAGGTGTGTTCGAGAACCGTCTGGCCGATGGCATGAAGTTGCAGTCCGACCCGACCGTCTGGTACGGTACCGGGGAGACTTCGATTTTCACATCGTTCAACGATCTCCAAAACGATTCACTTTATAACACATACCGCTACGAAGGGATCCCAATCGGACCAATCGCTGCGGTCAGTCGTGACGCGTTCGTCGCCACGCTCAATCCGAACGATACGGATAACGTTTATTTCTACGCCCGACCACCGCGTGAAGGATTCCCGAACGGGGAAGTCTTGTTCGAAGTGGAGTACGAGGCGCACCAACAGAACGTCAACAAGTATCGTCCAGAATGGGAAGCGTTCGAAGAAGCAAACAACAATTGACGGATATGCGACCGGAAGCCTTGGCTTCCGGTCGTTTGAATGATTAGAGAGTAAGAGGTGTACGACGTGGAACATTCATCCTATGAAGGTTACGTGGAGAACTTGGTCACGCCCCGATCGCCGTTATTGGCGGAGATGGAGGCGTTCGCCCGAGAACATCACGTGCCAATCATGGACTTGACCGGATCTGAAGTGTTGCTGTCGCTTCTCGCGATGCAACGTCCGAAACGGATCCTTGAGGTCGGTACGGCAATCGGATACAGTGCGATTCGAATGGCTGAACTGTTGCCGGACGCAGAAATCGTCACAATCGAACGAAACGCACGACGTCACGAAGAGGCACTCGGCTTTATCGGACGCTCGGACGTATCGGACCGAATCACTGTCATTCATGGTGATGCGGTGGAGTTGATCGGGACGATTGAAGGAGAATTCGATGCGGTCTTTATCGACGCGGCCAAAGGTCAGTATCAAAAATTCTTTGATGGGTATGGCGCTTTAGTACCAATTGGTGGTACGATTTACAGCGATAATTTATTTTTACGAGGGGACGTCCTGCTCGAGGATGTGTCAGTGCTTGACCGTCGACGCCGCCGGCTCGTTCGTCTCGTAAAAGAGTTTACTGAGCAATTGATGGCACGGACCGATTATCATACTGCAATTTTGCCCCTTGGTGATGGCCTAGCAATCAGTCGTAAATTACGATGAGGAGGACTTAACTTTGATGCAACATAAACCCGTCATTATCGGCGTGGCCGGGGGGACCGGATCAGGTAAGACGACCGTGGCCCGCGCGCTCGTGGATGCGTTCAAAGGACAATCGGTCGTCATGATCGAGCAAGACGCGTATTATAAAGACCAGTCAGAGATGACGATGGAAGAACGATATAAGACGAACTATGACCACCCGTTCGCATTCGATAACGATCTTTTGATCGAGCATATCAAGCAGTTACAAGAGCACAAGGCCATCGAGAAACCGGTGTATGACTATGCGGCGCACACGCGCTCGGACAAGACGATCTTGATCGAGCCGGTCGACGTCGTCATCGTCGAAGGTATTTTGGCGCTCGAGGACGATCGTCTCCGAGACTTGATGGACATTAAAGTGTTCGTCGACACGGATGCGGACGTCCGCATCCTACGCCGGATGCAGCGCGATCTTAATGAGCGGGGCCGGTCAATCGACTCGGTCGTCGCCCAATATACGAATGTCGTCCGGCCGATGCATCTTCAATTTTGTGAGCCGACGAAACGTTATGCGGACATCATCGTACCTGAAGGTGGAGAAAACTTTGTCGCCATCGATTTGCTCGTGACGAAGATTCGCTGGGTACTCACAGAACGCAACCGGGCATAAGAAAATAAATCGTTTTCAATTTAACCTAGCTGTAATATACTAGGAGACAATGAAGGAGTGACAGAAATGGCTGAAAAACAACATTACATGACGTTAGACGGAAAAGCTAAGATCGAAAATGAATTGAACGAACTGAAGACGGTGCGCCGTAAAGAAGTCGTTGAGAATATTAAAATCGCCCGCGATTTCGGAGACTTGTCTGAGAACGCTGAATATGATGCGGCGAAAGAAGAGCAGGCAATGGTCGAAGGACGCATCGCCCAACTTGAAGAGATGCTTCGTAACGCCGTCATCATCCAAGATGACGTAGCCGACAACTCGATGGTCGCCATCGGGAAAACGGTAACGTTCTTCATTCAAGAAGATAACGAAGACGAGACGTACACAATCGTCGGTGGCGCCGAGGCCGACCCATTCACAGGGAAAATCTCAAACGAATCACCAATCGCCAAAGCGCTTCTCGGCCGTACGGTCGGAGACGTGGTCAACGTTCAAACGCCAGGCGGCGACATGGTCGTCGAAATTAAAGAAATCAAGTAACACTAACGAGCGACATCCATCTGGAGGTCGCTCTCTTTCTGAGGAGGCACATATCATGAAAATCGGAATCATTGGAGCGATGGAAGAAGAAGTAAACTTGCTCCGCAACGAATTGACAGAACGGACAGACACGGAAATCGCCAACTATCACTTCTATGAAGGATACCTCGGCAACGTCGAAGTCGTCATTTTAAAGTCAGGCATCGGCAAAGTGAACGCGGCCATCGGGACGACGCTCTTGATTGATAAGTTCAAACCGGACGTCGTCATCAACACCGGTTCAGCCGGCGGCTTCAAAAAAGGGATGAAAGTCGGCGACGTCGTCGTCTCGACAGAAGTCCGTCACCACGATGTCGACGTGACAGCGTTCGGCTATGAGTATGGGCAAGTTCCAGGCATGCCGGCGGCATATACGGCCGATGCGCACTTGATGGACGTCTGTAAAGAAGTCATCGAGAGTCTCCATGACGTGAACGTCCATACGGGCCTCATCGTGACGGGCGACTCATTCATCAATGACTCGAAACGGGTGGCGGACATCCTCGGACATTTTGATGGCGTCGCCGCCGTCGAGATGGAAGCCGCTCCAATCGCGCAGACGTGCTACCAGTTTGGTGTCCCGTTCGTCGTGACTCGTTCAATCTCGGACAGCGCCGATGAGGAAGCGAACTTGTCGTTCGACGAATTTTTGGAGACGGCATCGATTAACTCGGCGAAAATGGTCATGGCCGTCACAAAACGACTCGGTCAAAGCGAATAATCGAGAGGGATGCGTTGACATCCCTTTTTTATTCCCTTATATTAGTACCAGATACTAAGAATAGGGGTCATCAACATGAACATTGGAATCATTGGCATCGGTTCGTTCCTTCCGGACAACCGGATCACGAACATCGATTTGGAAAAACGAATGGATACGAGCGACGAATGGATTCGGACCCGGACCGGGATCGAGGCGCGCCATTTGGCAGACGCTGATTTGAGCGTTGCCGATATGGCCACAAAGGCTGCCGAACGGGCGCTTCAAAGTGCGGGTGTGTCGATTGAAGATATCGACGCGATCATTTGCGCGACGGCGACGGCGCCATCATTCCCGGCGACGGCTTGTCTCGTGCAAGCCAACCTTGGGGCAAAGCAAGCGGTCGCCTTCGACGTTAGCGCCGCCTGTAGCGGCTTCATCTTCGCGATGGATACGGCGAAGAGCATGATGTTCGCGAAAGGGTTGAAGCGCACACTCGTCATTGGAGCTGAGAAGATGGGCAACTTGATCGATTGGGACGACCGTTCGACCGCCGTCTTGTTCGGTGATGGGGCGGGTGCCGTCGTTCTCGGCGAAGACGAGGTGGCCGCCATCGAGTCGGTCATTCTCGGAAGTGACGGAACCGGCGGAAAGTTCTTATATGAGAATGAAGAAGGTAAGATTGTCATGAACGGTCGTGAAGTGTTCAAATTCGCCGTCCGTAAGATGCCTGACATCGTCTTAGAGGCGTTGCAAGGGGCCGGGAAGACGATTGAAGACCTCGACGTCCTCGTGCCGCACCAGGCGAACCGTCGTATCATTGACGCAGCGATTGAACGGTTAGGGATTGACGAAGCAAAAGTTGTCGTCACGATTCAAGACCATGCGAACACGTCAGCTGCTTCAATTCCACTTGCTTTGGCCGAAGCGGTCAAGCAACGGAAAATCTCAAACGGTCAAACGATCGTCGTCGCCGGCTTCGGCGCCGGGCTCACATGGGGAGCGAGCTGTTTAACATGGAATAACGCTAACATCACGGAGGAGATTAACGCATGAAACGAGTAGTCATCACAGGATTAGGAGTCGTTTCCCCACTCGGGAACGACGTTACGGCAATGTGGGAGCGACTGTTGAACGGGGAAAATGCAGTCGATACGTTAACAAAGATTGATATTAGCCAGTATCCGGCGAAAGTCGGGGCGGAAGTAAAGGAATGGAACATCGATCATTTGGTCGAACCGAAGGAAGCACGCAAGATGGATTCATTCATTCAATATTCGATTCTTGCGGCTGACGCTGCGCATCGGGATAGCGGTCTAGATGTGAAAGCAATCGCGGACGATGTCGGGATTTGGATCGGAAGCGGGATCGGTGGGGTCGAAACAATCGACAAACAAGCGAGCATCTTGCATGAACGGGGACCACGTCGCATCAGCCCATTCTTCATCCCGATGATGATTCCAAACATGGCGAGCGGTCAAGTTTCGATTTACCTCGGAGCAAAAGGGCCGAGCAACTGCTCGGTCACAGCTTGTGCGTCTGGAACGAACTCAATCGGTGAGGCGTTTAAAGTCATCCAACGTGGTGATGCCCTCGCGATGTTCGCAGGTGGGGCCGAAGCACCAATCACGCCGCTCTCATTCTCAGGATTCTGTGCCAACAAGGCACTATCGACGAATCCAGACCCGAACACGGCATGCCGCCCGTTCGATCAGAACCGTGACGGCTTCATCATGGGTGAAGGCGCGGGCGTGCTCGTTCTCGAGGAATATGAGCATGCGAAAGCGCGCGGAGCCAAAATGTATGCGGAGGTCGTCGGGTATGGCATGAGTTCGGACGCTTATCACATCACGGCGCCGTCACCTGAGGCAGAAGGTGGATCAAAAGCGATGAACGAGGCGCTTCGTGACGCGGGAATTCGTCCAGAAGACGTT
Organism: Exiguobacterium sp. s5; assembly: GCF_018618075.1. Taxonomy (NCBI): domain Bacteria; kingdom Bacillati; phylum Bacillota; class Bacilli; order Caryophanales; genus Exiguobacterium; species Exiguobacterium sp. s5. Next base: position 318,960 of record NZ_JACSLK010000002.1, on the reverse strand, counting down.
CAATACATCAACGCACACGGGACGAGCACACCACTCAATGACATGCTCGAGACGAAAGCGATCCACAACGTCTTCGGTGACCACGCGCACAACTTGGCCGTCAACTCATCTAAATCGATGATCGGGCACTTGCTCGGCGCAGCCGGCGGAGTCGAGGCCGTCATCACGGCGTTATCGATTCATGAGGGACGGATTCATCCGACGATCAACTGTGAGACACCAGCTGATGATTGTGATTTAGACTATGTCCGTGACGGAAATCGGGAACTTGATATCCAGTACGCACTGAGCAACTCGCTTGGCTTCGGGGGCCACAACGCGACGCTCGCATTCGCGAAAGTGAACGACTAATAGTAGAAAAAAGTGACAAAAACGGGTAGGGTATAAGGGTTGGTCTAACAGAGAGGAGAATGTCAGATGAAACGATTTTTCATCGGTGCCGCCTTGTTGGGTTCAGTCCTTATCCTTTTTTTAGTTATTTGGTACGGACAACGAGAGCAGGCACGAGAGTTACTACCACCAGAAGAACAAATCGTGACGATCCATGGAGAGACGTTGCCGGAGCAACCGAACACGCTGCTCGCGATCGATCCAAGTTCGCAAACTGTGTTATCGCATATTTATGAAGGATTGTATCGCTTCGGAGCGGACGGTGAGATTGAACCGGGACTCGTTGAGACGATGACGCGTTCCGAGGACGGGGCGACTTATACGTTTAACTTGAAGGCAAGTCAAACTGTGAATGGAAATGCAATCACGGCTGAAACGTTCGTCGAGCATTTTCGCATGCTCGCCGATGACGATACGAATTCCCCGTTCAGTTTCCTCCTCGGAGATGTATTGAACGCGAAAGCGATCAGTCTCGGGACGAAAGAACCAGAGACGCTCGGCGTGAAAGCGATTGACGAACAGACATTTGAACTGACGCTCGAGCGTCCGATGGAAGGGTTCGAGCAGATGTTAGCGATGCCGGCCTTTCTGCCGCAGACGATGATTGGGGAGTGGCAAGAACTCGACGCGAACGGACCGTTCCAAATCGAGTCAATCGACGCGGCCCAGGCGACGTTGATAAAAAACGAGGATTATTATGATGCAGATCGCGTCACGCTCGAAAAGGTTATCATCTGGGCGGATGAAGGTCTAAGTTCAGAGCCCGACGGTATTCACCCGATCCCTTACGGCACGGACGAGGGGACAATCGAATCACTCGAAGGTAAGCTCGTTGATGTTCCGCGAAGCGGCGTCTTCTATTTAAAACCGAACGTCGACGAGTATCCGTTCGATGATGCCGATTTCCGACGCGCGCTCGCGCTCTCCTTAGATCGCGAAGCAGTGGAAGGGTCACTCGCAAGAGCCGAACGGACGACAGAACGATTGCTCGTCACCGATCAAACGGAGACGGAGCCGACGCTTGAAGGAGAGGCGGCGACACTGTTCGCAGACGTGCTTGATCGGCTCGAAGAAGAGGAAATCGAGATTGAGTTGCTCAGCTTTGTCGATGAAGAGGCGAGACAAATCGCCCAGACGATTGAAACAGAGCTTGAACAACTTCCCGGTCTTCAAGTGAACGTCGTCGAGTTGCCGCTCGGTGACAAAGTTAGGAAAGAAGTCGCAGGCGATTACGCGTTGTCACTATCAGGGTGGCAACCGGACTACCCGGCATTCAGTGCCTATTTGACCCAATTCGAGACAAATAACTATTTGAATTCGAGCGGATACACGGACGAAACGTTCGATCGTTTGATGGATGAGGCCCGCTCGACAGAAGTACTTGCGGACCGGAACGAGACGTATCGACAGGCGGAAAAACGGCTGTTGGAAGAAGCTGTCGTTATCCCAATCTACCAAGCTGGAAGATCTTACGCAGTCGATTCCAAATATGCGGAAATCGGTTTTCCGGTCATCGGTCCTTCGTACGTCCTAACTTTTTCTAAAGTTTATGAAAAATGAGCTTAAAGCCCGTCTCCCTAGGCGGGCTTTTAGCCTATAATAAAAATTTTTTAGAAAAATCAAAATAAACACTTTGCAAAATTATCAGAATATTGTATTATTGCTTCAACGGGATTGTGGTAGCAAATTTTGTAAAGTGAGATATCTGAATTTTCTACCATCGTTCATTTCGTTAAACCGAAAAAAATCAGGGGGTCATCGCAATGAATAAGAAAAAAGGTTTTGCTTTAGCAACGTCGGTAACGCTTCTATCTAGCGCATTCCTAGCAGCTTGCTCGGGTGGGGAAGAAGAGACATCATCAAATAATCAAGGTTCTGAAGGCGGCGCAGACGAGGAGCAAGTCCTCAACTTGCTCGATAGTTCTGACATCCCTTCACTTAACCCTACACTCGCGACTGACGCGGTTTCGTTCAACGTCTTGAACAACGTTAACGAAGGTCTCTATCGTATGAACGACGAAGATAACCCTACACCGGGGATCGCGGAAGATCATGACGTCTCTGAAGACGGGAAAACGTACACGTTCAAAATCCGTGAAGGCGCAACTTGGTCTAACGGTGAGCCTGTAACAGCGAACGACTTCGAATACGCTTGGAAAGAAGTCCTTAACCCGGACAACGCTTCACAATATGCTTATGTCATGTCAATCATCGAAGGTGCTGAAGCCTACAACACTGGCGAAGGCGAGCGCGACGCTGTCGGCGTCAAGGCACTTGATGATCAGACACTTGAAGTTAAATTGACTGCACCAGCAGATTACTTCCTCGGCCTCACAAGCTTCGGCGTATTCATGCCTAAACTTGAGTCGTTCGACAAAGAGCAAGGCGAGAACTTCGGTACGTCTGCAGAAACAACGCTCTACAACGGACCGTTCAAACTCGAAAGCTGGGAGCGCGAGCAAGGCTGGAAAATGGTCAAAAACGACGACTACTGGGATGCTGAAGCCGTCAAACTTGAAGAAATCAACGTTAAAGTCGTTAAAGAAGTTTCAACAGGTGTTAACTTGTACGAAAACGGCGACGTTGACCGCACTGGTTTGACTTCTGAACTCGTTGCTCAATACCAAGACAACGAAGACTTCTCGACTGTCGTTGAGCCAACACTCTTCTACCTTCAGTTCAACACTGAGGTTGAAGCGCTCGACAACCAAAACATCCGTAACGCGATTGACGCGGCATACGATAAAGCAGCGATCTCTGAAACGCTCCTTGCGAACGGTTCAGTCCCTGCCAACTACCTCGTACCTAAAGACTTCGTCACTGGACCAGACGGCGCGGACTTCCGTGAAGCGAACGGCGACATCGGTGGCTACGACGTGGACAAAGCGAAAGAGCTTTGGGAAAAAGGACTTGAAGAACTCGGTCAAGACTCTGTCGAAATCGAGCTCCTCAACTATGACTCAGAATCTGCGAAGCAAATCGGTGAGTTCATCAAAGGTCAACTTGAGAAGAACCTTCCAGGGATCACGCTTACAATCAAGCAACAACCGTTCAACAACAAACTTGACCTTGAGAACAAAGGTGAGTTCGAGTTGACATTCGCTGGCTGGGGCCCTGACTACCAGGATCCAATGACATTCGTTGACCTCTTCGTCACTGACGGACCATACAACCGTGGTAAGTGGTCGAACGAAGAATTCGACAAGCTCATCGAATCTGCGAAATCAAGCACAGATGCTGAACAGCGTTGGGCTGACCTTCAAGCTGCAGAGAAAATCGTTCTTGAAGAGAACGCGATCTCGCCAGTTTACCAACGTGGATCGGCTCGCCTCACGAAGCCATACGTTAAAGGAATCGTTGAACACGCGTTCGGCGCTGACTACTCGTACAAGTGGGCATCTATCGAAGGCAAAGAGTAATAAGAAACAACACGCATACAAAAAAGAGACGGGGACGCCTGTCTCTTTTTTTGTGTCTTCAGTTTGACCAATCACGTTGCACGAACAAGCCGCCCTTTGCATGCAAAGGGCGGCTACTTTTTATTTCTTCACTTTGGCCCGTTTCCGGTTGAGTCCCATCGCTTTCTCGATTTTCGCGAGATTTTTGTTGGCGACGGCTTCTGCCTTTTCACGACCTGCGTCGAGGATCGCATCGAGCTCAGCTGAATCGACGAGTTCATGATAGCGATTCTGAATCGGCTCGAGCATGGCGACGACCGCTTCAGCGACATCTTGTTTGAACGTCCCGTAGTTCGAATCTTGATAACGTTCGACGAGTTCGTCGATTGGCGTATCGGTCGAGAGTGAATAAATCTCAAGCAAGTTTGAGATTCCCGGCTTGTTCTCTCGGTCGAAGCTGATGATCCCGCTCGAGTCTGTGACCGCGCTCTTGATTTTTTTGCGGATGACGTTCGGCTCATCGAGCATCGAGATGAAGCCTTTCACGTTCGCATCCGATTTCGACATCTTCTTCACCGGGTTCGTCAAACTCATGATGCGGGCGCCTTCTTTTTGAATGAGCGGCTCAGGAATCGTGAACGTCTCGTAGTATCGCTTGTTGAAGCGCTCGGCCAAGTCACGCGTCAATTCGACGTGTTGTTTTTGGTCATCACCGACCGGGACGAGTTCTGTCCCGTACAAGAGGATATCGGCCGCCATGAGCGTCGGATAGACGAACAGGCCGGCACCGATATTTTCACTGTTTTGGGATTTGTCTTTATACTGCGTCATCCGGCTCAGTTCACCCATGCCGGCGATACACGTCAACATCCATCCGAGCTGGGCGTGCGCCTTCACTTCCGACTGGACGAAAATCGTCGACTTCTCAGGGTCGAGACCACAAGCGAGATAAAGCGCCGCAAGTTTACGCGTGTTGTCCATCAACTCGACCCGGTCAAGTTGGACCGTGATCGAATGGAGATCGACGACACAGTAGAACGCTTCGTGCTCGTCTTGGAGCTCGACAAACTGTTTCATCGCCCCTAAGTAGTTACCGAGCGTCACGACGCCGGTCGGTTTAATGCCAGAAAAGATTTTTGCCATGATTGCACCTCCATAGAATATAAAAAAAACCGCGGTTCCCCGCCCGAAAAATCGGGACGAATAACCGCGGTGCCACCCAAATTTGCATGAAGCTCATGCCACTTGATCGCGTTAACGGGCGTGACCGTCTCACCATACTATCGTTCAGGTGAGCCACTCCGAAGTCCATTCGCTCGACGCTCTCCATCTACTCGCAGCAACGTAGACTCTCTGGGGGAAAGGGGGATCGAGGTACTTGTCTTCTTCATCGTGTTTCCTATTGTTCTAGCCATAGTGTAGCATATCGTCTGAAAAATCGGAAGGTCAAACGAGGGTGATGATGTAGGAGAGAATGATGCTACCGACGCCGACGTACACCCAACGCGAAGCCGAATGTTTTTGAGCGGCCCGTTCTTCCGGTGTCGCCTCTTCGTCTTCCTCGTAATCCGGGTCAATCTCTTTCAACTTGGCGCGTCGGTTACGTTTGAACCCGTACATGATGCCGTCGAATAGTCCGGACGCGCTCATTTGAGAGAACATACCGATTGCAAAGACGAGCATCCCGGCGACGAACAGACCGCCGCTCAAATGAAACAATAACGTTTCATCCTGGTAATAAGAGAGGCTCGACCAGACCGTGTAGGTAATTGTGACAATCCCCCAAACGATTAATATACTTCTAAAATTTTTCAATGTGACAAACTCCTTTCAGCTTGGATGTGCTCCATCGAGTCATCCGCCCTATGGCTCTATGATACCTGTTGCTTGGTGGAGAAGGCGAGAAGTTCGTGTTGAAAATGACAGCGGTTTATTAGGGAGTTGACAGTTTGATTAAAAATTTTTTACAATAGCCCTAACGTTCTTTCGTCGGATACAAAATGAAATATTCAGAAAATTAAAGAAAAAGTAAGATGTTATCGTCCGACGAAACGCCATGCTTCACGATTCAGAAAGGGGACATCGCAATGAAGAAAAAATCGATTTTGCTCATGATGACACTCATCTTGGCACTCGGTTCAGTGCTCGCCGCTTGCTCGACTGGCGGAGACTCTGACGGCGGTTCGTCTTCGAACGGAGAAAAAGTTCTCCGCTTGACGGACACGTCTGATATTACAACGGCTGACCCGGCGCTCGCGACGGACGCAGTCGCGTTCAACTTGATCGCCAACACGATGGAAGGTCTTTACCGTCTGGATCAAGACGGGAATGCCGTTCCTGCAATCGCCGAAGGAGAACCAAAAGTGAACGAAGACGAAACGGTCTACACGTTCACACTCCGCGACGCGGAATGGTCTAACGGCGAACCTGTCACAGCGAACGACTTCGTCTACGCTTGGCAACGCGCTGTGGATCCAGAAACTGGTTCACAATACGCGTACATCATGAACACAGTAAAAAATGCTGAAGCCATCAACACAGGAGATCTTCCAAAAGAAGACCTCGGGGTGAAAGCAATCGATGAGAAGACGCTTGAAGTCACACTCGAGCGTCCGGACCCATCATTCATCTCGCTCACATCGTTCGGTACATTCACACCGATCAACGAAGCGTTCGCTACTGAAAAGGGTGCGGATTTCTCAACGACTCCAGAGAACCACATTTACAACGGTCCATTCACATGGTCGGAGTGGGATCGTGAGCAAGGGTACGTGTTGACGAAAAACGACGCGTACTGGGATGCTGAAAACGTCGCCTTGGAAAAAGTAGACGTACGTGTCGTCAAAGACACATCGACAGTCGTCAACTTGTATGAAGCAGGAGAAGTCGACTACGCCGGCCTTTCATCTGAACAAGTTGCTGCTTTCCAAGAGAACGACGACTATAACACAGGCCTTCGTTCAAGCGTCGGTTACTTCAAGTTCAACCATGAAGATGAAGTCTTCGCTGACGTCAATGCCCGTAAAGCAATCGCTCGTGCGGTCGACCCAGCCGGAATCATCGACCAACTCTTGAACAACGGTTCAATCGCCACGACTTCGTTCATCCCGAAAGACTTCATCAAGTATGAAGACGGCACGGATTACACGGAAGGCGTGACGCACTTTGAAACGAACGCTGACGAAGCGGCATCACTTTGGGAAGAAGCGACTGGCGGCGAAGCTGCTACAATCGAACTTCTCTCATTCGACAGCGAAGTATCGAAACAAATCTCAGAGTACATGAAAGGCCAAATCGAATCGAACTTGCCGAACGTGACCGTGAACATCTCACAACAACCGTTCAACAACAAGCTCGAGCTCGAAGCGAACGGAGAGTACCAAATGTCATTCGCCCTTTGGGGACCTGACTATCAAGATCCGCTCACAAACCTTGGCATCTTCACGTCTGACAACGGTCAAAACGACATCAACTACAAGTCTGCTGCCTACGACAAGTTGATTGATGAAGCATCTGCTGAAACAGCAATCGATGCCCGTTATGACAAATTTAAAGAAGCAGAGACGCTCTTGATCGAGCAAGACCAAGCCATCATGCCGATTTACCAAGCTGGTGTCGCTTACTTGCTCCGTCCAAACGTCGAAAACTTCAACCGTCAACTATTCGGTGCTGATTACCAGTACAAATACGTCGATATCAACTAAATGAGAAGGGGGCATGCAACGTGCATGTCCCCCCTTTTCTAAAAAAAATCCTGAAATGAGAGAAAATACTATTCAAATGTTTTGTTGGTAAAGTATAATGTAGTAACAGTGAAAATTCAGAATACTTTACAAACTAAGGATTCTTCAATTTTCATGTGCTGTGCTAAGAGCCTTGAGATGACGTTTGACCTATTCTTTCAGAAAATTCCTTTCATTTTGTGAATTCAAGAAAAGGGTAATATGTCATAGTGACGCTGTTGGTGCAAGCATAGACACATTAGAAAAACAGGGGGTATTTATTTATGGGACGTTATATTCTGCAACGGCTGACTTACGGCCTCATCACGTTCTTCTTGATTGCGACGTTCACGTTTTTCCTGATGGACCTGCTTCCAGGTTCGCCGTACCAAAACCAGGAGAAATTGACTGAATCACAAATTCAACTCTTGAACGATCGTTACGGACTCAATGATCCACTTCCAGTTCGTTATGCGACTTACTTAGGGAACCTTGTGCAAGGTGACCTCGGCGTATCGTTCCGTACGGCCAACCGGCCAGTGACGGATTTGATTATGGAACGGATCGGACCTTCAGCTCAACTAGGGATTCAAGCGCTCGTCCTCGGGACGTTTGTCGGATTGCTCCTCGGGATTGTTGCGGCCATCCGTCATAACACGTACATCGACTATGGTTCAATGTTCGTATCGGTAATCGGGATTTCTGTCCCATCATTCGTATTTGCAGCCCTCCTTCAGTACTATGTAGGGGTTAAGTTGCAAATCCTCCCTGTCGCGTTCTGGGATTCACCGGCTCATACGATTTTGCCGACCATCTCGCTCTCGCTCGGTGTCACGGCGGCGATCGCTCGTTTCGTCCGGACCGAGATGCTAGAAGTGACCGGACAAGATTATGTCACGCTCGCTAAGGCGAAAGGATTGACCGGAAACGCCATCGTTTGGAAACACATGGTGCGTAACGCGATGATTCCTGCCATCACAATTCTCGGACCAATGACGGCCGGCCTGTTGACAGGTACGTTCGTTATCGAAAAGATCTTTGCGGTTCCGGGACTTGGTGAGTTGTTCGTTACATCAATTACGTTGAATGATTACTCGGTCATCATGGGCACAACGCTCTTCTTCTCGGCCTTGTTCATTATTATCATTCTACTTGTCGACTTGCTCTACGGAGTCGTTGACCCACGTATTCGTCTTGGGGGGGATAACTGATGATTGAAAATAAAAAGAATTTCGAGCAGTTCGACCAAGACATGTTCCAACGTGTCGAGATGAATGAACAGCTCGGTGAACGTATTGCCGGTAAAAGTTTGAACTTCTGGCAAGACGCTTGGATGCGCCTAAAGAAAAACAAAGCCGCCATCCTCTCGTTGTCAGTCATTGTCATTCTCGTTTTGCTCGCGTTGTTCGGTCCGATGCTTTCAGGCCGTGACGCTTATGAACAAAACATCTCACAAGCAAAACTTCCACCTAAAGTCACTGGACTTGAGTGGGCAGGGTTTGATGGGATGGCCAACCTCGGTGGACGCGACATCGATTTCTATGAACAGAAAAATGTCGAAGAGAACTTCTGGTTCGGTACGGACTACCTCGGCCGTGATCTTTGGTCACGTGTTTGGGAAGGAACGCGCATCTCGCTCTTCATCGGTTTGATGGCTGCGATCATTGATACGGTCATCGGTGTCGCATACGGTGGGATTTCGGCTTACTTCGGTGGCCGCACAGATAACATCATGCAGCGGATCGTTGAAATTTTGACAGGTGTTCCGAACTTGATTTTGATCATCTTGTTCATCTTGATCTTTGACCCAGGGGTGTTCACGATCATCCTCGCGATGACGATCACCGGCTGGATTGGGATGAGTCGACTCGTCCGCGGTCAAATCTTGAAACTTAAAAACCAAGAGTTCGTCTTGGCAGCTCGTACGCTCGGTGCTTCAAGTAACCGTTTGATCTTCAAACACTTGATCCCGAACACGCTCGGCGCCATCATCATCACACTCATGTTCACGATTCCATCTGCCATCTTCTTCGAGGCGTTCCTCAGTTTCATCGGGATCGGACTTCAACCGCCACAAGCGTCACTTGGTACGTTGATCAACGACGGATACAAAGAGCTACGGACATTCCCGTACTTGCTCGTCATCCCGTCAGTCATCATCGTCTTGCTCATGGTCAGCTTCAACTTGCTCGCCGATGGCTTGCGTGATGCGTTTGACCCGAAAATGCGTAAATAATTATAGAAACAGGGGGACTCGTGAATGGAAACGATTTTATCTGTCCGAGACTTAGCGGTCTCGTTCCATACGTATGCTGGAACGGTACAAGCTGTTCGCAACGTATCGTTTGATTTGAAAAAAGGCGAGACGCTCGCCATCGTTGGTGAATCGGGTTCTGGTAAATCCGTCACTTCAAAAGCGATCATGCGTCTGATCCCGAACCCGCCAGGTGAAATCACGAATGGAGAAATCTTGTTCGAAGGTAAAGACTTGGCGAAGTTGTCGGAAAAAGAAATGTTGAAGATCCGTGGCCGTGATATCGCCATGATCTTCCAAGATCCAATGACATCACTCAACCCGACGATGACGATCTTCAAACAGATCGCTGAAGGATTGAAGCAACACCAAGGTCTTACGGGTGAGGATGCGAAGAAGCGTACGCTTGAATTGCTCACACTCGTCGGGATTCCAAACCCAGAAGCACGTCTTAAGCAATATCCGCACCAACTCTCAGGTGGTATGCGTCAACGGATCGTTATCGCGATCGCGCTCGCATGTAACCCTAAAGTATTGATCGCCGATGAGCCGACGACAGCTCTCGATGTAACGATTCAAGCTCAGATTTTGGAGCTTTTGAAAGACATCCAACAAAAGACCGGCACAGCGATTATCTTCATCACGCACGACCTCGGTGTCGTCGCGAACATGGCTGACCGTGTTGCCGTCATGTACGCTGGTAAAATCGTCGAGAAGGGAACGGTCGATGAGATCTTCTACGAGCCGCGTCACCCATACGCATGGGGACTGCTCGGATCGATGCCGCGCCCATCTGATGACCCGAACGAGGCGCTTCCGGCCATCCCAGGTACGCCGCCGAACTTGCTCGACCCGCCAAAAGGCGATGCGTTCGCACCACGTAACCCGTATGCGATGAAGATCGACTTTGAAAAAGAACCACCGATGTTCCAAATTAGCGACACGCACTATGCGGCAAGTTGGTTATTGCACCCGCAAGCACCGCAAGTGAGCCCGCCGAAAGCAATCCGTGACCTTGCACTCAAGTATCGTCCGGACAGCGCGTTCGCCAAATCGATTTTGAAAGGTGGTGCTGAATAATGGAACGCGAGAAATTACTCGAAGTAAAAGACCTGAAGCAGCACTTTAAAATTGGCCGAGGCCGCGTCGTTAAAGCGGTCGATGGCATCTCGTTTGATATCTACAAAGGTGAAGTACTCGGTCTCGTAGGGGAGTCAGGTTGTGGGAAATCGACGACAGGTCGTACCATCATCGGTCTTTATGACGCGACGGACGGTGACGTCGTCTTCAAAGGCGAAAACGTTCATGGCAAGAAGTCGAAAGCGGAGAAGTTGAAATTCAACCGGGCCATGCAAATGATCTTCCAAGATCCTTACGCATCGCTCAACCCGCGGATGACGGTCGCTGATATCATCGCTGAAGGCATTGATATCCACGGCCTTGCCAAGACGAAAGAAGACCGGATGAACCGTGTCTATGACCTTCTCGAAACGGTCGGTCTTACGAAAGAGCACGCGAGCCGTTACCCGCACGAATTCTCGGGCGGTCAACGTCAGCGGATCGGGATTGCCCGCGCTCTCGCGGTTGAACCAGACTTCATCATCGCCGATGAGCCAATCTCGGCTCTCGACGTATCGATCCAAGCTCAGGTCGTCAACTTGATGAAAGAATTGCAACGCGACCGTGATTTGACGTACTTGTTCATCGCCCACGATTTGTCGATGGTCAAGTATATCTCAGACCGGATCGGTGTCATGTATCAAGGTCACCTCGTCGAACTCGCTCCAGCAGCGCGTTTGTATGAGAACCCGATTCACGCCTATACGAAGTCGCTTCTCTCGGCGATCCCGCTTCCGGATCCAGAGCATGAGCGCACACGTAAGCGGATCGTGTATGAGTCGAAGTCACTCGGTGCCGTCGGACGTTCGGATGAGGATTCAAGCATCCCACCGCTCCGTGAAGTCGAGCCAGGCCATTACGTCTCATTGACAGACGAAGAATACGAAGCGTATAAAGCGCAACTCGTATAATTAGAAAGTCCCGAATCCAACCGGATTCGGGACTTTTTTGAACGCAAAGAAAAACACCATCCAAGGACGGTGTCAGGCGTTTGAGATGCGTGGCAAGTTCGAGAGCCGTTCGACGACCGCGTCAATCAGGCGGACACGGGCAAGGGCATCTTCGATTTCCATCGTCTCATAGTGATGCAGTCCGCCAGGTTGTTCCACGTACGTATCCGCATCATGGACGAGCTGTTGGAGTGGGGTACGTTGAATCCGGTTAGGCGGGAGATAGGAATCGGTATGAAGCAAAATCATGACCGAGATCTCTTTCGCGCGCGCCGGGTCTTCCCCGAGACGAATCAATAGCTTATGGGCGCGTTCGGCCCCTTTAATGGCATGAATGTCGTTTTGACGGTATAAATCGTAGTTCCATTTGCCTTCGGTGTACCATTCGTAGTGACCGATGTCATGGAGCAGAGCGGCTTTCGTCGCTAAATCCGTATCAAGCCCTCGTCGCGTCGCCAATTCGAGAGCGCGTTCACACACGTCGACGGCGTGTTTCAGACCGGAACGGGTCAAATATTTTTGGGTGACCGGATGTTGCATAATCGTCTCTAGCGTAATTCTCATATTCGCTCTCCTCCTTGGTGATTTCAAAGGTTATTTCTATTAACTATACGGGAATTGAAAAAGAAAAGCAAATTTGGAACGTGTGAAATGATGAAAATCTTCGAGATTGTTCAACCATTTTCATAAGAATGTGCTATAATTTAATTGTAGATTAGTGCAAGTTCAAGATTTTCAGATTCAGTAACGGTCGGTGGGTCGAGTCCTTATGGCGTTGGGGGTGAGAGACCATGAAAGAGCGTGACAAAGTATTGCAACAGAAAAAGAAACTTCTGAAGGAAGTCCTCAAGAAGAAATTGAAAGACCTACAAGTGAAGCCTGGCAAAGAGACGGTATCACAACCGGTTTCTCGAATGCCGGCGTCCTAGAACGGTCGATCAAGGGTCGCATTCTCCTGAATGCGTCCTCTTTTCTTACCCGAGTGAGAAAAGTTATCATTGAAGTTTCAATAAATAAGAATTATTATAATTAAGTGGACGAATTTTTGGGTATACAAATAGAGTCACTTGAAAAAGATGAACGAACACTTGATCAGGGAGGAACGAAAATGGTCACATTGTACACGTCTCCGAGCTGCACATCGTGCCGAAAAGCACGGGCATGGCTCGAGGAGCATGATATTCCATTCACGGAACGGAACATATTTTCAGAACCACTCTCACTCAATGAGATCAAACAAATCCTACGTATGACAGAAGATGGGACAGATGAAATCATCTCGACCCGATCTAAAGTTTTCTCGAAAATCGACGTATCGGTCGATGCGCTTTCACTCCAACAACTATATGATTTGATTCAAGAATATCCAGGATTGCTCCGCCGTCCGATTCTGATTGATGAAAAACGTCTTCAAGTCGGGTACAACGAAGATGAGATTCGTCGATTCTTGCCGCGCAAGGTCCGGACGTTCCAACTTCAAGAAGCGCAACGACTCGTCAACGAGTGAGGAAGCATACTGTCTAAGCAGTGTGCTTTTTATTATTCCGTTTTTCCGATAAAATAATAGTAACAACCCCATCATCAATAGATTGACACGTTAAAAAAAGGGTACTATGATAACAAGACAATTTCCCCTCTCCTCCTTAATTGTTGAAGTAGGAGTGAGGTGAGAAGGGAGTGGACAATCGTGAAAATTGAGCGCATCAACGACAACACCGTCAAATTTTTCATTACGTATGTCGATATCGAGAAACGCGGTTTCGCTCGTGATGAAATCTGGTATAACCGAGAACGTGGTGAGCAGCTGTTCTGGCAGATGATGGACGAAGCGCACGAACGAGAAGATATCTCGTTTGATGGTCCACTATGGATACAAGTACAAGCGTTTGAAAAAGGACTTGAAGTGACCGTGACGATCGCGAAAAATGTGATTGACTCTGAAGACGATTCTGAGCTTGGGTCACTGCTGCGCTCGGCAATCGATGAGGCGCGCGATCAGCAATCGGTGCTTGATCAATTGAGTGAACTTGATGAAATCGAAGCTGAGCCGGAGGCGTGGGCTCCGCTCGCCATGGAAACGGATGACTTTGAGGCGATCATCTCGCTCAGTAAACGAGCAGGAGAGGCGTTGAACAACGTCAACCTTAAGTTATTCCATTACGACAATCGGTATTACTTGTGGATTGACTTCCCAGACGAGATGGAACCGGAAGAAGAAGAGAACGTATTAAGTCTCTTAGCCGAGTATTTGACGTTCAGCACGCAGACGTTAGCGATGCTTGAAGAATACGGCAAGCTCATTCTCGACGGGGATGTCTTCTCAAAAGTCCGTCACTATTTCTAAACCCTAATCGCCTGTTCATGTGGACAGGCGATTTTTTTACCAATTTATACATATGAAGAGGTGTCGTGATGCTCAAGCGGATTCAATTAAAGTTGGAAGATAGCACCTGGTTCGTCCCGTTTTTATACGGAGTGGGAGGGATCACATTAACGTTCCTGACTCAATATTTTGGAAGCTTCTTTCGGGAGCTGTTACCGGAAATCATTTATTTAGACAAGGATTCAGCAGCTTCTGTCCTGTCTTCGTCGTTCACGAGCCTCATGACGATGATGACGTTCAGCTTTTCGACGATCCTCGTCGTCTTGACGACGTATTCGTCGCAGTTCTCGCCTCGGACGATCAATAACTTTTTGACGAACTCGGCGTCGAAGCATACACTCGGCCTGTTCATCATGACGACGGTGTACGGCATTACGAACTTGTTCCTTATCCGGACATCGGATGAAGACGTCGTACTCGCTTCAGGCATCAGTGTCCTGCTCGTCGTCAGCTCGATTTGGGCGTTCGTTAAATTCATTCAAACGATCAGCGTCTCGATTCAAGCGGAGCGCCTCTTATCGGCATTGCACCGCGAAGCGCTATCCGTCATTGAAAACCAGAGACGGGCGGTCGAAGAGGAAGACATGTATATCGTCCCGAAACGAACGGTGCACACGTTCGAAGGACAGGCGGTCTATGCCTCTCGAACGGGCTACGTCCAACTGTTCTCGAGCGAGAAGCAGGAGAGCCGTGACGTCGACTTCGAATCGGTCGTGGCCGTCGGGGACTTTGTAGCGGAAGGAGATATTCTCGGCTATTGGCTCGCAGAAGAAGCGCCCGATATCGACGTGTTCCAAATCGGTGAAATCCGTTCATCGATTCAAGACCCGGCGTTCGTCATCGAGAAGTTGAGTGAGATCGCGCTGAAAGGTGTCTCACCGGGCATCAATGATCCGAATACGGCGATTCACGCGATTCACTACATCGGCGATATTTTACGCGAACTGAGCCGATTGCCGGCAGGCGACTTTTTATTCTCCAACGACAAGAGCAATTGGCATGCCAAACGTAAAACGATGGAAGCGACATTGTTCGAGGCGTTCGCTCCTGTGAAGACGTATGCGAGTCACGACATTTTCGTGATGGCATCCGTCTTCGAGGCGATCCGAATCGCGCGGATTCAGGCACACGCCTCGCATGATGAAACGTTCGAGGACTTTATCGACTACTTTGAGGAAGCGCTCGACTTGGATGAGTTGCATCCACGAGAGAAAGCGTTCTTGACGAATCAGATGACGAAAGCACGGAAAATACGTGATTGACGAGAAAGGAAGGGGTCCGAGAAGACACCTTCCTTTCTGTGCATCATGAGAGGGTATAGCCCCCATCGACCGTAATGGCTTGGCCGTTGATATAGCTCGACGCCTCACTCAACAAGAAGGTCACGACCGGCGCCACTTCATCCGGTTTAGCGGCATGTCCCCGGAAATGATGGGTCATCGCCTCTTGGAACTTGGCTTCCCCGCCGTACAACTTGTGACTGAGCGGGGTGTCGACCGGACCGAAACAGACCGCATTGAAGCGGATTTTGCCTTTCATTCGATGGGCGAACGTCTTCGTCAAGGCGATGACGGCCGCTTTGGAGGCGGCGTATGGACCGAGCATCGGTGGGAATTTGACGTGGCCGACGATGGCAGCGTTGTTGACGACGCTCGCTCCATTCGCGAGGAGCGGGATAGCGCGTTGGATAAGTCGATTTGTCGCGAGCACGTTCAGTTCAAAGACGTCATCGAACGCGGACGCAGGCAACCGTTCTGGTGTCCCGGGGCGCCCGAACGTCGCCGCGTTATTGAATAGGCCGTCTAACGTGATGGCCCGGT
This sequence comes from Exiguobacterium sp. s5, assembly GCF_018618075.1. Classification (NCBI taxonomy): domain Bacteria; kingdom Bacillati; phylum Bacillota; class Bacilli; order Caryophanales; genus Exiguobacterium; species Exiguobacterium sp. s5. Next base: position 302,924 of record NZ_JACSLK010000002.1, on the reverse strand, counting down.
CTTTGAGTTCGTCCATCATCGCCTCGATGTCGTCGGGTTGGGACAAATCGCATGCCATAAACGTGACGCGAGCGGATGCCGCCTCGATTTCTTCGCCTCGTGCCTCGTCTCGGCCGATGCCGATGACGTCATGTCCTTCCTCTGCTAACCGGAGGGCAACGGCCCGTCCAATCCCGCTCGTCGCTCCCGTAATCAAAAATGTGCCCATATTTCGTTCGCTCCCCTCAAAAGATGGCGTTAAGTTGTATAATTATGATAATACAAGATAGAAACGGGGTCAGTTTATAATATGTTGCGACGCATACAAGTCCTTTTATCCCTGATTTTGCTCGCAGGTCTCATTGCCGTATTATCATATTACTGGAGCTCCCAAGTGATCGGCTTGTTCTCGGTGCTCGTCTTTTTGACGACGTTCAGCATTTTGCTCGTCATCTTGCTCGAGAACCGCAATCCGCAACGGACGCTCATTTGGGCGATCGTCATGCTCGGCTTCCCGGTCGTCGGTCTGTTCGCTTATTTCGTGTTCGGTCAGAACTATCGCCGGAAGCGGATGTTCAAAGAGAAAGCGATGCTCGATGAAGAGACGTACCTCGCCTATCGGCAGAAGGCGATGACGTTGTCGCCGTCACTCATGTTCTCCCACGATGATTATGAGAAATTGCTCCATTTGACGTCGTCACTCAATCAATTACCCGTCTCATCGAACACGTATACGCAAGTGCTGACGAACGGGCAAGAAAAGTTTTCGAAACTGTTGCCCGCCTTGAAAGGGGCGACCCGCCACATCCATCTCGAATATTATATTTTCCGGGAAGATCGTATTTCTCGGGAAATTCAACGCATTTTGATCGACAAGGCGAGGGCGGGGGTCGAGGTCCGCTTCTTGTACGATGCCGTCGGCTCGATCCATACGAGCGGGACGTTCTTCGACGAGATGCGGCAAGCAGGCGTCCACGTCCAAGCCTTCTTCCCCGTCGTCTTACCGCTCGTGTCGAGCAAGACGAACTATCGGAACCACAGGAAGATTGTCGTCATCGACGGCACGGAGGCGTTCACCGGCGGGTTGAACGTCGGTGACGAGTATTTGGGCGAACATTCGAAGTTCGGCTTCTGGCGTGACACGCATCTGTACGTCAGAGGGGAAGGGGTGTCGGAACTGCAACTGATCTTCTTGCAGGACTGGTACTATATGACGGGCGAGCGCCTGTTCACTCCGTTTTATCTCGAACCGCTCGAGACGGTACGCAGCGCGAGCGGGGGTGTACAGATCGTGGCGAGCGGACCGGATGAACCGTATGAGACGATGAAGTCGATCTATTTCGCGCTGATCAACGCCGCGAAAAAATCGGTCTATATCTCTTCGCCGTATTTGATTCCCGATGAGGACATCATGAGCGCGCTCAAGACCGCCTCGCTATCCGGAATCGATGTCCGGATCGTGCTCCCGAGTTATCCGGACCATAAGATCGTGTTTTATGCGAGCCGGTCGTACTTCGAGGAGCTGCTCAGCGCCGGTGTGAAGATTTATCTGTATGAAGAAGGGTTCATGCACTCGAAAGTCATCGTCGTCGACGATGGGCTGGCGACAATCGGGACGGCGAACATGGACTTCAGGAGCTTCCACCTCAATTTCGAGGTGAATGCGCTCTTATACAACACGAATTCCGTCCATCAACTCAAGCAAGATCTCTATAAAGACTTTGAAGGGTCACACGAGTTGGAGTTGCAAGCGTTCTCGGAACGGTCATACTTCATCAAACTCGTCGAGTCATTGGCCCGAATGTTTTCACCACTACTATGAGGGGGAAGCGGGATGCGGTTTGCCATCGATCGGACAGGGGGGTATGTCGATGCCCTTACGTTAAGTCGGGGGCGGATCGAACCGTTTGCCCCTTTTGTGTGTCCAGAATGCGGGGAACGGGTCATCGTCAAGCAAGGTGTGAGGCGACGGCTTCATTTCGCACATGTCCATCCGTGTGGACGAGGCGAGTCGACGGGGCACCACGAAGACAAATGGGGTGTTCGGCAGTGGCTTCAGACACAAGGTTACGCCGTCGAACAAGAAGTCGTCATCGGCGCACGTCGTGCCGATTTGCTGGCCCGACGCGACGATACGAGGCTCGTCATCGAAATTCAGGCGTCGACGCTCACAATCGAGTCTTACGTCGAGCGGACGAGACATTATCGCGACAACGGACTCGATGTCGTCTGGCTGGCGAGCGGATTAGAACCTAGTGCTTGGCCTTCATTGCAGCCTTGGATGCGTCACGAACTGTTTAGACGGCATGGCCTCCTTGTCCCATGCAAGCAATCACTTTATCGTTTCATTGGCTTCCCGATATCGGTTCGACGTGGCGTTGGTCATTGGCAGACCGTATCGTCATTCTCGAGTTCGCCGTTCGAATGTTATTATCGTTTCGACGCCCAGCAATGGGTTCAACTCGTCCGGCGGCGCCGCATGACCCCGCCCTATCCGACACCGCAGTACCGCCGGCTCGTCTTGAACCGGTTGTATCCGATCGGAATGCTACCGTCTCTTATGCCGAGTTGCTGTTACTTGCCGTTATCCTCGCTTTGGGGCATCCACGTCCATCCGTTCACGTTTCAGACGGTGCTTTATTTGAATCGGCGTGAGCGTCCCGACGACTCCGTCGCATGGAGTATCGAAAAGACGTGCCGCCAGTTTGACGTGACCCCGACAAGCGACTTTCTCCAAGCGTTTGAAGTACAATGGAGACAACTCTTGAACGTGTTTGATATGACGGAGTCGGTGCGGGATTGGCACGTCCCAAAGACGCTAGAGACGGCCCTTCTCCACGATCTTCGATTATTTCAAGGGTTTCAGCGATTCATGGCGAAATCGTATACAAACTAGGAAAAGGAAGTGGACATATGTCAGAAGTACTCACACGAAAACAAGTACCCGTCGAGGAGACGTGGAACTTGGAGACGATTTATGCGGACGATCAGGCGTGGGAACACGATTTTGAGGCATTGAAAGCAAACGTGCCGGTCTTGGTCGAGTTTAAAGGTAAACTCGGGGAATCAGCCTCTACTTTGTTTGAAGGCCTGCAACTTCGCGACGACATCTCGCGTCAATTGCATAAACTGTATACATACGCCCATATGCGTTATGACGAAGATACGTCGAACAGTCATTATCAAGCGTTGAACGACCGGGCGGGCTCGCTCGCGGCCCAAATTTCGGCTCAGCTCGCATTCATGACGCCGGAACTGCTCGCCATCGATGAGAGTCAAATCGAGGCGTTCATGGCGGAACACGAATCGCTCAACGTCTATCGCCATGCGTTCGACGAGTTGGCGCAAGAGCGTCCGCACGTGTTGACGGAAGCCGAAGAGGCGATTCTCGCTCAAGCCGGTGACGTGCTCGGCCAGTCGAGTTCGACGTTCGGCATGCTCAACAACGCCGATTTGAAATTCCCGAAAGTGAAGAACGAGAAAGGTGAAGACGTCGAATTGACGCATGGCCGTTACATCACATTCCTCGAGTCGAGCGACCGTAGCGTCCGCGAAGGGGCGTTCAAGGCGATGTACGGCACGTACGAGCAATATTTGAACACGTTCGCCTCGACGTTGTCAGGCAGCGTGAAGAAGGATAACTTCTATGCGACGGTCCGTAAGTTCGAGAGTGCCCGTCAAGCGGCGCTCCATCATAACGCCATCCCGGAAGCGGTATACGACGGTCTCGTCGAAGCGGTGAACGAGCGCCTCGACTTGTTGCATCGTTACGTCGCGCTCCGGAAACGGGCACTCGGTGTGGACGAGCTGCATATGTATGACTTGTATACACCGCTCGTGAAAGACGTGGACATGAAAATCCCATATGACGAAGCGAAAGACTTGATGGTCGAGGGACTCGCACCACTCGGTGACGAGTACGTCCAAATCGTCAAGGACGGTCTCGATTCACGCTGGGTCGACGTCCGTGAGACGCGTGGCAAACGGAGCGGTGCTTACTCTTCAGGCGCGTACGACACGCAACCGTTCATCTTGATGAACTGGCAAGACAACGTCAACAACTTGTTCACGCTCGCCCATGAGTTCGGTCATTCGGTCCATAGCCATTACACGCGGGCGTCGCAGCCGTATCCATACGGGGACTACTCGATCTTCGTGGCCGAAGTGGCATCGACGACGAACGAGGCGCTCTTGAACGACTATTTATTAAAGACGCGCACAGACCGCCAAGAGCGGCTCTATCTCTTGAACAATCAGCTCGAGACGTTCCGTGGCACGTTGTTCCGTCAGACGATGTTCGCCGAGTTCGAGCATATGATCCATAAAGCGGCCCAAGATGGCGTCTCGCTCACACCTGAGTACTTGAATGAGACGTACCTCGAGCTCAACAAGCGATATTTCGGAGACGAGCTCGTCATCGATGGGGAAATCGCCTTCGAATGGGCACGGATCCCGCACTTCTATTACAACTACTACGTCTATCAGTATGCGACGGGCATCTCGGCGTCAGCCGCATTGTCGCAACAGATCATGGACGAAGGGGAACCGGCCGTCCGTCGTTACATCGACAAGTTCTTGAAGGCCGGGTCGAGCGATTATCCAATTGAAGTATTGAAGGCGGCTGGAGTCGATATGACGACGAAAGCACCGGTGCTCGCAGCGCTCGATCAGTTCGAGGCCGTGCTAGACGAGATGGAAGCGTTACTTTTCCAATAAAAGAAGCGGGGCGTGAACATTATGTGACAATATGAACAAAGTGCTTGTCACGGTGCGCTCGTCTCGGTATATTATAAGTGTGAAATCAATCACAAACCCCTTTATTGACCGTAAACTTTCTCCCAACCTGTGATCTGTATAGATACTCGGGTACGATGTTTTCCGTCCCCGCGGGAAACATCGAAAAAACCCACGGCTCCCCGGCCGTGGGTTTTGTTGTGTCATTTATTCGTCGCCCAAGCTTCGCCGCTGCAGCCCGGGACAGGCCGGCAACGTTGTTGGAGCGACAGTTTTTTTAATTCTCTTTCGATGACAGGCTTGTCGAGCTCTAAAATGAAAGCGAGCTCGGTAATCGTCGAGGCGTCATAGTGTCCTAACACTTTCTCGACGTTCCAATCGGTCTCACGGGTCGGTACATAGCCGAGCAGTTCGGCCATGACAGCCTGATAGACGTCATACGGATAGAGTCCTTCGATTTTGAGCGCCTCGTCACGCGTGACGAACGTCAAGGCGGGAAGCGATTCGATTTCCCAGTCTTTCAAGATCTCATGATCGACCGCCAGTGCGCTCAGCAGTTGATTGGATTGGATATCGGCAGCCAACTCATCGATGTCGAGTCCATAACTGACGAACGAGCGGGCAATTTCCCATAAGTCGTTGTCGCTAGAGCCATCCTTCAAAAAGATATCGTTAATATGCAGATGGCGCATGAAGCGCATCGCATGACGTTTCCCTTGTAACTCCATAGCCTTGATCATCGTGAGAAGGCGAACCTCTTCTTGACATCCGCCAACACAACTAGGAACCGTCGAAACCATACGGAAACGAATCAAGTGCCCGTATTCAAGTTCGAGTTTTTTAATGAGTGTCATCACGTGAAGCCCGTCTGGATCTGAGATGTCCATGAAATAGAATAACTCTAATGGCTTATATGTTACTTGGATAGAAGATTCTTCCAATGAACAGGATGACTCATTACATTGTTCAAGTTCCATTGTGTCGCCTCCTCTCGTAAACAAAAATCAAATATATCGTATGCTCATTGTAGCAACGAAAAAAAAAGGTTGGCAACGTATCTGCTCAACCTTGGTTTCGACGCATCTTTTCTTCCATGAATCGAACGATTTTATTTTTGGCGGGCCGGAGGGGAATGCCATGGCGATGAAGAAGCTGTTCGAACGCGAGTTTGCCCTTCGCTTCATCGGTCACTTCAAATTCTATTTCATAGTCGTGAATCTCCAAATAATGACTTTCGTCGAGGACGAGCAGACCGTCTGGCGTCTCGATTTCCGCGCGTTTCGTCTCAAGGCGACCGAGATGTTCGAGCGGGCCGGACAAGTCGAACGCGGCGAGCGCCTCTTTCATTTGGTCGTCATGGATGATGCCGTATTTGAACAAGTTTTCGGCCTCTGCCTCATTGATTGGGGCATGCGTCTCGAGCAGTCCAACGTCATGCGGTTGTTTGAGTGTCAACACTTGGCCATGTTTTTTCTCGCGAATTCGTAGGGCGGCGCCGTGCTTCTTCAGTTCGAACGTCGGTGTATCGAAATAGTCATTCGCTTGCCATTTCACTTTGTCCGTTAAATCGTAGGCGGTGAGCAAGGTCTCATACTCGTCTTTCGTCAACATCGATTTGAATTCAATTTCCACTTCTTGGGTCATAAATCATCGCTCCATTCTATGAACAATTGTTCGTTTATGATACCATACAATCGGATACATACGGAAAAAGCAGGGTTTTCCGAAATGAACGAAAGTGGTGACAGCATATGCAATCAATGGATTGGGATCAATTTTTAGTGCCGTATCAAATCGCGGTCGATGAACTGAAAGTTAAATTCAAGGCGATTCGGAAACAATATAAATCTCAAAACGACCACTCACCGATCGAGTTTGTCACGGGACGGGTCAAACCGGTCGGTAGCATTCTCGAGAAGGCGAAGCGAAAGCAAATTCCTTACGACAAGTTGTCGACGGAGATGCAAGACATCGCCGGACTCCGCATCATGTGCCAATTCGTGGACGATATCGTCCACGTCCTTGAACTGCTTCATCACCGGACCGACTTTAAAATCGTCGAGGAACGTAACTATATCACGAACCAAAAGGAATCGGGCTACCGCTCTTACCATTTGATTCTCGAATACCCGGTTCAAACGATTCATGGCGAGTTCCCGACGCTTGTCGAAGTCCAAGTGCGGACGCTTGCGATGAACTTTTGGGCAACGATCGAACACTCGCTCAACTATAAATACGACGGGGATATGCCGGTCGAGGTGCAGGAGCGCCTGCGCCGGGCGGCTGAAGCGGCATTTTTGCTCGATGCCGAGATGAGTCAGCTCCGCGTCGAGATTCAAGATGCACAGCAAGTGTTCCGGGATAAAGAAATGAACGTCCAAACGGACCAAGACTAGGGGGCCAAGGCATGCAGTTTGCGATTGTAGCACGGGGAGACGCGCGTTCGGCCGATATTGCGCGCGAGTTGACGAATAAATTGACCGAAGCGGGGCATTCGGTCTCGAAAGAGCCGCGGATCGTCGTCTCGGTCGGTGGGGATGGGACGATGCTCCAAGCGTTCCACGAATATATCGACCGGCTCGATGATACGCTGCTCGTCGGGATTCATACGGGCCATCTCGGTTTTTACGCCGACTGGCAACCAGACGAGCTCGACGAGTTGACGGAAATGATCACGAGCGAATCGTTCGAACCGGTGTCTTATCCGCTCGTCGAGGTGCTCATCGATTACGAGGACGGGACGACCGAACGACAACTCGCCATGAATGAGTGTACGATTAAAAACTATAAACGTACGCTCGTCTGTGACTTGTCGATTCGCGACGATTATTTCGAGACGTTCCGCGGTGACGGGTTATGCATTTCGACACCATCCGGGTCGACGGCCTATAACAAAGCACTCGGGGGTGCCATCGTCCATCCGTCGATTGAAGCAATCCAAGTGACGGAGATGGCGTCAATCAATAACTTGGTGTACCGGACGATCGGTTCACCGCTCTTGTTGCCGAAGCATCATCAAGTGAAGATCGAGCCGCACACGAAAACAGAATTCGAACTCGCGTTCGATCACCAAGAAGCATTGTCGTGGTCGAACGTGCGCTCGATTCGCTGTGCGGTCGCGAAAGAAAAAGTGACATTTGCCCGGTTCCGCCCGTTCCCATTTTGGCGACGGGTCCGGGAATCGTTCATTGAGGAAGGGAAGTAACCGATGTACGGATTCACATTGCATCGCGTCGCGGGGACGAACGTCCCGCTGCGCGATTTTTTAATGACAGACTGCGGCATCTCGCGCAAGATGTTGACCCAAATCAAACAAGGGGGGCTCATCCTCGTCAACGGAGAGCCGCGGACGGTACGTTATGACATCAGCGAAGGAGATGATGTGACGGTCCATTTCCCGGTCGAACAGCCGGCGGAGATGATGGTCCGCTCGTCACGCCCGCTCACGATCCTGTTTGAGGACGACTATTTGCTCGCCGTCGATAAACCGGCTGGGATCGCGACGATCCCGTCCCGGCTTCATCCCGACGACACGCTTGCCAATGCGGTGCTCGGATATTACGAGCGAATCGGATTGCAGTCGGCGATTCACGTCATCAATCGACTCGATCGTGACACGAGCGGCGTCGTCTTGTTCGCAAAATATGCGTACGTGCACCATCGGTTCAGTGAATTGCAACAGACCGGGGGCTTGTCACGGACGTATCTCGCTCTCGTCGAAGGACCGGTTTTCCCACAGACGATTGACGCTCCCATCGGCCGTGCCCCGGATTCAATCATGGAACGAATCGTGACGGCAGACGGACAGCACGCCGTGACCCATATTCTCGAAGTAGAGCCACACGAGGCATATACAGCGCTGACGATCGCCCTCGAGACCGGACGGACGCATCAAATCCGCGTCCATCTGCGCCATATCGGGCATCCGCTCCTCGGGGATACGATGTACGGTGGTAAGACCGTACTCGACCGTCACGCGCTCCACAGCGCCTCGGCGACGTTTTGCCACCCGATGACGGGCGAGAGACTCGTCATTGAGGCGACATACCCGCATGATTTTCGACTTGAAGCATAATACAAACAGTCCCGCACTCAGCTGAGCGCGGGACTGTTTTTCAATCGTCGTCGAACATATACGATTTTGATTTCGACGCGACGTTCATGACGAGGCCGATGGCAATCATGTTCATGATGATCCCGGTCCCGCCGTAACTGATGAACGGTAACGTCAGACCGGTGATTGGAAGGACACCGATCGTCATGCCGATGTTCTGGAAAATTTGGAACGTGAACATGGCGATGACTGCGGTCACGATGTAACTGCCGAACGGACTGCTTGCCTCAAGCGCGATATGAATCATCCGGTATAAGAACAGGAAGAAGACGATTATCACGATGGCCGCACCGATGAACCCATAATGTTCAGCGATGACGGCGAAAATGAAGTCGGTCTGCGACTCCGGCAAATAGACCAAACCTTGACCGTAGCCGGCCCCGAACATTTGACCGGACCCGATCGCCTGAAGCGATTTAATCAATTGGAACGCCAAGTCGTCGGAATACTCATACGGATAAATCCACGCTTGGAATCGATTCAAGGCGTGTCCCGGAACAAAGCTTTGCAACACCTCGAAATGGGAGAAGAACAAGTACATGAAACCGCCGATCGTCACGGCAGCGGCGCTGAACAGACCGAGCAACCATTTCCAGCCGATTCCGGAGACGATGATGATGGCCCCGAGCATCGTGATGAGAACCAGTCCGGTCCCTAAATCCGGTTGCGTCACAATCAGTCCGAGCGGCGGAATGGCGAGTAGGACAAGCTTCATTAACAGCCACGTGTCCTGTTGGGATGAGCCGTAGCGTTTATTATGGTCGTAGACGATCGTCGCCATGGAGATGAGCAAAAACAACTTCATGAATTCGGCCGGTTGAAAACTGAAACCTGGCACGTTGTACCAGCCGTACGCCCCGTTGATGTTTGGAACGAGTGTCGTATCCCGGAGCGGTATCAAGCCCACTAGCAGCAAGAGCCCGAAGGAATAGAGATACCAGTGAATTTTTCGCAACTGTTCGTACTCGATCGTCATGATGGCGAACATGGCCACGAACCCGATGATGTAACGGATTCCTTGATCGAATGCGAAGTTGATATGTTGTAATCGTGTCGGCAACATCGGTTGTGCCGTGTAAATGGCGCCTAGGCTTATGACCATCAAGAAAAAGACGATTGTCAAAAGTGTCGTGTCTAAACTTCTTAAATAAGATTGAATGCGGTTCATGATGAAGTCGTCTCACCCTTTCTATACGTATTTTATCTTACCGTAAGTTAAAAAAATCGCAATACGTTACGCGCTAGTTGACAAAACAGACACCATTCTGTAATCTGATAACAGATGTTATAACCAGGTACTAAAAAGGGGAGTTTACGATGTCAATCTATCCAACGTTAACGAATAAGACGTATGTCGTCATGGGAATTGCCAATAAACGCTCGATCGCATGGGCGATCGCGAAGACGCTCGACGCGGCAGGTGCGAAGCTCGTCCTTACGTATGCGGCCGAACGCTTCAAATCAGGTCTTGAGTCGCTTGCGGCCGATTTGAACGGAGAGGCACTACTTTTAGAATGCGACGTCACGAACGACGAAGCGATCGATACGACGTTCCGTACGATTCACGAACAAGCAGGGCCGATTCAAGGGATCGCCCATTCAATCGCATTCGCTGACAAAGAAGCACTACGCGGCGAATTCTCGGAAATGACGCGCGGGCAGTTCGCGCAAGCGCTCGACATTTCGGCGTACAGTTTGACGGCAGTCGTCAAAGCGGCCAAGCCGTATTTCGCAGAAGACGCTTCGGTCATCACACTCACGTACCTCGGCGGTGAGCGCGTCGTCCCGAACTACAACTTGATGGGTGTCGCGAAAGCAGCCCTCGACTCGAGCGTCAAATACTTGGCGAACGAGTACGGACCTCACGGCGTCCGCGTTAACGCGATCTCGGCAGGACCGATTCGCACGTTATCGGCCAAAGGAGTCGGCGACTTTAACAGCATTTTGTCTGAGCTTGAACAGAAGGCGCCACTGCGTCGCAACGTCTCGGCAGAAGAAGTGGCCTCGACGGGCTTGTTCTTGTTATCGAGCATGGGCAGCGGTGTGACAGGAGAAGTCATCCACGTCGACAGCGGTTATCATATTTTGTAAATATAGGGGAAGGGCGCAGCGATGCGCTCTTTTTTGTATTATTCCGACCTGATTTCGGGTAAGGACCTGTGAAGGAGGTTGGATCATGGGTCCTTATCAGATTGATTTCACGGTCGTCCAATATGGAAATCGCCAAGTTCAACCGACAGAACGGGCGAATATCGAGCCGGTCACGCGGATTCAGCGTGTCCAACGAATCCGGCCGCGCCAAGAAGAATGGCTAGAAGCCGAACAACAAAACAGCCCCGGTCGATTTGTCGACCGGAGCGTGTAATCTTATCCGCGGAACCGGAACGTCTCATAGACGTTCCATGTTTCGTTTTCGAGCTCATACATGACGGCCATACGGTTGACCGTTTCCTCGAAATGAACTTGCTCCATGCGCATCCGTTCGAGCACGTCGAACAGTTCGGCATCGGTCAAATCTTGCCCGATGGTGATGTGCGGGAGAAACTCGTATTTGGGAGGCTGGTTGAGAAGCCCCTCGTGGAGCTTGTCTTGGAGCGCTGACAGTTCGCGCGTCGGCAACACTTTTAAGTAGAGGACGTTGTTCGTCGGTGCGAACGAGCGGACCCCATCGATTTTTAATTGGATCGGTTTGGTCGAGTCCGCGACTTGTTGCAAATACTCGAGCACTTTCGGTAAATCGGCTTCGTCAATCTCCGTGCGTTCCTTGATTGTCACGTGTGGTGAAATCAAGGCGTACTTCGTATCGTACCGCTTCCGATACGAGTTGGCGAAATCTTGAACTTGTTTTGATGGAAATAAGACTACCCCAATCTTCATTCCAGTTCCCCCTTTATAAAGTGGTCTACTTTTTTATGATGACCGATTTATTGAATGAAGTCAAAGCGGGCTTAGTCTTTTTTTCGAGTTTTCAGTATAATAGAGGTTGAGTACTTCGGGAGAAACCTTCTCGAGATGAAAGGATGTGTAGCGGGAGTGTTCCCGCCTAGATGATGAAACATGTACCACACTCACGAGACGTACGCGAGGCCGCACGGGCTCGCTTGATTGAACGGGGCGTATCGATTGAATCGATCGCCGAGATCGTCTATCAAATGCAGGCGCCGTATTCGCCACACTTGTCATTGAAAGACTGCACGGAATCGGTCGAGGCCGTGTTAGATAAACGAGAGCTCCAACATGCGATTCTCGTCGGATCAGAACTTGATATTCTCGCCGAACGCGGACAGTTGTCCGAGCCACTGTTGTCAATCGTGGCATCGGACGAGGGCTTGTTCGGTGTCGATGAGACGATTGCCATCGGGGCCGTCAACACATATGGTTCCATCGCCGTCACGACGTTCGGATACTTAGACAAAGCGAAAATCGGCATCATCAAACAGCTCGACACGAAAATGGAAGATGGTCAAGTCCATACGTTTATGGACGACCTCGTCGGCGCGATCGCGGCGAACGCATCGGGACGCTTGGCGCACCGCTTGCGCGATATGACCGACTTTGGCGAAGACGAGATGCGGGAACGGAAAGGCTTGTATTAATGACACCGCGCTCAAACATGTTGGCGATCACCGGGGCGATCAGTTTCGTGCTCTTCTCGGTGGTCGTTGTTTTAGGTTGGGTGGTGCCGGTTGATCGGTTCGTCACGTCTACGCTTGACCCGCTCGCCGGTCCGCTGTTCGTCTATGTGACCGAGCTCGGCAGCGTGAAGGTATTGATCGGCCTGTCGTTTATCGGCATGCTTTATTTTTTGTGGCGGGGCGACCGGTTCGAGGCGTTTCGTTTACCGATTGTCGTCATTACGACGCTACTTGTGACGCAAGGGCTGAAACTCATCTATGGTATCGACCGGCCGTCGATTGATGCGGCGCTCGACGCGACGACGTACAGTTTCCCAAGCGGTCATGCCTCAGGGTCACTCGCGTTGTATGGACTGCTCGCCGTATTGGTGTATCGACGGAATGAGACCGTCGCCGGCTTGATTCTGCTCGTCACACTGACGTTGGCCGTCTCGTTCAGCCGGGTCATCTTGAACGTCCATTATTTTAGTGACGTCATCGGGGGCTGGCTCGTCGCCCTTGTCATCGTGGCGGGATCAGAAATGGTAAGGAGGAAACAAATTTGATTCTTGTAACACAAGTCGAAACATGGTTGTTTATGGACCGCGACCGGGCTGATGCGGCGGAAGCGCCGACGATCCTGGTCGAAAAGGATGCGTCCGGAGCCAAATCGTTCACCGCGATGCGGACATTGTTCCAACTGAAGAAATGGACAGGGCAACACCGCTTCGTGCCGCTCTTGTCATGTGATGAAGCGGCTTATCGAGCCTACGAGGTGTTTCATGTCGATGCCAAGCCTCCGTTCGCCATCCTTGAATCGGGACATGTATTGATGAAGGACAATGAGCGGGATGAGGCCTATGAAGGCGCCCTGCGCGACGCAGGTGTCACGACAGACCGAGAGCGGATCGCGTTCGCAGCGGATTACCTTGAACGGGAACTTGGTGAACCGGTCATACTCGCCATCGATGAGGCGATCACGTCGCATCCCCGCGTGCCAGATGACGTATGCGTACCGGGAAATGTGATGCAGACAAGTGAACGGCTGTTCGCTTGGGCGAACCGACAACAAGCGGAGAGAGGTGACGTACGATGAACGAGTGGGAACAAAAGATCCAAGCACTACTCGACGGTTCGGTCGAAGAGTTACTCGTGCCAAAAGACGATTTTTTGACGGTCCGCTCGCTGTTGATTGACAAGGGCTGGATGTTTGAAGTCGTCGGGGAAGCGAAACACGGGGGCGTCACAATTTATCGGAAGAACGAAGCCGGTTCGACAGAATAAGCGGCTACGGATAAAGGAGGGGCAAAGGACAAATGAGGTCCTGTGCCTCTTTTTTTTGGTCGCACGACGAGAGACAGAAGTTTGGGGACGGCGACCCGAAAACTCTGTCGTAAACGCTTACATAATCTAGACGAAACTCGCTTATACTAAACGTGTAGGAGGCCACTACCATGTTATTGAATGAAAAGAGCAAGCGAATCCTGAGCGTCATCATGCACGAACAACGAGTGACGATTGAATCGCTCGAGCTGATGCTCCCGTATTCACGACGGACCATCGAGTATGAGCTGGAGCGGATTCAAGAATGGTTGGTCGATTGTGGACTGCCGGACATGCACACGGACGGGGCGACGATTCAATTGACGCTCACTCCCGAGCTGACGGAGCGGTTTGAACAAGCGGGATTGATTTGGGCTGAAGAAGAGCGCGAATTGCTGATCGTGTTCTTCACATTGGTCAACCGAGAGTTTTTATCGGCGTTCCATTTTCAACAACTCCTTGACGTCTCCAAATTCACGGTGCAAGAAAGTTTGAACGGTGTGAAGAAAAGTGCGGCGCATTTCGGTCTCGATTTCGCCTATACCCGGAAGTCGGGGTATCACGTAAACGGACATCCACAAACAATCGCCTTGTATTTATATCGGACGATTGAACGTCTCGTCACCCGTTCGACGAAGGAGCGTCTTGTCAGTGCCGTGCTCGCGGATTGGGAGATGGAATATGAAGAGCTGCTTCACCAACTCGAAACGTACGAGACGGTTCGACAGTTCCGCTTGGTCGAGAGCCATCGAGAAAAACTCGCCTACTTCCTCTTGTTCGGAAGCCGAATGGCGTTGCCTACGTCCACCGACGAAGAAGATCACGTCATGGCGGAGAACACGGACGACGCGCTCCGGCACCACTTCAGTCAAATGCCTCATCTCTGGGTGACGCTCGATATGCTGATCAAGAGCGGACCGAAAGTCGAGGAAGAGATGGATGAGGCGACACAACACGAATTGGCTAGCGTCATGATGGATGTGATCGAACGGTTCGAACTTCTCAGTTGCACGTTCATCATCGAGCGGGAAGCACTGTGCGAGAAACTCGTGCTTCATTCGAAAGCGACGATGCAACGCGTCTACACAGGGCTCGAAGCACCCGAAGAGCTCGAACGTTATGTCATGAAAGAACACAAAGTGTTGAACGTTCTCGTAGAGCGATCACTCGAGCCGTTCCGGCAACGTCTCGGCAAAGACGTTCCGGCGACGGAAGTCATGTATTATACGCTCCATTTTGCTGCGCATCTCCATCAACAAGGACAGCACCTCGATGAGCAGATGAAAGCCATCGTCGTCTGTCCGAGCGGGATTAGCGTCTCGCACATGCTCGACCATATTTTGAAGAATCAATTTCCTGAGATCGTCTTTTTACCACCGATCTCGCAGCGGGACGTCGAGCAGTACGCGCCGCTCGTCGACTTGATTTTCACGACCGTCCCGTTGCCGCGAACGATTCATGAGTTGGCGAATGTGACACTTGTCCCAGCGTTGCCGACACGGCTTGAACAAATCCAGTTGAAGCGTCAAATCGAGCAACGATTTTTAAAACGGGGCGAGCACGTCACAGTTCAACTCGACGACGTGTTGCAAGTCGTAAAAAAACATGCGACCGTCACGAACGAACGGCAACTGCGCCAAGATTTGCGGGCGTTGCTGTATGCAGACACGACTCAAACTGTACACCAGGGGGGACAGCCGGTGCTAAATGAACTGATCACGCGAGAAAATATTCAAGTGCTAGACAAAGTCGAGGATTGGCAAGCGGCCATCCGTCTAGCGGCCAAGCCGCTCGAAGCGAACGAATCGATTGTGACGAGTTATATCGACACGATGATTGACAACGTAGAAGAACACGGACCGTATATCGTCCTCATGCCTGACGTGGCCATTCCGCACGCCCGACCCGAGGACGGGGTCCGAAAGCTCGGCATGAGCGTATTGAAAGTGGGAGACCCGGTCGTCTTCCCCGAAAACAAATCGGTCCGGCTCTTCTTTGTACTTGCGGCCATCGACCAGACGACACATTTGAAGGCGCTCGCCCAACTGACGGAATTGCTCGGCAACGAGGCCGATTTGGCGACGTTGTTGTCCGCCCAGACGAGTGACGACATGTTACCAGTCATCAACAAATATTCAGAGGAGGAACAATCATGAAAAAAATCTTAGTTGTATGTGGAAACGGGCTCGGTTCAAGTTTCATCATGGAGTTGAATGTGAAGAAGGCGCTTGATCAAATGGGTGCCGAGGCAGAAGTGTCGCACACGGATATCGCGACGGCACGTACGGAACCGGCCGATATTTATCTGGGGGCCAAAGACATCATCGGTACGCTCGATGACGGGACGCGTGAAATCGTGGCTCTTGAGAACGTCATGGACATTGAAGGAATCAAGGCGCAACTAGAAGGTAAACTGTAAACGACTTCGGGGGTCGGAAGGGGGAACAATGAATGCTTGATTTAATTATGCGAGACATACTAGGGACACCTGCCATCTTGGTCGGTCTGTTCGCTTTGATTGGTCTTGTGCTTCAAAAGAAAGATGTGGCATCGGTCGTCTCTGGGACGTTGAAGACGATCATGGGCTTCGTCATTATCGGGGCCGGGGCCGGGGTCATCATCGCGGCACTTGATATATTCGGGCAGATGTTCGACGAAGCGTTCAGTATTCGCGGGGTCATCCCGAATAACGAAGCGATCGTCGCGGTCGCCCAAGACGCGTTCGGCGTCGAGACGGCGATGATCATGGTGTTCGGGATGGTCATGAACATCGTGCTCGCCCGATTCACACCATTCAAATATATCTTTTTGACGGGTCACCACACGTTGTTCATGGCGAGTTTGCTCGCCGCGATTTTGTCGGTGTCAGGCCTTGAAGGAGTCGTCCTCGTCGCGGTCGGTTCGCTGTTGCTCGGGTTATGTATGGTCCTGTTCCCGGCGCTGTTGCAACCGTTCGTCCGTCAAATCACAGGCTCGGACGACTTCGCGATTGGGCATTTCGGTTCGCTCGGATATTTTGTCTCGGGTACGATCGGCAAGTATGCGGGCAACAAAGAGCATTCGACGGAACACATTCAAGTGCCGAAGCAACTCGGATTCCTGCGTGACACATCGGTCGCCGTCTCTTTGACAATGACGCTCTTGTTTGTGGTCGTGGCAATCTTCGCTGGTCCCGGTTTTGTCGAGAGTGAATTATCGGGCGGTTCGAACTATATCGTCTTCTCGATCATTCAAGCGATTACGTTCGCGGCCGGCGTGTATATCGTCCTCGCCGGGGTTCGGATGTTGATCGCCGAGATCGTACCGGCGTTCAAAGGGATTGCCGACAAGATGGTGCCGAACGCAAAACCGGCGCTTGACTGTCCGACCGTATTCCCGTTCGCTCCGAACGCGGTCATCATCGGTTTCTTGGTCAGCTTTGCGGCCGGGTTGATTTCGATGTTCTTCCTCCCGCTGTTCGGGCTCGCGATCATCGTCCCGGGATTGGTCCCGCACTTCTTCACGGGAGCGACGGCAGGCGTGTTCGGCAACGCGACGGGAGGGCGCCGCGGGGCAATTTTAGGTGCCTTCGCGAACGGCGTGCTCATCAGCTTTCTGCCGGCACTGCTCCTACCGTTGCTCGGGAACCTCGGCTTTGAGAGCACGACGTTCGGAGACTCAGACTTCGCGCTCGTCGGGATTCTCATCAGCTGGTTCGTCTCATTGTTCACATGAAGTTGAATCCAAACGAAAGACCACGTCCGTTCGGACGTGGTCTTTCTACTGTTTTAGGCGTTAGAAGCCAACTTGATTTTTTGTCGTTTTAACTTGTGTAATAACCAGGCATGTAACACTTCACAAGAATGGTGAGGAAGGGTCAGTTCAACGAGCGGGTGTGACTGACCGAATATAGTGAAGCGCGAATGGTCCTCGTCGAGCATCGATACTTGAATATCGGTCGCTTCTTGAAGCGAAATCCGTTGCTCGCCGGCTACTGCATCTTTTAGTTTCAGCATTTTTCCATTCGTCGCAAACTTGGTGAACGAAGACATTCCCTGTACTTTCAGTTGTTCCATCTCGTGTATCTATCCATCCGCATGATGAATAGATTTTCACCTCGCTTTCTCTATATTGCCTTCCATTCCTCCAGAAGGTTATTCCTAGTATACCGTCCTCGCGATAAAAGAAAAGACTTAATTTAACGAAAAATTAAGACAATTTGTTATCAATTTTTAAAAATAGTGTCACAGGCGCATCGCTAAGGGATTTAAGGTGTAATCCGTATGGGCGGGATAACAAAAAAGAACCTGATGGGATCAGGTTCGACAAAGATTCATGCAGGGATGAACTCAAAAGCGTTCGATCTCCCACGTGCGCCGGCGATACGTCAATTGTCCCTTCAACGCAATCGATTCCTTCTTCGCGTCAAAGTCTTCCTCGAGGACGGACATGTCCTCGTAACGTCCCGCGACATAGAAGGCGATCGACACTTGGCGATTGAATAGACTCCGTTTCGTATGGTCAAAGTCGATGATCAGGCCTTGCGGTGACAACGCCAAAATTTCATCGATGACCGGGAGGGGGATGGGGACGAAACTGATGTTACGGATGTCCCGATCGAGTTTGCTTTGCAAGACACTTTGGAGAAACTGGCTAATCGTCGACCAGTCTCTGATGTAGAGGCTGCTGTGACGGTCGTTCGACTCGTTGAAGAAAGCGATCTCGTTTTGAATCGAGTTGAGGAACGGCCCCTTCAAACCTCGTTCCATGTGGCTGAGGAACAAAATCTCGGCGATTTCATGGTCTGATAACGATTCGAGCAGGTGGTAGTCGGGAAAGTCGATAGCAGTGAAGCTTGTTTGATTGTTTAAGTATTTCGTCGAGAACGTCGACAGTTCGTGCGCCTCGATATAGCGAAACCGGGTCCGGGAGGACTGTCTCATCCCTTTTATGTCCGTGCGACAGATGATCATCGGGCGAGCGAGTGATAGCGCCTCGGTGACATCGCTCAGCGTCACGCCGTGAAGTGTAAAACGTTGCAGTTCTCGGTCTTGTTTAATATAGAACAACTGTTTTGACATGTTTATCCCCTCAGTTCAAAGTCACTATAGTTTGATTTTAGCAAATCCCTATCGAGTGCGCCATGTTTGAGCGGTTCGGGAGGATTGAGATGATGGTTTTTTTGGGAAAATGGTTATAATTGAGGAAAAGAACCAGAAAGGCGGATTCCATATGTGGGGGTTGAAAAAAAGTTTTCCTGAACTCATAACGAGTCGGTTCATCTTAAGAGAACTCGAACCCCGTGACGCGAGGGCGCTCTATGTGATTCTCTCGACCGAGGAAGTAATGCGCTATTACGGGTCTGACCCTTTATTGGCCGTATATGAGGCAAAGAACGTTATCGCTTATTTCAAAGACCAGTTTCAACAAGGTAAAGCGATCCGCTGGGCGATCTGCGACCGTGAGACGAACGAACTGGTCGGGACCATCGGCTTTCATAACTGGACGCCCCAATACTTTCGTGCCGAGATCGGCTTTGAGGTTGCGCCGAACCACTGGCGTCGCGGCGTTGCGCATGAGGCGGCATCGGCCGTCATCCGGCACGGGTTCGACGAGTTCAAGTTTCATCGCATCTCGGCGCTCGTCGCCCCGGAAAACGAAGGGTCGAACCGGTTGGTGCAGAAGCTTGGATTCACGGAAGAGGGGCTACTTCATGATTATGCCTATAGTCATGGCCGTTTCATGGACTTGACGATGTATCGTCTCTTGAAAGAGGAATGGAATGAGAGGGAGGAAAGATGATGAGACAACTTGTGCTGTTACACGGTTTATGTGGGTCACCTGACTATTTTGAGGAACTTATCCCGTTGCTTGATGCGGAAGTATATGCGCTGACGCTGCCAGGTCATGCTGGAACCGAAGCAGGACCTGAGACGATGGACCAGTTCGCAGATTGGGTGGTCGCCGAGATGCGGCTCCGAGAACTCGACCGGCCGATCGTGCTCGGCCATTCATTCGGCGGCTACATCACGACAAACCTCGTCCGCCGTTATCCGACCGAGTTGTCGGGATTCGGTTTGATCCACTCGACGGCAGCGGCTGACCCGGAAGAAGCAAAAGCCAAACGCAATCAAGCGATCGAACGAGTAATGGAAGAAGGGGTCCATCCGTTCATCGATACGATGATTCCCGGCGTGTTTGCGGCTGATTCCGACACTAGCTTGATTGAACGCGCGAAACAAATCGGGTATGAGATGTCGAAGGAAGGGGTCATGTCTGCCCAGCTCGCGATCCGCGATCGGGGCGACGAAACGGAGACCGTGCGTGAAACGGGATTGCCCGGACTATTCCTCTATGGGGACAAGGATCCGAACATGGGCGCGGATCGTGCTTTCTTAGGCGCAGAACATCACACGAAACAAACCGTCCCAAGCAGCCATATGGGGATGATGGAGGAGCCTGAATTAGAAGCGCGACTCATCAACGATTGGCTTAAGGAGGTGCGACATGTCTAAATTCAAACTTGTCGCCGTGTCAGGGAGTCTTCGGAAAGCGTCGTTCAATACGGCGTTGCTCCACTCGATTATCGAGCTCGGCCGTGACCGCTTCGATGTCGAAATCGCTTCGATTGAGATGCCGCTCTATAACGACGACTTGATTGACCCGGATGAACCCGAAGTCGTGCGCGACTTCAAACGAGCTGTGCGTGAGGCGGACGGTCTGCTCATCGTCACCCCGGAATATAACCACAGCATCCCGGGTGTGTTGAAGAACGCAATCGATTGGCTGTCGCTCGAACCAGGCACGCCGCTCCGTGAGAAACCGGTCATGATTGCCGGGGCGTCTCCAGGGATGCTCGGGACGGCGCGATGTCAAATTCATCTCCGTCAAGTATTTGCCACAAATCGTGCTAACGTTTTACCAGGAAATGAAATCTTTATCACGCATTGTAAAGAAAAGATTGATGATACTGGATTGCATGATGAAAAGTCGCGGCAACAAATCGACCGAGTATTATCGGAGTATTACAATTGGATTGAATTTTGGAAGCGTCAAACAAAAAATTAACTTGAAGTCGCCCTGATTGTTTGATAGAAATGAATTGTGAAAACAAACACAAAGGGAGCGACAGCAAAAATGGAAACGTATATTGAACTGTACAATGGCGGCGAGTTAGAGGACCGGGCAGTCATCAATGACGGGATGACGTTCGGCCGGGTCACGATTGTGGAATTATTCTATCAGACGGGCCATATTTTCGGATACGTGAAGGCCGATGGAGAGAAACGTTTCTTCCTCGAGCCGGTCGCCGGGGACGATACGTTCATCGTCGAAGGGGATCGTTATTCGCTCCAACAGTTCATCGCCCTATTTTGATGTTCACGACGCAAGCGACTCGCTTGCGTTTTTTTGTCGTTTTCGTCACGATTGAAGGTGAGGTGATGAGGATGAAACTAGTAGCAATTGAACCAACTCCAAGTCCAAATAACTTGAAGATTATCGTGGAGCCGGCTTTCACTGGCCGAGGCGTCACGTATGACAAGGCGAGCCGTGACATGCCTCCGATTATCGAGGACATCGTCGGGTTGCGAGGGGTCAAGTCGGTCTATGCGGTTTCCGACTTCCTCGCCGTCGAACGCCATCCAAAACATGATTGGCACGACGTTATGAACGAGATTCGTCGCGCGTTCGGGGAAGACGTCCCGGAAGTCGAGGCAAACCAGATGGCGGCGGACTATGAACCGGTCCACGTATCGGTCCAGTTCGTACTCGACGTCCCGATGCAGTTAAAACTCGTCAAAGGTGACACCGAAAAACGTGTCGGTCTGTCGAAGCGGTTCGTCGACGCGGCGCTCGACGTGCAAGCACAAGTGAAAAACGTCATTCAAGACCGGCGTTGGGTCGAGCAAGCTCCGCGTTACGGAGAGCTCGAGGACGTGAGCGTCGTCGCGCAAGAAGAACTCGAGGCGGCTTATCCCGAAGAACGGGTCGCGCGCATCGTCGCCCGTGCGTTCGGCCGGGAAGGCGACTATGAAGCGAATGCGAACCAGTTGCAATCAGACGATTGGAAAGCGCGATTGGCGTTCTTGGACGAACTCGAGATCGTTCCGGACGACATGGTGTACTTCCGCCGTGCGCTCGAGGATAAAGTGATGGCGATCCGTCGACAAGCGGTCGTCATGATCGGCATGTTCGAAGAAAACCGTGAAGAGTACGTCACGTATATCGAACAGGCGCTCGTGGACTCGTCACCGATCGTCCGTCGTACGGCCGGCGATACGGTATCGGATTGGGCGTTGCCGCAGTCGCAGCCGTCGATGATCGAGGCGCTCAAAGACAAGAGCAAGCTTGTCCGTTGGCGGGCCGCCCGGTTCTTGTTCGATTGTGGAGATGAGCAAGCGGTGCCGGCATTGAAAATTGCCGAGGACGACCGCGAGTTCGAGGTTTCTCTTCAAGCCCGTCTCGCGAAAGAGCGAATCACGAGTGGAGAGACTGCGCTTGGGACGGTGTGGCAACAAATTTCGAATCGAACGAAGTAACAATCATTCGACAAACAAATATTTAATTTTTTTACAGTTACAGGGAAGAGAGACGAATCCTCATGCGATTCGTCTCTCTTTTCTCGTATTCAATTTGATAATTCATCCAAATGACTAACAATCGATACCAGTTATTCGACAGTTGGGTAAACGGGTCTTTTGGCCTGTCGAACGATGGGACGTTTTTCCTTGCGAATCGTTGATACACTAAACATATCTTATACCAACAAAGGAGCCATACTCATGATGCTTTTTGCAGAAACCCCAGAACTCGTAGCCTATAAGGAAGTCGTCGATGGTATGATCACGGTCATCTTTGAGTCGATTCACAGTGAGACGTTCTCAATCTCTGCACAAGTTCGTTCCGACATCGACGTCGCCGACGCGTTGTTCATGACTGGTTGGCAACAGTACGTGGAAAACGTCCAAGTTTCATAATAAAGGTGAATAATATACGTAAACCCATTACAAACGTCTGCACGAACGTTTACACTAGTGCTATAGACGTTTTTTTATTTTTCAGAGGAGAGTGGGATACGTGAAGAAGACTTGGTTATTGGCCATCGTCACGGCGATGATATTGGTTGTGGCGGCGTGCAGCAAAGAAGAAGCGAACCCGAGCGATGTGGACGACACCGCGTCGACACCGCCTGCTTTATTGACGCTCGATACGGACGTGAGCTACGATGCCGAATCGAAACAACTGTCGACGACGGTGTCGATGACAAACCCGAACGAAGAACCGGTCAAGGTAACGTTCAACTCGTCTCAACGGTTTCAAATGACGGTGATGAACGGTGATACGACCGTCTTCGATTACGGCAGTGAATATATGTTCACGGAATCGATTATCGAAGAGACGTGGGAGCCAGGCGAGAAGAAAGTGTTCGATGAAGTGTTCCCGCTCACGCTCGAAGCCGGGGACTATACAGTCGATTTCGTCGGACTGGCCCAAGTCGACGGTGCACCTGAAATGGCGGTCACGGATCAACAGACTTTGACGGTCGAAGCGGCGGAGCCACCGGCAGAAGAGGGAACGAGCGAAGAACCGGCGGAAGAGCCGACGGAAGAGCCGAGCGATCAGCCGGCCCAAACGAACGGTGCGTTCCGCGATGTCGCCATCAAACTGAACGGTAACGCGATTGACGTGTCTGGCTACACGGACGTCGAAGAGTTTGAGTGGAGTGTGTCGGACGGTCATAACCTGTATGCTCAAGGCGCGGCAGAAGTGACGAGCGGCGGCTTTACGTTCGGCGTTCTATTGGACGAAGAACCTCCGGTCGGGAAAACGCTGTTCTTGGAGATGACACCGATTGGCGGAGACGTAGCCTCGTTCCGCATCCAATAAGCGAACGACGGAAACTGAGGTTTCCGTCGTTTTTTTTCGGGAATGAAACAAGTTGACGGCACCCACGGATTGTCAGACAATTAGGCAAACCGATATCAGTTAGGGAGGAAGTTGAGTATGCAGCAACATATTATCGAATCGACACATGTCAAACCATCGATTAACCCAGCCGAAGAAATTCGTCTTCGGACCGATTTTTTAAAGGCTTATGTTAAACGGGCCGGTGCGAAAGGGCTCGTCCTTGGCATCTCGGGTGGACAGGACTCGACGCTCGCCGGTAAACTCTGTCAGCAGGCGATGGAAGAGTTGCGTCAAGAAACGGGCGCGGAGTACACGTTCTACGCCGTCCGTCTTCCATATGGGGAACAACATGACGAAGCGGATGCGAAGCGCGCCCTCGAATTCATCCGTCCGGACAAGACGTTCACGGTCAACGTGAAGCCGGCCGTCGACGCCTCGGCTGAAGCGTTCGCACAAGCGACCGGTCTTGAACTCGGTGACTTCCATAAAGGGAACACGAAAGCACGCGAGCGGATGAAAGTTCAATACGATATCGCCGCCACGTTCGGCGCGCTCGTCGTCGGTACGGATCATGCGGCTGAATATGTGACCGGCTTTTACACGAAGCACGGCGATGGGGCTGCCGACTTGACGCCGCTCACCGGACTCAACAAACGCCAAGGCAAGGCGTTGCTCCATGAACTTGAAGCGCATGAGAGTTTAATCTATAAAGTGCCGACGGCTGACTTAGAAGATGACAAGCCGGAACTCCCGGACGAGGTCGCTCTCGGGATGACGTATGATCAGCTCGATGACTACTTAGAAGGCAAAGAGATCGACCCGGCCATCGCCGAGCGGATCGAGACGATCTTCAAGCGGTCGCGCCATAAGCATCATATGCCAGCCTCGCTCTACGACGAGTGGTGGCAGTAATCAAAAAGAACCAGCCCCCGGGTTGGTTCTTTTTGATATGATGAGCCAAGTTCTGTATTGCCTTTGCCGGCACCCTCCGTTCCTGGGGCGATGCGGATGCCTCCGCAGCGCGAATCGCGCTTTACGGGGTCATCCTTGCATCGCTCTCCCCTAGGAGTTCGGGTGCCGGCCTTGGCACTGGACAGTCAGACCGTCGCGATGCGGCACCGGGATTGCCCGCGGAAAGCATGGGCGCCGAAAGGGACGCGCGATTTAATCACACAAAAGAACCGATCTTTAGACCGGTTCTTTTGTGTATCACGTATTAGCGCTTCGAGCGTGTCGGCACGAATTGGATGAGCAAGATGAGCGTGAACGCGATCAAGCTGAGAAGCGGGATCGTGACAAACCCGAAGTAGTTCACCCAACGAATCAAACAGTCGTTACTGCAGAACGCGTCGCCGTTCGGGATGCGTTCGAGAACGACGTGATACAGGGCGATCGCCCAACCCGCCCCGGCCATGAGACCGACGAACAATCTGTTCACGGAACGGTTCGAGAGGAGCACCGTCAAGTAATAGATGGCGAGCGGATACATAAATATGCGTTGGAACCAGCATAACTTGCATGGCACGTACAGCATGATTTCCGAGAAATAAAGACTGCCGAGCGTCGCGATGGTGGCGACAATAAAGGCAAAATGATGACGTTGCATCTGATTTCCTCCTGACGATTCAAAACTAATCGACAAACATGATATGATACAGTGAAGCAATAACGTATCCAGTATACAATCTTTGAAACGATAGAGAAACAGGTGACGTCATGCAAGTATCAGAAGTGGAAGTGTTGATCGTCCTCGCCGAGGAGTTGAACATGCGCAAAGCAGCGGAGCGGTTATTCGTCTCCCAGCCCGCACTCAGTCAACGTCTCGTCACGATCGAGCACCAATGGGGTAAAAAGATATTCGTCCGTTCGACGCGCGGGCTCGCGCTCACACCAGACGGAGAAAAGATCATCGACTTCGCAAAGAAGATGTACAGCGAAGAACAGGAGCTGCGTGGGGAGTTGACGGCGCAACAAGGTGAGGTGTACGGTACATTAAAAATCGCCGTCGCATCCATCATGGGACAGTATTGGCTGCCCCGCGTCTTGAAACGATTCATGGAGCGGTATCCGTCGGTCCGGGTCAAACTCGTCACGGGCTGGTCAAGCGAGATGATGCGCTATATGCTAGAAGAAAATTTTCATATCGGTATCATCCGGGGGAACCCTGACTGGCGCGGCGAGAAGATGAAACTGTTCTCAGATTCGCTCCACTTGGTCGATATGCGGATGACCGATTTAAAGCAACTCAAAAACAACGAGCGCTCATTCATTCAATTCAAGAGCGACTCGACCTATTATCAAGAGATTCTCGAATGGTGGCAGGAACGGTTCTCGAGCCCGCCGCTGACGACGCTCGTCGTTGATCAGATTGAGACGTGCAAACAGATGGCGCTCCATGGAATCGGCTTCGCGATTTTGCCGGAGTCGACGATCCGCGATGTCGAGGCGATCAATAAGATTCCGCTCACCTCGTCGAACGGGACACCGCTCGTCCGAGATACGTGGATGTTGTCGACCGAATCGATGCTCGAGTTGGCGCAAGTGAAGGCATTTTGGGAAATCGTGGATGAAGTGACAAAGGAGAGTGTGGAATGAGTTGGGCAATTGAAGCAAGACGGCAGTTACATTTGATTCCAGAACGAGGCTATGAAGAGTTCAAGACACAGGCGACGCTTGAGGAGTTGATCCGGTCCTTGAACTCGCCACGTGTGCATATCTCACACTGGCGCACCGGCCTGTTCGTCCGCATTGATGGTCTTGTCGGTGAGAAGACGATTGGGTACCGGGCCGACATGGACGGCTTGCCGATCACAGAAGAGACAGGACTCGAGTTCGCCTCGGTCCATGAGGGGATGATGCACGCCTGTGGTCACGACGTTCACATGGCGATCGCCCTTGGGTTAATCAAACGTGCCGTCGAGGAGCCGCTCGACCACGACCTCGTCATCTTTTTCCAACCGGCAGAGGAAGGTCCGGGCGGTGCCGAGCCGATGGCCGTGTCGGAACTGTTTTATCATTTCCGTCCCGATGCGATGTTCGGCCTTCATGTGGCTCCGGAATATCCGGTCGGTACAATCGCCTCGCGCCCGGGTGTCTTGTTCGCGAGTGCGCGTGAACTGCATCTGACGATTCACGGAAAAGGCGGGCACGGGGCCTTCCCGCATGCCGGGATTGACGCCGTGATCGTCCAAGCTGCCTTAATCATGCAACTTCAAACGGTCATCTCACGGAACATCGATCCGATGGGGAGTGCTGTCATCTCGATCGGTAAGGTCGCGGCCGGGACGAAAGAGAACATCATCGCCGATACGGCGAAACTCGACGGGACGATCCGTGCGCTGTCGGATAAGGAGATGGTCGTGCTCGAAGGGCGTATCCGTCAAATCATCGCCGGAGTGGAGATGACGTATAACGTTCAAATCGACCTTGAGTTCGGCAATCGCTATCACGAGGTCGTCAATGACGAACGTTATTTGTTCCAGTTTGAAGAAGTAGTCGAAGAAGTCGGGTATTCGTACAAGACGTGTGTCCCCGCCATGACCGGCGAAGATTTTGGTTACATGTTGAAGCAAGTACCGGGCTTCATGGTCTGGCTCGGCGTGAACGATATGGGTTCAGGGCTCCATCAATCAACGCTCAATCCGGACGAGCGGGCGATCGATGTCGCCATCGAGCTGTTCGATCATTTCTTTCGAACAGCAATCATTAAATGAAGGGAGCGGACACGACGGTGTCCGCTTTTTTGTGCGAAATGTGTTGAATTGTGCGTGAACGGTTAAAAATTCGGGAAATAAATAAGACTTGTAAAGCGTCGATATTGTTAATCATGCTCAAATGTGAACATTTTGCGAACTCAAGCATTGAGACATTACAGCGCTATATAAAATCATTATGATAAGGGTATCCAAGGGAAATCATCTGTGATGTTGCGCGATAGACATTGGTTTAAAGCGCTAGAGAGAGATAGGAGGTAATCAATAGATGTTTCAAGATCCTGTCCTGATGAGCCGGGCGTTAACGGCACTCACGTTGGGTTTCCACGTGATTTTTGCCACAATCGGCGTCGGGGTTCCACTTTTAATTTTATTGGCAGAGTTTCTAGGCATTAAAAAGAAAGATCCGAAATATACCTTGATGGCCCGTCGTTGGTCACGGGGCTATGTTGTCACAGTAGCGGTCGGTGTTGTGACGGGTACGGCAATCGGGCTTCAGCTGTCCTTACTTTGGCCGAACTTGATGCGGGTAGCCGGTCAAACGATCGCACTCCCATTGTTCATGGAAACGTTCGCGTTCTTCTTTGAGGCGATCTTCCTCGGAATTTATTTGTACACGTGGGATCGATTTAAAAACCCGTGGCACCATATGCTTCTCGGGATTCCGGTCGCGGTCGGTGCCTTGTTCTCAGGTTTCTTCATTACGACCGTGAACAGCTTCATGAACCAACCGGTCGGATTTGATATCGTCGACGGACGGCTTGCCAACGTGAGCCCGCTTGAAGCGATGTTCAGCCCAGCGATGCCAACGAAAATGGCGCACGTCTTGACGTCGGCTATCTTGACGTCGGCGTTCATCCTTGCGGCGATCGCGGCCGTCCAGTTGCTCCGTCAGCGACGGAACCAGCTCGACAAGTTGTCAATCGAGTATCACAAAAAAGGACTACGCTTGACGATGACCGTCGCACTCATCTTCGCAATCGCGACTGCTCTTGTCGGGGACTTCTCAGGGAAATACTTGGCGAAGTACCAGCCGGACAAATTGGCGGCTGCGGAGTGGCACTTTGAAACCTCCTCGGAAGCTGAGCTTATCCTAGGCGGCTGGCTCGAGGAAGACGGGGAAGGCGGTTACGAAGTACGTGGCGCTTTGAAGATTCCATACGCCTTGTCCATCTTAGCTGGCGGCGTACCGAACTACGAGGTAACAGGTCTTGATGAATTCGCGAAAGAAGACCAGCCACCGCTATTCATCCACTATCTGTTTGATGCGATGGTCGGGATCGGAATGCTCCTCGCACTGATTTCGTTCTTGTTCGTCCTCGGACGCTATATCAAGCGGCTACCGCAATTCAGTAAACCGATGCTCATCGCCATCGCAGCGGGTGGTCCGCTCGCGATGATGGCCATCGAGTTCGGCTGGTTCTTCGCCGAGTTCGGTCGTCAACCTTGGGCGCTTTATGATTTGATGCGCACGAGTGAAGCGGCCACGACATCAGCGAACGTCGGTTGGATGCTTATCGCCTTTGCGATCCTGTATGCAGTTCTTGGCGTAGTCACGGTGCTCGTCTTGACTCGTCTGTTCAAGGACAACCCAGTAGGGAAAGAACTAAAACAATCGGAGCATCGCGGTGAAGCGATGTTCGCGGATGAAGTGTGATCGGAGGGTATGACATGCAGATTCAAGAACTAGGGATTGCCGTACTATGGACGTTTTTGTACGGCTATCTCATCGTCGCATCGATTGATTTCGGTGCCGGCTTCTTCGCTTTCTATAGTAAGTACACGAAGCGTGACCACATGATCAACCGTCTGATTCAGCGGTACTTGTCACCGACATGGGAAGTGACGAACGTCTTCTTCGTCTTCTTCTTCGTTGGAATCGTCGGGTTCTTCCCGGATACGGCCTACTATTACGGGACAGCACTTCTCGTTCCGGCTTCGGTCGTCTTGATTTTGTTGGCGATTCGCGGGAGCTTCTATGCGTTCGCCAACTACGGTTCAAAAGAGAGCACGTTTTACATGTTCTTGTACGGGGCAACCGGCCTCTTGATCCCAGCCTCGATGTCGACCGTCCTCACGGTCAGTCAAGGCGGGTTCATCAATGAGACCGAGTCCGGCGTCTTCTTTGACGGCATGAAGTTGTTCACCAACTTCTACTCATGGACCGTTGTCTTCTTGGCAATCGTGTCGGTGCTCTACATCAGTGCTATGTTCCTTTTATTCTACGCGGACAAAGCGCGTGACGTTCAAGCGGTCCCGCTCGTTCGGAAGTGGGCCTTGTTCTGGAGCGTGCCGACGATTATCGGCTCGGGCCTCGTCTTCTTCGGGTTGAAGTCGCAGGCGGCTTGGCATTATGAGAGCATTTTGGCAGGCAACTGGTGGTGGTTCGCCGCAAGTTTCATCTTCTTCGTCGTAGCGGTTTCATTCGTCTACTTGAAGCGGAACTACGGCCTCGCTTTCTTGATGGTCATGGGTCAATTCTTCATGGCTTGGTTCGGATATGGTTATACGCACTTGCCATATATCCTTTATCCGTACATCGACATCAACGGAAGCGTCGTCAACGAATCGATGGCGGTCGCGCTCGTCGTCGTCTTCATCCTCGGATTGCTCCTCCTCGTACCGGCGCTGTATCTCTTACTTCGCCTGTTCTTGTTCGACAATGACTATGTACGCGGAAAGCGTTCGAGTGGTAAAGCATAAGACCGGATGATTCCGGTCTTTTTTTGTATAGTTTTTTTGGAGGGAATCGGTTACACTGTACGAAGAATCGGGAACAGAAACAGCGTAGGAAAGGGATGTATGAAATTATGACAGGTGAATTTGCAGTCATCGGATTAGGACGGTTTGGCGGCTCAATCGTTCGTGAATTGTCGGCGAACGGTTATGACGTGTTGGCCATCGATGCCGATGAAGAACGCGTCAACGAGTTTATGGGATTGGCGACACATGCGGTCATCGCGGATACGACAGACGAGAACGTATTGAAGAGTCTCGGCATTCGTAACTTTGAGCACGTCATCGTGGCGATTGGGGAAAACATTCAAGCCTCGATTTTGACGACGCTCATTTTGAAAGAGCTCGGCGTTCAAATCATTACCGTGAAGGCGACGAACGATTATCACGAGAAAGTGTTGCGCCGCATCGGAGCCGATAACATCGTCCACCCGGAACGCGACATGGGTGTTCGGATCGCGAACGGGTTGATGAGTCAAAGCATCCTCGACTACCTCGAACTCTCGAACGAGCACTCAATCGTTGAAATCAAAGCGTCGGATAAGTTGTCGAACAAGTCGCTTATCGACTTGGACCTCCGTGCTAAATACGGCGTTAACATCGTCGCCGTTCGCCGCGACGACGACGTCATCATCTCCCCGCAAGCCGACGAGATGATTCTGCCAGAAGATATCTTGATTATTATCGGCAAAGATACAGACTTGGACCGACTCGAACGTACCCTTCGGTCTAGATAAAAACGAGAGGCGCGCGCCTCTCGTTTTTTTAGATGAGCTTCATTTGTTTTAAGCCGTACTCGATGCCATCCTCGAGAATCGACTTTGTGACGAAGTCGGCAACTTCTTTCGCCTCGGTCCGGGCGTTGCCCATCGCGATACCGGTCCCGACGTATTCGAGCATTGCCAAGTCGTTCAAGGCGTCGCCGAACGCATACGTGTTTTCGAGTCTGTACCCGTTCGCCTCGATGAAGTGGCGAATGCCATCGGCCTTGCTCGCCCCGCGATTGATGACGTCCATGGCGTGGGGGTGCCAACGGATGAAATCAAATTCGCCGTATGCGTCCAAGTAATGATGCTCTTCTTCTGGTGTACAGTAAAGTAACGTCTGGTAGACGGCTTGTTCGATATGGAAGTTCGGTTCGTAAGTCGGGATCGGCATATCGAGTTCTCCAAGCGACTGTTCGACGACATGGTCATTTGCTTTCGTCGCTCCGCCCCGATCTTGGCCGAGGTAGACGAGCGTGTGGTCGTTCGAGCCCGCATGCGTTGTCAGGCGGTGGAGAGCATCTGTCGGTAAGGCATTTCGGTAGACGACCTCACCTTGATGGACGACGATTTGTCCGTTGTAACAGACGAAACTCTCAATCCCGACTTGTGCGGGGATGTCCGACAGCATCGCTGGACCGCGACCGGTCGCGATAAACGTCTCGACGCCGTTCGCGCGGAGTTGTTCGATGGCTTTGATTGTCGAAGGTGGAATGTACGATCCTTCGTGGAGCAACGTCCCATCGATATCAAAAAAGACTACTTTCTTATCTTCCATGTTGTTTCACCATGCTTTCTCTGTCTTTATGAAGTCAGTTTTATACTAAAAAGCATAACATGAAATTGAGAAACCGCCCTCAATCTAACGTCATTAGTGAAATATTGTCACAATATAAGCTATAATGAAGAAAGAATCTTACGGAGACATAATTTTTATAGCGAGAATCACTTATGTATCACATAGATGAACATCAACTACTTGTAGTAAGGAGAGATTAAATGAAGTTTGTAAAGAACCACCAAACAGCTGTGTTTGCCTTAGGCGGACTCGGAGAAATCGGGAAGAACACGTACGTCGTTCAATTCCAAGATGAGATTATCGTCATCGATGCGGGCATCATGTTCCCGGAGGATGACTTGCTTGGAATCGATTACGTGATCCCTGATTACTCGTACTTGATTAAAAACAAAGATAAAGTCAAAGGGGTGTTCATCACCCACGGTCACGAAGACCACATCGGCGGTATCCCGTTCCTGTTGAAACAAGTGAAATTGCCGATCTACGCGACGAAGCTCGCGCTCGGCTTGATTAAAGTGAAGTTAGAGGAGCATGGATTGCTCCGCGAAGCGGAACTTCACGAAATCGATGAGGATACGATCGTTAAATTCCGTAAGACGAGCATCTCGTTCTTCCGGACGACCCACTCGATCCCGAACTCACTCGGTGTCGTCGTCAAGACACCACAAGGAAATATCGTTCATACAGGTGACTTCAAATTTGACTTCACACCGGTCGGCGAACCGGCTGACATCGCGAAGATGGCAGACATCGGGAAAGAAGGCGTGCTCTGTCTCTTGTCTGATTCGACGAACGCAGAAGTCGAAGGCTTCACGATGAGTGAAAAAGTCGTCGGCGGGACGATCAGCGAGACGTTCCGGAAAGCGGAAGGCCGCATCATCTTCGCCACGTTCGCCTCGAACATTTATCGTCTGCAACAAGTCGTCGATGCTTGTGCCGAGACAGGCCGCCATTTGGCTATCTTCGGTCGATCGATGGACAAAGTCATGACGATCGGGCAAGAGCTCGGCTTCATCAATGTGCCAAAAGGCATGATCATCGAAGCGAATCAAATGCGGAACTATGAGCCGCATGAAGTGGCAATCCTTTGTACCGGTTCGCAAGGTGAGCCGATGGCAGCGCTCAGTCGCATCGCCAACGGGACGCACCGCCAAGTATCGGTTATTCCTGGAGATACGGTCATCTTCTCGTCGTCACCGATTCCGGGGAACGCCATCTCGGTCGGGAAGACAATCGACCAATTGTATAAAGCCGGCGCGGACGTCGTCTACGGCAAGTTGACGAACATCCACACGTCGGGCCACGGTTCGCAACAAGAGCAATTACTCATGATCCGTTTGCTGAACCCGAAATTCTTTATGCCGATTCACGGCGAGTACCGCATGTTGGTGAAACACGCTGAACTCGCAGAGTCGGTCGGCATCCCGAAAGAAAACAGCTTCATCATGGATAATGGAGAAGTGCTCGCGGTCGACGCCGACTCGGCGGCCATCACGGGTAAAATCTCGGCTAACGCGGTTTATGTGGACGGGAACGGCATCGGGGACATCGGCAATATCGTTTTACGCGATCGCCGCATCCTTTCAGAAGATGGGCTCGTCGT
The DNA here is from genome assembly GCF_018618075.1 of Exiguobacterium sp. s5. Taxonomy (NCBI): domain Bacteria; kingdom Bacillati; phylum Bacillota; class Bacilli; order Caryophanales; genus Exiguobacterium; species Exiguobacterium sp. s5. The sequence continues at coordinate 269,657 of NZ_JACSLK010000002.1, read as the reverse complement.
TGTCGTCATCAGCATCGACGGCAAGACACGCAAACTCGTCTCCGGTCCAGACATCATTTCACGCGGTTTCGTCTATATGCGTGAATCTGGTAGCTTGATCCGTGATGGGGAGCGCTTGCTCAAGAAGACGGTCGAACAAGGATTGTCGAACAAGCAGATGAAGTGGTCGGAGATGAAACAACTCGTCTCGGACACGCTCACGCCATACTTGGCACAAAAAACACGAAGACACCCAATGGTTCTTCCGATCATCATGGAAGTATGACCGAGCGGGCTGTAGGTGACTACAGCCCGTTTTTTAGAGGACTATAATAAAAGGAGATGGTGCTGAATGGAACGACCAAAACGGAAGAAAGGGTGGGTGAAATGGGGGCTTGCCGCGTTTGCCTTACTTTTCCTCATCACGATGGTTTACCATCAAGTCAAACCGCTACCGGACGGTGTGTCCCGGGCGTCGGAGCCGGTCGCGATTTCAGACGACCAAATCGATTTTTTATCTGATTTGACGTATCAAGGCGAAGACACTGAAATCAATGAGCAAGAGATTTTTCAAGATGTCGAACAATCAATCCGCGAGGCACGGGAATATATCGTCATGGACTTTTTCTTATTCAATCCTTATTCGAACGAAGACCGTCAGTATCCCGACATCACGGCTAGCCTGTCGTCGGCCTTGTTAGAACAGATGGAAGCGTATCCGGACATGAACGTCGTGTTGATCACTGATGAGATCAATACGACGTATAACGGTCATGCGTCCGATCATTTAGACGTGTTGAAAGAAGCGGGCGCCGAGATCGTCTACACGAACCTCGATGCGCTCCGTGACCCGAATATCTTATACTCGACGCTGTATCGCATCGGGTTTCAATGGTTCGGTGACAGTCAGAACGGGTGGCTCCCGAACCCGATGGCCAAGTCGGCCCCGGATATCACGATCCGGTCGTATTTACGACTCTTGAACGTGAAAGCGAATCACCGCAAAGTGATGGTGACCGAGAATGATGGTTTCGTCTTATCGGCTAACCCACACGATGCGAGCGGCTACCATTCGAACGTAGGCGTCCGGCTCGACGGTCCAATTTTAGCGGACATCCTCGAAGGGGAAGAAGCGATTGCGACATTTTCGAAAGGGGACGCCGAGCGTTTCCCGAGCGAGGAGAAGCTCGCCAACCTGCGCCAAGAGGAATCATCCGGTCCGATGCAAATCCGTTATGTCACGGAATCAAAAATTCAAGAAGCGGTCATCGGAGCAATGGAAGAGGCTGAAGCAGGCGAGACGATTTGGATCGGCATGTTCTATTTGGCCGACCGTAACATCATTCAAGCCATCCATGAGGCCGCTGAGCGCGGTGTGTTCGTCAAACTGATCCTCGACCCGAACACGAACGCGTTCGGTCGCGACAAATCAGGTTTGCCGAACTTGCCTGTCGCAGCGGAATTGAACTCGGTGAACCCGGAGCAAATCGAAATCCGGTGGTACGAGGTCGGCAAAGAACAATATCATCCGAAGATGCTGTACGTTGAAGGGGACCGGCGTGTCGTCGTCATGGGGTCAGGGAACTATACGACCCGGAACATGAACGACTATAACCTCGAAGCGGACGTTGAAGTCGTGACGACGACGGAGACGGAATTCATTCGCGAAGTCGACGGCTACTTCAAACAGCTATGGAACAACGAACAAGGGACGTACACGCTCGCCTATGATGAGATTCAGACCGATTTACCAATCGGGAAGTATTTGATTTATTGGTTGCAGAAGTTGACGTGGACGATGACCTATTAAGTCGAACCCGCCTTCGCAGGAAGGCGGGTTTTTGTTTGCGGATGGTGGATGTTGGTGAACGTCATTTTGGCTTTCACCGGCGTTTGCTTCGGTCGACAGACGCCGGTCAATCCAAATAACTTGCCACGTAATGCGAGGATGATGACCGGACGAGTACCTATAATCATGATACCGAACAAAACCCGCCCTCATGAGAAGGCGGGTTTTCGTCAATTCGTTTCGACAGGGTTAAACTCGTTCGAATACTCGTACAAGAAGCGTCCTGTCTCCCGGAGGACGTCTGTCTTCCGGTGGAGCGAGAAGTGATCGTACGGCACGGTCTCCGTGTCGATATTGTTCGTGTATTCTTCGAGTAGGAGCGAGCTGGACGGCTCGATCAAGTTGAACTCGCCGCCGCGCCCTGAGAAGGAGAACACCTGGACGGAACGTGGCCACGTCTCGAGCTTGGCTTGGAACGCTTGCAGACCATCGGAGGTCGGGGACAAGTCGCGGATGGCAGGGCTTCCCGTATTGATTCCGAAGTTGCTAGCGGATAAACCAAAGTTAGCGAGGCGCGTGCCGGCGAACGGACTATCATACGTCACGAACTTGTCGATGATGTAGTCTTCTTGATTCAAGATATAGTTCGCTGCCGCGACGCCGCCCATGCTGTGGCCGATCAAGTACATTCGATCAAACGAACGGTTCCGCTCGTCCTTATAGCGTTCGATGGCGGCGTTCAACCATTTCGTCTGATTGTTGAGCGATGCCTCAGCATCCTCGTATTCGATGCGGACAATCGGTCGCATCGAATTATAGTCGTTGATGACGCAGTCGACCGCACCTTTCGCCGTCACGGTACAGAGCGCCCCATCTTTGGCCAATCCGCGCTGTTCCATATACTGCGAGAGGCGGAGGAAAGTTCGGTCTGTCCCGAGCAACCCGTGCACGGCGAACGTCGGGATGAACTCGTCCGTTTGGGCCGCTTGGCGAATTGCTTCGGTCTTCCGTTCGGTCGTCAATTCTTCGCGGATCGTCACGATGATCAAGGCGAGTGTCAAGACGAGAATCAATCCACCAAAAATACGGGACCGAATCGATGTCTTGTCTGGATTGCCGACGTTTTTGCGGTACTTCCGCCAGACGAAAAAACCGATCAGGGCGAGGGCGAGGCCGACGACGATTGTGATGATCCATGCTTTGACGTTCGGCACGTGGGCGACGAGTGTCATATTGTTTTGACGGCCGCCGTACACTTGCCATTCGACATGTTTCATGGAACGCAAATCGAGTCCGGTTCCGTCTTCGACGAACACGCCGGTCGGCACCGTCAAATTGAACCGAATATCGGCTTGACGAACGTACCGCTCTGCTAATTGCTTCGGCGAGCCGCTCAAATTCACGCCGGGTAGGTCGACACGGTCAAGCCGAAGGTCGAGATTCGTATTGAGCACATACGAGTCAAACCATATCCCGTCCTCTTTTGCGACATCGAATTTCACATCGGGAGGGACAAGGATACCGGCCGGCCCGGTTTTCCATTCTTCTTTGATGTTTTGAAGGTCATCGACATGATCGAACGTCTTCTTCAGCACCATGCCCTCGTAATCGTCCTCACTCGAATAGTCACGCGTTGCGTAGCCGTTCTCAGTCGCTTGTTGTTTCCATGTTTCCCAATCAAGCCGCAAATTGAGCAACTTCATGACGGGATGGTCGCGGAAAGCGTACGTCGTCTCTAACGTGACCGACTGGTCGTAATGAACGGTGGCATCATACTCAATCCGGACACATCCGCCGATTAAAAGAAATAAAAATGGGAATACTAACAACAGCGCCTTTTTTTTCAAGCTCGTCACCTCAAATCGGCTCACCGTAAGTCTCTAACGGGTTGGTCGGATTGATGCGGTCGTAAAATAAGACCCCATCTAAATGGTCGAGCTCATGCTGACAGACGATGGCGCGCATCCCACGGAGACGCAATTTGATCGGGGCACCGTCACGGTCGAATCCTTCGATTGTGATGCGGCGATGGCGTGGGACGTTCCCTTTCACGACGCGATCGACCGATAGGCATCCTTCGCCGCCGTTTAAGTACGTCTGTTCAACCGAGTGGCTCGTGATTTTCGGGTTGAAAATCGATAGTTTGAACGTGTCGTCTTCTTCATGGAGCAAGACCGTGAAGAAGCGGCGATTCACACCAAGCTGAGGTGCAGCGATGCCGACGCCGCCACGAAGTTCATACTTCTCGCTCATCTCGGGATCCTGGCTATTGACGAGGAACGTCTCCATTTCGTCGAGTAACGCAAGGTCTTCTGCCGTCGGTGGGACCGGGACCTCGATTGAACGGGTGCGGAGCCGCTCGTCTCCTTCACGAATCACATCTTTCATCGTTAACATGCAAAACTTCCTTTCCAATGGCGATATGATCAATTATATCATATTTATTAGTGATTTTGCCTAGATGGTACAGAAGGTGAAATGAAAATGATACAGAGCCGAAATCAAGAGAAAGATGTGCTCATGTAAGCGTTTTTATGAGGTGAGCATATTTTTTGCGTTATTATAACAACCCGTTTTATACTGACTAGGAAACGGCAGGATAAGTGTTACTTTCCTGAATCACGTTAATACAGATTGCTTTTTTGGACAGATACACTTAAGATTTGAGGTAGTGTTTGATCACAAAAAAGACAATTGTCTCATAGTTGAAAGGATGAGGTGAAACGAATGAACAACGTTCAGGTACTTCAAAACGTGGAAGAAAACTTCCAAACGTTCCGTATTCTCGACGAGAAGGGCGAGGTCGTCAACCAAGACGCGATGCCCGATGTAACGGACGAGCAACTCCAGGAGCTTATGCGCCGCATGGTCTATACTCGAATCTGGGACCAACGTGCCATCTCGCTCAACCGTCAAGGACGCTTAGGTTTCTATGCGCCAGTGGCTGGTCAAGAAGCAACGATGATCGGGACGCAATACGCGCTCGACAAACAAGACTGGATCCTTCCAGGCTACCGTGATATCCCACAACTCGTATTCCACGGACTTCCGCTTTATCAAGCGTTCTTGTTCTCACGTGGCCACGTCGCGGGTAACCGTATCCCTGAAGACGTTAACGTCTTGATGCCACAAATCATCATCGGGGCACAAATCATCCAAACTGCGGGTGTGGCTATGGGCCTCAAACGCAACGGCAACACAAACGTCGCCATTACTTACACGGGTGACGGTGGTTCATCACAAGGTGACTTCTACGAAGGATTGAACTTCGCAGGTGCATTCAAATCACCAGCCATCTTCGTCGTTCAAAACAACCGCTTCGCCATCTCGACACCTGTTGAGAAGCAAACTGCAGCTAAAACGATCGCGCAAAAAGCTGTCGCAGCGGGAATCAACGGAATTCAAGTTGACGGAATGGACGTTCTTGCTGTCCTCGCCGCAACACAACAAGCGCGTAAAGACGCACTTGATGGAACTCCGACGCTCATCGAAGCACTCACATACCGTTACGGACCACATACGCTCGCTGGGGATGACCCAACACGTTACCGTACGAAAGAACTCGATACAGAGTACCAAGAGAAAGATCCGCTCGTACGTTTCCGCCTCTTCCTCGAAGGCAAGAAGCTTTGGAACGAAGACATGGAAAACGAAGTCATCGAGCAAGCGAAAGCAGACGTGAAAGAAGCGATCAGCCTCGCCGACAAAGAACCAAAACAAAAAGTTTCGGACTTCATCAACAACATGTACGAAACACTTCCTTCAAACTTGAAAGAGCAGCTTGAAGAATATACAGCAAAGGAGTCGAAGTAAGTTATGGCTCAAATGACAATGATCCAAGCGATTACTGATGCGATGCGCGTAGAAATGAAGCGCGACGAGAAAGTACTTCTCTTCGGAGAAGACGTTGGTAAAAACGGTGGGGTCTTCCGTGCGACGGAAGGACTTCAAGATGAGTTCGGCGAAGACCGTGTCTTCGATACGCCACTCGCTGAGTCGGGTATCGGTGGTCTTGCAATCGGTCTTGGTCTCACAGGCTTCCGTCCAATCATGGAAGTTCAGTTCTTCGGATTCGTTTTCGAAGTCTTCGACTCGGTCGCTGCTCAAATGGCACGTATGCGTTACCGTTCAGGCGGCGCTTACAGCCAACCGGTTACAATCCGTTCACCATTCGGTGGCGGTGTTAAAACACCAGAACTTCACGCGGACAGCCTTGAAGGCCTGATGGCTCAGACACCTGGTCTTAAAGTCGTCATCCCGTCAACGCCTTACGATGCTAAAGGTCTTTTGATCGCATCGATCCGTGACAACGACCCAGTCGTATTCCTCGAGCATATGAAACTTTACCGTTCATTCCGTGGCGAAGTTCCAGAAGGCGACTACACGATCGAGCTTGGAAAAGCAGACGTGAAGCGCGAAGGAACTGACGTTTCGATCATCACTTACGGTGCAATGGTCCACACGTCACTCAAAGCGGCAGAAGAGCTTGAGAAAGAAGACATCAACGTCGAAGTCATCGACCTTATGACAGTTAGCCCGCTTGATATCGACACAATCGTAGAATCAGTCAAAAAGACTGGTCGCGCCATCGTCGTTCAAGAAGCACAACGTCAAGCAGGTATTGCGGCAAACGTCGTAACTGAAATTCAAGAACGCGCAATTCTTCACCTCGAGGCACCAGTGCTTCGTGTAACTGCACCAGACACGGTCTTCGCTTTCGCACAAGGGGAAGACGCATGGTTACCTGACCATAAAGATGTCGTTGCAAAAGTTAAGGAAGTTATCAACTTCTGATCGTGTTCAAGTAACGATGAGGGAGAATTGTCTCCCTCGTTGTGTTTACATGATGAATTGATGGGAGGAAAAACCAGTGGCAGTATTTGAATTTAAATTACCAGACATCGGTGAAGGAATTCACGAAGGTGAAATCGTCAAGTGGTTCGTAAAAGCAGGGGACACAGTAAAAGAAGATGACATTCTTCTTGAAGTTCAAAACGACAAAGCCGTCGTTGAAATCCCTGCTCCAGTTGATGGAACAGTTAAAGACGTTAAAGTCTCTGAAGGTACAGTTGCGGTCGTCGGTGACGTCCTCATCACGTTCGATATCGAAGGTGACGCGCCAGCAGGCGAAGAGGAAGCAGCTCCTGAACAGCCAAAAGCTGAAGAGAAGACGGAAGACGTGAAAGAAGACGTGAAAGAAGACGTAAAAGAAGACGGCCCGCGTGAAGTACAACTTCACAAATCGGAGCGCGTCATCGCTATGCCTTCAATCCGCAAGTACGCTCGTGAAAAAGGCGTCGACATCCGTGAAGTCAAAGGTTCTGGCGACAACGGCCGCGTCTTGAAAGAAGACATCGATGCATTCGCAAACGGTGAAGCAACAACAGCCGAAGCTACAACAGAGAAAACAGAATCTGTAGCTCCAGCAGCAGCTGCTAAAACGGAAATCAAGCCTTACGAGTCAGCGACGCCTGAACTCGAAACGCGCGAGAAAATCCGTGGAATCCGTAAAGCGATCTCGAAAGCAATGGTCAACTCGAAGCATACAGCTCCACACGTTACACTCATGGACGAAGTCGACGTCACGAAACTCGTCGCACTCCGTAAAGAGTTCAAACAAGTGGCTGCTGACCAAGGCGTGAAACTCACGTACTTGCCATTCGTCGTTAAAGCATTGACAGCTGCAGCGAAAGCTTACCCAGCCATCAACGCATCAATCGATGATGTCAACGAAGAGATCGTCTACAAAAACTACTACAACATCGGTATCGCTGCCGATACGGACAACGGTCTCGTTGTTCCTGTCGTCAAAGAAGCGGACCGTAAGTCAATCTACGCACTCGCTACAAACATCAATGAGCTTGCCGGTAAAGCACGTGAAGGCAAACTTGCTGGGGACGACATGAAAGGCGGATCGATCACAATCACGAACATCGGTTCTGCTGGCGGACAATGGTTCACACCTGTCATCAACCACCCAGAAGTTGCGATTCTCGGTATCGGCCGTATCGCTGAAAAAGCTGTCGTTAAAGACGGTGAGATCGTTGCGGCACCAGTCCTCGCGCTTTCATTCAGCTTTGACCACCGCCTCATCGACGGTGCGACTGCTCAAAACGCACTCAACATGGTGAAACGCTTGCTTCAAGATCCAGCACTTCTAATGATGGAGGGATAAGAACATGGTAGTAGGAGAATTCGCACAAGAAACTGATTTGCTTGTCATCGGCGCCGGTCCTGGTGGATACGTCGCAGCCATTCGTGGCGCACAACTTGGCCTCAAAGTCACAATCGTCGAAAAAGGTAACTTTGGTGGCGTTTGCTTGAACGTCGGTTGTATCCCATCAAAAGCGTTGATCACTGCTGGTCATAACTTCCAGCACGCAAAAGGTCACTCGTCAATGGGTATCACGTCTGACAACGTATCAGTCGACTTCACAAAAGTCCAAGACTGGAAACAGTCGGTCGTCAACAAATTGACTGGCGGCGTCAAAGGCCTTTTGAAAGGTAACAAGATTGACATCGTTCAAGGTGAGGCTTTCTTCGCATCTGAAGACACAGTTCGTGTTATCACAGAAGACAGCTCGACTCCTTACAAGTTCAAAAAAGCGATCATCGCGACTGGTTCGACACCAATCGAGATCCCATCGTTCAAATGGTCAAAACGCGTCCTTTCTTCAACTGGCGCATTGGCTCTTCCTGAAGTACCGAAGAAACTTGTCGTCATCGGCGGCGGTTACATCGGTATGGAGCTTGGCACAGCGTACGCGAACTTCGATACAGAAGTCGTCGTCGTTGAAGGCGCAAGCGACATCTTGTCTGGCTTCGAGCCGCAAATGACGCAAATCGTCAAGAAGAAACTCAAACAAAAAGGTAACGTCACGATTCACACGAACGCTCTTGCAAAAGGCGTCGAGGAAACAGAAGACGGCGTAACAGTTAAGTTTGAAGTGAATGGCGAAGAGCAGTCTGTTGAAGCGGACTACGTCCTCGTCACAGTCGGCCGTCGTCCAAACACTGGCGACATCGGTCTCGAAAACGCGGAAGTTAAAATCAGCGACCGCGGCATCATCGAAATCGACGACCAGTGCAAGACGTCGAACGAAAACATCTACGCAATCGGCGACATCGTACCAGGACCACCGCTCGCGCACAAAGCTTCTTACGAAGCGAAAGTTGCAGCGGAGGCAGCTGCCGGTAAGCCAGCATACCTCGACTACTCAGCAATCCCAGCGGTCGTCTTCACTGACCCTGAACTTGCAACAGTCGGTTACACAGAGCCACTCGCAAAAGAAGAAGGACTTGAGATCACTGTATCGAAATTCCCATTCGCAGCGAACGGCCGTGCCCTCGCTCTCGACGAGCCAGACGGCTTCATGAAGCTCATCACGCGTAAAGAGGACGGTCTCTTGATCGGTGCTCAAATCGCGGGTACAGGCGCTTCAGATATGATTGCCGAGCTTGGTCTCGCAATTGAAGCAGGCATGACTGCAGAAGATATCGCGCTTACAATCCACGCTCACCCATCACTCGGTGAGATGGCAATGGAAGCGGCAGAAATCGCAATGGGTATGCCAATCCACGTCGTTAAATAAGTCAAAAGCTCTCTCGCTTACTCGCGAGAGAGCTTTTTCACGTAATGAACGGTCCGTTCGACTTCTTGAAAGCCGATCCGTTCATGGAATTGTTGGCTGCCGACGTTTTCGATTTCCGTATCCGAAGCGAGCTCGTCGCATCCTTTCGACCGGGCGAACGCGGAGGCCGCTTCGACGAGGCGTGTCGCCACGTCCTGTTGCCGCGCGGCTTCGACGACGTAAATCCCTTCTATAAACGCGGTCGGGGAGGTGGAGGTGCCAGGGACATAGTCATGACGGAAGCTGAGCTGACAAAATCCGACCGGTTCATCCGTTTCCGCGATAAAATAGTGCATCTTGCCGGAGCGGATCCCGAGCCGGACCTCAGGGGTCAGTTCAGCAACGGGTGCGTCTGGCCATAGTTGTCGCATGAGAGCTACCAGGACAAGGCAATCTTGTTCATTCGCTTTTCGAATCTTCATCAGTCGTCCTCCTTATGTTTCGTACGTTCAGTATAAAGGAAAATAAAGAATGAAGTGAGAAAGGAGGGAACGATGATGGCGTTCGATGAAGAATTGTTATACACCGTCTCTGAGACGAGCCGCGTCCGATTCACGGGGATCGAGACAGAGACGTCACGTTATGATTTCGGTTTTGTGTATACACATCAATTTATGGGGAAAGTGCTCGTCGTCTGCATGCAGACCGGACAGTCTGCCCTTCTTGACGTCCATGCGCTCGAAGAACCGAGACAGCTCTATCCAATGCTCGGCATCGCCTTGCGAGACACCGGACACGTCGCCGAGTTTTTACGCCTTTGTCTAACTGAAAATGAGACTGAATCCAACCAAACTGAAAATTCACCCCTTGAAAAAATGTAAGCGTTTTCTTATAATGGAACGTAGGGGAAGCAATTCGATCATCATAAGCCACCTTTTCTTCTGATGACACAAAGCGAGCCGGTCCATTGGACCGGCTCGCTTTCGTCTTAGCGGATAGCTTTTGTTTGTTGGATGACTTTAATCATTTGGAGCGACTCGTCTTCTAGACCTTGGACCGGTAGACCGGCCTCGATGTTGGCCATAATATATTCGAGCGTCGATGTCGTGATGAGCTCTCCCGGAATAATGATTGGGATTCCTGGGGGATATACCATGATGAACTCGGCCGAGATACGTCCGACGGCGTTCTCGAGTGGAATCGTCTCCGTTTCCTCGTAGAAGGCGTCACGCGGGCTGAGCGCGAGTGGCGGGATCTCAGGGAGCATGATCGACAACGAATCGTTTCCAGACTGGTCGTAGACCGATACGACGTCACGCATCCCGTCAATCAACGCTTGAATCGTCGACTCGTCGTCGGCGCTCGTCACGATGAACAAGACGTTCAACAGATCTGACATCTCGACTTCGATGCGGTGCGTCTCGCGCAAGTACTTCTCGACTTCAAAGCCGGTGATCCCGAGCTCGCGGACCGAGACGAGGATTTTCGTCTCATCGAGCGCGTACGTCGACTCTGAATGAAGTTCGGCGTGACCGTAGACCGACAAGTGCGGCATGTTGTCGATGGCCACTCGAGCCGATCGTGCGAGCGTGAGGGCACGTTCGTTCATCGCCTCTCCTTTTGTCGCCAATTGGCGACGGGCCGCATCGAGCGACGCGAGGAGGAGGTAAGACGTCGATGTCGTCGTGATCATCGACAACATCGCGTGAATCCGTTCTGGTGAGACGAGTCCGCGGCGGACGTTCAAAATGGAACTCCCGGTCATCGAACCGCCGAGTTTGTGCACACTCGTTGCCGCGACGTCCGCGCCGGCCTGCATCGCAGAGAGCGGGAGTTCGTCGTGGAACGGCAAGTGGACACCGTGTGCCTCATCGACGAGGACAGGTACGTCTTGGGCATGGGCGACGGCGACGATCCGTTCTAAATCACCAGCGATCCCGAAGTAAGTCGGGTTGATGACGAGGACGGCTTTCGTGTCAGGGTGCATCTCGAGGGCGCGTTCGACGGCACTTGCCGTGATTCCGTGGGCGATTCCGTATGTCTCATCATATTCAGGGTGAATGAAGACAGGGTGGGCCCCGGTCAAGACGAGCGCGGACATAACAGATTTATGGACGTTGCGCGGCACAATGATCTTCTCGTTCGGTCCGACGACGCCCATGATCATTGCCATGATGGCGCTTGATGTCCCTTGAACTGAGAAGAACGTCTCGTCGGCACGGAACGCTTCGGCTGCGAGGCGCTCGGCCTCGGCAATCGCCGCTTTCGGATGATGAAGGTCATCGAGCGGGGCGATGTTAATCAGGTCGATCTTCAAAGCGTTCTCGCCGATGAAGTCGCGGAACTCAGGGTCCATTCCTTTCCCGCCTTTATGGCCTGGGATGTGGAATGCGATCGGATTCGTGTCCACGTGCGTGAGCAACGTGTCAAAGAGCGGTGTCTCGAGCTGTGTAGCACCTTTAAGTTTCAATAGTAAGTCCTCCTTGATAGCAGTGTGTATATGGGTTGTCGGTTTAAGTTCAATCTCATGTCATTTTAGACGTTTCGTTTTAAAAAACAATGCAACAAAAAAACTATAGTGATTTCTATCCCAACTTGCAATAGTTTTTTTTGTTGATACAATGGTTGTCGAGGTGAAGAATATGCAAATCAACTATCCGATTAATCCGGACTGGACGACGGATGAGCTCATAGAAGTCGTCGAGTTCTATAATCAAGTCGCCCTTGCCAATGAAGGCGGTGTCGACCGCGAAACGTTTTTGGATGCGTATCGGTCGTTCAAACAAATCGTGACATCGAAATCAGAAGAAAAACAACTGAGCGCCGTGCATGACGAACAGACCGGATACTCTACCTATCGTACGGTCCAAGCGGCCCTAAAATCAAATGCAAAGATTATAAAATTGTAACTGCTGGAAAGCATGGGAGAACAGAACAGTTTTCTCATGCTTTTTTTGTTATTTGTCTTTTAAATAGGGTACATATTATTAACAGTTATTTCAGGTTTAGCGTCAGTTGAAATGGGAATATACTCACTAAGATAAAAAATTCAAAATAGTCAGACAATTCTCTTTCCTTTTTGAATCTCATCTGATATACTCAATTCAACTCACTAAACCGTAACTTGTAGCCCAACTAAAGGAGTGTGGCATCTCATGAAACAAGTGATCGAGGCATTCAAAAGAAAAGACGCAGAAAAACGGATTCCGGTGCTGCGCTTAGAGATTGATTATGAATTGGCAACTCTCTTCGATGCGATGGCGTCACAAGACGATGCCACTGTCCAGGCTAGCAAGCATCGGTTAGAGAAATATCGCCAAGAACTTTTGCGTCTCGAAGCCTGACCCACAACCACTCATTCAACCAGTATTCCATGCGGATACTGGTTTTTGTTTGGTACAATACATAATAGAGGTGATAAACATGTTGGAATGGTTCGCGATTGATTTGATTAAACAAGCAGGGGAATATATTCGGCAAAAGATCGATGAGAGCTATCGCATCGAACGAAAGACAGGTAAAGGGGATTTGGTCACAGAAATCGATCGAGCCGTCGAACAGTTGATTGTCGACCGTATCCGTGAAACGTACCCCGAGCATCACATCATCGGGGAAGAAGGGATCTCGACAGGACCGGACGACTTGTCCGGAACGGTCTGGTTTGTCGATCCGATCGATGGGACGTTGAACTTCATCCATCAGAAGCGCATGTTCGCCATCTCAGTGGCCGTCATGATCGATGGGGTCGTCGAATACGGCTTCGTCTATGATGTGATGGCGGATGAGCTGTTCGTGGCGCGTCGCGGCGTTGGGACGACGCTGAACGGTCGCAAGCTTCCGGCCATCCAAGAACATCATGTCCGTGACGCCTTCCTGAGCATGAATGCGACTTGGGTCACGCCGAATCAGCAGATCGCTCCGGAAGTACTCGCCCCAATCGTGCGCGACTCGGTCGGCACGCGGGCCCATGGCGCCGCGTCGCTCGAACTCGCGTGGCTCGCCGCGGGTCGGGTCGACGGGTACATCACGATGCGGAATATGCCGTGGGATTATGCGGCTGGAAAACTGCTCGTCGAGGAAGTCGGAGGCAGAGTCGTCTCAATTTACGGGGAACCGGTCCGTTATGACGGGAAGACGTCCGTTCTCGCGGGGAGTGAGACGTTCGTCAAAGACGTCGTCAAACATTACGTCATCGCCAAGGGCGCGACCCCGGAAGTGAAGCCGGACTTGCAAATTGGAATCAACGGGTCTTACGACCGCGTCCGTGACTTGCTCGTCTTGGCCAATCCGAACGAGGCGATGGTGCGTGAGCAGTATGAAGCGGGGGAGACATATGAAGCGACGCTCGGCGGAGAACGCGTCGGAGCGTACATGTTGGTGCGGCGCAGTGAAACGCTGCTCGAGCTCGTCAATATCGCCGTCAAGCCGGAGCGGCAAAACCAGACGATCGGACAACGGCTGCTCCAAGACGCGATTCGTCGGGCCGAGCAAAGCGGTGCGAAGCAGATGCTCGTCTGTACGGGCAACTCGAGCATCGTCCAGTTGCGATTTTATCAACAAGCTGGCTTCCGCTTCGACTCGGTCGAGCGCGACTACTTCCCGAGCCATGGTTATCCGCCAATCGAAGAGGACGGGCTGCTCGCCTTGCGTGACCGCATCTGTCTGACACGCGACTTATAAGCGTGTCAGACAGAAGAACAAGCTCATAAACAAGGCCCGGGCGCAGCGCCCGGGCCTTCTGTTATGGACGTCGGTCAGAGAGGACGCGACGGCGTAAGTTGATACCGAAGAACGTGGCGATGCCGCTCAAGGCGAGACTGCCGATGATGATGGCGGCACTTCCTTCGGCCACCCCAATTCCGATGCCGACGAAACCGGCGACAACCGCGGTCGCGATTAAAACGAACATGAGTTGCATGGAGATTCCCCCTTTTTTCTCTAGTCTTCTTTATTGTAGTCAAAAATGAAGCGTTTGGAAACGTTAACAGTTGATAACACTCGACAAAGGTGGTGTGACGTGTGCTATACTCTTAAAGTTGAATAAAAGATGAAACTTTTTTAAATAAGAGAGGACTAACTACATGAATGTAAGAACTAACCTTCGGAACGTAGCAATCATCGCCCACGTTGACCACGGTAAAACAACGCTTGTCGATGAATTATTGAAACAGTCTGGTACTTTCCGGACAAACGAAATGGTCGCAGAACGCGCCATGGACTCGAACGACATCGAACGTGAGCGCGGAATCACGATTCTCGCGAAAAACACGGCAATCGATTATAAAGATACACGCATCAACATCGTTGATACACCAGGTCACGCCGACTTCGGTGGTGAAGTTGAGCGGATCATGCGTATGGTTGACGGCGTTATCCTCGTCGTCGATGCACGTGAAGGCTGCATGCCACAAACGCGTTTCGTATTGAAGAAAGCACTCGACCAAGGTCTCCGTCCAATCGTTGTCGTTAACAAAATCGACAAGCCGATGGTACGCCCACTCGACGTTGTCGATGAAGTTGTCGACTTGTTGATCGACCTTGGAGCAGATGAAGATCAACTTGAATTCCCTGTCGTCTATACGTCTGCTGTCAGCGGTTCAAGTTCGTTCGATCCTGATCCAGAGAAGCAAGAAGATACAATCACGTACGTGCTCGACACGATTCTTGAGAACACACCGGCACCAATCGATAACTCGGATGAGCCGCTTCAGTTCCAAGTCACGATGCTCGACTATGACAACTACCTTGGCCGGATCGGTGTCGGTCGCGTCTTCCGTGGGAAAATCAAAGTTGGCGAGTCAGTCTCACTTTGCAAAACAGACGGATCAATCAAACAATTGCGCGTCACTAAATTGTTCGGTTACTTCGGCCTCAAACGTGTTGAAATCGAAGAAGCCAAAGCTGGTGACTTGATCGCCATCGCCGGGATGGAAGACATCAACGTCGGTGAGACGGTCACGCCAGTCGGTAAAGAAGAGCCACTTCCGCTCCTTCGCATCGATGAGCCAACACTTCAAATGCGTTTCATGACGAACAACTCTCCATTCGCAGGGCGCGAAGGCGATTTCGTGACGGCACGTAAAATCGAAGAGCGTTTGATGAAACAACTTGAGACGGACGTTTCACTCCGTGTCGAGAACACAGATTCTCCTGACCAATGGATCGTATCAGGACGCGGTGAGCTTCACCTCGGGATCTTGATCGAGAACATGCGTCGTGAGGGCTACGAACTTCAAGTTTCGAAACCACAAGTTATCATCCGTGAAGACGAAGATGGTACGAAGATCGAACCGTTCGAGCGCGTCATCGTTGACGTCCCAGAAGAGTACACGGGTTCAGTCATGGAATCAATCGGTCTCCGTAAAGGTGAACTTGCCAACATGAACACGAACGACAACGGTCAAACACGTATGGAATTTATCGTTCCTTCACGTGGCCTCATCGGATATCGTAACGAGTTCTTGTCAGCGACACGCGGATACGGAATCTTGAACCACACGTTCGAAGAGTACCGTCCGTTCATCTCTGCTGACATCGGCGGCCGCCGCAGCGGTGTCATGGTTTGTATCGAACCTGGTAAGTCGACGGCTTACTCGATCGGTGCCCTTGAAGATCGTGGAACGATCTTCATCGAGCCAGGTGTAGAAGTATACGAGGGAATGATCATCGGTGAATGTAACCGCGACGTCGACCTCGCGATCAACGCTGTCAAAGGCAAACAGTTGACGAACATGCGTGCTTCAGCAAAAGACTCGACACAAGTCTTGAAACGTCCACGCGTCTTCTCACTCGAAGAGTCGCTCACGTTCTTGAACGATGACGAGTACTGTGAAATCACGCCGGAGTCAATCCGTCTCCGTAAAAAAGTCTTGAACAAGAACGAACGCGAGAAAGCTGACAAGCGTCGTAAACTTGGTAAAGAATAAGTCAGAAAAAAAGGGAGCGCCTAGGCGTTCCCTTTTGTTTTGGATAGTGTAGAATGATTGTGAAGGAAATAAAGGGGGATTATCAGCTTGAAAGCTTCTCAAACGATGGACATCACACAAATCGATGTGCCGTGGATTGCCTCGCTACTTGGCGTCGGCAGTGACGCGAACGACTTCTCGGTCGGGTTTAACGCCTTGATCATCACGGTCATCTTATTGACGATACTCGTGTTTAAATTAGGTTTTGCCAAACAATTGACGTGGTGGAAGTCGCTCGTCGTCTATATGCTGCTCGCACTCGGGGCAGGCACGATGGCGCTCGTCTTCTTCACATGGCCGATTCCAGAAGTTCTCCTTGTCATGGCTGTCGTCTTGGCAATCTACCGGGGCCGCCTCTGGTGGAACCGTCGACAAGGCGTCGAATCACACTGAAAAAATGGACGTTTCGCCCGAGGGCGAAACGTCCATTTTTGATTACCATCTCCGTTTTTGACGGAACGATGGATATAGGTGGAATTGGCCGGTCGCGGCACGCTCCGCGGTTCGCGCGGTGATGCGTTCTTGACACGTCTGGCACATGTACGTTTTAGCAGGTTTATTACGAAGTCGTTTCGCTTCGAACGACCACGAATCAATCGTATCGATTTTGTCACAAAGAGAGCACTTTACGCGCATGGTCTCACCTTCCTCTTCGTTGATTATAGCATGATTTCAGGAGAGAAAAGCAGGGAAAGAGGTTTGTAAGGGCGAATCCATTTCGTATACCCGTTCGGGAGGAGGGGAGTATATGGCGAGCAAAGCCGCGTTCGAACTCTCAAAGGCACAACAAGGTACGTTGAATGATATGCCATTGACATTTTTAATCACATTTGACGAACCGAAACGGTGGCCGATCACCCATGCCATCAGCTGGGTGCAAGCGCCGAATGAAGTAACGATACGTTTCGCCTTGACGAAAAATTCGCATTTGATCACGTTGCTTGGGAATGAACGGACCGCAAGTCTCATCTTTATAGAAGGAGGCCTGGCTTACAGTGTGGCCTTGTCGCATGTGGCCGAGTTCGAGCCAAGCGTGAAGCCGGGATTGCACCTTCGCTTTTTTGAAGGGCACGTTGAAGAAGTCCGTAACGTCTCCTTTTACGGGGCGACATATGGACAACCGGACATCGTCAAGACGTACGATGTCGAAGCAGCAGAAAAGCTGGACCGTGAAGTCAAGGAGAGTTTGAATTCTTGATCACCATCCTATTTTCGAGGGGCGGCAAAGTCTATGAAAAAAACGTATGTGCTCGATACGAACGTACTCTTACACGATCCACTATCCTTGTTCCAATTCGATGAGCACGATGTCGTTATCCCCGCCATCGTATTAGAAGAGCTTGACGGCAAAAAACGCAATATGGACGAGGTCGGACGTAACGCCCGTGAGACGGCGCGTGTACTCGACCAACTCCGCACGACCGGGAAACTGCATGACGGGGTGCCGCTCGAGAATGGCGGTCACTTGTTCGTCGAGATCGGCCATGAACATACCGTTGATTTCCCGTTCGACGTCATGACGAACGATAACCGCATTTTGACCGTGGCGCTCGGCCTGATGAAACAATACGAGCACGACCGGACCCGTAAAGTCGTCGTCGTCTCGAAAGATATACTTGTCCGCGTCAAGGCGGATACGATCGGTATTGAAGCCGAAGACTATTTGACCGACCATATCGTCGATACGACGAACCTATATGCCGGCTACCGGGAAATCGAGGTCGATCAAGCCGTCATCGATGAATTTTACAAATTCCGGCAGCTGCCGCTGTCTGCGTTAACGAAAAATCAACTGTACCCGAATTCATTCGTCGTTTTAAAAAGCAACGTCTCGAAAGCGAGCGCAGTCGCGGTCGTCGATGCGCTGCAACCGATCCTTCGTCCGCTCTCCCTAGACGTCGAACACGTCTGGGGCATCCATCCGCGCAACGTCCAACAGCGGATGGCACTCGACTTGTTGCTTCGCGACGATATCCCGTTCGTGACGTTGCTCGGGAAAGCCGGAACCGGGAAGACACTTCTCGCGCTCGCGGCCGGGTTGTCGCTCGTTGAAGACGAACGTCGTTTCAATAAGCTCGTCGTCGCCCGTCCGGTCGTCCCAATGGGGAACGATATCGGCTACTTGCCGGGGGAGATGGAAGAGAAGCTGCGGCCTTGGATGCAACCGATTTACGATAACTTAGAGTTTTTGTTTAATGCCAATTCGAAAGACGAGCTCGGGAACATCTTGGCCGGCATCAAATCGATTCAGCTCGAGGCGCTCACGTATATCCGTGGCCGCAGCATGCCGGACCAGTTCATCATCATCGATGAGGCTCAGAACTTGACGAAACACGAGATCAAGACGATCCTGACCCGAGTCGGGGAGAATTCGAAAATCGTCCTCGTCGGCGACCCGTATCAAATCGATCACCCATATTTGGATGAATATTCGAACGGTCTCACGTACGCCGTCGAACGGTTCAAAGGGCAAAACGTATTCGGCCACGTCCAACTCATCAAAGGGGAGCGCTCGTCGCTCGCCCGGTTGGCCGCCGATTTACTATAACGAAAAACGCCGAGCGGCTGCTCGGCGTTTATTTCGTATTCGGATGAAGTGCCACTTGCACGTTCGATTTTTCGAGCAAGGCGTTCGTCAACATAATCAAACCGGTCACGATGAAGAGGGCGGAGAAGCCGAAATGCGCGACGACTTGAGACCCGAACAACGGTCCGAGCAGGTTACCCATGAACTGGGCCGACTGATTATAAGAGAAGATGCGCCCGGCCGCTCGGCTCGGCGTGTGTTGTCGCAAAAGCGACTGCACGGACGGCATGAGCGCCGCGGTGGCGAAACCGAGGCCGAATCGCAACACGACGAGTTGCGTCGTCGACGTCACGAACGCCTGTGGAATCAAGAAGGCACTATAGACGATGAGCGCCCAAAACAAGATGCGTTCAGCCCCGTACCGGTCCGATAGCCGCCCGAGCCGCTGTGCGGAAATGAGTGCGGCCACACCCGGTGCCGAGGCGACGATGCCGGCGATAAAGGCGAGCGATGTCGTATACGGGTTCAATTCCCGGACATACAGTGTCAGTAACGGACCGACCGACTGCGTCGAGAAGGTGATTAAAAACGTCGTCAAAAAGAGACTTAAGATCAGTTGCGGATGGCGGAGCGAGGCGATGATCGATTTGGTCGAATCTAGCCGTTCGCGCGCCACCGGGACGAAGTCCTCTTTGACGAACACGAGTGTGATGATGAACGTGATAAATAGGGCACTGCCGGTCAAGAGAAAAACGGGTCGAAGCCCAATCCAGTCGGCGAGGAGTCCTCCAATCAATGGACCGAGGAGTCCGCCGGTGATGCCACCGGTCGACAAGGTACCGAGCGCCCAGCCACTTTTCTCTTTTGGCGTTTGTGAAGCGATGAGGGTGATCCCCGCCGAGATGAACCCGGAGACGGCACCCATGAGGAGCCGAAGCCCGACGAGTTGATACACGTCTTGGACGAAACTGATGAGCGTCATCACGACAGCCATGCCGAGACTTGCCCGAATGAGCATCAGTTTGCGGCCTTTTTGGTCGGCGAGCCTTCCCCAGAGCGGGGAGACGATGGCGGCCACGAGGAACGTGGCCCCGAAAGCGACGGCTGACCAGGTGACGACGTGATCGGGATTCGTGACCCCGAGCTCTTCGATAAATAAGGGGAGGAACGGTAAGACGAGGCTCATCGAGGCCGCCGTCAAAAAGCTACCGATCCAAACGATGATTAAGTTTTTCTTCCATAAAGGATACGTAAGCGTCACGACCTTTCAAACATGAAGTTTTTCCATAACCTATATGTTACACTTTGTGAAGTAAAAAGTCCAAAAAAATGAGAAGGCGCTATGGCCTTCTCGATCAAGCTTCTGTTCGCACCGCGATATGGTGGACGCCGCGCAAAACTTGCTGATGATACAAGACGTATACCGGGCCGTCCGTGAGCACTTTCCCGTCCTTCGAGAACTGGAGATAGACGGTGCGCGCCTCATCGATTGATAGCGTGAGCACCGATTCCCCATAAAAGCTGACGTGTGTCGCCGTAGCGATTGGTTCAGCGTTTTGCAGGAACGGAGCGAACGGCATCGCGAACGAGTCGCGAAGCGCCGCGTCTTTATCGGCCCGAGTCATCGGTTTATTGTGGTCGACACGTGTCCCTTGTGTCAGGCCGTCGTCCCATGCCTTCCCCATCTTGGCATAATAAGCTTCATTATCATTCTCAACCGCGCGGTCGAGTTCCTCGATGTTCCGCTTGCGGTCGTCGAAAATCCATACGGTCGGGTCGATCGTCAACGCGTGACGAACCGCTCCGTCTAGTGGAAAAATCATTGATACGCCCCCTTTATTCACGATACACTGTACATTATACAGCTCTTCCGGGGAAAAAGGGAAACTGCGAGAAACTCATAGTGAATCCAGACTGTTCATTGAATTATGATGAAATATAATGTACAGTTGAGTTATGACAAACAGTCTGTCATTGTACGGAGGAGGGGTCGTAGTGGCGACAAATTTGGCTGCAGTCCAACGGGAGCAAGCGCTTCAACTATTAGAGGCAGACGCTGAAAAAATCCGTTGTTTGATTGAAGTGCAGTTAGAAAACCTAAAAATGCCGAAGTGCCCGCTTTATGAAGAGGTGCTTGATACACATATGTTCGGTCTATCACGCCAAATTGATTTTGCGGTCCGTCTTGGACTCATTTCAGACATTGAAGGTAAAGGACTGCTCGATTCATTGGAACAAAAGCTGTCCGCCCTCGCGGAAGCTTCAGATTTATGAACCTTATACTCAAACTGTGCAAGCGGCGCTGTTTGAGTATTTTTTTATAATGGGTCAAGGATTGTTGTACATAAGGAAGTGAAAACATGAAAACTCGGTTTCGGTACTTTGATTTCTCACTGTTCATTGCGGTGCTCATGCTTGTCGGAATCAGCTCGATCATGATTTACAGTGCGAGCGTATGGAATCGCGGGGATTACGCGAACAGCGGTTTGTTCTATCGGCAACTCTTCTACGCCGGACTCGGGATTGTCGTCTACTTGATTGCGACGATGTTCCGCTATGAGAACTTTAGAAAACCAAATATTTTGTACGGCCTCTACCTCGTGTCGGTCGTCCTCTTGTTCGTCACTTGGGCGATGCCACCACTCAACGGGGCACGGGCGTGGCTCATCATCGGCGGATTCACGGTGCAACCGGTCGAGATCGCCAAGTTCGTGTTGATTTTATTGCTCGCGAACTATTATCACCAACTGTGGAACAATGAACTGAAAGGGTTGCCGGGACGCCTCGGCCGAGCCGCGATCACGAAAAAAGGATTACGGGCCCAAGCCGGTGCCTTCTTCGTGATTCCCGTCATCTATTTCTTTCTCCCGTATGCGATCGCCATCAACGGGCAACCGGATATGGGGGGGCTGTTCGTCCTTGGCGCCATCATGTTCCTCATGTGGCTCGCCGTTGGGGCGCCGCTCCGAATCATTATCCCATCGGTGATCGCTGGGATTGGGGCCGTCTATTTGATGTTCACGACAATTTTTTCGGAAAACCAGCGCAGTCGGATCGAGGTCGTCTTCAATCCGTTCATGGATCCGGAAGGCTATGGCCATCAATTGCTCATGTCGATCATCTCGATCGTGCACGGAGGGTTGACCGGTGTCGGCCTCGGCAACAGTTATCAGAAGTATGGGTATCTGCCCGAACCGGAGACGGACTACATCATGTCCATCATCGCGGAAGAGCTCGGTTTTGTCGGTGTCGTCGTCGTCCTCGTCCTGCTCTTTTTCATCGCGTTCCGCGCCGTCAATATCGCCAACCATAGCGATAGTCACTTCGCGATGTTCGTCTCATTCGGCATCGCTGCCCAAATCATGGTCCAAACCGGGATCAATATCGGGGCGATGTCGGGCTGGTTCCCGGGGACGGGGGTCACGCTTCCGCTCGTCAGTTACGGCGGGACGTCACTCATCATGACGATGGGCATTCTCGGAGTGCTCAGCAGCATCTCGATGCGAAACCGGCACCGGGAAGCGACAAGACGGGCTGAGATTCGTGAGAAATCAGCCGAAAATGTGCAAGGTTCATCGTTACATGTTGTCAGGTAAGAAGGTTCGAACTACTTAAATGGGGGGATTTATGTTGAAACCAATTAGCAAATTACTTGTAGCCAACCGTGGAGAGATCGCCATTCGTGTATTTAGGGCAGCCACTGAACTAGGAATGCGCACAGTCGCCGTCTATTCACAAGAAGACAGCGGCTCGTTACACCGCTTTAAAGCGGACGAGGCATATTTGATCGGTCTCGATAAAAAGCCAATCGACGCCTATCTCGATATCGAGGACGTGATTCGAATCGCGAAACAGTCGGGGGCTGACGCGATTCACCCAGGATACGGTTTCTTATCTGAGAACATCGAGCTCGCACGTCGTTGCCGCGAAGAAGGTATCATCTTCGTCGGTCCGAATGAATCGCATCTTCATGCGTTCGGGGATAAAGTTCGGGCCCGTCAAAGCGCAATCGCGGCCGGTCTCCCGGTCATTCCAGGTTCGAACGGACCGCTCACATCATACGAAGACGCGCTCGAGTTTGCGAACGAGCATGGATTCCCACTCATGGTCAAAGCGGCGATGGGCGGTGGCGGCCGCGGGATGCGTGTCATCCGCACGGAAGCCGAGATGAAAGATTTGATTGAACGTGCCAAGTCAGAGGCGAAGCAAGCGTTCGGTTCAGACGAAGTGTACATAGAAAAATTAGTGGAGCGTCCGAAACACATCGAGGTCCAAATCCTCGGGGACGACCACGGCAACATCATCCACTTGTTCGAACGTGACTGTTCGGTCCAACGCCGACACCAAAAAGTCGTCGAGGTCGCACCGTGTGTGACGTTGTCTGAGGAATCGCGCCAAGCGATTTGTGACGCGGCGGTTAAGCTCATGCGCCACGTCGGCTACATCAACGCCGGGACGGTCGAGTTCCTCGTCACGGAAGACGAGTCGTTCTACTTCATCGAGGTCAACCCGCGTATCCAAGTCGAGCACACGATCACAGAGATGGTGACCGGCTTCGATATCGTGCAGACCCAGCTCATGATCGCGCAAGGCGAGTCGCTTCACGGCGACGTCATCCATATGCCGAAACAAGAAGACATCAAATTGCTCGGTTACGCGATCCAGTCACGTGTCACGTCAGAAGACCCGGGCAACAACTTTATGCCGGACACAGGAAAAATTATGGCGTACCGCTCTCCGGGCGGCTTCGGGGTCCGACTCGACGGCGGGAACGCTTACGTCGGGGCCGAGATTTCACCGTATTATGACTCGCTTCTCGTGAAGCTGTCGACACACGGCATGACGTTCGAACAGGCGGCTTCGAAAATGGTCCGTAACTTGAACGAGTTCCGGATTCGCGGCATCAAGACGAACATTCCGTTCTTGATTAACGTGATGAAGCACCAGAACTTCATCAGCGGTGACTACAACACGTCGTTCATCGACGAGACGCCAGAATTGTTCGTCTTCCCGAAACGGAAAGACCGTGGAACGAAGTTGCTCAACTATATCGGTGACGTCACCGTGAATGGATTCCCGGGTGTCGGATTGAAAGATAAGCCGATCAGCCGCTCGGTCCGGATTCCGCAAGACCTTCCGACTGAAGCCAAACCAGGTACGAAACAGATTTTGACGGAGCTCGGTCCGGACGGCCTTGCCGATTGGATCAAACGTCAACCTGAACTGTTGTTGACGGATACGACGATGCGAGACGCGCACCAGTCGCTTCTTGCGACGCGGATGCGGACACAAGACATCGTCAATATCGCCGAACCGACGAGTAAACTCATGCCAGAGCTATTCTCGGTCGAGGCATGGGGCGGGGCCACGTTCGACGTCGCCTATCGTTTCCTCTCGGAAGACCCATGGGTACGCCTCATGCGTCTTCGTGAGAAGATGCCAAACGTCTTGATTCAAATGTTGCTTCGCGGCGCGAATGCGGTCGGGTATAAAAACTATGCCGACAACGTCATCGAACAGTTCGTCCATGAGGCGGCCTATGCGGGTGTCGACGTGTTCCGGATCTTCGACAGCTTGAACAACCTCGAGTCGATTCAACTTGCGATCGACGCGACGTTACCGACTGGAAAAGTCGCGGAAGCGGCCGTTTGTTATACGGGCGACCTATACGATGGCAACCGTCCGAAGTACCACTTGCCGTACTACGTCGATTTGGCGAAGAAACTCGAAGCGAGCGGGGCTCATATTCTTGCGATTAAAGACATGGCCGGCCTGCTCAAGCCAGAGTCGGCATACGCGCTCGTCTCAGCCTTGAAAGATGCCGTCGACTTGCCGATCCACTTGCACACGCATGACGCTTCCGGCAACGGAATCTTCACGTATGCCCGGGCGACGGATGCGGGCGTCGACATCGTCGACGTGGCTGCGAGCTCGATGTCAGGCATGACGTCACAACCTTCAGGCGGCAGCTTGATTTATGCGCTCGACCATCACGAGCGTCAACCGAAAATCGATGCGAAGCATTACGAGGTCATCAGCGACTACTGGCAAGACGTGCGTCATAACTATGAGCCGTTCGAAAGCGATATGCGTGCTTCGAACCCATCGGTTTATGAGCATGAGATGCCGGGCGGTCAGTATTCAAACTTGCAACAACAAGCGAAAGCGGTCGGGTTAGGCGACCGTTGGAGCGAAGTGAAGGCGATGTACGCCCGCGTCAACATGTTGTTCGGCGATATCGTCAAAGTGACGCCATCGTCAAAAGTTGTCGGGGACATGGCACTGTTCATGGTCCAACATAACTTGAACGAACAAGATGTGGTCGAGCGGGGTCACCAACTCGACTTCCCAGACTCGGTCGTCGAAATGATGCGCGGTGAGCTCGGAACGCCTCCAGGCGGATTCCCGACAGACGTGCAACAAGCCATCTTGAAAGGCGAAAAACCGCTCGACGTACGTCCGGGTAAACTGATCGAACCGTATGATTTCAAGGCGGCGCAGACGAAGTTGTTCGAGAAGCTCGAGCGCCCGGTGACGGACTTCGAACTGCTCTCGAACGCGTTGTATCCGAAAGTGTTCGAGGATTACGTCACCCATTCGACGACGTATGGCGATGTATCCGTCCTCGACACGTTAACGTTCTTCTACGGCTTGAACGTCGGAGAGACGATTCAAGTCGAGATCGAGACCGGGAAGACGCTCATCATCAAACTCGTTCAAATCAGTGCGGCGAACGAGGACGGTATCCGTCTTGTCTCGTATGAGATGAACGGGGTACCGCGTGAAATCGAAATCAAAGACGTGAACGTGAAGTCGGCGACGACGAGCCGACCGAAAGTTGATCGGACGAACCCGAAACAAGTCGGTGCTTCGATGCCGGGATCGGTGTTGAAAGTGCTCGTCGAACCTGGTAGCCGTGTCCATCGCGGGGAACAGCTCCTCGTCACGGAAGCGATGAAGATGGAGACGACGGTCCAAGCCGCTCAAGACGGTGAAGTCAAAGCGGTCCATATTAAAGAAGGCGACACAATCCAAAGTGACGACTTATTGATTGAGTTTGTATAATGGAAAGAAGCATAGCGCGGCTATGCTTCTTTTTTAGATAGGAGTGGGAGAGATGAGACGAGTCTGTTGGTTTCGATCGGATTTTCGATTGACTGATAATCATATGTTACACCGGGTATTGAAAGACGCTGCTTCAGGCGATGAATTGGAGTTCGTCTTTTGGCTCAATCCGAACTATTGCGAGCCGTTCGAGACGCGGCACGATTACTTTTTCGCGACGATGCGACAATTTATGGGTGAGCTCAAGGAGAACGGCCTCGGCCTGCGTGTCATCGTCGCCGACACGGCCGAAGTGTTCGTCGAAGCGCTCGGTCAGTTTGACACGCTATACTTTAACGCCGAGTATGTTGAACCGTTCAAGCAGCGCGACGATGCCGTCATCGAGGCGCTCGGGCAAGACGTCAAAGTCATCCGTCTGCTCGATCGGCATTTGTTTGCCCCGAACGCGTTCACGAAAAAAGACGGGGACCCGTACAAAGTGTATACGCCGTTCAAAAAGGCGGCCTACGCCGAAACGCCGCCCGCACCGTATGATGTCGATGTGACAGCGCTGAAGCAACTCGTCGCGACCGAACATGTCGTGCCTGCTGAATTGCGGCGTCAGTTCGACCGGTGCGAGCGTTCGTGGAAAGCGCTCGGAGAAGCGGCCGGGAAACGACGTTTGCATGACTTTGTCGCCAACCGGATCGACGCCTATGATGAGGACCGCGATATCCCGGCGATCGCCGGCACGAGCCGGCTCTCTCCATATCTACGGACCGGGGTGTTGTCGATCCGCACCGTGGCGGAAGCAGTGCTGTCGGCGCCGAAATCGAGCGGACGCGACACGTATTACGATGAGCTGTTATGGCGCGAATTTTATTATATGATCATGGTTCAATTCCCGGGACTGAAAGACCGTCCGTTCAACGACAAGTATAAGCATCTCGACTGGGAAGACGATGACGAGAACTTCCAGGCGTGGTGTGAGGGGAAGACGGGTTACCCGATCGTCGACGCGGCGATGCGGCAACTGAACGAGACAGGTTGGATGCACAACCGGCTCCGGATGATCGTCGCCTCGTTCTTATCGAAACATTTACTGATCGACTGGCGAAAAGGGGAACGCTATTTCGAACAGAAACTGATCGATTATGAGGCAGCCTCGAATATTGGCGGCTGGCAATGGGCCGCCTCGGTCGGGACGGATGCGGTTCCGTACTTCCGCATCTTCAATCCGACGACGCAATCCGAGAAGTTTGATACCGAAGGGACGTTCATTCGGAAGTATGTGCCTGAACTCGCCGACCTCGACAAAAAGTCGATTCACTTTCCCGACCTCAGCGAGCGGGACGGATACATCGACCCAATCGTCGACCATAAGGAAGCGCGAGCCCGAGCGCTCGAACGGTTCAAGGATGCACAGTAAATAGGCATAGAAAAAAGGAGCGATGAACGTCGCTCCTTTTCGTGTGTTCGATTAAACTGATTTTTGTCGAGCGGACGCGGTCGTCTGCTTCTGACTCCGATACGCATGATATGCCAAGTACGAGACAATCCCGAAATAGCAGGTAATCAAGAACGCGTGGAGGAGCGGTACGTATGTGGCATGTCCCCCAAGTACAATCCACGCCCCCGTGCCGACTTGGAGCAAGATGAAGAACAAGGACGCCCACATCCCGGTCTCGACGAGTTGATTCGTCTCCCGTCGCGCCAAGTACAACACGTACAGCGTATAGAAGACGAGCAGTCCCGCCATGATGCGGTGCCCCATTTGGACGTACGACTCGAACGTCCACACGTTCTGGTCACAGATCGGCCAGCCCACGCACGCATACGTCGCGCCGAGGTGACGGACATAAGCACCCGTGTAGACGACGACCATCGTATAGATCGTCAAGCCGTAAAGGTGAATCTTCAATCGTTCGGAGACGGCCCGATGCAGACGTTCTCCTTCGAACAAGAGAATCGTCAAAATGAGAAGCGACGCGAACGAGACGAGCGAGATGCCGAAGTGGAGCGCGAGAATCGCGTCCGACTGTTGCCAGATGACGGCACCGGCGCCGATGATGGACTGGATGAGCATAAAGATGAACGCGAGGAACGCGAACACTTTGACGTCATAGCGGTTTTTGACGACCGCGAACGTCCAAACCGTCAATGCGATGATGAGGAGTCCTTCGATGCCGGAGACGACACGGTGACTGTACTCGATCATCGTCTCGACGCTCGGATTGGTCGGAATCAGTTTCCCGTGGCAGAGCGGCCAGTCTGTACCGCACCCGTCGCCGGAGTCGGTCTTCGTCACGGTTCCACCCATGATGAGAACGAGCATCATCCCGAGCGTGACGAGTGCTGAAAATAGTGCGAGTTTTTTATGCATTCGTTTCCACCTGCTTTTGAGAAAAATCACTAGAATTGTGCCTTGTCAGTTTATATTTTTTTCGCCATACTTATTATACGGCTTTACGTCGTAAAAACGAAACGGAAAAGCTTGCAATCGCTATCAAAATCGTTATTCTAGTATTAGCGTAGCGTTTTTACTGTGACAATTATCACACGTCTGTCACAAAAAACTAGCTATTTTACAAGCATAAACGACGTATTCTTTTTGAAAATATGGTATCTTTGTTATGAGTTAGGTGAACTTTGTTCATATTGTGTTTTTTCTGTGAAAAGAATACGAGGATTTCGTGATTAGTAGGGGGGTCAGTATGACAAAAGTCAACCCAGGGACAATGGCAGAAGTAGAATATACAGAATCCGCCTCGTTCCGCGACTATGTTGCTCTGGCAAAAATGGGAATCGTCCGCGCCAATCTATTGTTGGTGTTCGCCGGTTTCTTTGTAGCAGCAACATATCAGAGTGATACGCCAGTACTTTATTTGTTTGAAGTTTGGCCACAACTCTTATTAACGATGTTAGGAAGCGCGCTCGTCATCTCCGGGAGTTGTTACCTAAACAACTTCGTGGACCGTGATATCGATTACTTGATGGGACGTACAGACAACCGACCAAGTGTCACCGGGAAAATTTCGGGAGAACGGATTTTGCTCCTTGGATTAACGCAACTCGCGATCGGGACATTGCTCTTATTGATCGTGTCGTATGTGGCAGCAGTCTTCGGTTTAATCGGGGCATTTTTTTATGTCGTCATTTATACGATGTGGCTTAAACGAACGCACACGTTGAACACGGTCGTCGGCAGCATCTCCGGAGCGGTACCACCGCTCATCGGTTGGGCAGCCATCGATCCCGCGCTTCATATCGATGCGTGGCTCATGTTCCTCGTCATGTTCTTGTGGCAACCGCCACACTTCCTCGCGCTCGCCATGCGGCGTGTCGAGGAGTATCGAGCGGCCGGCATTCCGATGCTACCGGTCGTCAACGGCTTTGCGATCACCAAGCGCCAAATCATTTGGTGGATCGCGACACTCATTCCAGCGTCGCTCTTGTTCTTGCATTACGGTTTGATCTACGTGATCGTCGCGGCCGGTCTTGGGGGCTACTGGTTATATCTCGGCTTGAAAGGTTTCAAGGCCGAAGATGAGATCAAGTGGGCAAACAAAATGTTCTTTTATTCATTGATTTATTTAGTCGTGTGGATTGTCACGCTGGTATTGACGGCACTTTGATAGTCGCACTCACTATATAGAAACCATTGCACATCATTTTGGGAGAAAGTGGGGATTGTTGTGAAATCATTTAAGAAGCTTCTGTTTGGCATCGTCCCGATGATGATGTTCGCACTACTGTTATCAGGGTGCGGCGTAGAGGGATTGTCTGCATTGAAGCCGATGGGAGAGGGAGCTGAGATTCAGCTTCGCATCATTCTCATCAGTTTGGCAATCATGCTCTTTGTACTTGTCATCGTAACGATTATTTACGTGTACGTGCTCATGAAATTCCGTCGGAAAGATGAATCGATTCCGAAGCAAGTCGAAGGAAGCAGCACGCTTGAGATGATTTGGACAGTCGTTCCAATCATTTTATTGATCATTCTCGCTGTTCCGACGATCACGACGACAGTCGAGCTCGCGAAAGCGAAAGAAGCGAAAAAAGAAGAAGAAATCAATGTCACGGCCAACCTTTACTGGTGGGAATTTGAATATCCGAACGCAGGCGTGGTCACGGGTCAAGAACTCGTCATCCCAGTCGGTAAGCGTGTCGGCATCAACTTGACATCGAAAGACGTCATTCACTCGTTCTGGGTACCGGCCTTGTCAGGTAAGACGGATACGAACCCAGGCCTTGATAACGAAATGTGGTTGCATGCAAATGAACCAGGTACGTTCTACGGGAAATGTGCCGAGCTTTGCGGACCTTCACACGCACTCATGGACTTCAAAGTCATCGCACTCGAGCAAGAAGAGTACGACCAATGGCTCGAAGACATGAAAGCACAGCAGGACGCAAACACAGAAAACCTCGTTGCAGATAACCAAAACTTGACGACAGGCGAAGCCGTGTACGTCGAGAGCTGCTTGAGCTGTCACGGTGGCGGGAAAGTCGCGCCGAGCTTGACGAACTTTGGTGATCGCGAATGGTTGGCGGGCTACCTCGAAAACAACGAAGAGAAGTTGAAAGAATGGATTCGCGACCCACAAGAATTGAAACAAGGCGCGCTCATGCCTGGCTTCGGTGAAGGCCAAATCAGTGATGAAGAGTTAGATGCACTCGTTGACTTCTTGTACGATCAGAAGATTGACTAACGGGAAAAGGGGGATTTCACGTGGCACAGACCACTGCTATGCAGCAACCGCGTAAATACAATGGCATCATGGATTGGGTTACGACGGTTGACCACAAAAAAATCGGTATTTTGTATTTGTTCTCAGGAATCTTCTTCCTCCTTCTCGGTGGAATTGAAGCTTTACTTATTCGCTGGCAACTCGTTCGTCCGATGAACGACTTCGTCAGCGGCGAAACGTTCAACCAATTGATCACGATGCACGGGACGACGATGATCTTCCTAGCGGCCATGCCGATGCTATTCGGATTTATGAACGCCGTCGTACCGCTACAAATCGGGGCACGCGACGTCGCGTTCCCGTTCATTAACTCACTTGGTTTCTGGTTGTTCTTCTTCGGTGGTGTCATGCTGAACCTTAGCTGGTTCTTCGGCGCTGCACCGAACGCAGGGTGGACGGCGTACGCGCCGCTCTCGACACAACCTGAAGCATCAGGGGTCGACTTCTACGCCCTCGGTCTTCAAATCTCAGGTTTCGGTTCACTCATGGCCGGGATTAACTTCCTCGTCACGATTTTGAACATGCGTGCACCAGGCATGAAACTCATGCGGATGCCGCTCTTCACGTGGACGACGTTCGTCGCTTCGGCGTTGATCGTCTTCGCGTTCCCGCCGCTCACAGTCGGCTTGTTCATGTTGATGTTCGAGCGCTTGTTCGGTGCCGTCTACTTTGATCCGGCAGCCGGCGGTAACGTCGTCATCTGGGAACACCTTTTCTGGATCTTCGGACACCCGGAAGTATACATCTTGATACTCCCTGCGTTCGGTATTTTCTCGGAAATCATTCCGACATTCGCTCGTAAACGTCTGTTCGGTTACACAACGATGGTCTTCGCAACGATGCTCATCGGTTTCCTCGGATTCATGGTTTGGGTCCACCACATGTTCACGGTCGGTCTCGGACCGGTCGCCAACTCGATCTTCGCTGTCGCGACAATGGCCATCGCCGTTCCGACAGGGGTCAAGATCTTCAACTGGTTGTTCACGCTATGGGGCGGACAAATCAAGTTCAACGTCGCGATGCTCTACTCGGTCGCATTCATTCCATCGTTCCTCGTCGGGGGGATGACAGGGGTCATGCTTTCGGTCGCACCGGCCGACTATCAGTATCACGATAGTTACTTTGTTGTCGCTCACTTCCACTACGTTATCGTAGGTGGGGTTGTCTATGGTCTATTCGCAGGACTTTACTACTGGTTCCCGCTCATGTTCGGCAAAGCGCTCTCTGAGAAGCTTGGCTACTGGCAGTTCTGGTTGTTCTTCATCGGGTTCCACTTGACGTTCTTCCCGCAACACTTCCTCGGATTGTTCGGGATGCCACGCCGCGTCTTCACATACCTTCCTAACCAAGGGTTTGAGACGATGAACTTACTGTCGACGATCGGTGCCTTCTTCATGGGTGTATCGACAATCATCTTGCTCGTCGCTGTTGTCAAGGCATTCTTGTCGAAACAACGCGTCAAGCCAGACCACTGGGAAGATGGACGTACATTGGAGTGGACGCTTCCTGTACCGACACCAGAGTACAACTTTGCACAAACACCGCTCGTCAAAGGTCTCGATACGTTCTGGCTCGAGAAAATGGCGGGCAACAAACGGGTCTCTGTTGCTGAACCAGTAGCAGATATCCACATGCCGAACAACTCGTTGATTCCATTCTTCATGTCACTCGGTCTTTTCATCGCCGGACTTGGAGCGATCTTCCAAATGGATAACGCGGTTGTCGGTTGGTCACTCATCGTGATCGGATTACTCATCACATTCGTGTCGATGTTCCTCCGTTCATGGATCGACGACCATGGCTTCTATATTCCAAAATCACAGATTGAAGCGGATTTGAAAGCGATTCGTGAGAAAGGAGACCAATAAATGGCACATGCAGTCGAAAAACACCCGGTGACCGGTATTCCGGCCAATCCAGAGAAAGCCACGCTGGAAGGGAAAAATAAATATGTGGCCTTCTGGTTCTTCCTCGGTGGAGAGACTGTTCTCTTCGCCTCGCTATTCGGAACGTACGTCGGTCTACTGAACTCTGGTGCGCCAGAGGAACTTCGTTCGTACAATATCTTTGAGATGGGGCTCGTCTTCTTGATGACGATGCTCCTCCTCACAAGTTCGCTCACAAGCGTTCTCGCCATGATGAACATGAAAGCGAACAATCCAGGCCGCATGAAGTTTTGGTTGGTCGTCACGCTTCTCCTCGGGGCTGGATTCCTTGGAGCAGAGATTTATGAGTTCATCCACTACTACCACATCGGTCACACGTTCACATCGAGCGCGTTCGGATCTGCGTTCTATACGCTCGTCGGATTCCACGGCGCACACGTCACGTTCGGTCTCCTTTGGATCACGACGCTTTTGATTCGCAACTGGAACCGTCCAATCGATGTGTACAACGCACCGAAGTTCTACGTGTCGAGCCTGTACTGGCACTTCATCGACGTCGTATGGGTTTTCATCTTCTCAATCGTCTACCTCTTAGGGATGGTGAGCTAATATGGAAAAACAACCAATGAACGAAACGCACAAACAGTTAGAGCTTGAAGTAAAAGCCGAATCAAGACGCGAGTATCAACTTCAGTTGATTAGCTTCGCGATGATGATTTTGCTCACATTCGTCGCGTTCGGCGCCGTATACGCTGAACTCATGCCGGTGTGGGCGGCAGGTGGCTTCTTGATCATCCTCGCCATCATCCAAGTGTTCTTGCAGCTTTATATCTTCATGCATATGAACAACCGTGGCAACACGTGGATCGTCGGAATGATGTGGCTCGGCATCTTTGTCGCCATCATCACGGTCGCGGCCCTTCGCTTGCTCATTTGGTAAATGTGACAAAGGATTGAACATCTGTGGAAACATAGATGATTCAGTCCTTTTTGCTTTACTTCAAAAATAAAGGAATAGTAATCTTGAAGTGAACGGTTTCATCGGTTTGGGAGAGAAAGAAAAGGGGTGAAGGGATGCTCTGGAATACATCAGAGCTACTCAAACAGTTCGATTGGACGACGCTTTGGAGTCCATGGTTCGGATTGTTGATGGTAGGGTTGTACGTCCTCTATGCGGTCGTCACAGAGAGCATGGCGAAGCGAGGGTACGAGTCGACCACGTTGCTACAAAAGTTCAGCATGTTATCCGCTATTTTATTGTATTACATCGGTTTCGGTAGCCCGGTCGATGTGCTCGCGCATATCATCTTCTCGGTGCATATGTTACAGATGGTGCTCGTCTACGTGCTCGCACCGGCGCTCGTCGTGTACGGGATGCCATATTGGGTGTTTGAAAAATTATTTAGCTATAAGGTGATTGGGCCGACGCTCAAATTTATGACAAAACCTTTGATCGCACTCGTTTTGTTCAATGCATTATTCACGTTCTACCATATGCCATTCATTTTTGACTACGTGTTGACGAACTATGGTGTGCATCGCATCTTCCACGGCGCTCTCGTCGTCTTCAGTTTGACGATGTGGTATCCGGTCATTGCACCATTCCTCTCGGAAGAAGAGGAAGGCATGTCTGATTTGAAGCGGATGGTATACATCATCGCGAACGGGGTGTTGTTGACGCCGGCGTGTGCGTTCATCATCTTCAGCCAAGGCATCTTGTATGACGCCTATACAGACGCAGAAACGTTTGCGACCGTGCTCGGCTACTGTATGCCGAACGGGGACGTATCCGGCCTTGATTTGAACGCGCTCATGGGCGCGACGAACAGCGCCCTTGAAGACCAACGCTTCGGTGGGGTATTGATGAAGCTCGGTCAAGAAGTTGTCTACGGTTTCTTCTTCGGCTGGACGTTCTTCGGCTGGGTGCGCCGGACAAAATCGCTTGCGCTCGATGAAGGCATGTCGTTCACACCACAAGAACCAAAAGAGAAAAAATGAACTAAGTCAAAGGGGAAACTACGATGAACTATCTTGCCTTGATCAGTGTGACATTCATTGTCATCAGTGCTATTTTAGTCGCGATCGGATGGACGATCATCGCGCGTGATCGTCGCAACGTCGACAAACATAAAAAAGTCATGACGGCTGCCGCGATTGCCGCGACAACATTCTTCATTCTTTACGTCTCGCGTACGATTTTTGTCGGCAATACCGCTTTCGGCGGACCTGATTCAGTGAAGCCATACTATTTGGCGTTCATGATCTTTCATATCTTACTCGCGACGACAGGCGGGGTCCTCGGCTTGATCACGCTTTACCTCGGCTATAAAAACAAAGTCGAGAAACACCGGAAAATCGGACCGAAAGCTTCGGTCGTCTGGTTCTTCACGGCG
This sequence comes from Exiguobacterium sp. s5, assembly GCF_018618075.1. Classification (NCBI taxonomy): domain Bacteria; kingdom Bacillati; phylum Bacillota; class Bacilli; order Caryophanales; genus Exiguobacterium; species Exiguobacterium sp. s5. The sequence continues at coordinate 234,752 of NZ_JACSLK010000002.1, read as the reverse complement.
ATCACAGGGGTGACGGTATACGTCCTCCTCTACGTCGCCTATGACCCAGGTGAGACGACGAACGTCTTCCGTGCCATTATCGGTGGGTGAATCGAGAGAGGGGGAAGAGGATGAAACGGAATAGCTATATGACGGTCGGTTTGACGGTCGCCATTTTGGTGGCAATCGGCATGGCCTCGTACTTCTTATTCTTTAAAGAAGAGGACTTGCCCGTCATCCAAGAGCCGACCCCGTTCACGCTGACGAACGCGCTCGACGGTCAGTCGTACAATTCGGACAACGGTAAAGTTAAAATCGTCACGTTCTTTTACACGAACTGCCCGGACATTTGTCCGCTCACGTTGCGCGACTTCATGAAGCTCGAGCAAGAGCTGAAAGCGAACGATCTATACGGGACGGACGTTGAACTCGTCGCCATCACGGTCGACCCGGAAGTCGATACGGTCCCCGTCTTAGAGAACTACGGGGCGGCGTTCCAAGCCGAACCGACAGGCTGGAAGATGTTGACCGGAGACAAAGCCGATATCGACCGTATCACGCGTCAGCTTCAGTTCTACTATTCGAAAGCGAACAGTGGCCTCGTCACGCATGCGACGACGATGTATATCATCGATCGCAAGCATGACGTGCGCGCGGTCGCCCAAATGGCGACGGCAGGAGAAAAACCTGTCGACATCGAAACCATTATGGAGGACGTGTTAGTACTCGCGGCAGAAAAGGAGTGAAGAAGATGAATGATACGATGGCTGTCATCGGAAATGATTATTCCTACGGAGATGTGACGATTGCCGAACGGGCGATCGAGGACTTGATCGCTTGCAGCGCGATCGAATTCGGATTGCGTGAAGTGAAAGTCGTGTCTCTGTCGAAAGAGCAATACGATTATCAAATCATCGCACCCGTCTCGCTCGTCGAGGCTGAACGCTTGTATCGGTATGTGCGCGATCAGTTCGACTTGTTGCTCGGACAGGTCGATGTGACGCTCAACGTCATCGGAGTATAAAAAATGGAGAACCCCAGCCGGGTTCTCCATTTTTTTGAGCGCACAAAAGAAAAACCCCTTCGCTTATGCAAGGGGTTTTACTTCGAGTGTCTCAGCGAGTGCGGCAAGACGACGCTCGCAATCACGGACGATTTCTTCCGGGAACTCTTCGTCGTACTCGACGCCGTGCGGGTAGTAATGTTTTCCGAGAATCGGTGTCAACATTTTAACGACCGCATGACGGTCCTCGATTTGTCCTTCAATCGCATATACCGGTAAGCGAAGGTAGAACGTCTCGCCTGTCGATTGTTTCTCGTACTTCATGTCATACGTTGCACGCTCATAGTCCCAAGCGCCTTCACGGATGAAATGATGATGATCCATGATCGTCTCGAGCAAACCGAAGCGGATCTCTTTTCCCTCGATGTGGAACTGCTCAAATTTCATCATAATCCCCCTTTTCCCTAATAAACCTCATATGTCATCATATCATATTCGAAAACGTTCTTGGAATAACGTGTGTTCAAATTGTGAAAAAAAGATGAACGCCTCAAGCCTGGGTGTCGAGGTAGTGGGCAATCTTGTCTGTAAGCCTCACACCGAGCGGCAGGAGCCCTTCCGAACCGAAGAAGACGTTGAACTCTAAAATGTAAAATTCACCGTCCGTGACGATGACGTCGAAGGCAGCGTGATTGATGTGAAGCGTCTTGGCGATGTCGAGCACTTCCGCGACGACGTCTTCCGGGATGTCGTCATACGAGAAGTGGGCACCTTGGGCGACGTTGTTCAAGAACGCTTCGCTGACGCGCCAGTACGAACCGACGACTTCTTCACCGATGACGATGATCCGCAGGTCGCGGTCATTCGGGATGTATTGCTGGACGTAGAACGTCTCGTGCTTGTCGACGTATTCGAGCCAGTCCTGTTCATGCTTGATGAGCCAGACGCCTTGTCCCATCGACGACTTGGCCGTCTTGGCGACGAACGGGTACTCGAACTCTTCCAAGACGCGCTCAATCGTGTAAGGGTTTTTCCCGTAGATGAGCGTCTTCGGGATGCGGTGCGGGAACGTCGCCTTGAAGGCGCGCGTCATCTCAATCTTATCGTGCCCGAGGTGATACGTGGCCGGGGACGGGAAAATCGGTTTATTCAGTCCGTAGATGATCGAGTTGACCATCCAATATTCAGGGAACAAGACGAGGTCGGCCGCTCTTACTTTATCGAGCTGGTCGTAATAATATTCAGGTTTCGCATAGTCGGTCTTGATGCCGGCCGAACGAATCATGTTAAATGAGACTTTTTTCATAGCGAGGTACACGGATGCACCTGTTCACTTCCTTTCTGGTTGGACGCTTGACAGTCACGTTCAATTATAAAGCCGATTGCTTACAGAGGGAATCAAATGTGTTAAAATCATGGCAGAAAGGGTGAAAGCCATGATTATTACTGAACAGACGATCGCCCTGCTCGATCAAACGGAATCGTTAGCCGATTTGATTGAAGCGAGCGAGTCGTTCCAAACATATATCGCCACGAAACAAGCGCGAGCCCAATCGGAGGAAGCGCGCCTCGTGGAACGTGAGTTCTTGCGGATGAAAGAAGATTACGAGTACGTACAGCGGTTCGGGAAACATCACCCGGACCACGACCGCATTAAAAAAGAGATGCATCTCGTCAAACGGCGTCTCGATGTCCAGCCAGAAGTGGCCGCATTTAAAAAAGCGGAACGCAGTTTAGATAAACTGCTCGGGGAAGTGAGTGAGCTGTTGGCCTTCTCGGTTTCTCCAAAAATCAAAGTCCCGACCGGAAACCCGTTCTTCGATGAAGGCGGATGTTCAGGCGGAGGAAGTTGTGGAGGCGGAAGCTGTGGATGTGCCATCTGAGACGTTTGAGTTGAATGGTCGAATCGGGTTCGTCGTCTACGTCCAATCGTTGAAGCAAGTGAAGGCGTTGCGTCGCTATGCGAACCTGTATTACGTGTCAAAGCGGGAGAAGTACGCCTTCTTGTATACCGACCTCGATGGACATGAGGCGATTCTCGAACAAGTGAGCGCGTTGCCGTTCGTCGAAGCGGTCGTCCGCAGTGAGCGGCCGTTCGTCGCGGAGACGTACGAATCGAAGCAGAAATAACACAAAGATGAAGGCGGTGCCGCCTTCATCTTTTGTGGTGAAGGAGAACGGAGATGCGAGTGATTTCAGGAGAACGAAAAGGGACCCGACTCAAGGCGGTCCCGGGGTCGGCGACACGACCGACGACAGATAAAGTGAAAGAATCATTATTCAACATCATCGGCCCTTATTTCGCCGGGGGAGATGCGCTTGACCTATACGCCGGGAGCGGTGGGTTAGGGATTGAGGCATTGTCACGGGGATGTGACCATGCCGTGTTCGTCGACAAGCAACGAAAGGCGATCCAGACGGTCACAGACAATTTAAAGACGACACACTATGAGTCAAAAGCGACGGTGTTGCAACAAGACGCCCGGTCGGTCCTCGACCAACTCGTCTTAAAAGGACAGCCGTTTAAATTGATTTTTATGGATCCGCCATATCATGCGGAAGAACATGTGCCGTTTTTACACATCATTGAGTCGAACCGACTATTGACGGACAACGGGGTCGTCGTCTGCGAACATGGCAGCGATGTGACGTTACCGGATCAGGTCGGGCAGTTGGAAAAAATCAAGGTGCAGCGCTACTCGGACGTGATCACGATCAGCTTCTACGAGTATGCGGCGACCGAGGAGTGAGAACATGTCAAAACGTATCGCGATTTGCCCGGGGAGCTTTGACCCGATTACGAACGGTCATTTAGATATCATCGAGCGGGCGGCAGCCATCTTCGACGAAGTCATCGTCGCCGTGCTCGAAAATTCGAGCAAGGCACCATTGTTTAATGTAGAAGAGCGCCTGTCGCTCATCCGTGAAGTGACGACCCATTTGCCGAACGTCACCGCCGACGCATTTGGGGGATTGCTCGTCGAATATGCAGCGAAGCGTGAGGCGGCAACGATCGTCCGTGGGCTGCGGGCCGTCTCTGATTTTGAATATGAACTTCAAATCGCATCCATCAATAAAAAGTTGAATGAGAACGTGGAGACGCTCTTTATGATGACAAACAGCCAATATTCGTTCCTAAGTTCGTCAATCGTGAAAGAAGTCGCCAAATACGGGGCGTCCGTCGCTGAACTCGTCCCTGAACAAGTCGAGCACGCCTTGCGTCAAAAGTATAAAGTGAGCCAAGGACAATGAAGTCGCTCAAAATCGGCTTCGGGTTGCTCGTGGCCGTCTTGATTTTCTTGTTTGTGCCGCTCCCGTATTACATCACCTACCCGGGGGAAGCAACGACGATTGAAGAATTCATGACGGTCGAAGGCGGGTATAAAGAACCCGGCGAGCTACAGATGGTGACCATCTCGCAACGTCGGGCGACTCCGCTTTGGCTCGTCGGCAGTTGGTTCACGCCGTTCACCGATGCCAGCCCGGCCAGTCGATACTTGTATGAGGGAGAAGGGGAGGCAGACTACGAGCGAAGACAAGAACTGTTGATGGCATCGTCCCAGCAGGCGGCGATTCAATACGCCTATGAGTTGGCGGACGCCGACGTGACGGTTTCGTTCGAAGGGATGTATGTCTCCGCCCCGATCAGCGGGTCGCTCGCGGCGAACGTCTTGAAACCGGGTGACGTGATCACCGCCATCGACGGCCAGTCGTTCGCGTCGCGTCTCGACTTCATCGAACGTGTCGCTTCGTTCGAAGCCGGCGATGAAGTGTCCGTCACGCTCGAACGGGATGAACGGGAGCTGGAGGTCGATACGCTTATCCAGCCGCTCGACCGGACCGGCGACCGGGTCGGTCTCGGGATTTATGAACCGTTACCGATTCAAGACGTGCGCACAGTCCCAGAAGTCTCGTTCGAACTGACGAACGTCGGAGGACCTTCGGCCGGTCTTATGTTCACGCTTGAAATCTTTGATCAGTTGACACCGGGTGATTTGACGGACGGGGCTGTGATCGCCGGTACCGGCACGGTCGATGAGACCGGGACCGTGGGACCAATCGGCGGGGCGTGGCAAAAAATCGTCGCCGCCGACCGGGCCGGTGCGTCGGTTTTCTTCGTGCCGGACGGATCAAATTACGATGAGGCGATGGAATCGCTCGATCGCCTAGACAGTGACATCAAAGTCGTTCCGGTCAAGACGGTCGAGGAGGCCATCGATTATTTGGAGTCAATGAATTGAGGGGTTTGTACGTGTTCGACGAGTGACCGATTTCCGAGAGGAAGGCGATACGCCTCGGTCACTCGAGCCTCGAACGCAAGGTCAGGATGGTACTTGCTCATGAGCGGTACGTCTTTTTTTATGCCTTTCAACACGGTTCGTCCAATCGCGTTGAACGCGAGCGGGCGGACGTAAGGCACCTCATCGAAACTCTCTGGCAGCTCATCGCGGCGCCAATGGACGAGCACAGAGACGAGAGCACGTTGAATGGCGGTCCGAGTGTAGCGTCTCGTCAACAGTCGAGCGAGCGCCTGCTCGAACGTCGGCTCGAGACCGGCTTGAATCAAACGCGGTGATAACGAACTGTCGATGCCGACAAGTTGGTCGAGCACGTCTTTCGGGGTGGTCCGTAACTTGTACTGCAAGACGGGCCAATAGAGTGACCAGTGTGCCATCGACACGTCCGCAAACAGGGCTCTCGTGGCGTCAGGGACGGCCCGGACCATACCTGTCTCCAAGTAGTGGCCGCGCACCCCCGTGGCCGACATGACGTCTGAGACGCTTGGGTCATGGTATCCCGCACCGAGGCGACGAATCGTATGGAGCTCGATCGTCGCCGCCGCTTTCGCGTAGTGATAGGCGAGGATATTGTTCGGGAGCGTCAAGTCGAAATCGGGATAGAGCGCACCGAACGCCTCACTCGACGCTTTGGCCGAGGATCGTCCTTGGTCAAGCGCTTCTTTTAGTGCCGTCTGATAAGCTGGCGTCGCCTCGATGTTTGCGGCCGCGGCCCGTCTCACGGCTGTGATGTCTCCGCTCTCGCTTCCGAACGACAGCGTTTGGCACTGCATGCGTTCGGCGATGGCGACGGCGGCGCTTGCGAACCGGTCGGCACGTTGTACCCCGTAACGGGTCGGCAGTTCCACGACGAGGTCAATCGCGCCCGTCTGGACGGCCGCTTTCGAGCGGCTCCATTTGTCGAACGCCGCCGGTTCCCCGCGTTGGGTGAACTGGGCGCTCATGACGGCGATGACGGCATCGGCGCCCGTTTCGATCCGTGCTCGTTCAGCTTGATGGAGATGCCCGTTATGGAACGGGTTGTACTCAGCGATGATGGCCGTTTTTCGCATAAAATTACTCCTTTGCATTGTCGATTGGATTGGTGTAAGATGGATAAGTACGCTTTGGCAAAGCGCCGTCGTCAACTGATTTTAGTGTAAAGAAAAAACATTGACAAAACAAGTTGGCCTATCTATAATTCATATTGTTGCAATTGAGGTGATTCGGATGAAGTGGTCTATTGCACAGCTACTTAAGCTACGAAACCAGGGTGACAGTTTTGCCATCGATGAGATGGTCGAACTACCAGAGCTTACTCAGCTCCATCCGGATATCCGTTCGATTCGCCCGGTGCATGTGCACGGGGATGCGTCGTTCACATCTAATCAAGTTACATTCAATTTGAAGGTTCAAGGTGACCTGACGTTGCCAGATGCGCGTACGTTGGACGATGTCATCTATGAATTTGATATTGAATCGCTCGAGCCTTTCTTTTTGGAGAATGGGCGTTATACGGAGCAATTCGATGATGTCAATTTGCCAGAAGGAAATACGATTGATCTGCGACCAATCGTAAGAGAGCTCATCATGTTAGACGTCCCGATGCAAGTTTTCGGGAACGAAACAGACAAAACTCAGGTTGAAGGGGAAGGCTGGTCCGTCATTGACGAGCAGCCGGACGACCAACCAAAAATTGACCCGCGCCTCGCGGGCCTCGCCGACTTGTTCTCTAAAAAAGAGGACGAGAACGGCTAACTTTTCAAGGAGGTGGACAACGATGGCAGTACCATTCCGTAGAACGTCGAAAACTCGCAAACGTCTTCGTCGTACTCACTTCAAACTCAACGTACCTGGTATGAACGAGTGCCCGAACTGTGGCGAAATGAAGCTTTCTCACCGTGTATGCAAATCTTGCGGACACTACAACGGTAAAGAAGTAACAAGCAAATAATGCGAAAAGAAGCGGTCTCCTCGGAGATCGCTTCTTTTTTTCTTTTTGGGTCGTGGAAACAGATTGTGGTAAACTTTTGAGTGCAGACTAGACGTGGAGGGATGGCAATGAAGCCGATTAAACGAATTGGGATTATCGGGAACGGCGCCGTCGGCATGCTGATGGCTTCGCTGTTCGAACCGGATTACACGGTGACGCTCTATGGCCGTGTCGACGAGGCGACGACCGTGACGATCGAACGAATCGGCGTCACGAACGGGACGGCTCATGTAAGCCTTTGTCCGGTGACGACACTCGTCGAGTCGGAGCAGGACGTTTTTTTTGTGACGACGAAAGCACACCAGGTCGAGGCGGCGACGGAACGATTGTCAGGGGACGTGCCCGTCTTCATCTGTTCGAACGGGATTGCCCATCTCGACTACGCACGGAAACGAGGGTTTCATCTCGGCGTGGTCGAACATGGCGTGAGCCGCGATGGCGACCGGCTCCAGCATACCGGGCTCGGGCGCATCCGGATTGGCAGCCTCGGCTCGCTCGAAGAGATGTCGTTCAACGCATCTCCACTCGATGTCGTCTGGGAAGCAGACATCGAGCAAGTCGTCACCGAGAAGCTATTCGCGAACGCGATCATCAATCCGATCACAGCGCTCTGTCGTGTCGAAAATGGTGCGGTCGCTTCGCCGCCTTGCCGTGACATCGCCGATGCCGTCTATGCGGAATTGTCCACATTGTTCGACCGGCACGTGCCGTATACATATATCGAGACCATCATTGAAAAAACGGCCCATAACCGGTCTTCCATGTTACGTGACATCGAAGCAGGGCGCCAGACCGAGGTCAACGCCATCTTGACACCGCTGTTGAAACGGGCCGACGAGCGAGGCATCACGTTAACCGTCATTCCCGTCCTACAAAAATTAATTTTAGGAGCGAGCGTATCGTGCTAGTGTATATTGTTTCATTTCCACTCGTCATTTGGTTTATGGTGTATATGATACTTAGAAAAATTATGCCGAAATCGGTTAATACGTTCAAACTCGTCTGTGATGCCGGCGTGGTCCTATGGTTCTACGCGTGTGGGATTTTGCTCGAGGCGATTGTAGGGGTCGATGTGTTCTGGCTGCTGCTAGCCGTCTGTGCCGCCATCTTCCCTGCCAACGCTATTTGGCAGCGGGTGCGTGATGAGGATGTCGTCTATTCGAAGATGTTCGTGCACGGGTGGCGCCTATTGTTTTTGTTGCTCGTCCCGGCCCACTTCGTCTTGTTAACGATCGGCATCGCACGCGAGATGATGTATTAATCGTTTGAAAGGAAGTCGTTATACGTGAGGATAGAGTCGCTAGATGCCATGTACGCCCCGTCGTCTCCAATGATGCAGGTGGAGACAGGTTATTCGAAATGGCTGGACTATAAAGGGATGGACGAACTCGAGGCGAGGGCTGACGAACTGACTGGACGTTCGTTCACGCATTTGCCCGCGCTTGTAACTATATTGCGAGACCAACAAACCGTCCACGGTCCGATGTCTCCCGAGCTCGAGTCAAAGCTCGACGCGTTGGCTCGAGGCGAGGCGTTGACGATGGTGACCGGACAGCAAGTCGGGGTATTCGGTGGTCCGTTGTTCGCGGTGTATAAACTGTTGACCGTGATCAAAAAAGCCAAACAGGCAGAAGCGAAACTGAACAAACCGGTCATCCCGATCTTTTGGATGGCGACCGAGGATCACGACTATGCGGAAATCAACCACGTGTTCGTGAGCCAACCGTTGTCGCGTCAATTGCGTAAAGAGGCGCTATCGACGGTCCCGCTCGCCGGCAAGGCATCGATCGGGGAGTTAGAATTCGATCGACTGAAAATTGAGCTCGTGCAAATGCTACAGCGTGTGCTGTTATCAGAGACGGAGACGCCATACACGACGACACTTTATCATGAGCTCGTTGCCGTGCTCCAAGCGAGCCATTCGTTCGCCGAATTTTTCGGGCGGATGATGCGCCGGTTCGTCGGAGAAGACTTCATCCTGTTCGACCCGCACCAACCGGAAGTCCGGGCGCTCGAGCGCGACGCATTCAAGCGGTTGATTCGTGAACACGATCGTCTGAACACGGCGCTACGAGAGGCGTTCGAGGATGGCATGCCACACGTCGACTTGAACCGGGACGCGGCCCATCTGTTCTATCACGACGGCACACGCGAGTTGTTGACGAAACAAGACGGGGTGTTCACGACGAAACGAGGCCATCGATTCACCGAGGCCGAGTTGTTGCAACAAGTCGAGGAGCACCCGGAGCGGTTCTCGAACAACGTCGTGTCACGTCCGCTCATGCAAGACTTCTTGTTCCCGACGCTCGCTTATATCGCCGGTCCGGGGGAAATCGCCTACTGGCTTCAGTTGCGCCCGCTGTTCCATCTCTTTGGTTGGAACATGCCGCTCCTCATCCCACGGCTCGGGGCCGTCCTCGTTTCGACGAACGATGAGAAGAAGCTTGCCCAAGAAGGCGTGACGCTCGTCGATTACTTGACGAACCCGTTGCCGGACCATACGTTCGATGACGAGGCGTTCGACCAGAGTCTTTACGCCTATCGAACGCTCACGGAAGCGCTCGGTCGCGAAGCCGGGAAGCGGGGCCATCGATTTGACGCCAAGGCGCGACACGTACTTGATCGGCTCGCTGACGAGATGCGGGCCGAGGCGAAACGTGACCAATATCGGTTGAACAGTCGGCGGATTCATCTGTCGACAAGGCTCTTACCGATGGATGCGCCACAAGAACGGATCTGGTCGATGGTACCGCTCTTGAATCGTCATGGCCTCGATGTGTTCAAACGGCTATTTGCCGCCTACGAACAGTCTGAATCGGAGCGATGTCTCGTTAAACTGTAAAATAAATACCAATGTTTTTTGATGGTTCCCTGAGCAATCAGGGAATCTTTTTTGTTTGTTACCTTTTTGTTTCCTCTTTTCGCTAAAAACCTATGCGGCGCTTGACATTTTTATGATAAAGTAAACGTAATAAAATAGTTGAAAAATGTAGGTTGAGAGGGTTTTTGTATGTTTGAGCATGAAACGGTTTTAAAAATGGAGTCCATTGAGGGATTGAATATTAAGCCAGACGGGATTTATGTCGATTGTACGTTAGGAGGAGCCGGTCACAGCGAAGAGATTGTCAAGCGTTTGACGACAGGCCATCTGTACGCCTTTGACCAAGACGACGTCGCGCTCAAGCACGCGAGTGAGCGGTTGGCTCCATATGAGGACCGGGTTACGTTCATTAAAAGCAACTTCGTCCATTTGAAAGATGAACTGCTGGCACGGGGAATCACCCAGGTCGATGGGGTATTGTTTGACCTTGGCGTGTCTTCGCCGCAGCTCGATGAGGCCGAACGTGGCTTTAGCTACAATTACGACGCGCCGTTAGATATGCGCATGGACCGTTCGCGTGAGCTATCGGCTTACCATGTCGTCAACGAATGGCCGTTCGGGGACCTTGCCCGCATCTTCTTTACATACGGGGAAGAGAAATTCTCGAAACAGATCGCCCGCAAGATCGAGCAAGCCCGTGCCGTCAAGCCGATTGAGACGACGTTTGAACTCGTCGAGTTGATCAAAGACGCGATTCCGGCGCCGGCACGACGAAAAGGCGGACACCCTGCGAAACGAACGTTCCAGGCGATCCGCATCGCCGTCAACGATGAATTGAACGTGTTCGACCGCGCCGTCCAAGACGCGATCGATCTACTCGCCATCGGTGGACGGATTTGTGTCATCACGTTCCACTCGTTAGAAGATCGGATTTGTAAGCAAGTCTTCAAAGAGAGAAGCCAGCATCCGCCGTTACCACCAGGATTGCCGGTCATCCCGAAAGAGTTTGAACCCGAGTTGAAGTTGATCACGCGCAAGCCGATCACGGCCGGGGACGTTGAACTTGAAGACAACCGCCGGGCCCGTTCAGCCAAGCTTCGGGTCGCAGAAAAACAAAAATAGACTGTACGTAGGAGGGATACCTGATGCCAGAAGCTGCTCGCAAGGCTTTGCAGCCTCAAGTTTCGCCGAATCGCAATCCGATTCCGCAAGAACGACCAATACCAGCTCCAAAACGACGTACGTTGACTTTGTTCGAATCCATCCTGTACCCGACCATGATCTGTTCAGTTGTCTTGTTCGGTGGCATCACGGTATCGAAACATAACGAAGCGTACAACATCATGCGCGACACGGCTCTGATCACACAAGAGACGAACACGATCGCGAAAGAGAATGAAGAATTGAAGTATGAGATCGCCCAACTAAGCTCACCTGAGAGAATCTATGCGATTGCTGAAAAGCTCGGAATGCAATTCAATGAGAACAACGTCAAGGTGATTGACTGATGAATTCTCTACAACAGAGTAAAAAAAGAGTGGCGTGGGTGGCGATTGTTTGCTTCACACCACTCTTTTTATTTTTTGTCGGTTGGTTCCTTTATTTGTCCGTCTTCCAGACGTACAAAGGGGAAAACATGCTCGCCTTCGCCGAGGAAGAACGCTGGAAAGCGGTCAGTACGTTAAAAGCGGAGCGGGGCGAGATTTTTGATCGGTTCGGACAACCAATCGCCATCAACATCCCGTCGTATCGAGTCGTGGCCGTGTTGAAGCTCGGCGGCGAGCGGGTAGAGAACAAGACGCTCATGCCCGAAGCGTTTCCTGAGGCCGCGAAGCAACTTGCGACCGTGCTTCCGATGACGGAAGGTGACATCTTGAAACGGCTCGAGCAAAACAAAGACCGTGGGCAAATCGAGTTCGGCGTGCCGGGTCGTGATTTGACGGTCGAACAAAAAGAAGAGATTGAAACGTTCAAGATTCCCGGGATCACGTTCGTCGAAGAACCGAAACGCTATTATCCGAACAAAGTGTTCGCATCAAGCGTCGTCGGATACGCCCAAAAGATTGACCAGAATGGGCGGATCGAACTCGTTGGAGAACTCGGGATTGAAAAGTCACTCAATGACGTCTTGAGCGAGTCGTATGGGCTGTATCGGTTCGAGAAAGATTTGGCCGGCCGTCAACTCGTCTCGAGTGACGAGCAATTGAAGGTTGACCCGGAAGATGGGGCGGACGTCCAACTGACGATCGATCACCGCATTCAACAGCTGCTCGATACGAAGATGGAAGAGCTGTATAAAGAGTACAAGCCGAAGAACGCGACGGCGATCATTATGGACCCGAAGACCGGCGAAATCATCGCCTTGTCGGACCGCCCGTCATTCGATCCGAACACGCGTGAAATCAGCTCATACAGCAACTTCTCGGTATCGTCCCGCTTCGAGCCGGGGTCGACGATGAAGATCTTCACGTTGGCCGCTGCCATCAACGAAGGTGTCTACAACCCGAACGAACTGTACAAGTCGGGTTCATATAAGTATGGCAAGACCGTATTCAATGATTACAACATTACCGGATGGGGTACGATTCCTATGGTAGAAGGCGTCTGGCACTCGTCGAACGTCGCCTTTTCGATATTGGCGAACGAACGGCTCGGACTCAGTCGCTACGAGGATTATTTCAAAGCGTTCAAGTTCGACCAACGCACGGGCGTCGATTTACCGGGCGAGGTCAACAGCCAGTTCGATTTCGAGAGCCCGCTCAACGTCTTGATCACAGCATGGGGTCAATCGACGGCCGTCACGCCAATGCAAATCTTGCAAGCGACGTCAGCGATCGCGACCGATGGGACGATGAAACAACCCCACGTCATTAAAAAAGTCGTCAATCGTGAGACGGGTGAGACGATTCGGACGACGAATCCGAAAGTCGTCGGACAACCGATCACGGCCGAGGCGGCGAAGCAGACGCGGGAAGCGCTTGACGGCGTCGTCAACAGTGACGTCGGGACGGGGCAATTGTACGCCCTCGACAACTACCGCGTCATCGGGAAAACCGGGACCGCACAAATCGCGGAGAACGGGAAGTATTTGAGTGGACAATATATCCATTCGTTCGTCGGCATGGCGCCGGAGGACGACCCTGAACTCGTCATGTACATCGCCGTCGACCGACCGAACAGTGACTCGTCGACGACGGGGCCGCGTATCATGGCACCGCTGTTCAAAGACGTGATGGACGTCGCGCTCCGTTACCGGAGTGTCGAGCCGGACAAACAGGCGAAGACGATCGATGCGTCGACGAAGACGACAGAGTCATTCGTCGGGCAAGGCCGTGACGAGGCGGTGAAGGAAGCCAAAGCGGCCGCGTTCACACCGGTGGCACTCGGTAACGGTGAGACGGTCACGGCGCAAAGTCCGGTCGAAGGCCAACCGTACGTCGTCGGTGAGCGGTTGCTGTTAAAGACGGCGGAGTCGTTCGCGATGCCGACGCTCAAGGGGTGGTCACTTCGTGACGTGAAGCGGTTGGCTACGCTTTATCAATTGAATTTAGAAATAGACGGCACCGGCTTCGTCACGTCCCAATCGATTGGGAAAGGCAAGCCCGTCAAGACGGGGGCGACGCTGAAAGTGAAGCTCGCGTCACCGTCGAACTAACGCAAAGGGATGAAGAGGGCCTCGGCTCTCTTTTCCTTTGTCACAGGAGGAAATGGTTATGGAACAGTTGACGATTCAAACACTCGCATCTTGGTTTGGGATGGAAATAAATGATTCGCGCGAGGTCCGCCACGTCGCGACCGACTCGCGAGACGACAATGCCGACGGCTTGTTCGTCCCGATTATCGGGGCGCGTGTCGATGGACACGATTATATCGAGTCTGCCGTCAAACAAGGTGCGATCGTGACGTTTTGGGAGCAAGACCGGCCGTTGCCGGAAGGGATTGTCGCCATTCCGGTCGCATCGCCGCTTCAGGCGCTTCAAGAGGCGGCAGCCCGCTACTTGGCAGAGATTGATCCAAAAGTCGTCGCCATCACCGGATCGAACGGAAAGACCTCGACGAAAGATATGATTGCCGTCGTGCTCGGCGAGACGTTTAAGACACACAAGACGGCAGGCAATTTCAACTCGGATGTCGGCTTGCCGCTCACCGTGTTACGGATGCCACGCGATACGGAAGTCGCCGTCCTCGAGATGGGGATGAACGGATTCGGTCAAATTGAATTATTGTCGAAGCTCGCTAAACCGGATATCGCTTTCGTCACGAATATCGGAGAGTCGCACGGAGAACAAGTCGGGGGGCGCGAGGGTATCGCGAAGGCGAAACTCGAGATCAAAGCCGGTCTGAAACCGGATGGCGTCTTGATCGTCGATGCCGACGAGCCGCTCCTCAGTGAAGCTGGCGGGTACCGCGTCGGTTATGAGGCGACGGCTGACGGGAAGCTCGAGGTCGTGGAGGCGACGTTCGATGCTTCGATTTTCCGTTACAACAACGAGTTATATGAATTGAAAGTGCTCGGCGCCCATCAAATCCGCAACGCCGCCTATGCGATCGCTTGCGGACTCAAGTTCGGATTGGGACACGATACGATCCAACGCGGACTCGATCGGGTCCAGTTGACATCGATGCGGATGGAGAAGCGGATGTTCGGTGATGCGCACTTGATCAATGATGCCTATAATGCTAGCCCGACTTCGATGATCGCCGCCATCGAGACGATGAAAACACTTGAAGGGTTCACGCGACGTGTCCTCGTCCTCGGTGACATGTATGAGCTTGGCGCAGATGAAGTCACGCAACACGAAAGTGTCGGCCGTGTCATCACGGCCCCGGTCACGGATTGCGTGCTCATCGGAGAGAAGGCGAAATGGATTGCGAACGGCATTACCGACCCGCGTGTGAACGTGACAACGGTGCCGACCGTCGAGGAAGCGAAAGTGCTTCTCGGCAGTTATCAACGCCCCCAGACTGTGATATTGTTAAAAGCATCGCGAGGACTGGCGCTTGAGCGCTTAGTTCAATAAAGAGAGTAGTGAGGTACGAACATGATAATCAGTTTAATCGTCTTAATCAGTTCATTATTGACCGTATTGGTCGTCATGCCGCGGGCCATCCCGGCACTGCGTAACTTAAAGTTTGGCCAAGAAATCCGTGACGAAGGTCCGGGTTGGCATCAAAAGAAATCAGGCACTCCGACGATGGGAGGCATCGTCATCTTGCTCGCCCTCATCATCGGATTCCTCGTCTCGGTCGTCTTCGGAGAAGCCGTCGCCGGATTCGGGACGCTCTTGTTCGTGACACTCGCCTTCGGTGTGATCGGCTTCCTTGACGACTACATCAAAGTCGTCAACAAACGTAACCTCGGTTTGACATCGCTCCAGAAATTAATCGGTCAAATCGTCGTCTCCGTCCTGTTCGTCTGGTTCCTCTCACTCGGTGGGGAGCTCGACACGACGATTCAAATCCCGTTCACCTCGATCGCGTTTGAAACGGGTTGGTTCTATGTGGCCATCGTCATCTTCTGGCTTGTCGGTTTCTCGAACGCGGTCAACTTGACGGACGGTCTCGACGGTCTCGTCTCGTTCTCGGCTATCCCGACGTTCGCCTTCTTCGGCATCTATGCCCTCGGGCAAGACGAAGCCGGAATCGCTTGGTTCGCCTTCAGTGCCGTCGGCGCCTTGCTCGGTTTCCTCGTCTTCAATAAATACCCGGCAAAAATCTTCATGGGCGACACGGGGTCGCTCGCCCTCGGCGGTGCGGTCGCAGGTCTCGCCCTCATGCTCAAACTCGAGTTGTTGCTCGTCTTTGTCGGTATCATCTTTGTCATCGAGACGCTCAGCGTCATCTTGCAAGTGCTCTCGTTCAAGACGACGGGCAAACGAATCTTTAAGATGAGCCCGATCCATCACCATTTCGAAATGGTCGGTTGGTCAGAATGGCGCATCGTCTTGACGTTCGGTGGAATTAGTTTGATCACGGCAGTCTTGTCGTTACTACTCATGTAATGGATGGTGGAAGACATGCAACAACAGTGGAACGATAAACGAGTCCTCGTACTCGGCGCGGCACGGAGCGGCATCGCCGCTGCCGCTTACTTAAGAAATGTCGGCGCGAACGTGACCATCAATACCGGGAGCGAACCGTCAACGGAAGAACGGATGAAAATCGAAGCGCTCGGCATCAACGGCGTCTTCGGTTCCCATCCGCTCGAATTGCTCGACACGACGGACATGATCGTCAAAAATCCGGGTATCCCGTATCACATCCCGCTCCTCCAAGCAGCGCTTGAGCGGAACATCCCGATCTATACAGAAGTGGAGCTCGCCTACTTGGCGACCGATGCCACGTTTGTCGCCATCACCGGTTCGAACGGGAAGACGACGACGACGACGCTCGTCCACGAATTGCTTAAAGGGGGAAGTCGTCCGGTGCATGTGGCAGGGAATATCGGTTTCCCGGCCATCGAAGTGGCATCGAAAGCGAAGCAGGGTGACGTCATCGTCATCGAGCTGTCGAGCTTCCAACTGATGGGCGTCGAACAGTTCCATCCGCAAGCGGCGGCACTGTTGAACTTGTCACCGGCGCATTTGGATTACCACGGCGACTTTGACTCGTATGCCGATGCCAAAGGAAACTTGTTCCGGAACATGACGGCCGCAGACCGTGTCGTCGTCAAAGGCAGCGACACGGAAGTGATGAAACGTGTCCCGTCCGGTCTTCCCGCCTCAACGTTCGGTTACGACAGTGGAGACGCACACGTAGTGGACGGCTGGATCACGCTTCATGGAGAACCGGTCATCCGCGTCGAGGACCTTGCCCTTGGTGGGGCCCATAACGTCGAGAACGTGTTGGCAGCCTTGTTGCTCGTCGAACCGTTCGACATTCCGCGAGCACACATCGAACGCGTCCTTCAGACGTTCGGCGGAGTGGCCCACCGTACAGAGAGCCTCGGACGAGTGCTCGGCCGCCGGGTGTATAACGACTCGAAAGCGACGAACAACGTGGCCGCCGAAGCCGCATTGAACGGTTTCGAGGCCCCGATTGTCTGGGTGTGCGGTGGACTCGAACGTGGCGCCGACCTCACTTCTCTCGTTCCGGCTCTCGGCCGGGTCAAAGCGATTGTCGCTTACGGCGAGACGGCGGAGCGGTTTAAGTCGTTAGGTGAGGCCGAGCAGATTCCGTCGTTCGCGGTCGCTACGCTCGAGGCGGCGGTCCCGCTCGCGTTCGAACAGTCGGCGACTGATGACGTGATCTTATTATCGCCGGCTTGTGCAAGTTGGGATCAATATAAGACGTTCGAAGAGCGCGGCGAACATTTCGTCCGACTCGTGAATGCATATGAGGAGGCCAATCGATGAAAGTTATGATTTCTGGTGGAGGGACGGGTGGACATATCTACCCGGCACTCGCTCTTCTCGACACACTCAAAGCGAGGCACCCGAAGCTCGAGGTGCTTTATATCGGGACTGAGAACGGTCTCGAGGCTGACCTCGTTCCACGGGCGGGCGTCCCGTTCAAATCGATCCGGATTGCCGGACTAAAACGTTCTCTATCGCTCGACAACATCAAGACGGCGTATTGGTTCATTCAATCCGTCCTCACGTTACGTAAAGAGATGAAGACGTTTCGTCCGGATGTCGTCATCGGAACGGGCGGCTTCGTCTCAGGACCGGTCGTCTTCACCGCACAACAACTCGGCATCCCGACCATCTTGCATGAACAGAACAGCATCCCGGGCTTGACGAACAAGTTCCTCTCGAAGAAAGCCGACCGCGTCGCCTTGTCGTTCGCCGGTTCTGAGTCGCAGTTTCCCGGAGCGAACGTTCGCGTCATCGGGAACCCGCGTGGGAGCGAAGTGTTGAAGACGACCGTAGATGAGGCGGCCGTCCGTGCCGAGTACGGTATCGATGAGCGGCCGATCGTCTTGATTTACGGCGGAAGCCGCGGGGCAGAAGCGATCAATCGCGCTGTCATCGAAGCTATTCCCGAGCTCGCGGTTGAACCGGTGAACGTGCTCTACGTCACCGGGAACGTGCACTACGACAACGTCGTGGCCACCGCGCCAACAGCTGAAAACGTCCATGTCTTGCCATACGTCTACGATATGCCTGAGCTTCTCGCTTGCGCGAGCCTCGTCGTGTCACGGGCCGGCGCGTCGACGATCTCGGAGTTGACCGCGCTCGGTCTACCGAGCATCTTGATTCCGAGCCCGTATGTGACGGCCGATCATCAGACGAAAAATGCGTCAGCCCTCGTTGAGAGCGGCGCGGCCGAATTGATCAAAGAAGGAGACTTGACGGGCGAGACACTCGTCAAGTCGATCCGTCACGTATTGGCCCATCATGATGAGATGGCAGAAGCATCGAAACGGCTAGGGTTCCCGCAAGCTGCGGAATCACTCGCCGACCTCGTCGAAGAAGTCCGCCGATAAAGGAGAATAGACATGGAGACACGTCAGAACACCGTTCGTAGTTTAGAAGACCGTATCCCGTATATGAAAGATCAGCGTCGTAAAAAAGCGAACCGACGCTTGTCGACCATTTTGATCTTATTCGCGGTGCTGATCGCACTCGTCGTATATATGCAGACATCGGTCTCTGACGTGAAGGCGGTGAACGTGAACGGTCTGTCCTGGCTGACAGAAGAGTACGTGCTCGCCGGGACGGACATCGATACGTCCACAAAAATCGTTCAAGTGTCACCGAAGGAGATTGAACGAGAACTCCGCGCCGTGCCTGGCGTGAAAGATGTCGACGTCGACCGCTCATGGTATAACATCGTGACAATCGATGTCGAAGAAGAAAAGATGATCGCGTATTCGCGGACGGATCAAGAAGAAGTCGCGGTACTTGCCGATGGCTCGCTTCATCCGACTGGCGGTATCACCGACCCTGAGAAGTTAAAGGACGGTCCACTCTTGCGTGAATTCACGGATAAAACGGAACTCGAGAAAATCGCGACTGAGCTTGAACAAGTCGATGACGCGATGCGGGCCCGGATGTCGGAAATCGTGTTCTCGAAACAAGACGGGGAATCGACTCGATATGAGATTTATATGAACGACGGCAACACGATTCAAACGCCGACGTTCAAGCTCAGTCAAACCGTGTCCAAATACGGTGAAATCTATGAAAACATTCCAAAAGGACAACGGGGAACTGTCGTCATGGATGGCGGATATTATTTCGTCCCGTATGAAAAACCGAAAGAATAATCTGATATTTTACAGTCCTTAGACACATAAGGGCTGTTTTTTTATCGATTGTAATCGAATTGACACCCCAAAACCGCTTAATTTGTAGGATTCTACCTTTTCTCACTATCTTATTTGTTGTAAACTTAGACGTGAGATATCTTGCCGGACCTAACAATATTTTTGGATATCTGTAACAATGTAACGGAATTCAAGTATAGAAATTAAAGCGCGGAGGTGTTTCCCTTTTGGAAGCGAATGGTTATGTGGCCGCATTGGATATAGGAACGTCAGAAATTAAGCTCGTCGTGGGTGAATTACTCGGGGGAACGCTTAACATTTTGGCGGAGGGGTGTGCCCCGTCTGCAGGAGTAAAACGTGGCGCCGTCGTCGACATCGATAAGACGGTTCAAGCCATCAAACAAGCCGTCGAACATGCCGAAGCGGCACTCGGTGATCAAATTCGGTCGGTATATGTTGCCATCGAAGGGGAACATATCCAAATCGCCCCATGTCACGGAATCGCGTCGGTCAAACGAGAAGACCAAGAAATCACGGATACAGATGTCATCGAAGTCATCAACTCGGCGCAAGTCATGCGCTTGCCGGACGAGATGAGCGTCATCGATGTGATCCCGTCGTCGTTCACGGTCGATCAACAGACAGGTGTCGTCGATCCTCGGGGAATGCTCGGCTATCGTTTAGAGATGCACGGGAAGATGGTAACTGGTTCGAAGACGATTTTACATAGCATTCGTCGCTCCATCGAACGAGCGGGTCTGAAACTCGAAGGATTCGTCCTCGGCAACTTGGCACTCGGTATGAGCGCGGCATCTGTCGACGAAATCGATCTTGGTATCGGATTGATCGATATCGGACATGAAAAGACAACCGTCTCTGTCTTCTATCGGGGCGACCTTGTCTACTCATATATCCTTCCTGTCGGAGGCGATCATATGACACGCGACTTGGTTTACAAGCTCAACTGTAAATACCAGGACGCCAAAGTGGCGAAAGAAGAATACGGACTCGCCCTTGAAGAAATGGCCGACGCATCCGAGGGCTTCTCGTTCACGAACATTAACGGAGAAGTCACGTTCGAACCGCAAGCAGAAATTAGTTATGTTTTAGAGGCAAGAATAGAGGAAATGTTTACGCTTGTGTTGAATAGAGTGCAAAAGGTAGGCGTCCCGACGCTCAGTGGAGGATATCTCCTCTGCGGTGGGGCCGCTGCTTTACCTGGCATCCAAGAATTGGCGACTCGTGTTATGGGTCAAACGACGAGACTGTATCAGCCTTCGTCGATTGGCGTCAGACACCCGAAATACGCGACCGCGGTCGGCGTCCTCAAGTACGTGCTTATGAGCGATCATCACGTCTCGAAGTCACGACTTGAAAAGCCGGAAGAGCGCGTGACCGTCACGAAACCGGACGGCACGATGCCAAACGACCACGACCACGACGTGGATGTGGAGCGGGACGATCGCGAAACGAAAAATGGATTTGGCCGCTTAATGGAAAAACTATTTGGCGTGTAAACTTGACGTTGTGTTAACAATTGGAAATTACGTAGGGGGATACCTGAAATGATGTACTTTGATGAGGCGATTGACGCCGTAGCAAAAATTAAAGTAATTGGAGTCGGTGGTGGCGGTTCAAACGCCGTCAACCGCATGATCGAGCACGGAGTGCAAGGTGTCGAGTTCATCGCCGTCAACACAGACGCGCAAGCACTCAACATGTCAAAAGCAGACGTGAAGCTTCAACTTGGCGCGAAATTGACGCGTGGCCTCGGTGCCGGCGCAAATCCTGATATCGGGAAAAAAGCGGCAGAAGAGAGCCGTGAACAGTTGATTGAAGCGCTTGACGGCGCCGACATGGTCTTCGTCACAGCAGGTATGGGCGGAGGAACCGGGACTGGGGCTGCACCTGTCATCGCTGAGATTTCGAAAGAAATCGGAGCGCTCACGGTCGGTGTCGTCACGAAACCGTTCATGTTCGAAGGACGCAAACGGATGCAACACGCCCAACACGGGATTCAAGCGTTCAAAGAAAAAGTCGATACACTCATCGTTATTCCGAACGATAAGTTGCTTGAAATCGTCGAGCGCAATACGCCGATGATTGAAGCGTTCCGTGAAGCGGATAATGTCCTTCGTCAAGGTGTCCAAGGGATCACAGACTTGATTGCCATCCCTGGACTCATCAACCTCGACTTCGCTGACGTGAAGACGATCATGACAGAAAAAGGCTCGGCCCTCATGGGTGTCGGTGTCGCGACAGGCGAGAACCGTGCCGTCGAGGCAGCGAAGAAAGCCATCTCATCTCCACTTCTCGAGTCTTCAATCGAAGGCGCGAAAGGTGTCTTGATGAACATCACAGGCGGACTTAGCCTCAGCTTGTTCGAAGTCACGGAAGCTGCTCAAATCGTACAAAGTGCCGCTGATGAAGAAGTGAACTTGATTTTCGGTTCGGTCATCAACGAAAACTTGAACGACGAGATCATCGTAACCGTGATCGCAACTGAATTCGCAGAAGAAGCGCAAGGGACGAACCCGTTCCTCCAGCAACCGAAGAAAAAACCGGAAGCTGAAGTGAACCGTGAGGCTCAACCGAAAACGCAAGAAGCTGCGCCACAAGATGAAGGGAACTTCCATAGACCGGTCTATGGCGGGGACGTCCCAGACGAGACGATCAACATCCCAGCGTTCGTAAGACAACGCCGTAACTAAACAACAGGGGGGTGCCGGTTCTCGGCATCCCCTTTTTCTAAAAAAGGAGAATCATATGCGACTGTTACATACATGGGAAACCGAGACTTATCGCTTCCGCGCTTATGTGACGACCCGGACCGACGGACATAACGAAGGCAACGTCGGACTCCACGTCGGAGATGACGCAGACCAGGTCGTCGCCAATCGAAAGCAATTTTTTGAAGCGGCCGGTCTCGACCTCGCTGATTCGGTATGGGCCGACCAAGTGCATCAAACAAACGTCGAAGTCGTCGGAGACGCTGACCGAGGCAGAGGAGCGTACCGTTACGATGAGACGATTCCGGCGACGGACGGTCTCGTCACGACGGTTGACTCGTTACCGCTCGCCCTCGTGTTCGCTGATTGTGTCCCGCTGTTCTTTTGCGCCAAAGACCATGGCGTCATTGGTGTCGCACACGCAGGCTGGAAAGGGACAGTCGGTAACATCGTGGCCTCGATGACCGATGCATTTGCAACATTGGGCGTACCGGAACAAGATATTGATATGTTTGTCGGACCAGCCATCACGGCCGACCATTACGAGGTCGACCGCCGTGTCCTTGATGCGGTCGAAGCTGTCTCGCCGGCAGCTTATGAAGCATCAGTCTCGGACGAAAAGGCAGGCCATGCCCATCTATCCCTGCAACGAGTGAACGAGACGCTCGCCGCTGAACGAAATATCGAGGTGACCCAATCGAACTTGTCGACCGTAGCCGATCGAAGCTTTTTCTCGTATCGGAATGGAGATGCCAAACGTCGATTTGCGGCCGTCCTCGTCAAGGAGAAGAAATCGTGAGTATAGCGAATAATGTGAATCAAGTCAGACAGACGATCGACGCGCATCGGACCGATCAAGCGGTGACGCTCATCGCGGTCACGAAATCGGTCGGTCCCGACGTGGCGAACGCCCTCTATGCGGAAGGCATCCGTGATTTCGGCGAAAATCGTCCCGAAGGATTGCTTGAAAAAGTCGAGCAGTTGCCGCCTGATGCCAAGTTTCATTTCATCGGCAGCCTGCAGACACGTAAAGTGAGACAAATTATCGACCATGTGGCAGCGATCCATTCGCTCGACCGTCTCTCGCTCGCCGAAGAGATCGATAAGCGCGCCCAAGGCGTGATCGATTGTTTCGTGCAAGTGAACATATCGGGCGAAGCATCAAAACATGGTCTCGAAAAAGAGGAAGTCATCCCGTTCATCGAGAACTGTAAACAGTATCCTCACGTGCGGATCATCGGATTGATGACGATGGCACCGTTCACAGAGGACGAGACGGTGATTCGGGAGACGTTCCGAAACTTGAGACAATTGCGCGATGACGTCGCAGGTCTTGCCTATCCGCATGCACCGTGTACCGAACTGTCAATGGGGATGTCGAACGACTACACGTTGGCGATCGAAGAAGGCGCATCGTTTGTTCGTATTGGAACCGTACTTGTGCAATAATATATTTTAAGGAGGAATCCGTTATGTCAATCAAAAACAAAATGAAGGACTTCTTTGGACTCGAGGAAGATCCGAACAACCAGTTCGAAGGAGACGAGTATGCTGTCGCCGAAACGAAGACACAACCGATGACGGAGGCAATCGTCAAAACTGAGGACCGTCCGAAAACATCGAACAATATCGTCGCGTTGAACACGAAGAAGAAAGAACGTTCAAAAGTCGTCTTGGCCGAACCGCGTGTATTCGCCGAAGCCCAAGACATCAGCGACCAATTGAAAGAAAACCGGGCCGTCATCGTCAACCTCCAACGGATGTCGAAAGAGCAGTCTCGTCAAGTCGTCAACTTCTTGTCAGGTGTCGTCTATGCGTTAGAAGGGACGATGACGTCGATTGGACATAACACGATTCTATGTACTCCAAACAACATCGAGTTGACGGGATCGATCTCGAATTTGATTTCGGAGGACGAACTCAACAGTAAAGGGTGGTAACTGAATGGAAAATGCTATACCTGCGTTAGGCAACACGATCGTTACATTACTTGGGTATTATAGTTGGGTCTTGATTGCCTATATTTTATTATCGTGGTTCCCAAATGCGCGCGAATCTAAATTTGGTCAAATTTTATCGTATCTATGCGAGCCGTTTTTAAACCCGTTTCGTCGAATCATCCCACCAATCGGCGGGATGCTCGATATCTCCCCAATCGTCGCTTTATTTGTGCTACGGATGGCACAATTTGGAGTGCGAGCGATTTTCGGTATTTAAATGAGCGTCTTCGATCATTATCGTCCGAATGAGCGCCCGTTTGTCGAGCAAGTGCTCGATTGGGTTCAACAAGTCGAGGACAACTATGTGTTTAAAGTGACGGACTTTTTAGATCCACGCGAGCAACAAATCGTCCGGCAACTCGTCGGGAAGCAGCTCGCGATTTATGAGGACGGCGGATTTGAAGGCGCGGAACGGCGTCGACTCATCCTCGCTCCGGACTATTACGAGCTCGACCCGAACGATTTTGATATCGCGATTCGTCAAATCGACTATCCAACCAAATTTGTCGAATTGACGCATCGTCAGGTGACGGGTACGCTCTTGAACGCTGGGTTGAAGCGTCAAAAATTCGGAGATGTCGTCCTCGACGACGGCGTCGCCCAATTCGCGACGACGCGTGAGGCGGTTGGGTTCATCGAGATGAACGTCGACCGGGTCGGCAAGGCCCGGATTCGCATCTCAGAGGTGCCGCCCGAGTCCGTGCTCGTCGTGCCCGAAGTCAAATGGAGCGACGAGTTCGGAATCGTCTCATCGCTCCGGTTTGACACGGTCGTCAGCGAAGTGCTCGGATTATCAAGGCAAAAAGCGCAGGCGCTCGTCAAACATGGAGACTGCAAAGTGAATCATAAACCGATTGACGATGCGAGCTTCATCCTTGAACCAGACGATTTGGTCTCGATCCGAGGGTATGGCCGTGTCAAATTGACGGCGATTCTCGGCTCGACGAAACGTGAGAAAATAAAAATCCAGTATGGCATCATACGTTGAACTTAGGAGGAAAGTCGAATGGCGTTGACACCGATTGATATTCATAATAAAGAGTTCTCGACTCGTTTTCGCGGGTACGATATCGATGAGGTCAATGAATTTCTAGATCAAATCATCAAAGAGTTTGAGCTATTGATTCGTGAGAATAGAAGGTACGAAGAACTCGTCAACGATATGCAAGCCCGTATCGACTACTTCTCCTCGATGGAAGACACGTTGAACAAATCGATTATCGTCGCCCAAGAGGCTGCCGAAGAAGTGAAGACGAACGCGGCGAAAGAAGCGAGTCTCATTTTGAAGCAGGCCGAACGCGAGGCGCTCGCCCGTGAGGAAGAAGCGTCACGTAAAGAACAGCTCGCTGAGCGCGAAGTCATTCAAATGCTCAAAAAAGTCGAGTTGTACCGGACCCGCTTCCGCGTCCTCGTCGATGCTCAGATGGAGCTGTTGAACAGCACGGAATGGGACACGATTGTCGGGGAGCCGCCGGTCCAGACGGTTCTTGACGATACGACCGAACTTGCGTATAATGACGACGAAGTCATACCAACCAAACATCACGGATAATACACAATACGTCGATTAGGACACGTCGATAAAGTCATACCTACGAAGCGACTTAGGGAAGGTGCAAGCCTAAGAGAAAGACTTTATCGGTATCCCCTATGAGTGTCGGGCTGAAGTTAGTAAGCGCGACCGCCTGACCTCGTTATCGGTTACCAAGAGCGGTCTCGGGGCTTTCCCTGAGATTAGTAGGGTGGTACCGCGAGTCGACCAACTCGTCCCTATTAGGGGCGGGTTTTTTTGTTGTCAAAAAAAGATGCAGGAGGAGTTTCAATGAACTACAAAGACACACTATTGATGCCTGAAACAGAATTCGCGATGCGCGGAAATCTGCCGAAACGCGAGCCAGCGATGCACGAGGCTTGGGAACAGATGGACCTATATAACCGCGTCCAAGAAAAAAATGCCGGAAAGCCACAATACATCCTGCATGACGGACCTCCGTATGCGAACGGCGACATCCATATGGGCCATGCGCTCAACAAAGTATTGAAAGACATCATCGTCCGCTTCAAATCATTGAACGGCTACCAGTCGCCGATGATCCCGGGCTGGGACACACACGGTCTCCCGATCGAGAACGCGCTTCAAAAAGCAGGCGTCAATCGTAAAGAGATGACGGTCGCCGAGTTCCGCGAGAAGTGTGCGGCGTACGCGATGGAACAAGTGAACTCGCAACGCGAGCAGTTCAAGCGTCTCGGACTGATGGCTGACTTTGACAACCCGTATATCACGCTATTGCCGGAATATGAGGCGGCTCAAATCCGCTTGTTCGGGACGATGGCCGAGAAGGGTTACATCTATAAAGGGAAGAAACCGGTCTACTGGTCACCGTCTTCTGAATCGGCCCTCGCCGAGGCAGAAATCGAATACTATGACAAGAAGTCACCGGCGATCTACGTGGCGTTCCAAGTCGTCGACGGCAAAGACGTCTTAGCGACAACGGACCACTTCGTCATCTGGACGACGACACCATGGACGATCCCGGCCAACCTTGGGATTGCGGTCAGCGACGAGTTGACATACACGCGCATCGAGCACGACGGCAAAGGGTACATCGTTGCCGAAACGCTCGTCGAAGACGTGACGACGGCACTCGGCTGGACGGATTACACGGTGAGCGGTTCTTGGAACGGGCGCGAGTTCGAACACATGACGGCTCAGCACCCGCTTTATGACCGGACATCGCTCGTCATGATCGGCGATCACGTCACGGCTGACGCGACAGGTCTCGTCCATACAGCACCAGGTCACGGGGAAGACGATTACCGTGTCGGACAAGCTTACGGACTCGACGTCCTCTGCCCGGTCGACGACCGTGGTTATATGACAGAGGAGGCGCCAGGTTTCGAAGGTTTGTTCTATGAAGACGCGAACAAACAAATCGGCATGAAGCTTGAAGAGAACGGCTACCTCCTCAACTTGAAATTCATCAAGCACTCGTACCCGCACGACTGGCGTACGAAAAAACCGGTCATCTTCCGCGCCACACCACAATGGTTCGCGTCAATCAAAGATTTCCGTGCCGACATGCTTCGTGAAATCGAAGAAGTGAACTGGGTACCGGAGTGGGGCATGACGCGCCTTTACAACATGGTCCGTGACCGTGGGGACTGGGTCATCAGCCGTCAACGGGCATGGGGTGTCCCGATTCCGATCTTCTACGCCGAAGACGGCACGGAGATCATCACGAACGAGACAATCGACCACATCGCCAACTTGTTCCATGAGCACGGCTCGAACGTCTGGTATGAGCGTGAAGCGAAAGACTTGTTGCCAGAAGGCTTTACACACCCGAACAGCCCGAACGGCGAGTTCCGGAAAGAACTCGACATCATGGACGTCTGGTTTGACTCAGGTTCGTCTCATGCGGGCGTACTCGAACAGCGCGATAACTTGCGCCGTCCGGCCGACTTGTACCTTGAAGGCTCGGACCAATACCGCGGCTGGTTCAACTCGTCACTCTCGACGGCAGTCGCGACGACGGGCAAAGCGCCGTATCGCAACGTGCTCAGCCACGGCTTCGTCCTCGACGGCGACGGACGTAAGATGTCGAAGTCACTCGGCAACACGATCGCACCGAACGATCTCGTCAAACAATACGGAGCGGAAATCGTCCGTCTTTGGGTATCGTCGGTCGACTATCAGTCGGATGTCCGCGCATCGCACGATAACTTCAAACAAGTGTCGGAAGTCTACCGGAAGATCCGCAACACGTTGCGCTTCTTGCTCGGTAACTTGAACGGGTTCGACCCATCGATGCGTGTCGCCTTCGAAGACATGCCGGAAGCGGACCGCTTCATGGCGACAAAACTCAAGCAACTTCAGACGAAAGTCGTCAAAGCGTACGACACGTTCGATTTCATGGCTGTCTATCACTTGAGCCATAACTTCTGTGTCAACGAATTGTCGTCGTTCTATCTCGACTTCACGAAAGATATTCTGTATATCGAACGTGAAGACGACGCACGTCGTCGTGCCGTTCAAACGGTCATGTATGACACGGTCGTCACGCTCACGAAATTGCTCGCACCAATCCTCCCGCACACAGCGGACGAAGTGTGGCAAGAAGTGCCGGCGAAGACAGCTGATAGCGTCTTCTTGACAGACCTTGAGGCAGTGGCACCGCTCACAGAAGATGAGACGGCATTGCTTGCTAAATGGTCGAAGTTCCTCACGTTCCGTGACGACGTCTTGAAAGCGATCGAGATCGCCCGTGGCGAGAAGTTGATCGGTAAACCGCTCGAAGCGAAACTACAAGTCGCGCCAAAAGGTGAGACGAAACAGTTGCTCGAGACGATCGATAACGTTCGTCAGTTGCTTCAAGTGTCGCAACTCGATTACGTCGAATCGGCCGATGTCGATTATGCGACGGCCGAAATCAGCGTCATGAAGGCTGACGGTGCCGCTTGTGCCCGTTGCTGGACATACTCGACCGAGCTCGGTCAAAATGCTGAACATCCAGAGCTTTGCCCGCGTTGTACTGAAGTCATCGCATAAGCCGGACCGGAGTGGCGATCGTCCACTCCGGTTTCTTATGACTTGAAAGGAGAATCTGATGAAACGTTATTACGGATTAGCACTTTTCCTCATCTTGCTCGACCAAGTAACGAAATGGATTGTCGTCCAGACGATGACGATCGGGCAGTCAATCGAGCTCATCCCAGAATTGCTCTACTTGACGTCTTACCGCAATAAAGGCGCGGCCTGGGGCATGCTCGAAGGGCAGATGGTGTTCTTCTTCATCGTCACTGCGGTCGTCGTCGTCGGCTTGATTTATTTCTTGCATAAAGAAGTGAACGGGTTTGATCTGCTCGGTTATAGCGTCGGGTTATTGCTCGCCGGTGCGATCGGGAACTTCATCGACCGTCTGTTTCGTGGTGAAGTCGTCGATTTCGTCGACACGTATCCGTTCGGCTACAACTTCCCAATCTTTAACGTCGCCGATATGGCGCTCACGTTCGGGGTCATCTTCATGATCATCGGCGTCTTGTTCGAAGAAAAATTAAACAAAGAAAGGGGACAATCGTAATGGAAACTTACACATTTGTCGCCGAAGAAAAGGCACGTATCGACAAATGGATGAGCGAACAAAGTGACTGGTCACGTTCGCAAATCCAAGACTGGATCAAGGCGGGGGACCTCCTCGTCAACGGCCAGGTCGTCAAGCCGAACTATAAACTGCAAGAAGGTGACGAAATCGTCGTGACGGTCCCGGAGGCCGTCGAACTCGAAGTGTTGCCAGAGAATATCAAGCTCGACGTCGTTTATGAGGACGAGGATGTCATCGTCGTCAACAAGGCACGCGGCATGGTCGTCCATCCGGCGGCCGGTCATACGTCAGGCACGCTCGTCAACGCACTCCTCTATCACTGTGACGATTTGTCAGGTATTAACGGTGTCAAACGACCAGGCATCGTCCACCGCATCGATAAAGACACGACCGGTCTCCTCATGGTCGCGAAAAACGATGTGGCCCACGAATCGCTCGCGAGCCAGTTGAAGGATCGTAAAATCAAGCGTGAATATATCGCTCTCGTCCACGGCGAAGTTGCCCATGAGCTCGGGACGATCGAGGCGCCAATCGGGCGTGACACGAACGACCGTCAGCGGATGACAGTGACGGACAAGAACGCGAAAGAAGCGATCACGCACTTCCGTCTGCTCGAGCGGTATAAAGACTTCACACTCGTCGAGTGTAAGCTCGAGACGGGACGGACGCACCAAATCCGTGTTCATATGCGTTATATCGGCCATCCGCTCGCTGGTGACCCGAAATATGGTCCGCGCCGCACGATTCAATTGAACGGACAAGCGCTCCATGCGGCGACGCTCGGTTTCTTCCATCCACGCACGGACGAATGGCTCGAATTCGAGGCGCCGCTCCCGGCCGACTTCGAAGCGGAACTTGCAAAATTGGACAAAATCGAGAAAACGCGTTGACTTTCAACCGATTCCGATTTATAGTCTAGGAAGCATAACACCTTTAAACCCAGTCCAGAGAGGCTGTGAAAGGATTGTGGCCGCGGCCACGACACGTCGATTATTTGAGGCAGAGGTCTGCCCTCACATATGAAGACTTCCTTTTCCAGCCGGATGAGGAAGTCTTCTTTTTTGTATAATTTGAGAGAGGGGGGAAACGTTTGAAACGTTCTACCATATTGGATGAAGCGGCCATCCGCCGTGCACTTACCCGAATCGCTCACGAAATCATCGAGCGCAACAAAGGAACGGACAACGTCGTGCTCGTCGGGATTAAAACCCGAGGCGAGACGCTCGCCGACCGACTCGCCCGCCGCATCGAAGAAATCGAAGGCAAACCGATCGCGCTCGGTAACTTAGACATCACGCTGTACCGGGATGACCTGTCTAAGAAGTCACTCGACCCGGAAGTGAAAGCGACTGAACTGCCACACGACATCAACGGCAAGACGGTCGTCTTGATTGACGATGTCCTCTACACGGGCCGGACGGTGCGAGCCGCCATGGACGCACTCGTCGACCACGGTCGCCCGGATTACATCCAGCTCGCTGTCTTGATCGACCGGGGACACCGCGAGCTACCGATTCGCCCAGACTTCGTCGGCAAGAACGTCCCGACCTCGAAGTCAGAACAAGTCGTCGTCCGACTCAGTGAAGTCGACACGACCGACGAAGTGTTTATCAAACAGCAATAATCCAAAACCTTTAAGGTGGTCCAGAGAGGCCAGGAAGGAGAACCACATATGAAACCCATCCTCAACATCCACGAGCGTCCCGCTCACTTACCGCAATGGCTGCTCTTCAGCCTGCAGCACGTCTTCGCCATGTTCGGAGCGACGATTTTAGTCCCGATTTTGACGGGCCTAAGCACGTCCGTCGCCCTCGTCGCTTCCGGTGTGGCCACGCTCTCATTCCTAGCGATTACCCGCTTCAAAGTCCCGACCTATCTCGGGTCAAGTTTCGCCTACATCGCCCCGATCATCGCCGTCAGCCAGCAATGGGGTGTCGAAGCCGCCTTGTTCGGTGGCATCATCGCCGGATCGGTTTACGGTGTCGTCTCGCTCATCATCTATAAGACAGGTGTGAACTGGTTGCTGCGCCTCTTGCCGCCAGTCGTCGTCGGTCCGGTCATCATGGTCATCGGCTTATCGCTCGCACCGGTCGCCATCGACATGTCGATGAACAAAGACGGTGCCTACAATGGAACGTTCATCACCGTCGCGCTTCTCACGCTCGGCATCACGATGTTCGCTATGACGACGCTCAAAGGAGTATGGGGCGCCGTACCGATCTTGTTCGGTATCATCGGTGGTTACATCATCGCCGCCCTGTTCGGCATCATCGACTACTCGGCGCTCGGTCAAGCGAGCTTGTTCCAACTGCCTGACTTCACGATGGTGTTCGTCGACTACATGCCGATGTGGCAAGTCGGAGCACTGCTCGCCATCGTCCCGGTCGCGCTCGTCACGATGACGGAACATATCGGCGACCAAATGGTCACGTCAAAAATCATCGGACGCGAAACGATGAAAGATCCAGGTCTCCATCGGACACTCCTCGGCGACGGGGTCGGGAAAGCGGTCGCCTCGGCGCTCGGTGGTCCACCGTGTACGACTTACGGTGAGAACAACGGGGTCATGGCCATCACGAAAGTGTACAGTGTCTACGTCATCGCCGGAGCAGCGCTCATGGCTATCAGCTTTGGTTTCCTTGGTCACGTCGAAGCGTTCATCTCGACGATCCCGAACCCGGTCAAAGGCGGCATCTCGATCCTCTTGTTCGGAGTCATCGCTTCGAACGGTCTGCGGACGATGGTCGAAAGCAACGTCGACCTCGCTGAGAAACGCAATCTCATCATCGCCTCAGTCATCCTCGTCATCGGACTTGGTGGGGCCATGGTCCAACTCGGAAGCTTCCCGGTTCAAGGGATGGCACTCGCCACAGTCGTCGGGATCCTCTTGAACGCCTTCTTGCCAAAAGAAGAAGCGGTCGACGAAGCTGCTGCCGAAACAACTGAAGATACACGACAAGCAAGTAACTTTTAATTCGATCCCGTGAGGTCGGCAAAGTGAAGGCTCGTTTATTTGGGTGTAGTCTACCCAAATGAAGGCGTCCCTTCACGTAGGTGAAGAGACGCCTTTTCTCTTTGCCTTCACACAAAAGGAGGAGACGAACATGAACTTAATCAAACAACAACCGAAGCATTTTGTCAGTCTGGATACGCTCTCGCTCGACGAGATCATGGGATTGATCGAGGAGTCGCTACGCTACAAACAAGGGGACATGCCACCCTTGTTCGACGGCAAGACGGTCGCGAACTTGTTCTTTGAAAACTCGACGCGAACGAAAAATTCGTTTCAAATGGCCGAACGGCACTTGAAAGTACAAGAGATTCCGTTCGACGTGGCGACGTCATCGGTGACGAAAGGCGAGACGCTGTACGACACGTGCAAGACGCTCGAGGCAATCGGGGTCGATGCCCTCGTCATCCGCCATCCGGAGTCGGGCTATTACCATGAACTCGTTGAAAAGTTGAACATCCCGGTGTTGAACGGCGGTGACGGGAGCGGGGAGCACCCCTCGCAATCACTGTTAGACCTCGTCACGATCTTTGAAGAGTTCAAGACGTTCGAAGGGTTGAACATCGCCATCTGCGGCGACCTCGTCCATAGCCGCGTCGCACGTTCGAACGCAAGCGTATTGAAACGCCTGGGGGCGAACGTCGTCGGCTGCAGCCCCGCCTCTTGGTGGGACGAGTCGATGGGGCTCGAACATCGGGACCTCGACGATGTGTTAGCGGACTGTGACGTCGTCATGTTGCTCCGCGTCCAGCACGAACGCCACATCATGGGCGACATCTTCTCGAAGGAAGATTATCATGCGCGCTACGGGTTGACGCCCGAACGCGTCGACCGAATGAAAGGGCAAGCGATCATCATGCATCCGGCACCGGTCAACCGTGACGTCGAGATCGCCGGCAGTTTGATTGAACATCCGAAGTCGAGGATCTTTCCACAGATGACGAACGGCGTTTACGCCCGGATGGCCATTTTAAATCGAGCATTAGGGGGACAATTATGATACTTCAACACGCAAATTGGTATGACGGGAACACGAAACGGACGACGAATCTATTGATCGAGGACGGCGAAATCCGCTCGATCGACTATGACGGCACGACCGAAGGACATGAAGTGATCGATGCGACAGGGAAGCTCCTCATTCCGGGGCTCGTCGATGTCCACGTTCATTTGCGCGAGCCGGGCGGGGAGAAGAAAGAGACGATCAAAACGGGGACCGAGGCGGCTGCGGCCGGCGGGTTCACCACAATCTGCGCCATGCCGAACACACGTCCCGTCCCGGACGACCGGGCGACGATGGACCAGCTCCTGGCTAAAATCGAGCAAGACGCAAGCGTACGCGTCCTTCCATACGCCGCCATCACGAAACGACAGCTCGGCACCGAGCAAGTCGACATGGCTTCGCTCGCAGATGCGTTCGCGTTCACCGATGACGGCGTCGGCGTCCAATCGGCGGCGATGATGCGTGAGGCGATGCGGGAAGCAAAACGTCTCGATAAGGCGGTCGTCGCCCACTGCGAGGACAATACGCTCAAGGCCGGTTCGGTCCATGAAGGCCGGTTCAGTGAAGAACACGGCATCCAAGGCATCCCGAGCCTCGCCGAAAGCATCCATATCGCCCGTGACGTCTTGATCGCCGAAGAGACGGGCTGTCACTATCACGTCTGCCACGTCTCGTCACGACAGTCGGTACGTGTCATCCGTGACGCCAAACGAGCCGGCATCCGGGTGACGGCCGAAGTGACACCGCATCACCTCGTCCTCTGTGAAGACGATATCCCGGGCCTCGACCCGAACTTTAAAATGAATCCGCCGCTCCGGAGCCGTGACGACCGTGAGGCGCTCCTTGAAGGCTTGTTCGACGGGACGATCGATATGATTGCGACGGACCACGCCCCGCACACGGCCGAAGAAAAAGCGGCCGGCATGGAACGGGCCCCGTTCGGCATCACCGGATTCGAGACAGCGTTCCCGCTCTTGTACACGACGTTCGTCAAGACGGGTCAGATGGAAGAAGCGGCGCTCATCGACTGGATGACGAAACGTCCGAGCGACGTGTTCGGGTTACCGTACGGTGTGATTGAAGTCGGACGGGCGGCAGACTTTGCCCTCATCGATACGGAGACGGAGCAAGTGGTCGATCCGACGACATTCCGCTCGAAAGGAAAAAACACACCGTTCACGGGGATGAAACTGGTAGGCTGGCCGGTGATGACGATCGCGGCTGGAAAAATCGTATATAAGGGGAGATTCGATGAAACGAACATTATGGCTTGAGGACGGCACTTCATTTGTAGGAACAGCATTCGGCGCAGACGTCGAGACGATCGGGGAAGTCGTCTTTCAGACCGGGATGACCGGGTATCAGGAGATGTTGTCGGACCCATCGTACTGCGACCAGCTCATCGTGTTGACAAACCCGTTGATCGGCAACTACGGCGTCAACCGGGAAGATTTTGAGACGACCGTACCGATGGCGAAAGGACTCATCGTGAAAGAAGTGTGCGATTTGCCTTCGAACTTCCGCTCGACCGCAACGCTCAGTGATACGCTTCTCCGCTTCAATATCCCAGGTCTAGCAGGGGTCGACACGCGGATGTTGACGCGTCATCTCCGCTCACGTGGCGTCATGCGCGGTGTCATGGTCGATGGGGAATCGACGTGGGCATCGGTCCAGGATCGCTTTGACGTCCTTCTTCCGACCGATCAAGTCGAGCGCGTCTCGACAAAGCGGGCGTATGTCAGCACGGGCCGCGGGCCGCGTATCGCCCTCATCGACTTCGGTGCGAAACTCGGCATCATGCGTGAACTCGTGAAGCGCGACTGTGAAGTCGTCGTCTTGCCGCACGACGTGACGGCCGACGAAGTGATGCGCTATGAACCGGATGGCGTCATGCTGTCGAACGGACCTGGGGACCCGAAAGACGTCCCGACGGCGTTGCCGCTCATCGAGCGCCTCATGCCGGTGTTGCCGATCTTCGGGATCTGTCTCGGCCATCAGTTGATCGCACTCGCGAGCGGGGCCAATACGTTCAAACTCCCGTTCGGCCATCGCGGCGCCAACCATCCGGTGCTCGAACTTGAGACCGGCGCGGTGACGATCACATCCCAAAACCACGGCTACGCGGTCGATGAGGCATCACTCGCGACGACCGGACTCGTCGTCACGCATCGCGCCGTCAACGATGGCACGGTCGAAGGGGTGAAGCACTTGCATCATCCGACGTTCTCGGTCCAATACCATCCGGAAGCGGCACCGGGTCCATATGACGCCAACGACTTATTTGACCGCTTCATGCAGATCGTCCAAGAAAACAAACAGAAAGTAGGAATGTGACATGCCAAAACGACCAGATATTCAGAAAATCCTTGTAATCGGATCCGGCCCGATCGTCATCGGACAGGCGGCAGAATTTGACTATGCTGGTACCCAGGCGTGTCTTGCCTTGAAAGAAGAAGGATACGAGGTCATCCTCGTCAACTCGAACCCGGCCACGATCATGACCGACCCGACGACGGCGGACCGCGTCTACATCGAACCGCTCGAACCGGAGTTCGTCGAGCGGATCATCCGTCAAGAACGTCCGGACGCGCTCCTCGCCACACTCGGCGGCCAGACCGGCCTGAACTTGGCGATGGAACTCGATCGCCGCGGCGTGCTTGAAGATTGCGGCGTCGAATTGCTCGGGACGAAATTATCGGCCATCGAACAGGCTGAGGACCGGGAACAGTTCCGCGACCTCATGTATAAACTCGGGCACGGGGTCCCGGAAAGCGAGATCGTGCAGTCACTCGAGTCGGCTTGGGGCTTTGCGGAACGGATCGGCTACCCGATCATCATCCGTCCGGCGTACACACTCGGAGGAACCGGTGGCGGGATCGCCCATGACCGGAATGAATTTGAGCAGTTCGTCGAATCGGGACTGAAAGCGAGCCCGGTGACACAAGTGTTGCTCGAAAAATCAATCGCTGGCATGAAAGAAGTCGAGTATGAAGTGATGCGCGATTCGAGCGACCAGGCAATCATCGTCTGTGCGATGGAAAACTTTGATCCGGTCGGGGTCCATACGGGCGACTCGATCGTCTTCGCACCGACACAAACACTGTCTGACCGCGACTATCAGATGCTTCGCAGCGTCTCACTCGACATCATCCGCGCCCTCGGCATCGAAGGCGGATGCAACATCCAATTCGCCCTCGACCCGGACAGCTTCACGTATTACGTCATCGAGGTCAATCCGCGTGTCTCGCGCAGTTCGGCGCTCGCCTCGAAAGCGACGGGGTACCCGATCGCCAAGCTGGCTGCGAAAGTGGCGGTCGGATACAAGTTGTCAGAACTGAAGAACCCGGTGACGGAGACGAGTTACGCCTCGTTCGAACCGGCGCTCGACTATGTCGTCGCCAAAATCCCGCGCTTCGCCTTCGATAAGTTCGAGACGGCTGATCGTCGCCTCGGCACGCAGATGAAAGCGACCGGGGAAGTGATGGCGATCGGCCGTAACTTGGAAGAAGCACTCTTGAAGGCCGTCCGTTCGCTCGAACTCGGGACAGAAGACTTGGCCGTGCCACGCCTCGCGCAACTAAGCACCGCGGAGCTCGACCGCGAACTGACGACACCGACGGATGAGCGGTTGTGGATGCTCTATGAGGCGCTCCGCCGCGGCTACTCGACAGAACAGTTGCATGAGCTGACAAAAATCGATCGTTTCTTCTTATCGAAACTCGCTCGGATTTGGCAACAAGAAGAGACGCTTCAGCATGAGCCGCTTTCGAAAGAACGCCTCATCGAGACGAAACGTCTCGGCTTCAGCGATAAGATGATCGCCCGAATCACGAATGAGACTGTGGAGACGGTGACATCGCTTCGGAACGACTGGGGCATCCGCCCGGTGTATAAGATGGTCGACACGTGTGCGGCCGAGTTCGCTTCGGAGACACCATACTTTTACGGGACGTACGAAGTCGAGAACGAGGCCGTGAAGACGGACAAACCATCGATTCTCGTCCTCGGTTCGGGACCGATCCGGATCGGGCAAGGTGTCGAATTCGACTACGCGACCGTCCACTCGATTCAGACGATCCGTGACGCAGGCTACGAAGCGATCATCATCAACAATAACCCGGAGACGGTGTCGACCGACTTCTCGATCTCGGACCGGCTCTACTTCGAACCGCTCACGACCGAAGACGTGCTCGAGGTCATCCGCAACGAACAGCCGCTCGGCGTCATCGTCCAGTTCGGCGGCCAGACGGCGATCAACTTGGCGGCCTCGCTCGAAGCAGAAGGGGTCCAAATTTTAGGGACGTCGCTTGAAGATATCGACCGCGCCGAAGACCGGAAAGCGTTCGAAGCGACGCTCTCGGCCGAACGACTCGCCCAACCGCCGGGCAAGACGGCGGTCACGGTCGAAGAGGCCGTCGCTTGCGCCGATATGCTCGGTTATCCGGTACTCGTCCGTCCATCATATGTGCTCGGAGGCCGGGCGATGGAAATCGTTTATGAGCGCTCGGAGCTCGAACGGTATATGCGCCACGCCGTCGTCGCCTCGAAAGACCGTCCCGTCCTCATCGACCGCTACTTGACGGGCATCGAGATTGAAGTCGATGCCATCTGTGACGGGACCGACGTCTATATCCCGGGCATCATGGAACATATCGAACGGGCCGGGGTCCACTCGGGTGACTCGATCGCCGTGTATCCGCCGCAACGATTGAGTGAGGCATTGAAAGAAAAAGTCGTCGACTACACGATCAAACTCGCCAAGGCGTTCCGAATCAAAGGGTTGCTCAATATCCAGTTCGTCTACGCGGACGATTTATACGTCATCGAGGTCAATCCGCGGGCGAGCCGGACCGTCCCATTCATCTCGAAAGTGACGGGCCTGCCGATCGCGCGCATCGCCACGCAGACGATTCTCGGGACGAGTCTTAAAGATTTAGGGTTAGGGACCGGCCTGCATCCAGAAGCGGACGCGATTTCGGTCAAAGTGCCAGTGTTCAGTTTCGCGAAATTAAAAGAAGTCGATCCGTCGCTCGGGCCGGAAATGAAATCGACCGGCGAAGTCATGGCGACAGACCGTACGCTCGAAAAAGCACTGTATAAAGGGCTCGTCGCCGCCGGCATGACGATCGCCTTGAAAGGGAATGTCCTATTGACGGTCGCCGACCAAGACAAGGAAGAGGCGCTCGACATCGCCCGCCGTTTCAATCGACTCGGATTCCGCCTGATGGCCACGTCCGGTACGGCGCAGGCGCTCTCAGCAGACGGCCTACCGGTCCATCCGGTCGGGAAGATCAATGAGTCTGGTGAGACGATGCTGAGCGTCATCGAACGAGGAGAAGTCGACATCGTCTTGAACACGACGACGCGTGACGCCCTCGCGACGAAAGACGGGTTCATCATCCGTCGGGCCGCGGCCGAGCAAGGCGTGCTCTGCCTGACGTCGCTCGATACGGTCAAGGCGCTGCTCCAAGTCATCGAGAGCCTGTCGTTCCAAACAACGAGTTTGCCGGCGTTCACGACATTCGGGGTGACCGTATGAGACAACTCGCGACCATTTTATCGAACCGATTGATCGCGACAGCGACGATGGAGATGAAAGTCGAAATCGCACCGCAAGAAGTCGCGCCGGGCACGTTCTTTCACGTGAAGACGTCAGAGCTGTTGCGCCGGCCGCTCTCGGTCGCGAACGTCGAAGGCAACGTCGTCACGTTCCTGTATAAAGTCATCGGCAGCGGGACGGCAGATTTGGCCGCTCGTCGGACGGGAGACGTCTTGGACGTCCTCGGACCGCTCGGCAACGGTTTCCCGCTCGAGCAAACAGGCAAGCGTGTCGTCCTCGTCGGTGGGGGCATCGGGGTGCCGCCGCTCTACTACACGCGGCGTCTGCTCGCCGCACGCGGGATTGAGACGGTGGCGATTCTCGGGTTTGATACGAAAACGAGCATTTTTTATGAAGACGCGTTCCGTGAACTGGGGGAGACGATCATCACGACGGTCGACGGAACGTATGGGGAAATGGGATTTGTGACCGGCCCGCTCGCGCGGGTCGAGGCCGATGTGTTGTTCAGCTGTGGACCGGAACCGATGTTGAAGGCAGTCGCCGCATCACATATCGAAGAGCGATATATCTC
Organism: Exiguobacterium sp. s5; assembly: GCF_018618075.1. Taxonomy (NCBI): domain Bacteria; kingdom Bacillati; phylum Bacillota; class Bacilli; order Caryophanales; genus Exiguobacterium; species Exiguobacterium sp. s5. The sequence goes on along the minus strand of NZ_JACSLK010000002.1, from coordinate 195,493 downwards.
GATCGAGAATCGGATGGGGTGTGGCATTGGCGCTTGTTTCGCTTGCGTGTGCGAAGCGCCAGGCGGTTACGTCAAAGTGTGCAGTGACGGACCGGTATTTCGTGCGGAAGAGGTGACGCTATGAGATTACACGTCGATTTGCCAGGCTTACAGTTGAAAAATCCGATCATGCCGGCGTCAGGCTGTTTCGGATTCGGTGAAGAGTTCGCCAAACTCTATGACTTATCGATATTAGGCGGTATTATGATTAAGGCGGCGACAGGCGAGTCGCGATTCGGCAACGGCACGCCCCGTGTCGCTGAGACGGCGCAAGGGATGCTGAATGCCATCGGCCTTCAAAACCCAGGTGTCGACGCCATCATCGAAGACAAGCTTCCGTTCCTGTCGGGATTTGATACCGAGATCATCGCCAACGTGGCCGGCTCGACGCCAGAAGAGTATATTCACGTCGCCCGCCAGATGAGTGCCGACCCGACCATTAAAGCGCTCGAGCTGAACATTTCATGTCCGAACGTGAAGTGCGGCGGGATGCAGTTCGGGACCGATCCCGAGATGGCGGCCGAATTGACCCGGCTTGTCAAAGCGGCGTCAACGAAACCGGTTTACGTTAAACTATCACCGAACGTCACGTCGATCACGGCGATGGCCAAGGCGGTCGAAGCGGCCGGTGCCGACGGGATCACGATGATCAACACGCTCGTCGGGATGCGCATCGACGTCACGACCGGGCAACCGATTCTCGCCAATCGAATCGGGGGCTTGTCTGGCCCTGCCGTCAAACCGGTCGCCATTCGGATGGTGTATGAAGTCGCTCAGGCCGTCGATATCCCGATTATCGGGATGGGCGGCGTGCGGACGGTGGACGACGTATTAGAGTTTATCTACGCAGGTGCCTCAGCGGTCGCGGTCGGAACGGCCAATTTTGAGAACCCGTACGTCTGTCAAGAAATCATCGAAGCGTTGCCGGGACGACTTGACGAACTTGGCATCGATCACATTTTAGACATCAGGGGGAAAGCTTATGAACAGACTGTATCTCGCGCTTGATGTCGAGACGGGCGCCGACGCGTTCCGTCTATTGGAACGAATCAATCAGAAACCAGCCGTCAAAGTCGGGATGGAGCTGTTCTATCGGGAAGGAGGGCGTTTTGTCGAGCAACTCGTCGACAATGGATACCCCGTCTTTTTAGACATCAAAGTCCACGACATCCCGGAGACGGCACGGCGGACGCTCCGTCAAATCGGCCGCCTCGGCGTCGAGTTGACGAACGTCCATACACTCGGCGGCGAGACGATGATGCGCTACGCCTTAGACGGCTTACGTGATGTGACCGATACGACGAAATTGATTGGGGTCACCCAGTTGACGTCGACCGATGAACGGATGCTTTCTGAAGAATTAAACATCAAAGGCGGTCTGGAGCAGGCCGTCCTTCGCCAGGCAACCATGGCCGGTCGGGCCGGACTCGACGGGGTCGTCGCGTCCGTGCATGAGGCCCGCGCGATCCACCAAGCACTCGGCTCTTCATTTTTGACCGTGACGCCGGGTATCCGGATGAACGAGACAGTAGACGATCAAGTCCGGACCGCCACACCAAAAGCGGCGCGTGAGGCCGGCGTGTCGGCCATCGTCGTCGGCCGGCCGATCACTCGGGCTGAAGACCCGAACGCCGCATATGAATACTACTTACAGGAATGGAGTCGAACTTATGAGACAAATCGCTGAAGCTTTATTACAGATCGAGGCCGTGACCCTTTCTCCCGAGAACCCGTATACATGGTCGAGCGGGATGAAGAGTCCGATTTATTGTGACAACCGTTTGACGCTCAGCTATCCTGACGTCCGCAATCTCATCATCGATGCGCTCGTCGAAGCGATCCGTCCGCTCAACGCCGATGTCATCGCCGGGACAGCGACAGCGGGAATTCCTCATGCGACGCTTGTCGCCGACCGGCTCGGTTTGCCGCTCGTCTACGTCCGTTCGAGTGCGAAAGGACATGGGAAAGGGAATCAAATCGAAGGTCGGTTCGAGCCTGGCGCTCGTGTCGTCGTGATTGAAGACTTGTTGTCGACCGGTTCATCGAGCATCGAGGCCGCCAAAGCGATCCAGAAAGCCGGCGGGGAAGTGATCAAGATTCAAGCAATCTTTTCCTACAGTCTGAGCCGTCTTCACATCAATTTGTTGGACTCCGGCTTCACTGCGCACGCGCTGATCACACTGTTGGATGTGCTCGACGTCGCCGTCAAGAAGCGCATCATCAGTAAAGAAGAGGCTGCTACTTTACGTGACTGGCGGAATGATCCGACAGGTTGGAGCGCTCGTGTCACATCGTAATCTACCTTTCTAAGAATCCACCTCCGGGCGGATTCTTTTTCAATTGGTAACATGGCATACTGAACGTGTTAGAATAGGGAAAGCAGTTAATAAAGGAGATGTGTATGGCGTATTCTAGAATGAAGGGAAAGTCCTTGAAAGCTCGCTTTCAAGCGATCCCGAAACATCGTAAAATCGCGTTCGGACTTGTCTTCACCGTCTTGCCCCTCATTTTTTTCTTGAATTTATTCATATTCAGCCATGTGTTGGCACTCGGGGACACGTACGAGGACCGATACCAGATGAAGAGGCTTCGGCTCGAGACGGCGCATGGCAACGTCGAATTTGTTCGGAGCACGAATGAGAAGGTTCAAATTGACGTGTTGCAGACGAACTCGAAAGAGCGTCGCATCAAAGTCAAGTCGGTCGGCGACACAATCTCGGTCGTCGAGCGGTATGGCCAACTGAGTCAATTCGGCAGCCGGGCGAGCGATGAGCCGTCCCGCTATAAAATTCGCGTCGCCTTGCCGAGCTCGATGACGTCAATCGATGTCGAGGCCGAGCAAGTGACGGGACAAGGATTGATCGCCAAGACGATCATCTTGGAGGCGAACGCAGTCAATGTAAAGAAACTCGAAAGTGATCGACTTCGTGTCGAGACGCGGAGTGATGCGACACTAGAGACCGTCCGGGTCGTCACGGGAAATATCCGCTCCTATCGGAATGCGACCGTGGGTGACATCGTCGTCAATCAAAGCTTGACGGTTCAGACCGAGGCTGGGACGCTCGCCTACGAGCCGCGCAATGCGACCGGACAAGTGAACGTCACCACGTCCGGCAACGTGACAGCATCCGAGCGGTTCAAGGAAATCGGGGGCGGCGTGTATCATCTGTCGAACTCGAACCGACCGAATATCGAACTCATTTCCGAGACAGGAAAGGTCGAACTTAAATGATCAACAAACGTTACATCCCTAAAGTCGGACTCCGGACATTAAAGACGGGGATTGCCGTCGCCATCACGATCGCCTTGTCATGGTACGTGTTTGGCATCTATTCAGGCATGGGGGCCATCGCGGCCGTCGTCGCGATGCAACCGACCGTGAAACGGTCGTCAAATATTGTCTTCAGTCGAATCTTCGGGACGATTGTCGGGCTCATGTGCGGTCTCTTGATCGTCTACGCGTTCGGAGTCAACCCGATCTCGATCGGGCTCGCCGTCATCGTGGCGCTCACGCTCAACACGACGTTCGATAAGACGCACATGTCGACGTACGCGGCGTTCGCAATCGTGCTCATGCTCGAGAACCCGACGACCGACTTCTTCCATTATGCGTGGACCCGTTCGCTTTTGACGGCCGTCGGTGTTTTCGTCTCGCTCGGAGTGAACTATGCGTTCCTGCCGCCTCGTTATGAAGATCGGTTGCTCAGTGAGATTCGAAAGACATCGGCCTACATGTTCCACCATTGGCGCGAACTTGTCGGATCACCATCAGAATTGCTCGAGACGCGGGCCCGCATCCTCGGGCATCAGGAGCTGCACATGATGCTCCAAGAAGACATGAAAGTGACGAACGTGACATTGAAGCATTTGACGATCAAACAGTATCGTCTATTGATTCACCTTGAGGACAAGCTCGTCTTGCTGCTCGAGAGTCTCGCCGAACACCGTGAGGCACTATTGTTGATGGGTGAGGAAGAGCGCCGGGCGTTCGAATCCGAGTTTTTATATCTCCTTGCGCATCATCACGACATCCTCTACACGTGTGACAAGCCGTATTCGCTGTTCACGTTGCCACACGAAGATTTATCCGTTTCTGAAATCTTACACGGGCACTTGCTCGACTATCATGAACAGCTCGAAGCGTTCAAACATAATCCGAAATGAAGCAAGGCCCCGTTTTAGCGACGGGGCCTTGCTTCATGATTGATTGAGAGCTCGTCCTTTAGGCGCCTTCGCTTTCCACAGGCAATCCCGGAGCCGCATCGCGACTAGCGTCGCTGCTGGGTCTCCGTCGGATTGCTATCCTGTAGGAGTCTCCGGCGCCACGGACAAGCAATCTTTCATCTTTACGTATTAGAGGAAAACCAAAAAGAAGCAGGACCAACCGATGCCCGGGCCGGCAGCCGAACTCCTAGGGGAGAGCGATGCAAGGATGACCCCGTAAAGTGCGGTACGCACTGCGGAGGCATCCGCATCGCCCCAGGAACGGAGGGTGCCGGCGAAGGCGATAGTAAGCATCGATTTCTATGCAAGTCACAAACAAGACCACGTCATGTGACGTGGCCTGTACTTACTGCTGGAGTGATTTGACGAGTCGCTCATCCGGCGTGACGTACACCGTCTGCTGGTCCGTATAGATCACGAATCCAGGTTTGGCGCCGCTCGGCTTTTTCACGTAGCGCGCTTTCGTGTAATCGACCGGCACACCGCTCGAGGCACGGGCCTTCGAGAAGTAGGCGGCGACTGTCGCGGCTTCGAGCAGCGTCGTCTCGTCGGGCTCGCTCGAACGGATGATGACGTGTGAACCGGGAATATCTTTCACGTGGAGCCAAATCTCGTCGCGGCGGGCGAACTTGAACGTCAAATGATCGTTTTGCGTATTGTTCTTCCCGACGAAGAACTCTGTCCCCGTCGACGACGTATACGCTTCGAGCGAAATTTTCTTCGTCTGTTTCTTCTTTTGATTCCGTTGTTTCATATAGCCGCCTTCGGCCAACTCTTCCCGAATCTCGACGATATCAGCCGGCGAGGCGACATCGAGTTGGGCGACGAGCGTTTCTAAATAGTGAATCTCGGCGTCGTTCAATTCGATTTGCTTTTGCACTTCGATTTTGGCGACTTTCAACTTGTTGTATTTCTTATAGTAGGCTTGTGCGTTTTCGTTTGGCGTCTTGAGCGGATTGAGCGGAATGTCGATCATACCGCCTTCTTCGTCGTAGTAGTCGACGACGTGAGCGACGGTCATGCCTTTCTCAAGTTGGAACAAGTACGTCGTCAACAGTTCACCGTATTTTTGGAGCTCATCGGACCGTTCCGTCGCCTTCAAGTCGTCGAGCAGACGCTTCCGCTTCAAGATGTTCTTCTCGAGCTCGGACTTGAGCAAACGTTCGACATCATGCGCCTGTTGTTTGACGCGGTCTCGGTTCGCTTTTTCATAGAAGAAGCGGTCGAGGACGTCTTTGCTCGTCTCGTAGCGTTCTTCGGCGGCAATCTCTCCTGACGTGAGCACGATCGGACTGAAACGTTCTTTTCCGGAAGCGAGCTGTTGGAAAACGAACGGTCCTTCGAGGTCGGCCATCACACCGATGAACGCCTCTTCGATGCTCGCCCGGTTCGGGAGTTTGGCCCGATGGACGATTTCTTGTGCAATCTGCGGGCTCAGGCCTGCGAAACTGGCGACAAGTTGTTTATCAAGTTTTCCTGAGTTCCAATCGATTCGCTTCAAGCCGGCCTCACGTTCTGTCAACGGGTCGCACTTGTCTTGGGCCGGCGGCAATAAATAATCGCTGCCCGGCATGATCGTCCGGTACGTGTTCTGTGACGGTGGCAAGTGCTTGATCGCGTCTAAAATTTTGCCGTCCTCGTTCGTCAACACGACGTTCGAGTGCCGTCCCATCAATTCGATATACACTTTCTTGTTCTCTTCGTCGCCGAGCTCGTTTCGTGAACGAATCGACAAGACGATGACACGGTCACGTCCGATTTGTTCGACCGCCGTGATGAAGCCACCTTCGATATGTTTGCGGAGCATCATGCAAAACATCGGGGGTTCTTGCGGGTTCTTGGTCGGATTATCCGTTAATTGGAGCCGCGCGTACATCGCGTTCGCCGAAACGAGCAATTGGACGCTTTGGCGGTTCGATCGGACTTGAATCATCAAGTCGAGGGAATACGGTTGGTGCACGCGATTGATTCGCCCTCCGACAAGAGCTTGTAATTCTGTTACAACACGATATGTCATTAATCCATCATATGCCACTAGTCTCATCACCTTTGTTCTTTTTCTGTCTCTACGTTATCAGATTCATGGAAAATATGGTACGATGAAGTAGGAAATCCGAACTTCTTCTTGCCGGAACAATTGATTGACTGCTATTATAATTAAATGTGATGTTAGAAGATGGAGGTCTTGCAGTGAATTTTAAAGAACGAGGATTATTAATCGTCTTGTCTGGCCCGAGTGGCGTCGGTAAAGGGACAGTGTGCCGCGTGCTCCGTGAGGAAGAGGACAACAACCTTCAATATTCGGTCTCGGCGACGACCCGGAAACCGCGTGAAGGGGAAGTGGAAGGCGTGCATTACTTCTTTAAGACGAGAGAACAATTTGAAGACATGATCGAGCACGATCAATTGCTCGAACACGCTGAATTTGTCGGCAACTATTATGGGACACCGGTCGAATGGGTTCGTGAGACACTCGAGAGCGGAAGAGACGTCATCCTTGAGATTGAAGTCCAAGGTGCTTTCCAAGTGAAAGAGCGTTTCCCGGAAGCGGTCTTTTTATTCTTGGCTCCGCCAAGCTTGCAAGAACTACGCAACCGCTTAGTCGGTCGAGGTACGGAATCGGAAGATGTGATCAAGCAACGCTTGCTCGTCGCCCGGGAAGAAATTGAATTGATGGATGCATACGATTACGTCGTTACGAATGATGAAGTGGACAAAGCGATTGATCGTATCAAAGCGATCGTGACGGCCGAACATTGTAAACGTGAACGTGTCGCATCTCTCTATAAAAAAGCCATGATGGAGGTCATTTAATGTTATACCCTTCGATTGATGCCTTACAACGTATCATCCCGTCGAAATACACGATCGTGACGGTGGCCGCGAAGCGGGCCCGCCAAATCCAGGACGGAAAAGCAGCGAAAATCGCCGTGCCAAAATCGTATAAGCCGGTCGGTCAAGCGCTAGAAGAAATATTCTCGGGTGACACGACAATCATCACGAACGAAAAAAACAACGGATGAATTGTGACCCAAGTCGGATGCGACTTGGGTCTCATTGTCTATAAGGGGGAGAAATGTGAATGTTGAACGATCGGAATATCTTGCTTTGTGTGAGCGGAGGGATTGCGGCGTATAAGGCGTGCGCGCTCACTTCGAAACTCGTCCAGGCCGGTGCGAACGTGCGCGTGGCGATGACGGCCTCAGCCGAGGAGTTCGTCGGGAAAGCGACGTTTCAGGCGCTCAGCCGCAATCCGGTATACACCGACGTGTTCGAGGAACACGACCCGACCAAAATCGCCCACATCGACGTCGTCGACACGAGTGATTTGATCGTCGTCGCACCTGCCACGGCGAACATGATCGCGAAACTCGCGGCCGGTATTGCCGACGACTTCATCACGACCTCGATTTTAGCGGCGAAATGCCCGGTCATCGTCTCACCGGCGATGAACGTCAATATGCTCGAACATCCGGCCACACGCCGCAATATCGAAACGCTCAAAACGTTCGGTTATCAAATCATCGAGCCCGGTGTCGGCAACCTCGCCTGCGGCTGGGTCGGCGGGGGACGTCTGCCGGAACCGGAAGACCTCGTCCGGATTATCGAGAGCCAGTTCGTCCCGAAACATCTGCTCGGGAAGCAAGTATTGATCACGGCGGGGCCGACGGTCGAACGCATCGACCCGGTCCGTTTCTTATCGAACGACTCGTCAGGCAAGATGGGCGTCGCGCTCGCCGAGGCGGCCCGCGATATGGGGGCCTTCGTCACGCTCGTCCATGGTCCGCTGCAAGTACCGATCCCGGACGGTGTGACCGCCATCGCCGTCGAATCCGGGAAAGATATGCTCGAAACGGTGCTCGCACGTTTCGATGACCAAGATCTCGTCATCAAATCGGCAGCCGTCGCCGACTATCGTCCGAAGACGGTCCACACCGAGAAACACAAAAAAGTACACGGGCCGTTGACGATCGAGCTTGAAGAGACGACCGATATCTTGAAGACACTCGGTGAGAAGAAGACGCATCAGCTCCTCGTCGGTTTTGCGGCCGAGACGGAGAACCTCGAGCAACATGCACGCGATAAAATCGTCCGTAAGCGGGTCGATTACCTCGTCGCGAATGATGTGTCGCAGCCGGATATCGGCTTCCGCTCTGACGACAACGAGGTCATGTTGTTCCGCGCGGACGGGGCGCATGTCCGCTTGCCTCGTCAAAGCAAACGCGAGCTCGCCGTCGAGTTGCTCACCCACTTTAAGGAAGATTTACGATGATCGCCCACGTCCATGTCGACGCCCCGGTCATCACGATCGACCGTCCGTTCGATTATGAGGTCCCATCCCAGTTCGAGACATTGATTGAGCCGGGCATGCGCGTCTCGGTCCCGTTCGGCTCACGCCGCCTGCTCGGGATCGTGACGGGTGTCTCGGAAGGGACGCGTGAAGGCTTGAAGCCACTTGAAGCCCTGTTAGATGAAGAATCATCTCTGACGGACGAGTTGCTCGACTTATCGACACACGTGAAAGAGACGACGCTCTGCTTCCGGTCGTCGGCGCTTCTCGCGATGCTGCCGGCGGCGCTGAAAGTGAGCTACGACAAAGAGATTAAAGGCGAGACGCTACCGGACGGCGTCCGGGCCGGTACCCATCTTTCCGAGTACCCGAAAGAGACGCAGTCCATCATCTTGGCGCTCGCCAAAAAAGGGGACATCTTGCTCGCGCCGGTGTTAAAAGAGAAACGGACGGTCAAGACGGACCTCGTCATCGAACTGATTGATGCGACTCTCATCCCGGCCCGTGCGAAGAAACAACAAGAAGCGATTGAGTTGCTAAAGGACGTACCGCGCATGTATTGGTCGTCGTTACGTCAAATCGGGCTATCGCGCGCCCAACTGCAAAAAATGGAGTCGCTCGGTGCCGTCAAAGTGACCGAGGTCGAACTGAATCGCGACCCGTATGCCACGATCGAACAGGTCGTTGAGACGGTCCAATTGAACGAGAGTCAAGCGACGGCCGTTCATGCCATCCGTGACGCGGAAGCCGGGGAGACGTTGCTCCTGCATGGGGTCACCGGCAGTGGGAAGACAGAAGTCTATCTCGAAGCGATCGGTCAAGTCGTCGATGAAGGCAAACAGGCGATTTTGCTCGTACCGGAGATTTCGCTCACGCCGATGATGGTGAAACGGTTCAAGCGCCGTTTCGGCGACCGGGTCGCTGTGCTTCATAGCGCCTTGTCGCAAGGGGAAAAATATGATGAATGGCGAAAGATCAAGCGGCGTGAAGTCGATGTCGTCGTCGGGGCACGCTCGGCCATCTTCGCCCCGCTCGAGAACATCGGCCTGCTCATCTTAGATGAAGAGCATGAGACGACGTACAAGCAAGAAGAGAACCCGCGCTATCATGCGCGTGACGTTGCGATTTGGCGGGCCCGTTACCACGGTTGCCCGGTCGTCCTTGGTAGTGCGACCCCGTCACTCGAGTCTTACGCCCGCGCTCAAAAAGGCGTCTATCGCTATCTGCAATTGAGTGAGCGGTACGGGGGCGAGATGCCGCCGGTCCATATTATCGATATGCGACGTGAACTCGCCAAAGGCAACACGACGATGTTCTCAGAAGATTTATTTGTCGCCATCAACGACCGCATCGCCAAAAAAGAACAGTGTGTCATCTTGCTCAACCGTCGTGGCTTCACGACGTTCGTCATGTGCCGCGACTGCGGGGAAGGACTCACTTGTCCGCACTGCGCCGTCAACTTGACGTATCACCAACACGGTGACCGGCTCAAATGCCACTACTGCGGCTATGAGATTGGGATGCCATCAAAATGTCCGACATGTGACAGCAAGAAAATCAAACAGTTCGGCACCGGCACGCAAAAGATCGAGACCGAGCTGTTGAACCGCATCCCCGAGGCGCGAATCATCCGAATGGACCAAGACACGACGTCCCGAAAAGGGTCGCACGAGCAACTGTTGAAACGCTTCGAGGATGGAGAGGCCGACATTTTGCTCGGCACCCAAATGATCGCCAAAGGACTCGACTTCCCGAACGTCACGCTCGTCGGGGTGCTCGCGGCGGATGCGACACTCGGCATGCCCGATTTCCGGGCGACCGAGCGCACGTTCCAGCTCGTCACCCAAGTCGCGGGCCGGGCCGGTCGAGGAAGTCTACCAGGTGAGGCGTACGTACAGACATACAATCCCGACCATTACGTCATCGAGACGGCGAGCGAGCACGACTATGAATCCTTTTTCGCTCGTGAGATGCAGTTGCGGCAAGTCGGCAACCATCCACCGTATTGGTACGTCACGCTTGTCACATTCGCGGCCGAAAGTCCGCTCGTCGCCCAAGCCGAGGCCGAGCTGTTCGCCTCTGATTTCGTCGAGGCGCATGTGGCCCAGTCACGGCTGAACGGACCGATGCCGGCACCGTTGTCTAAACTAAAGAACTTGTTCCGCTATCAGTTGTTCATCAAAACGAAACATCCTGAGGCGCTATATCCGGTCCTCGCCGCGTTGCAACAGGCACGCGCGAAGGCGATCAGTAAAAAAGAGTATCAATTGAGTATCGACGTAAACCCATACGTATTCATGTGAGGTGGAACCAGATGTATAAAGTAGTAGAGATTCCAAATGAGATTTTACGGGTCACGTGTGATCCGGTGACGAAATTTGATAAAAAGTTGCGTCAGACGGTCGACCGACTGTTCGACACGATGTACGAATATGACGGCGTCGGCGTTGCCGCCCCGCAGGTCAACTTGAATCAACGGCTCGCCGTCGTCCATACGGATGATGAGACGGGACCGCTCGTGTTGATCAATCCAGAGATCATCGAGACGTCGGGAAGCGAGGTCGGCCTTGAAGGCTGCTTGAGCATCCCGGGAGAGTTCGGTTTCGTCGAACGGCATGAGACGATCGTCGTCAAGACGCAAGATTTGAAGGGCCGCACCCAACAAGTGAAGGCGAGCGGTTTCTTCGCCCGGGCGATTCAACATGAGATCGATCATCTCGACGGGGTGTTGTTCACGGACAAACTCGCCGTGCCGGAAAAAGGGACGGATCAACGCATCGTCTTCATGGGCACTCCGACGTTTGCCGTATCCGTACTTGAGCGCTTGCTCGAAGAAGGATACAATGTCGTAGGTGTCGTCTCGCAACCGGACAAGCCGGTCGGACGAAAACGCGAACTGAAACCGACGCCGGTGAAAGAGTGTGCCCTGCGCCACAACATCCCGGTGTTACAGCCTGAAAAGGTGCGCACCGATTATGCGGACATCTTGGCACTTGAACCGGATTTGATCGTGACGGCGGCGTACGGTCAAATTGTTCCGACCGAACTGTTAGAAGCGCCGAAACATGGAGCCATCAACGTCCATGCCTCTCTCTTGCCGAAACATCGGGGTGGTGCTCCAATCCATCAAGCCATCCTCGACGGGGACAAAGAGACGGGCGTCACGATCATGTACATGGTCGATAAGCTCGATGCCGGCGATATGATTGCCAACACGGTCGTACCAATCGAAGAATTGGACACGGTCGGTACGTTGTTCGACAAGCTCGCGGTCGCAGGGTCTGACTTGTTAATCAAGACGCTTCCTGCTTTCCTTGCTGGTTGGATTGAAGCCGTGCCGCAGGACGAGCGTGACGTCACGTTCGCACCGAACATCAGCCGGGAGCGGGAACAGATTGACTGGACCCGTTCCGGCACAGACATTTATAACCATATCAGAGGGATGAATCCGTTCCCGACGGCGTATACGACAATTGCGGGTGAACGGGTCAAACTGTTCTTCGGGTCGAAGACGACAGGGACGGGTGAACCGGGAACGATTGTACGGCTTGAAGAGGATGGATTTGTCGTCGCGACAGGCGACGCGCTCGCCATTAAAGTGATCGATTTGCAACCATCTGGTAAAAAACGAATGGACGGGGCCACATTTATGCGTGGGGCCGGCCAAAAGTTACAAGTCGGCGATCGACTAGGAGGATAATATGAACGTACGAGTTGCAGCGCTTGATACGCTAATCAAAATCGAACAAGGCGGCGCCTATTCGACGATTGCGGTCAACGACCTATTGAAACAAAAAAAATTAGCGACGAAAGACGTCGGCCTCTACACGGAGCTCGTCTACGGGACGCTCGGTCGGAAACGGACGCTCGATTATATTTTAGAGAAGCGGGTCCAAAACCCTAAAAAATTGGACAAATTTGTCTTGCCGCTCTTGCGGATGAGCGTCTATCAACTGTTTTATCTCGACAAGATCCCGGATCGGGCCGTGTTGCATGAAGCGGTTGAAATCGCGAAAAAACGGGGCCATTCGGGAACCGGCAAGTTCGTCAATGGCGTCTTGCGCAACGTCGTCCGGGATGGGTTCCCGGATTTGAGCACGCTGCCAGACGCTGAACGGATTGCCATCGAACATAGCCATCCTGATTGGCTCGTCGCCGAATGGGTGGAGACGTATGGTGTCGAAGCGACCGAGGCGATGTGTAAATTGAACAACGAACCCGCGCCGGTCACGGTCCGGGTCAACCGCCAACGTGTCACCGTTGACGAGATGATTGAACGGCTCGCTGAAGTCGATGTCGTCGCCACGCGGTCGGAACTATCAGCGGACGGGCTCGTCATCGAGTCCGGAAACGTTCACGCGACGGCGTTCATCGACATGGGCTTGTTGTCGATTCAAGATGAGAGCTCGATGATTGTCGCCGATGCGCTTCAAGCCGCGAAGACAGAACGCGTGCTCGACGCTTGTGCCGCCCCGGGCGGGAAAGCGATGCATACGGCCGAACGCATGGACGGCGGAACGCTCGTCGCGCTCGACTTGCATCCGCATAAAGCGAAGTTGATTGAACGACAAGCGAAGCGTCTGCATATCGATGGAGTGACCGCACTTGCCCTCGATGCCCGTCAGGCCGGTGACAAGTTTGAACCGGAGAGCTTCGATCGGATTTTGCTCGATGTCCCATGTTCAGGACTCGGCGTCATCCGCCGCAAGCCCGATATCAAATGGACAAAAGACAAATCTGCTCTCGCCGGACTGCCGAAAGTCCAGCGTGAAATCATCGACGCCGTCTTGCCACTCCTCAAACGAGGTGGTACGCTAGTGTACTCGACATGTACGATCGACCCGTCTGAGAATGAGCAGCAGGCCGATTACATTTTGTCGAACGGATTGACGTGGGATGAGACACTCCAGGACCGTCTTCCCCAAGTATTGCGCCCGATGGTGTCATCGGACCGCGCTGAACTCAAATTACTCCCGACGACGTTCGGGACGGACGGTTTCTATATCGCCGCATTCAAGAAAGAGGTATAAACATGAATCCAAAAGCAGTTGAAAAAAATCCATTGGTCGGTGCCAAGCCGTCACTCTATTCCCTCACGTATTCAGAACTCGAACAGTGGCTCATCGAAGCAGGAGAAAAATCGTTCCGCGCGAAACAGTTATATGACTGGATGTACGTCAAGCGTGTGACATCGTTCGACGATATGACGAACGTCTCTAAACCGCTCCGCGAGAAATTAGACGCGGCGTTCCAATTGACGACGTTGAAAGAACTCGTCCGTCAAGAATCACAGGACGGCACGATCAAGTTCTTGTTCGAGCTTCAAGACGGTTATTCGATCGAGACCGTGCTCATGCGTCACGAGTACGGCAACTCGGTCTGTGTCACGACACAAGTCGGCTGCCGGATTGGTTGCACATTCTGTGCCTCGACACTCGGCGGTTTGAAACGTAACTTAGAAGCCGGTGAAATCACGGCGCAAGTCCTCGACGTCCAACGCGCGCTCGACGCGAGCGGAGAGCGAGTCGACTCGATCGTCGTCATGGGTATCGGCGAACCGTTTGATAACTACGACGAATTGATGCGCTTCTTGCGCACGGTCAACCACGATGACGGCTTGAACATCGGTTCACGCCATATTACGGTGTCGACGAGTGGGATCGTACCGAAGATTTACAAGTTCGCCGATGAAGGGATGCGCATCAACTTCGCCATTTCGCTTCACGCGCCGACGACAGAGATTCGGACTCGTCTCATGCCGATCAACCGTGCCTACAACTTGGATAAGTTGATGGAAGCCGTCAACTACTATACAGAGAAGAGTGGTCGCCGCATCACGTTCGAATACGGTTTATTCGGTGGTGTCAACGACACGGAAGAACACGCCCATCAGTTGGCGGACTTGTTGAAAGGCGTCAAATGTCACGTCAACTTGATTCCAGTCAACCACGTGCTCGAGCGCGACTACGTCCGCACACCACGTAAACAAATTTTTGCCTTTGAAAAAGTGCTCAAAGACCGAAAAGTGAACGTGACGATTCGTCGCGAACAAGGTTCGGATATCGATGCGGCTTGTGGGCAGCTTCGAGCGAAGGAGCGCGAACAAGAAACGAGGTAATCAGGAAGATGGAATTAGCATACCGAACCGACCGGGGGCAAGTGAGAGCGCAAAACGAGGATGCCGTCTTGATTTTAGGGGACGAGCACGCCGGGATCGCACTCGTGGCCGACGGTATGGGAGGGCATGAAGCCGGGGAGGTCGCGAGTCAGCTCGTCATCGAGCAGTTTCGTCGTGCCTTCCCGACGCTTCCGGCCTCACCGATGGAGATGGAGAATTGGTTTCGCCACAACGTGGAACTGGCCAATGAGCAAGTGCTCGACTTCTCGAAACAAGCGAACCTGCTCATGATGGGGACGACGATCGCCGGTGTCTGCTGGCACGACGAGACGATCGTCATCGTCCACGTCGGGGATAGTCGTGTGTATGCCTTGCGTGACGATAAACTTCAGCAGTTGACAGAAGACCATTCCTACGTGAACGTGTTGAAGCAGCTCGGGGAGTTGACCGAGGAAGAAATGCGCGTCCACCCGAAACGTAATATCATCACCCGTGCGATCGGCTCGAAAGAGCATGTCGAACCTGATCTGCAAGTGTTTGCCGAACCCGAGTTTGACACGATTTTAATCTGTACGGACGGCTTGACGACGCATTTGACCGATGACGAGATCAAGCAAGTCTTGGAACGCCCCGTCTCGGCGGACGTCAAGGCGGATCAATTGATCGATCGAGCCAACCGTTTGGGTGGGAGTGACAACATCACTGTTGCCCTCGTCCAGTTCACAGATAGAAAGAGAGGATGAATCCGATGCGAAGTGGAGAACGAATCAACGATCGTTATCGGATCGAACAGCAAATCGGCAGCGGCGGCATGGCAAATGTCTACCGGGCTCACGATGAGATTTTAAACCGAACCGTCGCCATCAAGGTGTTGCGATCTGAATTCTCGCATAATGAACAATTTATACGCCGGTTTGAACGAGAAGCCCATGCGGCGACGAGTCTGAACCATCCGAATATCGTCGCCATTTACGACGTCGGAGACGAACGCGACATCTATTACATCGTCATGGAACATGTCGACGGGATGACGCTGAAACAATATTTGCAAGAAGAGTACATATCTGTCGACGAGGCGCTTCGCATCATGGGACAGATTTGTGATGCGATCGACCATGCCCATGCGAATCGAATCATTCATCGGGACATCAAACCGCAAAACATGATGATTGATCAGAGCGGCAACGTCAAAGTGACGGACTTTGGGATTGCGGTGGCCATGTCGAACGCGACGCTGACCCATACGATGTCGGTCCTCGGGTCGGTCCACTACTTTTCCCCGGAGCAAGCGCGCGGAAAGTTCGCCGATGAGAAGTCAGATATTTATTCGCTCGGCGCCGTGCTCTATGAACTCGTGACCGGCCGGGTGCCGTTCATCGGCGAGACGCCGGTCGCCGTCGCGTTGCAGCATCTGCAAGACGACCCGATTCGACCGATGGATTTGAACCCGAACATCCCGCAAGCGCTCGAGAACTGTATTATGCAGGCGCTCGCGAAGTCACCGGGCGCACGTCATGCCTCGGTCGCCGCGTTTAAAAAGGATTGCATGACGTCACTTGATTCGGAACGTGCGAATGAACCGAAGCGGTCGAATGCTGAGCAAGATGCGTTTGATCAGACGCTCGTCATGGCGCCGGTCGTACCGGATGAGCCAAACGTCAAAGAGGCGCCGGAGCAACCGGTCGCAGCAAGTGAACCCGTGAAAGACAAACCGAAACGGAAGAAGAAGTGGTGGCTTTGGCTCTTGCTTGCGCTCCTGTTGATCGGTGGCGGGATTGGGGCTTACGTCATCGCTGACGAGATGTCCCGTGCCGTCGTGCCGGACGTCGTCGGCATGACGAGCGACGAGGCGACGACCGAGCTCGAAACGGCCGGTTTTGTCGTCGAGGCAACTGAACGGGCAAGTGACAACATCGCCGCTGGCGACGTCATCTCGCAGACACCGCAAGCCGGACGGAAGCCGAAACGTGGGACGACCGTGACGATTGTCGTCTCGGCCGGAAAAGAGACGGTCGAGATGCCGGATGTTGAAGGACTGTCCCAGTCGTCGGCCGAGCGGACGCTCAAAGATCTTGAGTTCACGGACATCGAGATTCAGTCGGAGGCATCCGAGACGGTCGATAGCGGGGATGTCATCTCCCAATCGATCGCCCCAGGCAACGAGGTCGTCCCATCTGAAGAGACGGTGACGCTCGTCGTCTCGACCGGCAGCAATAAAATCGAACTCGCCAACTTGGCGGGCTATACGTTCGAGGAAGCGACAACGTATGCCGAACAGAATAGCTTGAAAATCGTCAAACGTGATGAGTATTCAACGAGCGTTCCTGCGAATCAAATCATCCGTCAACTCCCGACGGCCGGTACGGCAGTCGACCCGGGGACGGAACTGACCGTCATCGTGTCACAAGGGGTAGAACCGACGGACGTCTCGATTGAACGGGAAGTCAACGTCGAAATCGAGCCGCCCGCTGAAGGCGAAGAAGCCGAGGCACTCGAAGTCGTCATTCGGACGGTCGACGCCCGTGGCGAAGTCGAGGTGTTGCGTGATAAGATAACGGAGACAACGACTTACTCGTATACGCTCGTCATCGCACCGGACGAAGTCGGAACCGCGACGATTGAAGTCGACGGCGAAGTCGTTCGCACGGATACGGTGACTTACGCACAAGCAAAAGATTCACAATGAAGAGGTGGCGTGCGCGTCGCCTCTTTTTCTAAGGAGGGAATGGAATGAAAGGTACGATTATTCGATTACAAGGCGGATTTTATGACGTCATGACGGAAGAAAAACAAGAGATCCGTTGTCGCGCCCGCGGCAATTTCCGCAACCGGAACATCTCGCCGGTCGTCGGTGACGATGTCGACATCCAAGACCAAGGGGATGGTACCGGTTATATATTGGCTGTTGACGAGCGGTCGAACCATCTCGTCCGCCCGCCGATTGCCAACATCGATCAAGCGTTCTTGTTATTCTCGGTAAAAGAGCCGGCGTTCTCGTTCCATCTGCTCGACCGTTTCCTCGTCTTGATCGAGTCGAAGCAAGTCCATCCGATTATCGTTTTGACGAAAATGGATTTGTTGACGGAGGCGGAACGGGAGAAGATTCACGAAGCAGCGGCTTTATATCGTTCCATCGGCTATGAGGTCATCGAGACGTCGACCGAGGACGGGTCGGGGATCGAAAAAATCCGCGGGTCGTTTAAGGAGAAGACGAGTGTGTTCGCCGGACAGACCGGGGTCGGTAAGAGTTCGCTCTTGAACGCGGTCGCACCTGAGCTTGAACTTGCAACCGGGAAGATCTCGAAATCACTTGGGCGCGGTAAGCACACGACGCGTCACGTCACGCTGATCACGCTCGCTGACGGGCTCGTGGCCGATACGCCTGGTTTCTCGAGCCTCGAGTTCCCAGAAGAACTCGAAGTCGAAGAGATGCGCTGGTGTTTCCCTGAGTTCGTCGAGCGGCATGATGACTGTAAATTCCGCGGTTGTGCCCATTTGAACGAACCAGGTTGTGCCGTCAAAGCGGCCGTCGAGGCGGGAGAAATCGCTTCCACCCGCTATGAGAATTATGTTACGTTTATGGCAGAGTTAAACGATAGACAACGGAGGTACTAACATGATTAAAATTGCACCATCGATTTTAGCGGCGGACTTCGCCAATTTAGAGGCAGAAGTGAAGGCGGTCCAAGAGGCCGGAGCGGATTACATCCATTTTGACGTCATGGACGGTCAATTCGTCCCGAACATCTCAATCGGCCTACCGGTGTTAGCGAGCTTACGGAAGAAGTCGGACATGGTGTTAGACGTCCATTTGATGATCGACCAGCCCGAACGGTTCGTCGAAGATTTCATCAAGGCCGGGGCGGATATCGTCACGGTTCACGTTGAAGCGACGAATCATTTGCATCGCGTGTTGCAACAAATCAAAGCGGCCGGCGCCAAGTGTGGTGTCGTCTTGAATCCGCATACGCCGCTGTCATCGATTGAACACGTGCTCGATGACGTCGACATGGTGCTCCTCATGACGGTGAACCCTGGCTTTGGGGGCCAGGCATTCATCGAATCGGTCGTCCCGAAAATCGCGGCGCTGAGCGAGATGCGCCAAGCGCGTCGTCTCGACTTTGAAATCGAGATTGACGGCGGTGTCAACGCAGAGACGGCGAAATTATGCATCGACGCTGGAGCTGATGTGCTCGTGGCTGGTTCAGCCATCTATAACGAGCCGAGCTATAAAGACGCAATCGATAGCATTCGTCACGCATCTCGTGTATAATCGTCGATAGAACAACAAATATTGTCGCAAGGGGTGTCACATTCTGTGGCTGAGAGGCATTTGCTAACCCTTTGAACCTGTTCCGTTCACACGGACGTAGGGATGTGGCGAAAATGCACGTTGCTACTCGATAGCAGCATGGCGTTTACGTCATGCTGCTTTTTGTCGTTCGCTCATATAATAAGGAGGGAATAAGATGAAACAACGTTTAAAACTACAGGCGCTCATTGAAATCTCATTGTTCGCCGCACTCGGCTTGATCTTTGATTTGCTCATCCCGTTCCGGATGCCGCAGGGCGGATCGATCAGCCTGGCGATGTTGCCGATCTTTGTGATGGCGTACCGCCATGGATTAAAAGGCGGACTGGCGACAGGAGCGCTCGTCGGAACGTTGCAACTGCTGTTCGGGGCTTACATTTTCACACCGGTCCAGTTCCTGCTCGACTACACGTTCGCTTACGGTGTCGTCGGTATGGCCGGACTGTTCGCTGGTCAAGTGAAACGGGCCGCCAAGGACGAGGCGAAAAAGACGCTCGTCGTCTACTTGGTGCTCGGGGCGCTCCTCGGTTCACTGCTTCGCTACGGCGCCCACGTCTTATCAGGGATCGTCTTCTTCGCCGAGTACGCGGAAGGGCCGGTCGTCGCCTATTCGTTTGCTTATAACATGACGTATATGTTGCCGTCCTTCCTCGTGTCGGCCGTCGTCCTCGTTCTCTTGTTCGTCTCGGCACCACGTTTCGCCACGCTCGCGACCCGGGGCCTCCGCTAATGCGGGTGTTGATTGTGGCGGCCAGCCCGGAACCAATCTCGGGACTCCCTCGTGACGTCGATTACATCATCGGCGTCGACGGAGGGTACGAGACACTGTTGAACCAAGGGCTGAACCCGGATCTCGTCGTCGGCGATTTCGACTCCTTCACGGGCGAAGTGCCGATCGACGCCGTCCGTTACCCATCTGAAAAAGACGTGACCGACCTTGAGATTGCGCTCGAGGCGGCCCGTGGACACGGGGCGACGGAGATGCTCGTGTACGGCGCTCTCGGTGGACGCCTCGACATGACGCTCGGCAATATCGGGCTGCTCGAGGCATATCCAGAGATGCGTTTGTTCACGGCCGGGCAAACCGTTCGTCTTGTTGGAGCTGGGCGTCACGAGCTCCCACGTCAAGCCGATCATTATTTGTCGCTCATCCCGTGGAAGCGGGCGAACGTGTCAATCCGCGGCGTCAAATATCCGCTTGACCGTCACGATGTCGTCAGCCATGAGGCGCTCACGATCTCGAACGAGTGGGCCGGTGAGGCGGCGGACTTGATCGTGCACGAAGGTATGGTCCTCGTGCTGTATGTCAAAAAATGAACACAAAAAAATCCCATCGGCGAATGCCGCTGGGATTTATTTCGTTCGTGTATAAAAATTATACGCGTTCAACGAGACCTGATTTAAGAGCGCGAGCTGAAACCCAAACTCGTTTAGGTTTACCGTCAACGAGAATACGAACTTTTTGTACGTTTACACCCCAAGTGCGTTTTGTCTTGTTGAGTGCGTGCGAACGGTTGTTACCTGATTTAGGTGATTTACCTGTTACGTAGCATTTACGTGCCATGCGTTTCCCCTCCTTTTTTATGTGGGTTCGTCCTAATAGACACTCGTTTATATTAGCACGGGTTTTTTCACGATGCAACTAGAAAATCATAGGATGACAAGAAAAAAACTTGACATTACTGGAAAGGATTTTAATAATGAATGAGGGTTACGGCTACAATTGACCGAGTTTATGGAGCAGGTTCTTTTAATAACTAGGTACTTATTGTAGAATGTAGTGAAGGAATCATTCCGAATGAAGGAGGCTACTCCATATGGCAATTGAAATGAAGACAACATATGGCAATATTGACATCACGAACGACGTGGTCGCAACACTCGCAGGCGGTGCGGCGATGGAATGTTTCGGCGTTGTGGGAATGGCGTCTCAAGCTCAATTGAAAGACGGGATTGCAGAACTATTGAAGCGTGAAAACTACGCCCGAGGCGTGGTCGTACGTCAAGATGGAGAAGACGTACATATCGACATGCACATCATTGTGAGCTACGGGACGAAAGTGTCGGAAGTCGCATATAACGTGCAAAGCCGTGTAAAATACACGCTCGGTGAAACTTTAGGATTAAACGTTTCGTCGGTAAACATATTCGTACAAGGCGTTCGTCTGACGAATGACTGACGAGAACGAAGGAGGATTTGGTGTGGGTTTAAAACGTTTAGATGGATTGGTGTTCGCGAACATGGTCGCGAACGGTGCAGCCAACTTGAGCCAGAATGCGGATTATGTAGATTCGCTTAACGTCTTCCCGGTGCCGGATGGCGACACGGGGACGAACATGAATTTGACGATGACATCGGGTGCGAAGGAAGTGGCCGCACTCAACACGGCAAATATCGCTGACGTCTCATCGAAGTTTGCACGTGGTCTCTTGATGGGGGCACGCGGGAACTCCGGTGTTATTTTAAGCCAATTGTTCCGTGGCTTCGGTAAAGCGATCGAAGGAAAGACCGAAGTGTCGACAGTCGATTTCGCTGAGGCATTGAAACGTGGTGTCGACACGGCATACAAGGCGGTTATGAAACCGGTTGAAGGAACGATTTTGACGGTTGCTCGTGAAGCGGCCGACGAAGCGCTCCGTGCTTCAGAGTCGACGAGCGACTTCAACGAGTTCATGGAACGTGTGATCGTGGAAGCGAAAGCTTCACTCGAGCGGACGCCGGACTTATTGCCGGTCTTAAAAGAAGTCGGCGTCGTCGATTCGGGCGGCCAAGGCTTGCTCGTTATTTATGAAGGGTTCCTTGCGAGCCTCGAAGGAAAAGAGCTCGAGAAGCCACATGCACCGGTCATGGATGCGCTCATCGAAGCCGAACATCATGCCCACGCCGCGCAAGGATTCATGTCGACCGAAGACATCGAGTTCGGTTATTGCACGGAAATCATGGTTCGTTTCCAAGATGCGAAGTTGAAGGATGCCCCGTTCAACGAGGACGCGTTCCGCAACGAACTGTCTGAACTCGGGGACTCACTCCTCGTCGTCGCAGATGAAGAGTTGCTTAAAGTTCACGTTCACGTCGAGACGCCAGGCGACGTCATCACGAAAGGACAGCGTTACGGTGAACTCGTCGCTGTCAAAATCGAGAATATGCGTCAACAGCACTCGACCATCTTAGAAGAAGAGCACGGCGCGAACCAACATGGCGTCCAACCGACGGCTCCGAAGGCGAAAGCACCGTATGCGATCGTCACGGTCGCCATGGGTGAAGGCGTCAGCGACTTGTTCCGTTCACTCGGTGCGGCTCACGTCATCGAAGGCGGTCAGACGATGAACCCGTCGACGGAAGATATCGTCAAGGCGATCGAAGCGGCCAACGCGGACCATGTCTTCATCTTCCCGAACAACTCGAACATCATCATGGCTGCCGAACAAGCGGCATCGGTCGCACCTTGCGGCGTCTCGGTCATTCCGACGAAGACGGTGCCACAAGGACTTGCGGCAGCGATCGCGTTCAACCCGGAAGCCGATGTGGAGACGAACGAAAGCGTCATGAAGACGGCGGCTAGTACCGTCAAGTCTGGTCAAGTGACGTATGCGGTTCGTGATACGAGCATCGACGGTGTCGAGATTCGTAAAGACGACCACATGGCGATCGCCGAGAAGAAAATCGTCGCCTCATCGGCCTCGAGCCTCGAAGCGGCGAAGAAATTAGTCGACGCCCTCGTCGATGCCGACGACGAGATCATCACGATCCTGACGGGCGAAGGTTCGTCAGCAGAAGACGTGGAGGCACTCTCGGCGTACATCGAGTCGAAGAACGACGAGATCGAAATCGAGGTTCATGACGGGAAACAACCGCTCTACTCCTACATTTTTAGTGTGGAATAAGCTGTAACTCAGCCCTACCTTCTGTATAATGAAGGTAGGGTTTTTTTGAAAGGGGGAAATGCGATGAAATATCGCAGTGTGTTTGATATCATCGGACCGGTCATGGTCGGTCCATCGAGTTCGCATACGGCGGGCGCCGCCCGCATCGGTCTCATGGCCGGAAAACTGTTCGGGCGGACGCCACGGCTCGCGCACATCACGTTTTATGGGTCGTTCGCCGATACGTATCGGGGACACGGGACCGATGTGGCCATCGTCGGTGGCATCATGGGCTTCGATACGTTCGACTTACGGATCCCGCAAGCGCTCGATCTCGCGAAAGAACGTGGCATCGAGGTCGTCTTTGAGACGAGCGATGCGCTGACGGATCATCCGAACACGGCCCGCGTCCGCCTAGAAGACGAGGACGGCACGTTTGAGATCGTCGGGATTTCAATCGGCGGCGGGACGATCGAGATCACCGAGTTGAACGGATTCCCGCTCAAATTGTCGGGCGGCGGGCCGGCACTCGTCGTCTTGCACCACGATCGCTTCGGGGCGATCGCGGCCGTGACGGGGATTTTGGCCAGACACGAGCTGAACATCGGCCATATGGAAGTGAGCCGTCATGAGAAAGGCAAGCAAGCGCTCATGGCGATCGAGATTGATGATCATTTGTCAAAAGACGTGTTAGCGGAAATCGAGCGGTTACCTCAAATCGAGCGGGTAGCCATCTTTGGGGAATAAGGAGACACCAATATGTTTAAATCAGTAGAAGAATTAGTCAGAACGGCAACAGAGCGGGGCATCCCGATCTCAGAAGTGATGATTGAGCAAGAAGTACACGTCAGACGCTCGACGCGTGAAGACGTCGTCGGCATGATGGAACGCAACCTCGAGGTGATGGAAGAGGCGGTTGCGCGGGCACTCGAAGGCGTGACGTCCGTGACGGGGTTGACGGGGAATGACGCCGTGCTCATGACCGACTATATCCGCTCGGGCAAGTCGCTCGCTGGGGATTTGATTTTAGACGCGGTCGCCAAAGCGATCGGGACGAATGAAGTCAACGCGGCGATGGGACGCATCTGTGCAACCCCGACGGCCGGTAGCGCCGGTGTCGTACCGGGTACGTTGTTTGCGGTCAAAGAACGTCTGGAGATGGACCGCGAGGCAATGGTCCGGTACTTGTTCACGTCTGGTGCGTTCGGGTTCGTCGTGGCCAACAACGCCTCGATTTCAGGGGCGGCCGGTGGTTGTCAGGCGGAAGTCGGTTCGGCGACCGGAATGGCCGCGGCGGCCATCGTCGAAGCAGCCGGTGGGACGCCGGAACAATCGGCGACGGCGTTTGCGATCGCCTTGAAAAACATGCTTGGTCTCGTCTGTGACCCGGTGGCGGGTCTCGTCGAAGTGCCGTGTGTCAAACGGAACGCCATGGGTGGAGCGAACGCGATTGTCGCGGCCGATATGGCCCTCGCTGGTATCACGTCTCGCATCCCTTGTGACGAGGTCATCTCGGCGATGCATGAGATCGGCCAGATGATGCCGACCGCGTTGAAAGAGACAGCCCGCGGCGGACTTGCCAATACGCCGACGGCCCGCCGTCTCGAACGAAACATCTTTGGAGAGAAAGAAAATGTCGAGAAGTGAGGCGCTGACGACGCTCAAAGGGGTCGGGCCAGAGATGGCCAAAAAATTAGAGACGATGGGTCTCGAACGAATCGAGGACGTGCTGGAGCACGTCCCGTTTCGTTATGAAAATTATAATAGCGGCACGGTGACGACGGCCATCCACGGCGATCTCGTCAAATGGAGCGGAACCGTCCAAGCGGAACCGCTCGTCCGTTATTACAGTAAAGGCAAGAACCGGCTCCAATTTCGGCTATTGCTCGAGGAACGCTACGTCGTCCACGTGACGATGTTCAACCGGGCGTTCTATAAAGACAAGCTCACGCTCGGCGCCACCGTGACGGTCAAAGGGAAATGGGACATGAACCGGATGACAATCAGCGCGACCGACCTCGAGTTCGGTGAACTGTCGGACGGGCTGCAACCGATTTATTCGCTTCGGGCCGGGTTGACCCAGAAGAACTTCAGCCGGATCGTCAAGCTTGCGTTTGAACAGACGACCTCGTTCGAGGACCGCCTGCCGGAATTGATTCGGCAACGCTATCGTCTCGAGGACCGGGAGACGATGTTAAAAGGGATGCATTTCCCTGATTCGGTCGAGACGTACAAACAGGCACGCCGCAGTTACGTCTATGAAGAATGTCTGCTCTATCAATTGAAGCTTCAGGCGTTCCGGAAGATGGAACGGTCGGGTAAAGGCCGTGCCCTCACGCTCGATAAGCCTCAATTGAACGAATTCGTCAAACAACTTGCGTTTCCGTTGACCGGGGCGCAGACGCGTGTCATCCGGGAAATCGTCGGGGATTTAGAAGTGCCAGAACGAATGAATCGGTTGCTACAAGGGGATGTCGGGAGCGGAAAGACAGTCGTTGCCGCGATCGCCTTGTATGCGACGGTAAGCGCCGGCTATCAAGGGGCGCTCATGGTCCCGACCGAGATTTTGGCTGAACAGCATCTCGCCTCGCTTCAAGCGCTGTTTGAGCCGTACGGGATTCGAGTCGGTTTATTGACGAGTTCGGTCAAAGGCAAGGCCCGTACTGAGTTGCTTCAGGCCATCAAAGCGGGGGACGTCGATATCATCGTCGGGACGCACGCCTTGATCCAAGGGCCGGTCGAGTTCTCGCGCCTACATTTAGCCATCACCGACGAGCAACACCGGTTCGGAGTCGAACAGCGCAAGATGCTCCGTGACAAGGCGGAGCTCGCCGACGTGCTCTATATGACGGCGACACCGATTCCACGGACGCTCGCCATCAGTGCTTTCGGCGAGATGGACGTTTCGACGATCGATGAGATGCCGGCCGGCCGGAAACCGATCGAGACGTATTGGGCCAAGACCGACCAAATCGATCGGGTCCACGCGATGGTCGACCGTGAACTGACGCTTGGACGCCAAGCTTACGTGATTGCCCCGCTCATCGAGGAATCGGACACGCTCGAGGTCGAGAGTGCGACTGCGCTCTACGAAGTGTTGCGGGAACGTTTCCCAAACTACGCGGTCGGTCTCATGCACGGAAAACTGTCGAGCACCGAGAAAGATGACGTGATGAAGGCGTTCGCCAGCAATGCCCTCCAAATCCTCGTCTCGACGACGGTTGTCGAGGTCGGCGTGAACGTCCCGAACGCCTCGCTGATCATCATCCATGATGCGGAGCGGTTCGGCTTGGCGCAACTACACCAGTTGCGCGGACGCGTCGGTCGAGGCGCCGACCAATCTTATTGTATATTGGTAGGGGACCCGAAGTCCGATGTCGGCAAACTTCGTTTGAAGACGATGACGGAGACGAACGATGGATTCGTCTTGGCCGAGAAAGACTTGGAATTGCGCGGGGCCGGTGATTTCTTTGGGACGGCCCAAAGCGGTCTTCCGAGCTTCCGCGTCGCCGATCCCGTACTTGATTTAAAAGTGATGGAAGTGGCGATGCAAGACGCGGTTCGTCTGCTCGGCAGCGAGGCGTTTTGGAATGAAGCGACGTATGCGCCGCTCCGTCAATACTTGAAGCGACTCGACTTACTCGTCGGGAGCCGCTTGGAATGAGAAACAACACTTGAAAATACAATCTAAAGAATATATACTGCTATTAGTACCAGGTATTAAGTTCTTTAGCATAGAGTTTAGGAGGGAACTGAATGCGGGTACCTAAGAAAGAGCGGCAACGCTTATTGCAAGAAACGATTGATCGTAACCCGTTCATCAAAGACGAAGAGCTGTCGAAGCAGTTCGCCGTCAGTATTCAAACGATTCGTCTCGATCGGATGGAGTTGAAAATTCCGGAAGTGAGAGAACGGATCAAGCATGTTGCTTCAGAACACCTCGATGAAGTGAAGTCGCTCGCCATGAGCGAGGTCATCGGTGATATGATTGACTTGAAGCTCGATGAATCGGCCATCTCGGTTCTCGACATTGAGAGAGAACACGTCTTTAGCCGCAACGAGATCGCCCGGGGACATGTATTGTTCGCCCAGGCCAACTCGTTAGCGGTGGCGCTCATCAATGATGAATTGGCGTTGACCACTAAAGCGGACATCCGCTTCAGTCGCCAAGTCCATCTTGGAGAGCGAGTCGTTGCCAAGGCTCGTGTGATCAAACTGCGTCGGGACGGAAGAACGGACGTCACAGTGGATAGTTATGTCGGCGAAGAGTGTGTCTTTAGCGGAGACTTCACGATTTATCGTCGCGGTGAGGAGGAACAGGCATGAAATTAGCAATTGATGCAATGGGCGGGGATCACGCCCCGAAAGCGATCGTGGAAGGCGTCAAGCAGTTTGCCGACGCATTCCCGAACGAATCGATGGAACTGTTTTTAGTCGGAGATGAGGTCAAACTCGCTTCGTACGGGTTGACCGACCCGCGAATCAAAATCGTTCCAGCGAGCGAAGTTATCACCGGGGACGACGAACCGGTCCGAGCCGTCCGTCGCAAAAAGGACAGCTCACTCGTCGTGGCGGCCAAACTCGTCAAAGACGGAGAGGCCGACGCACTCGTCTCGGCTGGGAATACCGGTGCTCTCATGGCGGCGTCACTGTTCGTCATCGGACGGATCCCAGGAATCGAGCGCCCCGCGTTGTCACCTACGTTCCCTACATATACGGGTAGCGGTGTCGTCATTTTAGACGTCGGGGCCAACCCGGACGCGAAGGCCGAGCACTTGGTCGACTATGCGATCATGGGCTCGCTCTATGCCGAGCACGTTCGTGGCGTCAAACGTCCGCGGGTCGCGCTACTGAACATCGGGACCGAGGCTGGGAAAGGAAACGCCCTCACGAAAGAGGCGTACCCCCTCCTTGAACAAGCCCCGGTCCACTTTGTCGGCAACGTGGAAGCGCGCGAGGCGATGTCCGGTGATGTCGATGTCATCGTCACGGAAGGGTTCGCCGGAAACATCTTGCTCAAAGGTGTCGAAGGTTCGTCGTCGATGCTCATGAAGATGATGAAAGAGCAGTTCACGAGCGATCTCGTCTCGAAGCTCGCCGCTCTCGTCTTAAAACCGAAGTTGAAGCGATTGAAACAAACATTAGATTATCGGGAACACGGTGGGGCCGGCTTGTTCGGAATCAACGCCCCGGTCATTAAAGCACACGGTTCGAGCGACGCGCTCGCCATCATGAGCGCGCTCAAACAGGCGAAAATCATGGTCGATCACGACGTCGTCGCGAAAATCAAACAAGCAAAAGCCACAAACTAATTCAAAGAAGGTGAGTACATGGGGAAAACAGCATGGGTATTTCCGGGACAAGGGTCACAAGCCGTCGGCATGGGCCAAACGTTCCTCGACAATCCTGAACAACTGCAAGCGATCAACCGTCGCCTCGGATTTGATTTACTCGACGCCATGGCGGCAGGATCAAAAGAAGAGCTTCAACGGACAGAAGTGGCCCAACCGGCCATCGTGGCGCATGCGGCATCACTCGCACAAGCTCACGCCAAAACGGGGGCCACTCCAGACTTGGTGATCGGTCACAGCGTCGGAGAATATGCGGCACTCGTCGTCGCGGGCGTCATCGACTTGGAAGAAGCGAGCGTGCTCGTCCACGAACGCGGCAAGCTCATGTCAGAAGTGAAGGATGGGACGATGGCAGCCGTCATCGGTATGACCGATGTCGACGAAGCGTTCCATGTGACGGAGAAAATCAGTGCTAGCGGGAACCTTGTACAAATCGCCAACTACAACTGTCCGGGTCAGTTCGTCATCTCGGGGCATGTCGATGCGGTCAAACAGGCCGAAACAGACTTGAAAGAGGCGGGTGCGAAACGCGTCTTGCCGCTGAACGTCTCAGGGGCGTTCCACAGCTCCTACATGATGCCGGCCGCGACGCGGTTCAAAGATGTGCTCGCTTCTTCGCCGTTCAAACCGGCGGCGATTGGGATTATTTCCAACGTCGATGCGGATGTCCATACCGACCCGGAAAAATTGAAAGCACTTCTCACTGAGCAATTGTACGCCTCGGTCCGATTCGAAGCGTGTGTTCGCAAAGCGATCGACGCTGGTGTCGACACGTTCATCGAGTTCGGTCCGACGTCACCACTGTCAGGTCTTATCAAACGGATCGATTCGAAAGTGACGATCAAACAGGCGACGACGCTCGAAGAGGTGGCCGCGTTAGGAGGAGAAGTACGTGCATGACCAAGTAGCAATCGTGACAGGCGCATCTCGAGGAATCGGGGCCGCCATCGCGAAGCGTTTAGGGGAGGACGGCTTTCGGGTCGTCGTGAATTACTCGGGTAGTGTTGAGAAAGCGAACGCTGTCGTCAGCGAGATCGAAGCGAACGGTGGCGAGGCCATCGCCGTCAAAGCCGACGTCTCGAACAGTGATGATGTGAAAGCACTCATCAAGACGGCGGTCGACACGTACGGCCGCATCGATTGTCTCGTCAACAATGCAGGCATCACGCGGGATGGTCTGCTTATGCGCATGAAAGAAGCTGACTTTGACGATGTCCTGTCGACAAACTTGAAAGGTGCGTTCTTGACGTCGCAAGCCGCGACGCGGACGCTCTTGAAATCGAAGACGGGACGCATCATCAATATCGCTTCGGTCGTCGGGATCACGGGGAATGCCGGTCAGGCGAACTACGCGGCGGCGAAAGCGGGGCTCATCGGGCTGACGAAGTCGGTCGCGCGTGAACTCGCCGGACGTCACGTGACGGTGAACGCCGTCTGTCCTGGTTTCATCCAGACGGACATGACCGACGCGTTGACAGATGCGCAACGCGAGGCGACGCTCGGTCAAATCCCGTTCAATCGCTTCGGTCAGGTCGAAGATGTGGCGAACCTCGTCTCATTCCTCGCCTCTCACCAAGCGGCTTACGTGACGGGTCAGACGATTGCCGTTGACGGCGGCATGACGATGGCTTAAAATCAGAACTTTACCAATCGAAACACATTTTATATACTTTAATTTGGAGGGATTTTATCATGACAACAGAACAAATCTTAGTAGACGTACAAGCAGCAGTGGCAGAGAAACTCGGGAAAGATGTATCTGAGATCACAGCCGACAAATCATTCAAGGATGACCTCGGTGCGGATTCGCTCGAAGTAATGGAAATGGTCATGGACCTTGAAGACAAGTTCGATATCACAATCGAAGACGAAGATGCTGAGAAGCTCGCGACTGTTGGCGACGTCGTCGCTTACATCGAAACTAAATTGTAATCAAGCCTCCCACCGCTCGTCATGAGCGGTGGGCTTGTGCTTATACACGGAGGGAATTATGACAAAGGACAAGCGACGGTTTGACCGTCAAGGGTCGGCGCAACGGCGTCGGCGAAATGAGCTCGAGCGGTCACGGATTCTCGAGCAGTTTAAAGTACTTGAAGAACGGCTGTCGGTTCGATTCGCGAACCAAGACCTATTGATGCAAGCGTTCACCCACTCCTCATACGTCAACGAACAACGCGGTCTGAAAAAAGACAATGAGCGCTTAGAGTTTTTAGGCGACGCGGTGCTCGAGTTGACGGTGTCTCGATTTTTGTATGAGACGTATCCGGAGCGCTCCGAGGGGGAATTAACGAAGTTGCGGGCGGCCATCGTCTGTGAGCCGTCACTCGTCAACTTTGCGGAAGCCTATGCTTTCTCTGATTTTATCTTGCTTGGGAAAGGCGAAGAGTTGACCGGCGGACGCAAGCGTCCGGCGCTACTCGCGGATGTGTTCGAGTCATACATCGGCGCGCTCTATCTGGACCAAGGGATTGAACCAGTCGAACAGTTCCTCGCCGAAGCGGTTTTTCCGAAAGTCTTGGCCGGTGTGTTTGAAGAACAGACCGATTATAAGAGTCAGCTCCAAGAAAGCGTCCAGCGAGAAGGTCTCGGGCCTGTCTCGTACACGATTATCGAAGAGCGTGGTCCGGCCCATAGCCGGGAGTTCGTCGCCCATGCCCGTCTGTCAGACGATATCGTCGGCGAAGGCATCGGCCGATCGAAGAAAGAAGCCGAGCAACTCGCGGCGAAAGAAGCGTTGATCGAATTCAACCGGCAGTACGCCGGCCTATAAGAAAAGGAGTGGACCTCAATGGGTCCACTCCTTTTCTGTCATCTCATCACGTCAATTGTCCGAGTTCTTCGACAATCCCATCCACTTCAGAGATCGACAGCGATGAGCGGTTCATCACGTAGTCGTAAATCTCTTTGACGGCCGAGGCGTCGGCACGGTTATATTCTTCCGCTTTGATGGCGCCGCGGTTGATGATGTTCATTTTGTCGAGAATTTCCTCAATCATTTGTTCGTTAGTCATCGGTCGTACCCCTTTCTACAGTTCTTTTTAGAATAGCATGATTCTAGCATTTTGACGAACTGGCAACTGTGGTAAAATAAACAAATGAATGCTTACTGAGGATAGGATGGTCACGATGCACTTAAAACGAATCGAACTCGCTGGCTTTAAATCGTTTGCCAAGCGGATTGAACTGGATTTTCGTCCCGGCGTCACAGCCGTGGTTGGGCCGAACGGGAGCGGAAAATCAAATATATCGGACGCTGTTCGCTGGGTACTCGGTGAGCAGTCGGCCAAATCGCTCCGCGGAGCGAAAATGGAAGACGTCATCTTTGCCGGCAGTGAAGGTGAGAACCATCGCAACGTCGCCGAAGTGACGCTCGTCCTAGACAACACGGACGCCCATTTGCGGTTGCCATATGAAGAAGTCAGTGTGACGCGCCGCGTCACGCGGAGCGGCGACAGCGACTACTTCATGAACAAGAAGCCGTGCCGGCTTAAAGATGTGATCGACCTGTTCATGGATACGGGCCTATCACGCGATGCGTTCGCCATCATCGGGCAAGGACGGGTCGAGCAAGTCATCTCCGGGAAACCGGAAGATCGTCGGGCTGTCATCGAAGAAGCGGCCGGGGTGTTGAAGTACCGGCAGCGTAAAAAACAAGCCGAACGGAAGCTCCAAGACACCGAGTTGAACTTGTCTCGGGTCGATGACATTTTGTATGAACTCGCCGATCGGGTCGAACCGCTCCGAGAGCAGGCCGCGCTCGCACGCGAGTATCAAGTCGCCAAAGCGCGCCACGATGAGCTCGAGACGGGTATTCTCGGCGCCGAGATCACAGAACTTGGTACGGGCATCGCTCGTGTGTCCGAGCAACTGCGGACGGCCGAGACGAATCTCGCCGAGCAAGACGGCGCGTTGACCGCGATTTCAGAAGAGCGGACGACGCTTGAGGCGGCACTCGCCAAAGATCGAGAAACGCTCGACACGCTCCATCAAGAAGAACGGTCTCAAGCGACCGAGCTGGAACGGTTGACAGGTGAGATCAAGCTCGCGAAAGCCCGTGAAGAGCACGGGGCGGAGACGAAAGAACGCCTCGAGCGCCAACGTGTCGAATTGGCCGAAGAGACCGAACAGTTGACGCAGAAGTTGAACGTGGCAAACGCGGATATGGCGTCAAAAGCTGAGGCGTTACATACCGTGGAAGCGGCACGGGCCGAACTTGACGCGCAATTGACGGCGGCGACGCGTGACTTTAACGCAGAAATCGAACAGCTTCAAGGCGAAGCGTTCGAGTTGGCGACGACACGGGCCACGCTGAGCAACCAACAGAAGCGAGAACGGCGCGATATCGAACAAGCGGAAGAAGCGAAAGCTCGTCTGCTTCGTGAAAACAAGGATCGCCTTGACGTGCGGACCGAACAGACGGCATCACTCGAGGCCGAACAAGCTCGTCTCGACGAGGCTCGGGACACGTGGGAGACGCTCATGGCGGAAGAAGCTGATTTGACCGAACGGGAAGCGACGCTTCGAGACAAATTGTCGCGGGCCGAACAGTCGTACCACGACCTTGACCGCCGGCGTCAGAAGACCGAGGACCGGATCGAGTTGCTCGAACGGATGAAACAGTCGTACGAAGGCTATTTCCATGCGGTCAAATTTGTCTTGAAAGAACGGGGACCGGGCGTGCTCGGTGCCGTCGCAGAATTGATTCGCGTTCTCCCGTCCTATGAGGCCGCCATCGAGACGGCGCTCGGTCAGACGCAACAACATATCGTCGTCGAGACGGAAGAAGTCGGACGCCGAGAGATTGAACGATTGCGGAAAGCAAGTGCCGGACGAGCCACGTTCGTACCGATGACGAGCGTGAAGGAACGTTACGTCCCGAGTGAAGTCGCACACCGTCTCGAATCAGTCGACGGATTCGTCGGCATCGCCGCCGACCTCGTCGAGACGGACCCGGCCTACGAGAAATTGAAACGGTCGCTCCTCGGCGCCGTGATCGTGGCCAATTCCCTCGAGGTGGCCAACCGGATCGCCAAGACGACGGGGTATCGCTATCGCATCGTCACGCTCGAAGGGGATATCGTCAACGTTGGCGGTTCGATGACCGGGGGTAGCCGGAAGCAAGGTGTCGCCTTGTTCACCCAGTCCCGTGAACTCGATGATTTGAAGCAAGGATTGACGCAAGGGTTGGCCATGCTTCACGAGCAACAGTTGCGGGTGTCGACGTACACCGATGAGATGTCCCGACTGCGTGCGTCGCTCCAGACGCTCAGGCTCAAGAAGCGCGAGGCCGAAGAGACGCTCCGTTCGACGGAACAGGCGTTTAGAAACTTGGAACGGGTGTCGCAAGACGCCAAAGCGCAACTCGAACTGTTCGACCATGAGATGGCGCGTTACGCCCAAACGATCGCATCCGCCACGAATGAGTTGACAAGGCTCGCCGAAGAACTCGAGGCGACTGATGCATTGCAAGCCTCGATTCGGACCGAACTCGAGGCGCTCCGCGGCGAGCAAGCCAAAGGCGCCGAGACGACGGGGCAACTTCAGGCAGCCATTCGTCAAAATGAACTCGATCGTCAACGCAATATGCTCGACCTCGACCGCGTCCGCGCAGAAGTCGAGCGGCTCGAGGCCGAGGTCGCTAAACAGACGGCCCGTCTTGGGCAGATCGAGCGTGAGCTCGAACATGTGGCAAGCGGCCGGGTCGTCTCGTCTGCCGAGCTCGAGCTCGAGCACGTCGAGGCGGTCAAACAGATGGACGGATTGAAAGAGCGGATGGCGTTGCATACGAAACAGCTCCACGCTGAAGAAGAGTCGTATCGCATCCTCAGACAGCGTGAACAACAGGCGTCGGACGTGCGTCGTCGGGTCGAGGCGGATGTCCGCAAGCTCGAGACCGAGGCGAACGAGCTCGAGTTGAAGCGGAAGTGGAAACTTGACGCGCTCGAGGAACGAGGGCTCGTCCTCGATTTGCTTCCGACCCTCACGATTCCGCTCGATGAGGCGAAAGAAGAGTTCAAACTACTCGTTCGTCAAATCGAAGAAATCGGACCGGTCAACTTGAACGCGATCGAGGAGTTCGATCTCGTCAATGAACGCTTCATGTTCTTGTCCGAGCAACGGGACGACCTCGTCAGCGCCAAAGAGGATTTATACGACATCATCACCGAGATGGACCGTGAAGTGACGCGCTTGTTCAAAGAGACGTACACGCTCGTTCGTGGTCATTTTAAACAGACGTTCAACGAGCTGTTCGGCGGGGGTGAGGCCGATTTGAAACTCGTCGACGAGTCCGACCTGCTCAACACGGGCATCGAGATCGTCGCCAAACCGCCCGGGAAGAAGTTGCAGACGCTCAGTCTGTTATCAGGCGGAGAGCGGGCCTTGACGGCGATCGCGCTTCTGTTCGCCATCCTGAAAACGAGACCCGTCCCGTTCTGTGTGCTCGATGAAGTCGAGGCGGCTCTCGACGAGGCGAACGTCCATCGGTTCGGGGAATATATCCGGACGCTCTCAATCGATACACAATTCGTCATCATCACCCACCGTAAAGGGACGATGGAGGCGGCGGACACGCTCTACGGCGTGACGATGCAACAAAACGGTGTCTCCGAGGTGCTTTCGGTCGAACTATCCGAAGCGAAGCGCGTCGTCGAGACGGAACAAGAGATGGAGGAATTAAGTTGAGTTTTTTTAAGAAGTTAAAAGATAAATTGACGACCTCGACACAAGAGGTGTCGCAAAAGTTTACCGACGGATTGACGAAGACACGAGACGGATTTGCCAGTGCCGTCAACGACCTCGTCTATCGGTTCCGCGAAGTCGATGAGGATTTCTTCGATGAACTCGAGGATTTGCTCATCCAGGCGGATGTCGGCGTGACGACGACGATGGACCTCGTCGAAGATTTGAAAGAGGAAGTGAAACGTCGCAATTTGAAAGACCCGGTCGCTGTCCGTGACGCCCTCGTCGAAGTCGTGGCGAACCGTCTCCAAGAAGACGAGGCGGATCGTGAGTTGAACATGCAGGACGGATTGACGGTCATCTTGTTCGTCGGCGTCAATGGTGTCGGCAAAACGACGACGATCGGCAAACTCGCCCATCAATTGAAGTCGGAAGGGCGTTCGGTCATGCTCGCGGCAGGCGACACGTTCCGGGCCGGTGCCATCGATCAGCTCCAAGTCTGGGGCGAACGCGTCGGAGTCCCGGTCATCCGTCAAGCCG
Source organism: Exiguobacterium sp. s5 (assembly GCF_018618075.1). Taxonomy (NCBI): domain Bacteria; kingdom Bacillati; phylum Bacillota; class Bacilli; order Caryophanales; genus Exiguobacterium; species Exiguobacterium sp. s5. Next base: position 160,073 of record NZ_JACSLK010000002.1, on the reverse strand, counting down.
AAGGGTCGGACCCGGCCGCGGTCGTGTTCGACGCTGTGCAGGCAGCGAAATCACGCGGCGTCGACGTCTTGATCTGTGACACGGCCGGACGTTTGCAAAACAAGGTCAACTTGATGAAAGAGCTCGAGAAAGTGAAGCGCGTCATCGAACGTGAAGTACCGAACGGGCCGCACGAGGTATTGCTCGCGTTAGATGCCACAACGGGACAAAACGCGATGGTTCAAGCGAAAGCGTTCAAAGAAGCGACGAACGTGAGCGGGATCGTCCTCACGAAGCTCGACGGGACGGCTAAAGGGGGGATCGTGCTCGCGATTCGAAACGAGCTCGATATCCCGGTCAAATATGTCGGTCTCGGTGAGAAAGTTGATGATTTACAGGCGTTCGACCCGGAACAGTTCGTGTACGGATTATTCGGGGACATCTTCGAAGAAAAACAACAGACAAACGATGACCTCGCCTAACTTTCACTGTTAAGAAAAAAACTTGACAAGAGGTGGGGACGGCTGTACTATTGGTAGTTGTAAAGGGATTTCACTTAACATGTGGAGGTGGAGGTCATGTCGCTCGAAAAGACGAATCGAATGAACTATCTGTTCGATTTTTATCAAGCGCTTCTCACACCGAAACAGCGCAACTATATGTCTCTTTATTACCTAGATGACTACTCGCTCGGAGAGATTGCGGAAGAGTTTGAAGTCAGCCGTCAAGCGGTCTACGATAACATAAAGCGTACCGAAGCGATGCTTGAGCAGTATGAGGAGAAGTTGGCCTTGTTCGAGAAATTCGAACAGCGGCAACAACTGCTTCAAACGCTCAAACGTCAAGTCGAGCACTCGCCCGATTTGACGGAAACGATTTCGGCGCTTGAGAATTTAGAGTAGGGGGCTGAAGCATGGCATTTGAAGGATTATCCGAACGGTTGCAATCGACACTGGCGAAAATGCGAGGGAAAGGTAAAATTTCCGAAGCAGATGTCAAAGAGATGATGAGAGAAGTTCGTCTCGCTCTCCTTGAAGCCGATGTCAACTTCAAAGTGGTCAAACAGTTCGTCAACGACGTGAAAGAACGGGCCATCGGCCAAGACGTCATGAAATCGTTGACACCTGGCCAACAAGTTGTCAAAATCGTTCATGAAGAGCTAACGAACTTGATGGGAAGCGACGTCGTCCCAATCACATTTAACCCAAAACCACCGACAGTCGTCATGATGGTCGGGTTACAAGGTGCGGGGAAAACGACGACGACCGGTAAGCTCGCGAATTTGATTCGCAAAAAGCATAACCGGAGTCCACTTCTCGTCGCGGCAGATATTTATCGGCCTGCGGCCATCAAACAGCTCGAGACACTCGGCAAGCAGCTCGATTTACCGGTGTTCTCACTTGGCGACCAAGTGAAGCCGGAAGAAATCGTCACGAAAGCGCTCGAGTACGCCAAAACCAATCATCACGATTTCGTGTTGATCGATACGGCCGGTCGACTTCATATTGACGAGACGCTCATGGGCGAGCTCGAAAACGTGAAGACGATTGCCAAACCAAATGAAATCTTCCTCGTCGTCGATGCGATGACGGGTCAAGATGCGGTCAACGTGGCCGATAGCTTCAATGAGAAACTCGGAATCACCGGCGTCGTGCTCACGAAGCTCGACGGTGACACACGTGGTGGGGCAGCCCTTTCAATCAAGGCAGTCACGGGAGCGCCGATTAAGTTCGTCGGTCTCGGTGAAAAGTTGGATGCCCTCGAACCTTTCCACCCGGAACGCATGGCGTCACGGATTCTTGGAATGGGTGACGTGCTCACGCTCATTGAAAAAGCCGAGTCACAGATGGACCAAGATGCCGCGAAAGAGCTTGAAAGCAAAATTCGCGACGCATCGTTCACGTTCGATGATTTTATCGAGCAATTGGGTCAAGTGAAAAACATGGGCCCGATTGATGAATTGCTCTCGATGTTACCTGGTGCAGGTAAGATGAAAGGGTTGAAGAACGTCCAAATCGACGAGAAGCAACTCGATCATGTCGAGGCGATCATTCGCTCGATGACAAAGCATGAGCGCTCCAATCCTGAAGTGCTCAACGCGAGTCGTCGCAAGCGGATCGCAAAAGGGAGCGGTCGCTCCATCCAGGAAGTGAACCGTCTCATCAAACAGTTCGATGACATGAAGAAGCTCATGAAGCAGATGTCAGGACAAATGAAAGGGAAGAAAAAAGGTCTCGGCCTTCCATTCTTCTAAGAAAACTTTTGTCAGTCGGACAAAAAAGCAGTATACTATTAAAGTTGTCAATTCTTAAACACATGATGGAGGTATATTACCATGGCAGTTAAAATTCGTCTCAAGCGCATGGGCGCAAACAAATCACCTTTCTACCGGATCGTTGTAGCTGATTCACGTTCACCACGTGATGGCCGCTTCATCGAGCAACTCGGTCACTACAACCCGGTTGCAAAACCAGAAGCAGAAGTTCGCATCAACGAAGAACTCGCTCTCAAATGGTTGGCAGACGGCGCGAAGCCATCTGACACAGTACGTAACTTGTTCTCTAAAGCAGGGATCATGGAGAAATTCCACAACGCGAAAAACGCGAAGTAAGGATGTGGCCGACCTTTTATGAGGTCGGCCCATTTTTGTGAGGAGGCATAACAATGGAATGGTTATACGTAGGTAAGATCGCCAACACCCATGGCTTAAAAGGAGAATTGAAGTTGCTCGCCGCGACCGATTTTCCGGCGGAGCGCTTCAAGAAGGGCGAGACGCTCTATTTAGACATCGACGGCAAGAAAGTTCCGTTCGAAGTGACGACGTATCGTCCACACAAGCAGTTCCATCTCGTCACGTTCAAAGGGCTCGAGAACATCAATCTCGTCGAGAAATATAAAGGGATGAAGCTGTATGTCCACGTCGAGCACGTCCACGAGTTGCCGGAACATGAGTTTTATTACCATGAGATTATCGGCTGTGAGGCTGTCGTCGATGGCGAGGTCATCGGAGTCGTCGATGACATCTTCGAGACCGGCGCGAACGACGTCTGGGTCATCAAACGTCCTGGCAAGTCGGATGCGCTCATCCCGTACATCGAATCGGTCGTGAGCGACATCGATGTCGAGGCGAAACGTGTCGTCATCACCCCGATTCCGGGAATGATCGACGATGAAGATTGATGTCTTAACGTTATTCCCTGAGATGTTCGCCCCGCTCGATCATTCGATCGTCGGACGGGCGCGCACGCTCGGTCACGTCGAGATGGCGTTCACGAACTTCCGTGACTTCTCGACGAACAAGCACCACAAAGTCGACGATTATCCGTACGGGGGCGGGGCGGGTATGCTACTCACCCCGCAACCGATTTTTGACGCCTTTGACGCGATTGGGAAGACGCGTCCCCGTGTCATCGTCACAACACCGACCGGACGCCGTTTTGACCAACGAATGGCAGAAGAGTGGGCGTCCGAGGAACACCTCATCTTTTTGTGCGGTCATTATGAAGGGTTCGACCAACGGATCCATGACGAGCTCGCGACGGACGAGGTGTCAATCGGCGATTTCGTCATGACCGGCGGTGAGCTCGCGGCGATGGTCATGATCGATGCCACGGTGCGCCTCATCCCGGAAGTGCTCGGCGACCAGGCGAGCCACGAGGACGACTCGTTTTCGACGGGACTCCTCGAATACCCGCACTATACGCGTCCAGCCGACTTCCGGGGCCTCAAGGTACCGGACGTCCTCTTGTCGGGCAATCATGCCAACATCGAGACGTGGCGTCGTGAACGGTCACTTGAACGCACGTATCGACGGCGGCCGGAACTGCTCGAGCAAATCGACCTGTCGAAGGCGGATAAAAAATTCATTGAATCGTTGCGCGATTGACCAAATTATGCTATGTTTGAGCATGTGGGTTAACCCCCACCGATTACCGATGTTCCGCTGTTGGATGCTTGGGCAGATGAAGATATGAACATTGAAGAAAAAGGAGAACAATTCATGAACACACAAAAACTGTTCCGTGAAATCACAGAAGAACAATTCAAATCGGACGTACCTGCTTTCCGTCCTGGTGACACAGTACGTGTCCACGTTAAAGTCGTAGAGGGAACGCGTGAGCGTATCCAGATCTTCGAAGGCGTTGTCATTAAGCGTAAAGGTGGCGGCATCAGCGAAACATTCACAGTCCGTAAGATTTCTTACGGCGTAGGTGTTGAGCGTGCATTCCCGCTTCACTCACCGCGTGTCGCGCAAATCGAAGTCGTTCGTTACGGTAAAGTCCGTCGTGCGAAACTCTACTACCTCCGCAACCTTCGCGGTAAAGCAGCACGTATTAAAGAAATCCGTCGTTAAGATGGGGATTAAGCTTGTCGCTTGCGACAAGCTTCTTTTTTTCTAGTACAATAAGTTCAAACGGACAGAGGAGTGAGGCAAGTTGAAAGAAGTGTTCAGTTGGCTTAAGGCGATCGTCGTGGCGCTCGTCATCGCGTTCGTGATCCGGACGTTCATCTTTGTACCTGTCATCGTCGAGGGAGAGTCAATGATGCCGACGCTCCAAAATGCCGATCGCATGATCGTCAGCAAAATTTCGAACTATGTCGGTGAGCTTGATCGGGGCGATATTATCGTCTTCCACGCGACGGAATCAAAAGACTATATTAAACGCGTCATCGCCATTCCTGGCGACACGCTCGAATATCGGGACGATACGCTTTACTTGAACGGCGAAGCGGTCGAAGAACCGTATTTAGAGGATTTCCAGGCCCAGATGAACGGCTTTCCTCTTACCGAAAACTTCACGCTCGAACAAGTGACGGGCGAAACAGTCGTCCCGGAAGGTTCGTACTTCGTGATGGGTGACAATCGACAAAACTCGAAAGACAGCCGTGAAATCGGCTTTGTCCCGAAAGAGGACGTCGTCGGCAAAACGAACTTCGTGTTCTGGCCGCTCGGCGATTTCGGGACCGTACAAGAATAAGGTGGTGTTTGTTTGGCAATTCAATGGTTCCCTGGCCACATGGCCAAGGCACGAAGACAAGTAACAGAAAAGTTAAAGCTCATCGATGTCGTCATCGAACTCGTCGATGCACGCGTCCCACAATCGAGCCGTAACCCGATGGTCGATGAGATCACGGAAGGCAAACCGCGTCTCATCGTCTTGAATAAAGCGGATATGGCCGATCCCGTCGTCACCGACGCCTGGCTCCGCGCCTTGAAGCGTGACGACGTCGAGGTCGTCGCCGTCGACGCGAAACATAGCAAAGGCTTGAAGCAGCTCATGTCGGGCGCCGAGAAGCTCATGCAAGAAAAGCATGACCGCATGCGTGAGAAAGGCCGGAATCCCGGTCCGATCCGCGCCCTCATCATCGGCATCCCGAACGTCGGGAAATCGACGCTCATCAACCGCCTCGCTGGACGCAATATCGCTGTCACTGGCGACCGTCCGGGTGTCACGAAGCGTCAGCAATGGATCAAGATGAAAGGCGGCGAGATGGAATTGCTCGATACGCCGGGGATTCTGTGGCCGAAGTTCGAGGACCAGATGGTCGGTTATCGCTTGGCGGCGACCGGTGCCATCAAGGACGATATTTTGAACCTTGATGATATCGCGCTCTATGCGGCCCGTGAGCTATCGGCCCGCTATCCGGAACAGGTGAAAGAGCGATTCAAAATCGATCAACTGCCGGAAGACGCCGTCGAACTGCTCGAATTGATCGGGAAGAAACGTGGACTCGTCAGCGGCGGCTACGTCGATTTCGAGAAGGCGAGCGAATTACTATTGAACGAACTACGTCATGAAAAAATCGGACGGGTCTCTCTTGAGACACCGGCCGACCATGAGATGGCGTGAAGTCCTGTGCAAACAGGGCTTTTTTGAATAGGAGGAACAGCATGACGATTCAAGCGATTAAACAACGGCTACAGACGGTCCGATATGAAGAGTGGGAAGCAGTCCGGGCCGAACTGAAGGATGACCCGCGCGCAGGCGTCCAGACGTTGCTCAGGCAGCGTGAGCGCCAGTTCAAGGTCGAACGTGAGCGCAAGGACGATTATGCGGCCCGGAGCGTGTTCGAGGACGAGTTGAAGGCAAACGGCTACGTCCGCATCGGTGGCGTCGATGAGGTCGGTCGAGGACCGCTCGCCGGTCCGGTCGTCGCCGCGGCCGTGATTTTGCCGGAAGGATTTTATCATCCGGGCTTGAACGACTCGAAACTGATGTCGCCATCAGCACGTGAAGTCGCGTATCGGGCCCTCATGGACGAGGCCATGGTCGGCGTCGGCATCGTCGACGCCGACGTGATTGACCGCGTCAACATTTACGAGGCGACGAAACTCGCGATGATGGAGGCGGTCCGGCAACTCGGTGAAGTCGATGCGCTCTTGATTGACGCGATGACGCTCGAGCTCGACGTCCCGCAACAATCGCTCATCAAAGGCGACGCCCGGAGCGTATCGATCGCGGCGGCGAGCGTCGTCGCCAAAGTCGTCCGTGACAACATGATGGAAGACTACGCCGTCCTCTATCCCGGCTACGGTTTCGAACAGAACGCCGGTTACGGGACGAAAGCGCACTTGGCCGGACTAGCGGAACAGGGGATCACGCCAATCCACCGAAAATCGTTCGCGCCGATTAAACATATGTAGGAGGGATCATCATGCGGATCGATCATCAAGGCGTCATGCCGTTCAAGGTCACGGAACAGAATTCGCGGCAATTGCTCATCGGCAATACGGTCGTCGGTCGGGTGCTCCAGCTGCTGCCGGGAGGCGAGGCGGTCATGCAACTGCCGCAAGGCTTATTCCGGGTCGGGGTGAACGCTGACGTCAAAGAGAATGTCACGTACAAGATGGTCGTCACCGAGCTCGAACCGAAGCTCGTCTTGAAAGTCGTGCCGCAACAAGCAGAAGCCCTTGCGCAAGCAGCACGGTCCCCGCTCGCCCTTTTAAGTTCGGAACTCGGACGGCTCGCCCGTCAGCCGCTCGACACGCCTGAATCGCTTCAGGCACAAGGGCGTCAACTGCTCGAGAGCGGAGCCGGGTCGGATGTGAAGCAACTCATCGGCGAATTGTTCAAAGCGAAAGGAGACCCGAAGTTCGAGCAGTTCGTCCGGGCACAGGAGACGTTTAATGCCCTTCAGACGCCGCCATACGTCGCTCAAGCATTTCACATACCGCAATTAGGACCGTTTGAACAAGTCCGATTCCGCCTCGAGGCGCCGAAGGGCGAGATGATTGACGCCGACCACGCACGCATCGTCCTATTTTTGGAGACACCGAAGTTTGGAGAGACGGGTATCGATCTGCTCGTCCAAAAGCGACACGTCTCGATCAAAGTGTTCAATGAACGGCACGATTTGAGCCCGTTCGTCAACGCTTATGAGCCGTCGCTCAGCAAGGCGTTTGAAGCGAGCGGCTATGAACTGTCACGCTTCTCGTTCGAAGAAAAGCGGGAATCCGTGCCAGACACGTTCGCCCCGCTCGGAAAGGTGGATCAACGCATATGACGGACCGTAAGCAAGCGATCGCCTTGTCCTACGAGCAATCGATGGATTCCCCGCGTGTCGTCGCCAAAGGGGGCGGACTCGTCGCCGAGCGCATGCTCGCGCTCGCGCAGGAGAACGGGGTCCCGATCCATGAGGACCCGGCGCTATTGTCACTATTGTCCGCTTTACAGATTGAGGAGCATATTCCGGACGACCTTTATCAGGTCATCGCCGAGCTTTTCGTGTTTCTTTATCAGATGGAACAAGGAAAAATCGAAGATGTCTAGGGGTAGATGTGAAAAAAAGATGAAAACTTAAAGCAAGAACGATAGACAGCGCTTTCAGTTTTTCGTTACAATAGACGTGCCGATATTAAAGGGGACTAAGGGGGAAACGAAATGAATATCCATGAGTATCAGGCGAAAGAATTGCTTCGTGCGTTCGGAGTGGCCGTACCTACGGGCTATCCGGCGTTTAGTGTTGAAGAAGCAGTTACAGCCGCTGCCAAGCTAGACGGTGAACTAAAAGTTGTCAAAGCCCAGATCCACGCAGGGGGCCGCGGGAAAGCCGGCGGTGTCAAACTTGCGAAGACGGATGAGGAAGTCAAACAGTATGCGTCAGAGATTCTCGGCAAGACGCTCGTCACGCACCAGACTGGACCTGAAGGGAAAGTCGTGCAACGCCTTTACATCGAAGAAGGATCTGCGATTGATCAAGAATTTTACTTAGGACTTGTGCTTGACCGTTCGATCGGCCGAATTGTCATCATGGGTTCATCAGAAGGCGGTATGGACATCGAAGAAGTCGCTGAACATACACCAGAAAAGATTCATAAAGAGGTCGTCGACCCGGTCGTCGGACTCCGTCCGTTCCAAGCGCGCCGTCTTGCCTTCAAGATGGAAGTGCCGACCAAGCTCGTCAACAAGTTCAGTGACATGGTCATGAAACTGTACAAAGTGTATGTCGAGACGGATTGCACAATCGCAGAGATCAACCCGCTCGTCACGACGAAAGACGGAAACGTCATCGCCCTCGATGCGAAGCTCAACTTCGACAGCAACGCGCTTTATCGTCATAAAGACATCGTCGACCTGCGCGACACGACAGAAGAAGATCCGCGTGAAGTCGAGGCGTCAAAACACGACCTCAGCTATATCGCGCTCGACGGCAACATCGGTTGCCTCGTTAACGGTGCCGGCCTGGCCATGGCGACGATGGATATCATCAAGCATTATGGCGCCGAACCCGCTAACTTCCTCGATGTAGGCGGCGGTGCAACGAAAGAAAAAGTAACGGAAGCGTTCAAATTGATTTTGTCAGATGACCAAGTCAAAGGAATCTTCGTTAACATCTTTGGTGGCATCATGAAGTGTGACATCATTGCTGAAGGTATCGTCGCGGCGACGAAAGAAATCGGTCTCGATTTGCCACTCGTCGTCCGTTTAGAAGGTACGAACGTGGATGCGGGACGACGCATTCTCGATGAATCTGGACTTGCGATCACTTCGGCGAGCTCGATGGCTGACGGTGCAGAAAAAATCGCGGCACTCGTTCGATAAGGGGGAAACGACATGAGTATTTGGGCGAATCAAGATACAAAAGTGATCATTCAAGGGATCACGGGGAAACAAGGTCTGTTCCACGGCGAACAGATGCTGGCATATAACACGAAATTGGTCGGAGGGGTGACACCTGGTAAAGGTGGCACGACCGTCCTTGACGGCGTACCGGTCTTTAACACGGTATCCGAGGCAGTCGAAGCGACTGGCGCGAACGCGTCAATCATCTACGTGCCACCTGCGTTCGCAGCCGATTCGATTATGGAAGCGGCCGATAGCGGCATCGAGTTGATCATCTGTATCACAGAAGGTATCCCGGTCATCGACATGATTCAAGTGAAGCGTTACCTCGAGGACAAGCCGGCCCGTCTCATCGGACCGAACTGCCCGGGAATCATCACGCCAGGGGAAGCAAAACTTGGCATCATGCCAGGCTATATCCATACGAAAGGCCACGTCGGTATCGTCTCGCGTTCAGGGACGCTCACGTACGAGGCGGTCCATCAGTTGACGACGGCCGGAATCGGACAATCGACAGCTGTCGGAATCGGGGGAGACCCGGTCAACGGCACGAACTTCATCGACACGCTCCAAGCGTTCAATGAAGACGAGGACACGAAAGCGGTCATCATGATCGGTGAAATCGGTGGGACGGCTGAAGAAGAGGCTGCTGAATGGGTGAAGGCGAACATGACGAAGCCAGTCATCGGCTTCATCGGCGGTCAAACCGCTCCTGAAGGGAAACGGATGGGCCATGCGGGCGCCATCATCTCAGGCGGAAAAGGAACGGCCGCCGAGAAAATCAAGACGTTGAATGCCAACGGGATCGAAGTCGCCGAGACGCCTGCCGTCATCGGAGAGACGCTCATCCGGGTGTTGAAGCAAGAAGGATTGTATGAAGCTTGCGTGACGGGTCAACCGACCACGTAAACCATTCGGAAATGAGGGATGCGCGCCATCCCTCATTTTTTTAGAGGTGATTGTGATGAATCAAACAATCGCTCGATTCGCGGCTGAACGGCTGCCGGTCGAGTTCGTCCATCATTACTTATCGCATCCGGGTTCGAGCACTCGTCCCTTCCATCCGAACGTCTGGAACAAAGCAAAACGGGCGCTTCGTTCAACGGTCACGTACGACCGTTTTTTGACGTGGGAAGACGACGCGTTCCCGCGCGCGTTGCTCGACATACCGAACCCGCCGTATTGTTTGTTTTACCGAGGCGATTTAGAGGTACTACAACAACAAACGACCGCTTTGGTCGGAAGCCGTGAATTGAATCGCATCAGCCATCGTCTCGTCGAGCATTTCTACCCTTTAATAGAAGAAACTGTCTCGGTATCGGGCGGTGCGCTCGGCATCGATGGTCTCGTCCATGAGTTGGCACTCCAGCATAACCGTCCGACAATCGCTGTCCTCGGAGCGGGCTTTTCACACATGTATCCTCAAGCGCATGCGCCGCTGTTCGAACGAATTTCGAGACACGGGTTACTCCTCACCGAATACCCACCGGAAACACCTGTCAAAAAATTTCAATTTTTAGAACGTAATCGTCTCGTCAGCGGACTCGGCGATCAGCTCGTCGTCATTCAGGCCCGTCAGAAGAGCGGGACGATGAATACGGTCGGACATGCGCTCGAGCAAGGAAAGATGGTGTTTGCGGTACCCGGAAGCCCGCTTGATCCGCTCGCGGCAGGTCCGAATCGATTGATTGAGGACGGGGCGATTCCATTGACGACTTCCGACCAAATTCTAATGCGTTCAAGGATTGGACGTTGACAAACGAGCGACAACATGAATATTATGGTAGGGATTTAAAACGACCTCTAAAAGGGGAGCAGATGTATGGCAAAATATTTGGTGATCGTCGAATCACCGGCGAAAGCAAAGACAATTAAACGTTATTTAGGATCGAATTACACGGTCAAAGCGTCAATGGGTCACGTCATCGATTTACCGAAAAGTCAACTCGGTGTCGACGTGGAACATGACTTTGAACCGAAGTACATTACGATTCGTGGAAAAGGCCCAGTTTTGAAAGAATTGAAGACGGCAGCCAAAAAAGCGACGAAAATCTTTCTCGCGGCTGACCCGGATCGCGAAGGGGAAGCGATCGCCTGGCATCTAGCGCGTGCCCTCGGTGTCGACGAAACGACAGAATGTCGGGTCGTCTTTAACGAGATCACGAAAGATGCGATCAAGGAGTCATTCAAGCACCCACGTAAAATCAATCACGATCTCGTCGACGCCCAACAAGCGCGGCGAATTTTGGATCGTCTCGTCGGATACGGGATGAGCCCATTATTATGGAAGAAAGTCAAAAAAGGCTTATCGGCCGGACGTGTCCAATCAGTGGCCGTCAAAATGATCATCGACCGGGAGCGGGAGATCAACGCCTTCGACCCAGAAGAGTATTGGACGATCAAACTCATGCTCAACCATGAAGGCGAATTGTTCGAGACATCGTTTTATGGGAAAGACGGGAAGAAACTGGAGCTCAAGAGCGAGGCAGACGCCGACGCGGTGCTCAACGCGATCGACGACTCGTTCAAAGTCATCGATGTCACGAAGAAAGAGCGGAAGCGGAACGCCTCGCTCCCGTTTACGACAAGTTCGCTCCAACAGGATGCGGCCCGTAAGCTCAACTTCCGTGCCAAGAAAACGATGATGCTCGCGCAACAGCTTTACGAAGGGATCGACCTCGGTAAGAAAGAAGGTACCGTCGGTTTGATCACGTATATGCGTACCGATTCGACACGGATCTCAGATTTGGCGAAAGAAGAAGCGAAATCGTATATCGAGTCCACGTTCGGTGAAGAGTATGTCGCATTGCAGAAACAAAAAGAGAAGAAGGCGGCAAACGCCCAGGATGCCCACGAAGCGATTCGTCCGACATCGGCGTTACGTGACCCGGCCTCGGTCAAAGCATACCTGTCACGCGACCAGCTCCGACTGTACAAGTTGATTTGGGAACGTCTCGTGGCGAGCCAAATGGCGCCGGCCATCCTCGACACGGTAAAAATCGACGTCGAATCGAACGGCATGATTTTCCGTGCCAACGGGTCGACCGTCAAATTCCCAGGTTTCATGAAAGTGTATATCGAATCGAAAGATGATGATATCGAAGATACGAATCCAGAAAAAGAAGGGTTGCTCCCACCGCTCGAAGTCGACGACCTCGTCAAGTTCGACACGATCGAGCCGAAACAGCACTTCACCCAACCGCCGCCGCGTTATAGCGAGGCACGGCTCGTGCGGGCGATGGAAGAGCTCGGGATTGGTCGTCCGTCGACATATGCACCGACGCTCGACACGATTCAAAAACGCGGCTACGTCGTCCTCGAAGAGAAGAAGTTCGTCCCGACGGAGCTCGGTGAACTTGTCATCGAGATGATTGACGAGTATTTCAACGATTTCATCACCGTACAGTTCACGGCCGACATGGAGACGCTCCTCGACTCGATCGAGAACGAGGAAGTCCAATGGACCGACGTCGTTGCCCCAATCTATCGCAGTTTCGAGAAACGCTTGAAACGGGCCGAGGCCGAGATCGAGAAGATCGAAGTGAAAGATGAACCGGCTGGCATCGACTGTGAAGTATGCGGTGCGCCGATGGTCATCAAAATGGGCCGCTACGGTAAATTTATGGCGTGCTCGAACTTCCCGAACTGTACGAACACGAAACCGGTACAAGTCGAGATCGGCGTCCCATGTCCGAGCTGCAAAGACGGACAAGTCGTCGAACGACGCAGTAAAAAAGGTCGTCTATTCTACGGCTGCTCGAACTATCCAGACTGTGAGTTCGTCTCATGGGACAAACCGGTCGCGAAACCGTGTCCGGAATGTGGTAAGATGATGGTCGAGAAAAAAATCAAAGACGGCGTGAAATATCAATGTACGAACTGTACCCATGCCGAGGTACATCAGTTAGAGGAGGATTAACTTTGCAGCAACGTGTAACTGTGATCGGAGCGGGCCTCGCCGGCTCCGAGGCGGCTTGGCAACTCGCGAAGCGCGGGATTCAAGTCGATTTGTATGAAATGAGACCGGTGCGAAAGACGCCGGCACACCATACGGACCAATTCGCGGAATTGGTCTGCTCGAACTCGCTCCGGGCGAACGGGCTCCAAAATGCGGTCGGTGTCTTGAAGGAAGAGATGCGTACGCTCGACTCGCTCATCTTGAAAGCGGCGGATACGGCGAGCGTACCGGCCGGCGGCGCTCTCGCCGTCGACCGTCACGACTTCGCAGGATTCGTGACCGACACGTTGAAAAACCATCCGAACGTGACCGTGCACAACGAAGAGATCACGGCGATTCCGGACGGGATCGTCATCATGGCGACCGGGCCGCTCACATCGCCTGACCTTTCGGCTTCGCTCAAAGCGTTCACTGGTGAAGACTATTTGTACTTCTACGACGCAGCCGCTCCAATCTTGGACGGCGAGACGATCGACCGGGACAAGGTTTACTTGAAGTCACGTTACGATAAGGGCGAAGCGGCCTACCTCAACTGTCCGATGACGGAAGAGGAGTTCGACTTGTTCTATGACGAACTCGTCAAAGCCGAAGTCGTCCCGCTCAAAGAGTTCGAGAAAGAGATTTACTTCGAAGGCTGCATGCCGTTTGAAGTACTCGCCCAACGCGGCAAGAAGACGCTCTTATTCGGACCGATGAAGCCGGTCGGCCTCGAAGATCCGAAGACGGGCAAACGTCCGCATGCGGTCGTGCAATTGCGGCAAGATAACTCGGCCGGGACGCTCTTCAACTTGGTCGGTTTCCAGACGCACCTGAAGTGGGGAGAACAGAAACGAATCATTCAATTGATTCCAGGTCTTGAGAACGCCGAGATCGTGCGTTACGGTGTCATGCACCGGAACACGTTCATCAACTCACCGAGCCTCTTGAAACCGACGTATCAGGCCCGCACACGCGACACGTTGTTCTTTGCCGGCCAGATGACCGGTGTCGAAGGGTATGTCGAGTCGGCGGCCTCCGGTCTCCTCGCCGGGATCAACGCGGCGAAGCTGATCGCTGGGGAAGAGCTCGTCGTTCTCCCGCGTGAGACGATGCTCGGTTCGATGGCGCACTACATCACGACAACGGACGGGAAACACTTCCAACCGATGAACGCGAACTTCGGTCTCGTGCCGTCGCTTGAAGACGCTCCGAAGAAGATGAAGAAACAAGAACGTTACGAGCGCTACGCGAACCGTGCCCTCGAAACGATTCAACAGTATAAAGAGATTTAAGGGAAAGGAGCCATTTTTTGGCTCCTTTTTGATGAATCTAAATTTCAATTGTGTAATTTGTACAACACTTTGAAAATTTTCAGATTATTGAAGAGGTATCTATTGTCACCTCTGACTGTGTATGCTATGCTAATTTCGATTTGACGGGAACATGCGTTTTTAAGCTGAAAACGAGGGGGCGAGAGGATGAGATTCGTTGACGATCAACAATCGTTTTTGCGCTATTGCCAAGTCGAACGCCGACTGTCTCCTCATACAAAACGCTCTTACGAGCAGACGCTCGACCAGTACGCCGTTTATTGCCAATCGACACATCAAGATCCTTATGATGTGCAGTCGGCGCGGCGTTATTTATATGCTCTTTATGAGGCAGACACCGCCACGACGACGGTCGCCCAAAAAGTATCGTGTCTCAAACAATTCGGGAAATTTGTGGCACGTGAAACGGGCGGTGAACCGTTGTTTCATGGTTTGACGTCACCGAAACGGCGAAAGACGCTACCAACGTTCGCCGTGCCGAGCGAGGTCGAACAGCTTTTGAAGGCAGCCGAAGGGCAAGACGACCCATTCCTACGGGCACGTGATGTCGCGATCGTCGAGATGTTGTACGGGACAGGCATGCGTGTCGCCGAGTTGTGCGGCATGGACGTGTCGTCCTACGATGCGGGCCTCGCGTTCGTCCATGTCGTCGGGAAAGGGAAGAAAGAACGTTACATCCCAATCGGGCAGTTCGCCATCGAGGCGCTCGACCGTTACTTAGACATGCGGCAAACGTGCGCGACGACTCAGGAAACGGCATTATTTCTCAGTCAAAAAGGGAATCGGGTGACAACGGACCAAATTCGCTACGTTATGAAGCGACTCCGGAAGCTGGGAGGCCTTCACAAGCCGTTGACGCCACACTCACTCCGTCACAGTTTTGCGACGGACCTGCTCGAGCGCGGGGCGGACCTTCGCGCCGTCCAGGAACTGCTCGGACACGAGTCGCTCTCCACGACCGGACGTTATACCCACGTCTCGACCGAGCGTCTGCGAGCGGTCTATCAAGCTACACATCCGAGAAAGTAGGAGGTCATCAGATGTTTCATGCAACCACGATTTTCGCGGTCCGCCATAACGGACACGGCGCGATGAGCGGAGACGGACAAGTCACGTTCGGGAACGCCGTCATCATGAAAAACAAGGCCAAAAAAGTACGACGTCTTTATGGCGGCAAAGTCGTCGCCGGATTCGCCGGCAGCGTCGCCGACGCGTTCACCCTTTTCGAAAAGTTTGAATCGAAACTTGAGATGTATAACGGAAACTTGCCGCGTGCGGCCGTCGAGCTGGCCAAGGAGTGGCGTGGGGATAAGATGCTCCGCCAACTTGAGGCGTTGTTGATCGTCATGGACAGCGATCACTTATTGCTCGTGTCTGGGAACGGGGAAGTGATTGAACCGGACGACGGCATCTTGGCCATCGGTTCGGGCGGAAACTACGCCCTCGCCGCCGGACGTGCCCTCGTGCGGCATTCGCCGGAGAAAACAGCAGAAGACATAGCCCGTGCCGCTCTCGAGATTGCCGGGGAGCTGTGCGTCTACACGAACGACCAAGTCATCGTAGAAACGATCGGAGGCGATTCTGAATGAAACGTGAACTGACACCCCGCCAAATCGTAGCGGAGTTAGACCGCTTCGTCATCGGACAGAAAGATGCGAAGCGCGCGGTCGCGATCGCGCTCCGCAATCGCTATCGGCGTCAAAAACTGAGCGCCGACTTGCGCGATGAAGTGACACCGAAGAATATCTTGATGATCGGACCGACCGGTGTCGGGAAAACGGAAATCGCGCGACGGTTGGCCAAACTCGTCGGCGCACCGTTCGTCAAAGTCGAAGCGACGAAGTTCACGGAAGTCGGTTATGTCGGCCGTGACGTCGAGTCGATGGTCCGGGACCTCGTCGAAGATTCGGTCCGTCTCGTGAAGGAAGAGAAGAAAGAGGGCGTGAAAGAACAAGCCGAGGTCGCAGCGACCGAACGCATCCTCGACGCCCTGCAAGGGAAAGCCAAGGTCGAGCCGACCGCATCCAATCCGTTTGAGGCGCTGTTCGGGGGTCAAGGTCAAAAGACCGAGGAACCGACGAGCACACAGTCGTCCGATCGCGCGCAACTGCGCCGCTTGCTTGAACTCGGTGAGCTTGAAGAACGGTTGATTGAGGTCAACCTCGAAGAAAAACAGACCGTCGACCTGTTCCAAGGACAAGGCATGGAAGGGTTATCGAATCTCCAAGACATGCTCGGTCAAATCGTGCCGAAAAAACGGAAAAAGCGCAAACTGCCAGTCCGTGAAGCACGACCGCTCATCGTCGCTGAAGAAGCGGAGAACTTGCTCGACATGAACGAGGTTCATGACGAGGCCGTCCGCCGCAGTGAACAGATGGGCATCATCTTCGTCGATGAGATCGACAAGATTGCGACGAAGTCGCAAGATCACGCCGGTGTCTCGCGGGAAGGGGTCCAACGTGACATCCTCCCAATCGTCGAAGGGTCGACCGTCGTGACGAAGTATGGCCCGGTCAAGACGGACCACGTGCTGTTTATCGCCGCCGGCGCATTCCATATGGCCAAACCGTCCGATTTGATTCCTGAACTTCAAGGTCGGTTCCCGATTCGCGTCGAATTGGGCAGCTTGACCGAAGAAGACTTCGTCAAGATCTTGACCGAGCCGTCCCAAGCACTCATCAAGCAGTACACCGCTCTTCTCGAGTCTGAGGAGATCAGTGTCGAGTTCACGCATTCGGCCATCGAAGAGATCGCTCGTATCGCCACGCACGTCAACCGAGAGACGGACGACATCGGGGCCCGCCGCTTGTACACGATCATGGAGCGCGTGCTTGAGGACTTGTCGTTCGAGGCGGCCGATATGCCGCAGACACACGTTCAAATCACACCGGCTTATGTGAAAGAAAAAGTCGGATCGATCGCGGAAGATCGAGACTTGAGCCAATTTATACTATAAGATTCTGTATGCACATACAGGGAGGAAAATAAGAATTATGAACTTACTAGACAAAACACGCCAATTGAACACGATGCTTCAACAAGAGGCAAGCGCACACGTTGATTTTAAAGAAATGGCGGACAAAATGCGCGAAGTACTCGAAGCGAATACGTTCATCGTGAGCCGTCGCGGCCGCTTGCTCGGTTTCGCGATCAAACAACAGATCGAGAACGAACGGATGAAGGCGTTTTTAGTCGACCGCCAATTCCCGGAGCCTTATGCCTCGAACTTGTTCAACGTGAAAGAGACGACAGAAAACATCGGCATCGACAGTGAATATACAGCCTTCCCGGTTGAGAACCGTGAACTGTTCCTCGACTCGATGACGACGATCGTCCCAATCATCGGAGGCGGCGAACGTCTCGGGACACTCGTACTCGGTCGTCTCAACAATGAGTTCACAGAAGACGACCTCGTCTTGGCAGAATATAGCGCGACGGTCGTCGGAATGGAGATCCTGCGTGAGAAAGCGGCTGAAGCCGAGGCGTCGGCCCGTAAGAAGGCGGTCGTTCAAATGGCGATCAACTCGCTCTCTTATTCAGAGCTCGAAGCAATCGAACATATCTTCGAGGAGCTCGGTGGAAACGAAGGGCTGTTAGTTGCTTCCAAAATTGCCGATAGAGTGGGAATCACACGTTCGGTCATCGTCAATGCGCTCCGCAAATTGGAAAGCGCAGGCGTCATCGAATCACGTTCGCTTGGTATGAAAGGAACGTATATTAAGATACTAAATGACAACTTCTTGTTCGAATTACAAAAGTTGAAATCGAATTGAAATAAAGACAATTCAGTATATGAATTATAGGAAAGTCTATTGAATTAGGACTTTCGACTTACAAAGTCGCTTCCGATACGTCGGGGGCGACTTTTTTTAGTGCAAAAGTAATTATTTTCAGAATTCGTCGTAAATTCGACAAAAACAGAAGATAGCATTTACCTGTTTTAACAAAAATATCTTTCAACACTGTTACAGATTTGTTTCAATGTAATAGTAGATTTTCCAAATAAGGTATATACATGCATTCTTTTGGTGAAAGTGAGTGAAACGCATGAATTGGATCGGCACCGACTATCAATTAATGAAGCAAGCGATCAATCATTCGGTCGTAAATCAGAAGGTCATCAGCCATAACCTGTCAAATATCGATACCCCGAACTTCCGGGCGAAACAAGCCGTGTTCGAACAGACGTTGAACAACGAGATGCGTCTCAAATTGGCGGGTGGACGTCCGAGCGAGCGAGCGGCAACGACAATCACGGACCGGGCCGGAGGAGCGATGCGAAGTGACGGGAACAACGTCGACCTCGACTATGAAATGAGCGAGTTGGCCCGGAACCAACTTCAATACGAAGCGATGATGGAACAATTGAACCGCCGGCTCGGCGGACTCAAGACCGTCATTAGAGGAGGACGTTAACGATGGGGATGTTTGATAGTTTTCATATCTCGGCGACGGCATTGACGTCACAGCGGCTTCGGATGGACACGGTATCCGCAAACATCGCGAACGCCCAGACGACACGAGGCAAACTCGTCGACGGAGAGTGGCAACCGTATACGCGGAAAATGACCGTCTTGCAGGAAGCACCGTTTCGACAACAGTTGTCCGCCGTCAGCGGCGGCGTCGAAGTATCACAAATCGTGGAAGATG
Organism: Exiguobacterium sp. s5; assembly: GCF_018618075.1. Classification (NCBI taxonomy): domain Bacteria; kingdom Bacillati; phylum Bacillota; class Bacilli; order Caryophanales; genus Exiguobacterium; species Exiguobacterium sp. s5. The sequence goes on along the minus strand of NZ_JACSLK010000002.1, from coordinate 141,111 downwards.
AAAGCCCGTACAAGCTCGTCTATGACCCGAGCCATCCAGATTCGGATGACCGCGGCTACGTTCAAATGCCGAACGTCGACTTGTTGAAAGAAATGGTCGATTTGATGGGGGCCACCCGGTCATACGAGGCAAACATTGCTGCAATGAACGCCACGAAAGCGATGCTCGTCAAAGCGATGGAAATCGGTAAAGGATAAGGAGTGACAAACGATGCAAATTAACCCGATACAGTTGATCGGTACACAACCGACCGTCACGCCGACGGTAAAAGAGACACCGTCTCAGTTCGGTACGTATTTGAACGAGGCGATGCGCTCGTTGAACGATGTCCAACAAGCGACGAGTTCAGCCCGGGCCGACCTTGCTGTCGGCAAAGCAGATTTACATCAAGTCATGATTCAAAGTGAAGAGTCGTCGATTGCGATGCAACTCGCCATTGAGGTGCGAAACAAAGCGGTCGAGGCCTATCAAGAAATGATGCGAATGCAAGTTTAATGTAGAGGATGACGAGTTGCGATGAATGAAAAGTTAAAAGAACGATTCGGTTCACTGACCGGTTCCCTTCAAACGATGAAGACGAACCGTAAAATCTTTTGGGGCCTCGTCATCGCCGGCGTACTTCTCGTCGCGGTGGTCTTGACCGTCTGGCTGTCGCGCCCGAACATGGCTCCGCTTTATACGAACCTGTCCGCCCAAGAAGCGGGCGAGGTGACGGAGAAGCTGACGGCTGACGGTGTGAAAGCCGAAATTAAAGCGACATCGAACGGCGTGAGTGTATACGTACCGAGCGAACAGGTCGATCAATTGAAAGTCAGCCTCGCGGCAGCGGGCATCCCGAAGTCAGGCGCAATCGACTACAGTTTCTTCAGTGAAAATGCCGGTTTCGGAACGACCGACCGCGAGATGGCCGTCATCGAACGGAGTGCGATGCAGACCGAGCTCGAACGGTTGATCACACAGATCGAAGGGATCAACCAAGCGAAAGTCATCATCTCGATTCCTGAGAAATCGGTCTTCTTGGCGGAAGACCAGGGCGAGCCGACGGCGTCGATTGTCTTAAATTTAGGAGCAGGTACGAATCTTGAACCGGCGACGGTCAAAGGGCTCTACCATTTGATTAGTAAGAGCGTACCGAACTTGAAACCAGAAAACATCTCGGTCATGGACCAATATTTTACGTATTACGATTTGGACCAAACGACGACGGCAGGAGGATCATCCACCGATCCGCTCGTCTTGAAGCGTCAAGTTGAGAAAGATGTCCGTCAACAGATTCAACAGATGCTTTCCGTCCTCTTAGGAGAGCGGAGCGTCCTCGTCTCGGTTACGGCCGATATCGACACGACGCAAGCGGCAGAAGAGCAGAACCTCGTGACACCTGTCAACGAGGACAGCATGGAAGGGATCGTCACATCGGCCGAACGAATCGCCGAAGCGTACACCGGCGGTACCGGCGCGGCGACCGCGGCGGGCACGGCCGAGAATGACACGGTCAATTTCCCGGCCGCCACCGGCACCGGGGAAGAAGAGAGCGAAAAGAATCATGAAATCATCAATTATGAAGTCAACCGCATCACGAAACAGATTCAAAACGCACCGTACTCGATCCGTGATCTCGGTGTTCAATTGATCGTCGAACCGCCGAACGGGGCGACGACGATTGACCCACAACTCGAAGGTGACCTCGAGACGATGATGTACTCGATTATCCGGACGTCACTCGCCAAGACCGGCGAGGCGCTCACAGAGGCGGAACTTGAACAGAAAGTCGTCGTCGTATCGCGTCCGTTCGCTGAGACGGAAGAAGCGGCTGCGGTCGAACAACCTACCCAGTGGTGGATGTATGCGGCAGCAGCAGGGGCCGTCGTCTTGCTCGCGCTCTTGTTCTTCGCGATGCGTAAACGCAAACGTGAACCGATTGCCGAGTCGAACGAATGGGAAGTCCCATATGAAGACGAAGTACCGGACCTCGACCTTGAAGAACGAGGCGAAGGGGCCGTCAAGAAGAAACAGTTGGAGAAATTGGCAGAGAGCAATCCTGAAGAGTTCGCCAAACTTCTCCGTACTTGGATGTCTGAGGAGTGAGTACTGTGAATTACGCAAAACAAGCGAACCGGGAAAAAGCGGCCATGCTCATGATCTCGCTTGGACCTGAGGTGGCTGCGAACGTCTACAAACATCTGTCGGAAGAAGAGATGGAGCAGTTGACGTTACAAATCTCGGCCTTGAAGAAAGTATCGTCCGAACAAAAAGAAGCGATCATGGGCGAGTTCCACGAGCTCGCCATGGCACAAAGTTATATCACGCAAGGCGGGATCGGGTTTGCGAAAACGGTGCTCGAGAAAGCGGTCGGAGAAGAGAAAGCGATGGCCCTCATCCATAGGCTCACATCGACGCTCCAAGTTCGACCGTTCGAGTTTGCCCGTAAGGCCGACCCGAAGCAGTTGCTCAACTTTATCCAGAACGAGCATCCGCAGACGATCGCCTTGATCTTGGCGCATCTCGAACCGGTCAAGTCGGGACAAATCCTATCGGAACTCCCGCCTGAGATTCAATCGGAAGTCGCCAAGCGGATCGCGACGATGGATCGACTCAATCCGGACGTCATTCACGAGATTGAACAGATTCTCGAGAAAAACTTGTCCCAGACCGATATGCAAGACTACGCCCAGTCTGGTGGCATCGAAGCGGTCGTCGAAGTGCTCAACGGGGTCGATCGTACGACCGAGCGCACCATCCTCGATGCGCTTGAAATTGAAGACCCGGAACTGGCCGAGGAAATCAAAAAACGGATGTTCGTCTTCGAAGATATCGTCACGCTCGATTCGCGTGCGATTCAACGAATCATCCGCGAAGTGGCAAACGACGACCTATTGCTTGCCCTCAAAGTGTCGTCCGAAGAAGTCAAACAGATCATCTTCAAAAACATGTCACAGCGAATGGTCGAAACGTTCAAAGAAGACATGGAATTCATGGGGCCTGTCCGGTTGCGTGACGTCGAAGAAGCGCAAAGCCGTATCGTCGGCATCATCCGTCGCTTAGAAGACGTCGGAGAGATCGTGATCAGCCGCGGCGGAGGAGATGACATCGTTGTCTAACGTGATTAAACGCTATTATGCGACACCGCTCGAACCGCAACGGATCGACTCGAAACCGTTTCTTGAGCCGGTATCGGTGGAGCATGACGACCAAGAAAATGAGCAGTTGGAACAAAAGCGTGAACAACTCCGGTTAGACGAAGAAGCGCTTCAGAGTCGCCGTGCCTCGATGGAACAAGAACTCGCGGTGCTGAGAGAGGAAGTGTTGACGTCAGCCCGACAAGAAGGGTTTGACGCAGGGTTTGACCACGGTAGACGGGAAGGCAAGGCGGAGTACGACGAGTTGACGACGCGGCTGAACACCGTCGCCGTCGAACTTGAACAACTGTTCGATACGAAGTGGCGGGACGCGGAGCGGCAACTCGTCGCCCTCGCCCTCGAGGTCAGCGCCCGCGTCACAACAGAGCTTGTCCGGAAAGATGAGGCGTTGTTCGCCGACCGGATTCGAGAACAGTTGCTCCGTCAGCTCGATGCCGAGTCGTTGACGGTGTACGTCCATCCGACCCGTCTCGCTTCGATTCAACGTTTCGATTCGGAGTGGGCGACACCAGACGGTCCGCCTTTGAAATATCGGGCGGATGCCGGTTTGAGTGAGACGAGCGTCCGGATCGAGACTCCGCACCACGGTGACGAACTCGATTTGACTTACAGCTTTGAACGCATCCAATCCAAAATCGAGGAGGTTTTGGCCGATGGCGCTTATTGACCACGTCCTTCAGTCGATCACGGCATCCGCCGAGGACGAATACGTCCGGAAAGTCGGCCGGGTCTGTCGAGTCGTCGGACTGATGATTGAATCGACGGGGCCGAGCGCTTTTATCGGAGAGCGCTGTCTGATCGAACTCCCGTCCGGCCAACATGTCGAGGCGGAAGTCGTGGGATTCAATGAGGCCCGCGTGCTCCTCATGCCTTACGGGGAGACGACCCAAATCGCTCCGGGCTGTATGGTCAAAGGGACGGGTCGGATGCTCCAAGTCCCGGTCGGTGACGAACTGATCGGACAAGTGCTCGATGGTCTCGGCCGTCCCTTGTCCGGTGAAGCAGTCACTCCGGGAAAACGCTACGATGTCCTTCGGAAGCCACCGAACCCGCTCGAGCGACCGCGGATTTTAGATGTCTTGTCGACCGGCGTCCGCGTCATCGACGGTCTGTTAACGGTCGGTAAAGGGCAACGGGTCGGGTTGTTCGCGGGTTCAGGAGTCGGGAAGTCGACTCTGCTCGGGATGATCGCCAAACGCTCATCGGCCGACATAAACGTCATCGCTTTAATCGGTGAACGTGGCCGTGAAGTGAAAGAGTTCATCGAGAAAGAGCTCGGACCAGAAGGGATGGCCCGCTCGGTCGTCATCGTGGCGACGAGCGACCAACCGCCTCTCGTCCGATTGAAAGGGGCTTATACGGCGACGGCCATCGCTGAATACTTCCGGGACCAAGGCAAGGAAGTCGTCCTCATGATGGACTCGGTGACCCGCTTTGCCATGGCGCAACGGGAAATCGGTCTTGCGACCGGTGAACCTCCGACGTCAAAAGGGTATACCCCATCCGTGTTCGCGATGTTGCCGCAACTGTTGGAACGAAGCGGTACCGCTGTGACGGGCTCGATCACCGCTTTTTACACCGTCCTTGTCGACGGGGATGATATGAATGAACCAATCGCAGACGCGGTGCGAGGCATACTGGACGGCCACTTCGTCATGGACCGTTCGCTCGCGAACCGTGGCCAGTTCCCGGCGATCCACGTCTTAAAGTCGATTAGCCGTGTCATGAACCAAATTGCGGGGCCGATGCACCGTGAGGCCGCCCAAACGTTCCGCGGCTGGTTGGCGACGTACTTGGACGCCGAGGACTTGATCAATATCGGGGCCTATAAAAAAGGGACGAACCCGGCAATCGATACGGCGATTGAGCAATACCCAGCGTTATTGACTTTTTTAAAGCAATCCATCGAAGAAGAGGCCCCGCTCGAGCAATCGCTCGAACGTTTGGCCAAGATCGTGCGAGGTGAACCATGAACAGACTATTGTTAGAACGCATCATGCCGATCGCGGAACATGAGAAAGAAGAGTCCGCGACGGAGATGAGACAACAGAAAGCACGGTTCGAGACGGAGATGGAGGCGCTCTATCGGCTCGTGTTGACGTACGAGTCGCTCATGAAGAGTCAAGATGAACAGGATGGCGTCATCGACCTGCTCATGTCGCAATATCGTGAGCAGACACGCGAACGGCTGAAACGTCAAATCGAGACGCAACAGCTCGTCGTCCAGCAGGCGCGCAATCGGTACCATCTGTCACAAGAGCGCTTGCTCGGAAAAGTCGTTGAGGAAAAGAAATATGTAACGCTGCATGAAAAAGTCAGTCAACATGAAGTGGCTGCGACGAAGCTCATCGAGCAACATTTCATCGATGAGCTGGCAGTGATTCATCACGGGAAAGGGAAGTAAACCGATGGAAAAAGACAACTCGAAGCGGGGAAGACAGCTACTGGTCGCGCTCGTTCTCGTCCCGGCCATCTTTCTACTCGTTGGAGGGATCGTCGTCATGAACTATGCGATGGACCGTCCGTTGTTATCGGTCCCGTTTCTAGAGATCGGTGCGAAACAAGAGCCGGAAGAAAAAGTGAAGACAGACGTGAACGTGACCGGGATCGACAACGATACCGCGAATCGTTTGAAAGTGGCGAACGCCGAGATTGAGAAGCTTCGAGCGGACAATGTCGAGTTGACGAACGAAGTGAAGGCGCGCCAAGAGGAAGTATCGAAGTTGATCAAAGAGCGTGACCGGCTCGTCGCGGAATTGGCGACGGCAAGTGCGGCGGAAGAAGAAACCTCGGACGTCTCTCGCGTCTATGAAGAGATGTCCGCGAAACAAGCTGCTGCCATCATGAATGAACTCGAAAGCCCGCAAGTGGCCAACTTATTGAAAGAATTGTCACCGAAGCAACAAGCCGACATTTTAGGACGGATGGATGCCCAACAGGCCGCCGTCGTGACCCAGTTGCTCCAATGACAGGAAAGGAGGACGTGATGATGAATATCGCCTTACTCGCCCAATCGCTACAAGGGACGACCCAAAAAGGCGGGGAAGCGGCTGCGACCCCGACCGGACAGTTTTTGGAGTTGCTCTCGGCGATGCTCGGGACCTCGACGCCATCTACAGAGGTGGCGGTCGCCACGGAAGACGAGGAATCGCTTCCGCTCGAGAATGTATCGAACCGATTGGAGCAATGGCTCCAACAGCCCGACAGCCTGCAATGGTTGAAATCACTGCCGGCAGATGCTTACCGAAAGTTTATGGATGCTTATATTGGGATTTTAAATCAAGTCGCCCCGGATCAGTCAGCGGCAACTCTTGAGACGACATCGGCCGTGACGCCCGCACTCCTAGCTGGACAAATGGCGGCGCCGACAATCTCGTTCACGCTGACGAAAAAGGAAACGGAAGCACTCGTTACACCCGTGCCGACCGATCAAGTGGAAGAGAACGTGCGCATCATCCAACAAGTCGTTGCGCAGTTTAAAGGGACGCTCGGACAGACCCCTAAATCTATACCCGGACTTACTCAAACCGAAACACAAGTTGCGCAATTGCAACCCTCGGTAAAAGAGACCGAATGGATGCCCAAAGGGATGACCTGGTCGAAACCGCAAATTGATTCGGAAATGGTGATGTATGCCTCAAAAGGTTCACTGCCGGAGAATTTGCAGGCCCGAATCGAAGCCGCTTTGCAACGTGCACCGTTCAAGAGCGGAGCCGACGGATCTAAAGTGTTCACGGTCCGCCTCTATCCTGAACAGTTAGGCGAGCTCGTCGTCAAACTCGAACGTCAAAATGGGGAACTCGTCGTCAAACTGTTTGCGAGCAACCAAGAAGCGAAGCAGTTGCTTCAGTCACAGGTCCAACAGTTGCAACAGACGCTTCAACCGTTGACGCAAAACGTCCGTGTCGAGATCAACTTGACCCAACAGGCGCTCGAGACGAAAGGATCCGGATTCAACGAGTTCGACCAACCGGAACCGGAGCAGCAGGAACAACCGAAAGGAGAACCAGAAGATGACGACCATCCAGCCGAAGACGAGTGACTATACGTTACCGGATCAATCGATGCCGAAAGCAACGAACCAATATGATCAAAGCATGTTCTTGAAGCTGTTGCTCGCGCAACTCGCCAACCAAGACCCGATGTCACCGATGGAAGACCGTGAGTTCATCTCCCAGATGGCCCAGTTCTCTTCTCTCGAACAGATGCAGACGATTTCGAAACAACTCGATTCGGCCCTTGTCGATCGGCAAATGGCTTCGATTTCGGAGTTCAGCAATATGATCGGTCAAACGGTCGATTATATGACGGAGACGGAAACCGAGACGATCAAAGGCTCGGGTCGTGTCCTCTCGATTTCGAAGACCGAAGCCGGCTATGTCGCCGACCTTGAGGACGGGACGTCCATCAACGTGTATAACATCACTTCCATCAAACAAGCATAGGAGGATTCATCATGTTAAGAGCAATGTACTCAGGAATCAGTGGTTTAAAGAACTTCCAATCCAAGCTTGACGTCGTCGGGAACAACATCGCCAACGTCAACACGTTCGGCTATAAAAAAGGTCGGGTCACGTTCAAGGACCTCGTCAGTCAGCAAGTCGGTAGTGCGACCGCGGCGAACGGAGTAAGCGGCGGGGTCAACCCGAAAGAAGTCGGTCTCGGGGGCACAATGGCGACCGTCGACAACGTCTATAACCAAGGAGCCATGCAAAACTCAGGGCGAGCACTTGACGTCGGGATCTCAGGAGAAGGATTCTTCGCCTTGGATGTGAACGGTCAAACGCAATACACACGGGCCGGTAACTTCTATACAGATAACACGGGCGACCTCGTCAATGGAGATGGAGCCTACGTCCTCAGTACGACGGGTGACCGCCTCAACATCCCAGCCGGTGCGAAGTCACTCTCGATTGGTAAAGACGGACAAGTCAGCTATGTGAACAATGCCGGGGAATCGACGGTCGTCGGTCAAATCCAAGTCGTCACGTTCGCCAACAATGCCGGACTCTCGAAAGTCGGAGCAAACAACTTCATTCAATCGCAAAACTCAGGTGAACCGAACATCGGCATCCCTGGACAAGATGGACGTGGAGAACTCGTCTCGGGCGCGCTCGAGATGTCGAACGTCGACTTGTCGGAAGAGTTCACAGAAATGATTGTCGCTCAACGTGGTTTCCAAGCGAACACTCGTATCATCACAACATCGGACGAGATCCTCCAAGAACTCGTCAACTTGAAACGCTGATGATTCGCGTCACGACACTCCGGGGTGAAGAACTCGTATTGAACGCCTTGTTCATCGAGACGGTCAAGGCCGAACCGGATACGATCATTCACTTGTATAACGGAAAAACGTATATCGTCAGCGAGACGAAACAACAAATCATCGACCGGACGACGGCATTTTATGCCTCGATCGGTCTGATTGGAACGACAGGCATACGAGGTGAAGAAGATGAGTGAAGAAAAACAAAAAGGTGGTGCCATGAAGATGGTGCTCATCTTGCTAGTCGTCCTGCTCGTCATGGGCGGGGCCGGATTCATGACTTATAAATATTTGTTCGGAGACAACGTGACGGCGAAAACGAAACCGGTCACCGCCGAAGAGTTGGCCGAACGTAGCTTCACGACAGACGACATGACAACGAACATTCAAGATGAGCGTTTCATCAACGTCCAGTTCACAATCGTGACCGATGCCGCTGAAACGAAAGAAGATCTCGAACTTCGCAAGTTTCAAGTGCATAACGTCATCCTTGGTGATTTGGCCGGCATGACGAAAGCCCAGTTGACGACGAAGGAAGACATGCAGAAATTTGAGCAGTCGCTCCGTAAACAATTAAACGGACTGTTGGAGTCAGGTGAGGTCCAACGAGTCTATATGACGAAGAAAATCATACAGTGAGGTGGCATCATGGGAGAAGTCTTATCTCAACAAGAAATTGATGCCTTGCTATCGGCGTTAAGCAGTGGCGACGTCGAAGCCGACTCCTTTTTAAATCAAGAAGAAGAGCGGAAGGTTCGGCAATATGACTTTAAACGGGCGGTCCGCTTCTCGAAAGACCAAATCCGAAGTCTGACCCGAATCCATGAACATTTCACGCGCATGTTGACGACGTTCTTTTCGGCTCAGCTCCGGACGTACGTGCAGTTCACGGTCAATTCGGTCGAGCAGCTCCCGTACGATGAATTCATTCATTCCATTCCAAGTATGACGATGATCAACTTGATTGAGGCTCCGCCGCTCAACGGCCGCTTCATCATCGAGGTCAACCCGAACATCTCATATGCGATGCTCGACCGTCTGCTTGGTGGTCCAGGGGTCGAAATCGAAAAAGTCGAGAGCTTCACAGAAATCGAGATGCGCATCTTGACCCAGTTATATAAACGAGCGTTTGCCGGATACGGGGAGGCGTGGGAGTCGATTGCCGAGATCAAGTCAGAGATGACCGCGGTCGAGGTCAATCCGCAGTTTCTTCAACTCGTCTCGCCAAACGAGACGGTCGTCCTTATCTCGATCGGTGTCACCATCGGCGAAGTGAGCGGCACGATCAACGTCTGCTTGCCGTTCGTGACGATCGAGCCGGTGTTATCCAAACTGTCGAGCCATTACTGGATGCAAGAGGCCAACCGCCGCAATGCGAGCGGCAACAGCAAGGAACCGCTCAAAGCCCAATTGATGAACTCGACGGTTGAGGTCGTTTCTCTGCTCGGAGAGACGGAGATCACGTTCGGTGACTTGTTACATTTAGAGGTCGGGGATTGTTTGACGCTCGACCAATTGGTGAAAGACCCATTATCCATCATGGTAGGGGAAAATAAAGTGTTCAAAGGGCAAGTCGGTGTGAGCGGGAAGCGGATGGCCGTCCAAGTGCTCCACCGGGTGAAGGAGGAAGAGCAATGAGTGAGATGTTGTCACAAGATGAAATAGACGCGTTATTACGAGGGACGAGCGACTCGTCAAAACCAGAGGCGAAGCCCGAAGAGCATCTTGACTCGATGGAGAGCGACGCCTTAGGAGAGATCGGGAATATCTCGTTCGGTAACTCGGCGACGGCACTATCGACGTTACTGCAACAAAAAGTAGAAATCACGACCCCAATCGTCAGTGAAGTCACAATCGATGCGCTCCGTGAGCGTTATCCAACACCGCACGTGGCGCTTCGCGTCGGTTACACAGAAGGTTTGAAAGGCGAAAACGTCCTCGTGTTGACACGTGAGGATGCGGCCATCATCTCGGATTTGATGCTCGGCGGGAACGGGATCGATGTCGATCCGGAAGGGTTGGACGAAATTCGACTCTCGGCCGTGCAAGAAGCGATGAACCAAATGATGGGGGCAGCGGCGACATCTTTGTCGACGGTGTTCTCAAAAAAAATTGACATTTCACCGCCGCTCGTCGAAGTGTTCGATGCGACGAAGACCCAAACGATCATCGATCGTCTCGAACTTTGGGAGACGATGGTGTTGATCGAGTTCAATTTGAAAGTCGGTACGTTGATCGACTCAAAAATCGTTCAAATCGCACCGATTCAATTCGGGAAACAGCTCGTCAATGAATTGATGACGGCCACATCCCCTCAGCCGGTCGTACCTGCTGCGGCCGCCCCGAAGCAAGAAGCGCCAAAAGCACCGGCTCCCCAACAACCTGTACGTCAGGAAGTGAAGTCGGCACCGGAAGTCGCTGTCAGTCAAGCGGAATTCATGCCGCTGCATGCGCCTGCGACGAACGATTCGATTCCAGCAAACCTCGGTCTGCTGTATGACGTGCCGCTCAGCGTGACGGTCGAGCTCGGGCGGACGAAACGTTCGGTCCGCGAAGTGCTTGAGTTGTCGCAAGGCTCGATCATCGAACTCGATAAACTTGCCGGTGAGCCGGTCGATATTTATGTGAACCAACAACGGATTGCCCGCGGCGAAGTCGTCGTCATCGAAGAGAACTTCGGGGTCCGTGTAACAGAAATTATCCAACCGCACGAGCGGATTGGCATCGTTTAAGGAGGAAGAACAATGAGTGCAAAAATTTTGGTGGTAGATGATGCGGCGTTCATGCGCATGATGATTAAGGATATCTTGACAAAGAATGGATTTGAAGTCGTAGGGGAAGCGGAGAACGGCGTGGATGCGGTCGCAAAATATCGTGAACTCATGCCGGACCTCGTCACGCTCGACATCACGATGCCAGAGATGGACGGTTTGGCCGCTTTGAAAGAAATTCGTGGCTTTGATTCAAACGCGAAAGTAATCATGTGTTCTGCGATGGGACAACAAGCGATGGTTATCGACGCAATTCAAGCTGGGGCGAAAGACTTCATCGTCAAGCCGTTCAATGCGGAACGGGTCGTCGAAGCGGTTTCGAAAACGGTCGCACAATGAACAAGTGGTGGTTGATTATCCTTCTCGTGGTCGGGCTAAGCGCCCCGGCCACGGTCGAGGCCGCCACCGTCGATCAACAGTTCGAGCAACAACAGCCAGACGCTGAAGACCAGCCGGTGAAATCGGCCGTCTCATCGGTCGGGACAGCGATCAAGCTCATCTTGAGCATGGTCGTTGTCATCGGCGGTTTTCTCGTCCTCGTGCGTTGGTTGAACGCACGCACGCAAGGCGTCAAAACGGCACAGCATTTGACACATCTCGGCGGGGTACCGCTCGGCAAAGACCGATCGGTGCAACTCGTCAAGCTCGGCGAACAAGTTTACGTGCTCGGAGTCGGTGACTCGATTCAACTGCTTGATCGGGTCGATGCCGAAGCGATGGATGAAGCGGTCCACGACGCGCCAGCCTTGAACAACTCGAACACATCGGCTTTTCTCGACACGTTTAAACAGCAATTGGCCCAGATTGAAGAAGTGAGGAAGAAACGATGACGACGATTGAACAACTGATCAACTTAGAGACGCCAGACAGCACATCAACTTCGATCAAATTGTTAGTCGTGTTGACACTGCTCACGCTCGCGCCATCTTTCTTAATCTTGATGACTTGTTTCACGCGCGTCGTCGTCGTACTTTCGTTCATCCGCCCGGCACTCGGGACGCAGCAAACACCGCCGAACCAACTGATTATCGGGCTCGCCCTGTTCATCACGTTGTTCGTCATGTCACCGGTGCTATCGGAGTTGAATGACAAGGCACTCTCGCCATACATGGACGACCGAATCAGTCAAGACGAGGCGTTCGAAGAGGCGGGGAATACGATGAAGCGGTTCATGGCCCAATACACGCGCCAAGAAGATTTGCAATTATTCATTAAATATGGGAACTATGAGCAACCTGAGTCGGTCGAAGACGTCCCACTCCTCGCGATGGTCCCGGCCTATGCGATTAGTGAACTGAAAACGGCGTTTCAAATCGGATTCATGATCTTCTTGCCGTTCTTAATTATCGATATGGTTGTGGCGAGTGTCCTCATGTCGATGGGGATGATGATGCTTCCACCGGTCATGATCGCCTTGCCGTTCAAACTGTTATTGTTTGTGTTGGTGGATGGATGGCACTTGATTGTGGAGTCCTTGCTTAGAAGTATGTAGGAGGAACGAATATGACGCAGGAAATGGTCATCTATTTGGCGACGGAGAGTGTGTGGACGTTATTAAAAATCTCGATGCCGCTCTTGTTGATTTCACTCGTCGTCGGTCTCGTCATTTCGATTTTACAGGCGACGACACAGATTCAAGAGCAGACGTTATCGTTCGTCCCAAAAATCGTCTCGGTGTTTATCGGGCTCGTCATCTTTGGGCCTTGGATGCTGCAACAGATCGAAGGGTTCACCCGATTGATTTTTGAACTGATGGTCGAGGTCGCCTCGAAATGAACGCGGTCGACTTTATCAGTCTATACGGTTTGACGTTCGCACGTCTGTCCGGTTTCTTCGTGAGCGTCCCGTTGTTTTCATCCCGACAGCTACCTGTCATGCATCGCGTCGCCTTCAGTGCTTTTTTAGCCTACTATGCGATGTTCACGGTGACGGAGCCGCTCGAGCTCGGGCAAGCCTATATCTTGCAAGTGTTATACGAAGTGCTGATCGGCTTGGTGCTCGGCATATTGATCAATATTTTGTTCTTCGCGCCCCAGATTGCGGGAGGGGTCATCGATTTGCAGCTCGGACTCGCGATGGCATCGGCCTATGACCCGATGTTCGGAGGCCAGTCGCCATTGATCGGACGTTTTTATTACATCTTCACATTGTTTATCATGCTGTCGAGCAATTTACATTTACTGCTGATCGATGGCATCTATTATAGCTTTCAAATATATCCACCGGGCCAGCCGATCATCAACTTTAGTGAAGCGTCGCTCATGATGGCCGTGAAGGTCGTCACGATGACGATGATGGTCGCTTTACAGCTCGCCTTTCCGCTCATGGCATCGCTCTTGCTTGTCGACATGGCGCTTGGGTTCTTGGCGAAATCGGCCCCGCAGTTCAATATTTTTGCGATCGGATTCTCATTCAAACTGATTGCAGGTTTCTCGGTCATGGTCGTCATGATGGGGTTGACCTTGAACGGCATCAGCCAGTTCATCCCGATTTTACAAGAAGTGTTGCGTGATTTTATGACATTGCTAGGAGACGCCTCATGAAGCCTCTATATACCTTATCGGTCGATCTTCAATTTTTTGCAGGAGAAAAAACCGAAAAAGCGACCCCGCGTAAGCGGGAGGACTCGCGCAAGAAAGGGCAAGTCGCCAAGTCGGCCGATTTGACCGGCGCGTTCGCCTTGTTCGCGATGTTTCTCATGTTATCGTTTTTAGGTCCGTATCTCGGCAAGCAACTGTTCGGGTTGACGAAAGATTTGCTCGGTACGAGTTACTTGTTGTTCGACTTATCGAATGGATTGTCCGGGATGCTTACCGACTTGTTGCTTCGTGTCGGTTTGATTGTGGGACCGTTCTTCGTCGTCGCGGTCGTGTTCGGGATCTTAATCAACTATCTTCAAATCGGGACGTTGTTCTCGGCGGAGGCGATCCAACCGAAACTCGAACGCATCGACCCGATCAAAGGGGTCAAGCGGATTATCAGTATGAAAGCGGTCGTCGAATTTTTAAAGTCCTTATTCAAATTATTGATTATCCTGACGACTGCTGTTGCCGTGCTCTGGCAAAACCAAAAAGAGCTGTCCCGGATGGCTGTCGAACATGTCCGTGAATCGGTCATCGCGCTCGCGAGCATCACGATTGAACTTGGACTATGGGTGAGCGTCGCCTTGCTCGCACTCGCGTTACTTGACTTTTTCTATCAACGATTCGATTTTGAGAAATCGATTCGCATGTCGAAACAAGATGTGAAGGACGAGTATAAAAACAGTGAAGGTGACCCGCTCATCAAGTCAAAAATCAAACAACAACAACGGGAGATGGCGATGCGCCGCATGATGCAAGAGATTCCGAACGCGGACGTCGTCATCACGAACCCGACCCATTATGCCGTCGTCATTCGCTATGACGACACGAAAGACTTTGCGCCGCTCGTCGTCGCCAAAGGCGTCGACCAAGTCGCCTTCAACATCCGCGACGTGGCCAAAGAACATGACATCCCGATTGTGGAAAATAAACCGTTGGCCCGCGCACTTTACGCCCAAATGGATATCGGGGAAGTCGTTGACGAGTCGTTTTATCAGGCGATCGCTGAAGTGCTCGCGTTCGTCTATCAATTGAAACAACCGTCTTGAGGAGGAGTATGTGTTGGCTGTAAAAGCGAAAGATTTCGCGGTATTGATCGGCGTTCTTATGATCGTCGTCATGCTCGTCATCCCGTTACCGGGGTTCATATTAGATTTTTTAATCATTGTTAATATACTGATCGCCTTGCTGATTCTGCTCGTCGCGATGAACGCCCGCGAAGCGCTCGACTTCTCAGTCTTTCCTTCGCTCTTGTTGATCGTGACGCTATTCCGGCTCGGATTGAACGTGTCGACGACGCGGTCGATTCTTTCGACCGGGTACGGGGGAGAAGTTATTGCGACGTTCGGGAACTTCGTCGTCGGCGGAAACGTGCTCGTCGGGTTCGTCGTCTTCCTCATCCTCGTCATCATCCAGTTCGTCGTCATCACGAAAGGGGCGGAACGCGTGTCGGAAGTATCGGCCCGCTTCACGCTCGACGCCATGCCTGGTAAACAGATGGCGATTGATGCCGACTTGAACTCAGGATTGATTGACGACAAGGACGCTCAAATCCGTCGGAAAAAAATTCAAAGTGAAGCCGACTTTTACGGATCGATGGACGGGGCCTCGAAGTTCGTCAAAGGGGACGCCATCGCCGGGATCATTATCGTCGTCATCAACTTGATTTTTGGAATCATCATCGGGACCGTCCAAATGGGCCTCCCGGTCGGTGAAGCGTTCCAGACGTTCTCACTCATGACGATCGGGGACGGGCTTGTCGGTCAAATCCCGGCGCTCCTCATCTCGACGGCGACCGGCATCATCGTCACCCGTGCCGTGTCGGATGGGAATTTAGGAGAAGACGTCGTCGACCAGCTCGGTCAAAATCCGACGCTCCTCTATATCGCCGGCTCGATTGTGATCATGCTCGGGTTTATCTCACCGAGTCTGCTCCCGGTGACGGTCATCATCGCCGGAGTCGCTTTCTATGGGGCGTATGCGATGCGCCGCAACATGAAACGAGTTATCGATACACCGCTACCGGAAGAAGAACCAATGGCACCGACCGAGACCGTCGTGTCGCTGCTACAAATCGATGCCATCGAGTTCGAGTTCGGTTACGGACTCATCCCGCTCGCCGATGAGTCGCAAGGCGGCGACCTGCTTGACCGGGTCGTCATGATTCGTCGTCAGCTCGCGCTCGAACTCGGCTTCATCTTGCCGACGGTCCGAATCCGAGATCATTTGCAACTGTCTCCGAACGCGTACCGCATCAAAGTGAAAGGCAACGTCGTCGCTGAAGGGGAGCTGTTGCTCGATCATTACTTGGCGATGAGCCCTGGCATCGAAGACCCGGAAGTATACGGCATCGAAACGACGGAACCGGCGTTCGGCCTCCCGGCTCTCTGGATTGACGAAGAGACGCGGACTCGCGCTGAAATGAGCGGGTACACCGTCGTCGATCCGCCATCGGTCGTCGCGACGCATTTGACGGAGACGCTCAAGAAACATTCGGCAGACCTTCTCGGCCGTGAAGAGACGAAACAACTCGTCGAACACTTGAAGGAGACGCACCCGGTGCTCGTCGAAGACGTGACACCATCCGTCCTATCGATTGGCGACATTCAAAAAGTGCTCCGTCATCTGTTGAAAGAACACGTCTCGATTCGCAATTTACCGCTCTTGTTCGAGACGATGGCCGATTATGGAAAAGTGACGAAAGATGCCGATATCCTCGGCGAATATTGCCGCCAAGGCCTGTCCCGTCAATTGACGGACCAAGTCAGCCCGCCGGACGGACCGCTCTACGTCGTCACACTCGGTGGCCAGACCGAACAGCTCATTCAAGACGCCGTTCAAAAAACTGAGTTCGGCAACTATTTGGCGCTCGATCCGGAACAGGCGCGCGAGATTATCGAACGCTCGGGTGAGCAACTGTCGATGTTCGAACGCTACGGGGCTTCGGCCGTCATTTTATGCTCGCCGACGATCCGTTTGTTCGTGAGACAACTGCTCGAACGATATTATCCGGACGTGCCGGTTCTCGCCTACAACGAGCTGCTCAGCTCGATTGAAGTGAAAAGTATTGGGGTGATTTAAATGCAAATCAAAAAATATACCGGCAAGACGATGGCGGAAGCGATGGCGAAAGTCAAACAGGAGTTTGGTGACGACGCCGTGATTTTGAACTCCCGTCAAGTGAAAAAAGGCTGGCTCGGCCTGTTCGCATCGCAACACGTCGAGGTCATCGCTGCGCTCGAGAAAGCACCGCTCGCTGTCAAACCGCGTGCCGCGACGAAACCCGTCGCACCATCGAAGCCCGTGAAGGCTCCGACGCGTCCACCGCAACAAACGAACGAATCAAGTCAGGCGGCGACCGTGTCGACGTCGAGACGGTTGCCCGCAGCGCTGGCGCATGTCGAATCACTGCTCGCCTCTGAGTCGTTCCGTGGTGAGACGTGGGACGAAGCGATCAACGAGCTGTATTACACGACAAAATCGGTGGAAGTCGTCGAACGCTACGTGCGTGATCAAATCCGGAGTTCCTTCTTGGCTGTCCCTGAACCGAAACGGTATATGATGCTCGTTGGTCCGACCGGGGTTGGCAAGACGACGACGCTCGCCAAACTTGCCGCTCACTACAAACTCGAGCATGGGCTCTCGGTCGGTCTCATCACGACGGACACGTACCGGATCGCGGCAATCGAACAATTGAAAACGTACGCCGAGATTTTAGACATCCCGGTCGAGGTCGCCTACGACTTCAATGACTTCAAACGAGCGAAACAACTGTTCGCACGGAAAGACATCATCTTGATTGATACGGCCGGTCGCAACTTCCGCGACGAGGCGTACGTCGAACAGTTCGAGCGACATCACGATTTCTCGGAAACGAGCTTGTCGCTCGTCCTCAGCTTGACGTCGAAGATGCGGGATATGGACATGATCTATCGCCAATTCGAACCGTTGCCGCTCCAGTCGCTCATCTTCACGAAAGCCGATGAGACGAGTGACATTCACGCGATGTATCGGATGGTCCGCGAGAGCGGACTGCCGGTCGCTTGGCTGACGGACGGACAAGAAGTGCCGGACGACCTTGTCGCCGGAGAGCCGGACCGATTGACGAATCGTTTACTTGAGAAAGAAGGGTGGACCCAATGGACCAAGCAAGACGTCTGAGGGCGAAAACGGAGACCGCACCGACGACAATCGCTTTTGCGAGCGGGAAAGGCGGGGTCGGTAAAACGAACGTCTGCGTCAATACGGCCATCGGTCTCGTCGAGCTCGGAAAACGTGTCTTGATCGTCGACCTCGACATCGGGATGGCAAACGTGCACATCTTATTGAACGCGTCGCGGTCACGAACGATGATGGATTCGGTAAAAGCGCGAATTCCGCTCGCCGCCTCGGTTCAGAAAGACGTGCATGGTGTCGATATATTACATGGGGGAAGTGGGCTCGACGAACTAGTCCAATTCTCACATGCAGATATGCAATTTTTTATGCGTGAACTCGAAGTGCTGACCGAATACGATTATGTGTTATTCGACATGGGGGCCGGGGCGACAGACACGTCGCTCCAGTTCATCGAGGGATGCGATGAGATGTTCCTTATCTTGACGCCTGAACCGACCTCGCTCATGGATGGATATGCCTATACGAAGCTCGTTCATCGTCAAAGTCCGGACTTACCGCTCGGTGTGATCGTCAATCGGGCCCAATCGGGTGAAGAAGCGCTGCAATGTTTTGAACGAATGGAAGTTGCATGTGAGCAGTTTTTAAAGAAATCGATTCGATTCCTCGGGTATTTACCAGATGACGCCACGGTCAGACGAGCGGTCATCGCCCAAGTCCCGTTTTACCATCTGGACCGGAAGAGTGACATCAGTTGGCGGCTTGAACGGATTTTAACGACATTGACCGGGACGCCACCGAAACCGCGTCATTTTATGGAACGCTTGATGGGGAACTTGAAACGTCAGTGGAACCGAGTCTAACGACAGGGAGGCATTATAGATGGACGTGAACGAATACTTAGGATTGTTTTTAGACGAATCTCAAGAACATATCCAATCGGTTAACACCCAGCTGTTGAAACTAGAACAGACGGGCAGTCAGGAAGCGATTCAAGAGATTTTCCGCTCGGCACACACGCTCAAAGGGATGTCGGCGACGATGGGATACGAGAGTGTCGCCAACTTGACGCATGAGATGGAGAGCGCGCTCGATTTGGTTCGAGCCGGAAAGAAAGAGAGCAACCAGTTGTTGCTCGATACGATGTTCTCGGCAATGGAGCAAATCGAAGAGATGATCGCTGATATCGAGACGGGAGGCAGAGGCGCAAACATCGATGTGACGGCGACAGTGTCCGCGTTCCAGTCATTTATCGGTAGCACTCCGAAAGCAGTCGAGGTGGTCGATGAGACGGTCTTCACGGCCGACCTATATACCGATTCGGTCATCACGCAAGCGAAAGAGACCGGCTTCGAAGCGTTCCAACTTCATGTGAAGCTATCGGATGCCGTCGTGTTGAAAGCGGCGCGCGCCTACATGGTGTTCGATCGCCTCCAAGAACTCGGCGAAGTCGTCCGGACGGTTCCTGAGACCGAGGCGATCGAGCAAGAACAGTTCGATCTCTCATTTGACGTCTTGTTCGTGTCACAGGAGTCAGCGGACGTGATTGAGCATGCCGTGTCCCAAGTGTCGGAAGTCGAGCACGTCCAAGTGACACCTTACACGAGTGCGGCGGCCGGTGCGCCGGAAGTCGCCGTCAGTGCCGAAAGCGTCGCCGTGGCCGAAGTGAAACCGAAAGCGGTGGAGGCGGACGAACCGAAAGAACAGGCCGTCGCACAAGCGAAGACGATTCGTGTCAACTTAGAGCGGATCGATCGTCTGATGAACTTGTTCGAAGAATTCATCATCGATCGCGGTCGTCTTGAGCGGCTCGCCGACGAAGTCGGTCAACCTGAACTGAACGAAACGGTCGAGAAAATCAAACGCGGTACGAACGAACTTCAATCGCTCGTCTTGACGCTCCGCATGATGCCGATCGAGCAAGTGTTCAATCGCTTCCCGCGCATGGTGCGTTCGGTCGCGAAAGATATCCATAAAAAAGTCCAACTTGAGATCACCGGTGCTGAGACCGAGCTCGATCGGACAGTCATCGATGAGATCGGTGACCCGCTCGTCCATTTGATTCGTAACGCCATCGACCACGGCATCGAGTTGCCGGAAGTCCGCCTCGAAGCCGGGAAGCCGGAACAAGGTCGACTCGCGCTTCGCGCTTACCATGGCGGCAACCGTGTCTTCATTGAAATCGAGGATGACGGGGCAGGAATCAATGTCGATAAAGTCCGCTCAAAAGCACTCGAACGAGGCGTCATCACGCCTGAAGAAGCGACGGCGATGACGGACAACGAAGTAGCCATGCTCATCTTCGCACCTGGATTCTCGACGGCAGACGTCGTCACCGATCTTTCGGGTCGCGGCGTCGGACTAGACGTCGTCAAAAACAAAATCGAATCGCTCGGCGGGGTCGTCACGCTCGAGACGGTCGTCGGACAAGGGACGAAATTCCAAGTCAGCTTGCCACTCACGCTCTCGATCATCTCGGCGATGCTCGTACAAGTCGGCGATGAGACGTACGCCGTTCCGCTGTCATCGATTCTCGAGACGACGCTCCTCGACGAGGCCGACATATTGACGGCCCATCGCGAACGCGTCTTCGACTTCAGAGGTCAGCTCGTCCCGCTCGTTTACTTGAAAGAAATGTTCGCGATCGAAACGGAAACGAAGACGCAATTCCCGGTCGTCGTCGTCCGCAAAGGAAACAAGCTCGTCGGTGTGGTCGTCAATGACTTGATTGGCCAACAAGAGATCGTCATGAAGCCGCTCGGAACTTATCTCGAGGGCATTCCGGCCATCTCTGGTGCGACGATACTCGGAGACGGGCGTGTCGCCTTGATTGTCGACAGCAACGATCTGTTCTAAGGAGGAAGAAGGATGGAACAAAAATGGGTAGTCTTTTCATTGGGATCGAACACATACGGAATCGATGTCCAGTCAGTTCGCTCGATTGAACGGGTACAACCGGTCACACGCGTCCCGAACGCACCGGCTCACGTCAAAGGTGTCATCAATCTGCGCGGGGTCGTCACACCGGTCATCGACCTTCGGCTCCGTCTCGGTTACGAGGCAGTCGAACCGACCGAAGAAACACGGATTTTGATCGCTTCACTCAATCAAGGCGATGCCGGCTTTATCGTCGACCGGGCCAACGAGGTCGTGGAAAGTGAAGACGTTCGCATCGAGCCGATTCCGGAGTCGAGCCGAGACATGTTGTCGGCTCACTTGACGGCGATCGCCAAGGGCGAGGACAAATTGTTCTCGCTCCTCGATGCCAACGCATTATTCGAGGAACAGCATGCTGAGTGAGTTCGAGCAAGATTTATTGAAAGAACTCGGCAATATCGGTTCTGGTCATGCCGCGACGGCATTGTCGACGCTCTTGGGCAAGCCGGTCACGATCACCGTCTCCTCGGCGGAGATGGAACCGATCACGTATTTGCCGGAACGCGTCGGCGGGCCGGAACGTCACGTGGCGTCCGTCTTGTTGGAGCTCGGCGGTGACATTAGCGGCATGATTCTCATCTTGTTTCCGGTCGATGATGCCGAAACAATGGTCGCTTCCCTCATTGGAAGCACGTTCTCGTTCCAATCGGCGGACGAGCTCGGCCAGTCGGCATGGGAAGAAATCGGAAACATCATGAGCGGGGCTTACGCCCGGGCACTTGGGGATTGGCTCGATACCCCAATTTCCATCCAAGTCCCGGCGACAGCGGTCGACATGGCGGGTTCGATCGTCGAATTCGTCGTCACGTCGGTCCAACCTGAGGAAGATGCGGCACTCTACATCGATACGACGTTCCGCATCGATGAGAAAGTAAGTGCTGGGCATGTGTTGTTCCTACCGACGCATGGCTCGCTCGAACGGATACAACAGCGGTTGATTGGCCATGGCTGAAGTCATCAAAATCGGCATCGCGGAATGGAAGCAGACGACCGCGCCGAACAAATTGCGAACGGCAGGACTCGGTTCGTGCGTCGGCGTCATCTTGTATGACGTCCGGCTCCAAATCGCGGCGATGGCCCATGTCATGTTGCCGGATTCGGCGATTGCCCGGAAACACCAAACGGTTGAAGTAGGAAAATATGCGGATACGGCCATCGATGCGCTCGTCGCGTCGTTGAAACGGGCCGGAGCGGGTCGGCTGCAAGCGAAGATGGCCGGCGGCGCCCAAATGTTTCAATTCAAGTATGAGAACGAGGCGATGCGGATCGGTGAACGAAACGCCGAAGCCGTGCGCAACGCACTGAAAGCGCACCGTATCCCGCTCATCGCAGAAGACTGTGGCGGGCATAACGGACGGACGATCGAATTTGATGTGGCGACTTGCGTCCTGTCGATTCGAACGGTCAGCGTAGGAACTAAGGAAATCTAGGGGGGATCGACATGACGACTCAGCTTACCGAGTTGTGGGATCGTTGGAACACTGACCGCGATATGGATACAGCGAATGAACTATTGGCGCACTACGAGTTCCTCATCCATTATCACGTGCAACGAATGATCGTGACGCTCCCGAAGAGCGTCGAACGCGACGAATTGAAAAGTTTGGGTTACATGGGATTGTACGATGCCCTCATGAAATATGATCCAGAACACAACAACAAGTTTGACACGTACGCGGCGTTTCGGATACGTGGCGCCATCATCGATGGGCTGCGGAAAATCGATTGGTTACCGCGTTCGGTGCGCGAACGCGTGAAAAAAATTGATCACATCGCCGAACAACTCGAGCAGAAGTTGCACCGGGCCCCGACGAAAGAAGAACTCGCGAGCGCCTGCGAACTACCGGTGTCGGAAATCGAGAAGGCGATGGCGGAAGGGTATTTCGCGAACATGTTGTCGATCGATGAAGCGGTGACGCTTCAAGAAGAAGGCAAGGTCATGTCCGTCACGTATTTCGACCCTGACTCTGAGAAACCGGAGGATACGCTATTGCAGCGCGAGCTGCTCGACGTGCTGACGACCGAAATCGAGCACTTGTCCGAGAAAGAACGTCTCGTCGTCTCGTTGTTCTACTTCGACGAGTTGACGTTGACCGAGATTGGCGAAGTGTTGGAACTGTCGACGTCACGTATCTCCCAAATCCATTCCAAGGCGTTAAAGACGTTAAAGCTTGCACTTGGACGTTCGTATTTAGAAGAAAAGACATCGTGAAGGAGGGATGGAGATGACCATCGTATATATCGCAATCGCCTGTATCGTCGCTTACGGACTGCTGATCTTATTTCGTCAAGTCCAGGCGTTGACCGCTCGCGTCACGCAACTCGAGCACGAGAAACGTGAGACCGAGGCCCTCCTGTTGTCGTTCATGGAATCGATGAACGATGTCGTGAAACAACCAGCGTCCTCAAACGAAGAGGTTGCAGGTGCTCAGTCGATCCATGCGGAGCCAAAGCGAGAGACATCGGACGACGATACGCAATCAGCCCCGCACGTGGAGGATGTGTTATTGCACCATTCGGTCCGGGAGACGGCCCGACTCCTTGGAAAAGGCGAAGGAGAAGTCGCCTTATATGCCAAACTTCGTAAAAAGTGAGAGTTGCCGGATTGGCGGACATATGCTATAGTATTTTTTGGTGTTAAACACATCACACACGTCTCGGGATGGTATTCCTCGGTGCCGAAAGGTCGGAATACAACGATGAACGAGGCGGAGGACTTTTTTAAACCACAAGGAGGAAATTTATCATGGCAGTAATTTCAATGAAGCAATTGCTCGAAGCTGGTGTACACTTCGGTCACCAGACACGCCGTTGGAACCCAAAAATGGCGAAATACATCTTCACGGAGCGTAACGGCATCTACATCATCGACCTTCAAAAAACGGTCAAAAAAGTAGACGAGGCGTACAACTTCGTTCGTGAACTCGCGGCAGAAGGCGGAAACGTCCTCTTCGTAGGTACGAAAAAACAAGCTCAAGACACAATCAAAGAAGAAGCACTCCGTTCAGGTATGTACTTCATCAATGAGCGTTGGTTGGGTGGAACACTCACAAACTTCTCAACAATCAAAAAACGTATCAACCGTTTGAAGCAGCTTGAGAAAATGGAAGCTGACGGTACGTTCGAAGTACTTCCTAAGAAAGAAGTCATCATCTTGAAAAAAGAAATGACACGTCTTGAGAAGTTCCTCGGCGGAATCAAGGACATGCCAGGTGTTCCTGATGCCCTCTTCATCGTTGACCCACGTAAAGAGCGGATCGCGATTGCAGAAGCTCACAAATTGAACATCCCAATCGTTGCGATTGTCGACACAAACTGTGACCCAGACGAAATCGACTACGTCATCCCAGCGAACGACGATGCGATTCGTGCGGTTAAATTGCTCACTTCGAAGATGGCAGATGCAATCATCGAAGCGAAACAAGGCGAAGAAGAAGTAGCTGAAGAAGCGGTAGCTCCAGAAGCTGAAGCGACAGAAGCTGAGTAATCAGTCAGACAACAGGTGATAAAGGGAAAGCCTTTTATCACCTTTTTTTAGGACACGTATATAAAGCCTTAGTGCTTTTTCTTAAAAATTCGTAAGTTTTACAAGGAGGAATTTCCGATGGCAGTTACAGCAGCAATGGTAAAAGAACTTCGTGAAAAAACAGGCGCAGGTATGCTCGATTGCAAAAAAGCACTCACTGAAACAAACGGTGACATGCAAGCAGCAATCGACTTCCTTCGTGAAAAAGGGATCGCGAAAGCAGCAGCTAAAGGCGACCGTATCGCAGCAGAAGGTTTGACGGCAGTAGCGGTTGACGGCAACAAAGCTACGCTTGTCGAAGTTAACTCAGAAACAGACTTCGTTGCGAAAAACGAGAAGTTCCAAACACTCGTTTCAGACGTAGCAAAAGCTGTTCTCACTTCAGGCGCAACGACAGTTGAAGCGGCACTCGCTTCTGAATTCGTAGCTGGTAAAACGCTTGAAACACACATTCAAGAAGAAGCTTCGACAATCGGAGAGAAAATCTCACTCCGTCGCATCGCTGTCCTTGAAAAAGCGGACGATGCAGTCTTCGGCACGTACCTCCACATGGGCGGCCGCATCGGTTCAGTCGTTGTCCTCGACGGTACAACAGACGAAACAGTTGCAAAAGACGTAGCCATGCACGTAGCAGCAGCACGCCCACTTTACGCGACACGCGACGAAGTATCGGCTGAAGAAGCAGATCGTGAGAAGAAAGTCTTGACTGAGCAAGCCCTCAACGAAGGAAAGCCTGCCAACATCGTCGAGAAGATGATTGCGGGACGTATGAACAAGTACTTCGAGGAAATCTGCCTCGTCGACCAAACATTCGTTAAAGACGCTGACTTCAAAGTTGGGAAATACGTAGAGTCTAAAGGCGGCCGTATCAACTCATTCGTACGTTACGAAGTTGGAGAAGGTATGGAAAAACGCGAAGAAAACTTTGCTGAAGAAGTAATGAACCAACTTAAAAAATAATCTGCATCATTCACATGGTGCTATCAAAATTGGGAACACGTCTGTATAACCTTGAGTTAGTTCGTTAAGGGAGCGTGTTCCCTTTTTTCAAGCAAGAGGAGGCAAAGTATGGAACCGAAATATAAGCGAATTGTGTTAAAATTGAGTGGGGAAGCGCTCGCTGGAGATCAAGGGTACGGGATTGACCCGGCCATCGTCAATTCGATCTCTGGGCAAATTAAAGAATTGGTCGCCATGGGCGTCGAAGTTGCCGTCGTCGTAGGCGCCGGGAACATCTGGCGCGGCAAGACCGGTAGCGAGCTCGGCATGGACCGAGCGAATGCGGATTACATGGGCATGCTCGCCACGGTATTGAACTCGCTCGCGCTACAAGATAGCCTTGAAACGAACGGTGTCCAAACACGCGTCCAAACCTCAATCGAAATGCGCCAAGTGGCTGAACCGTACATTCGTCGCCGGGCGATGCGTCACCTTGAAAAAGGTCGCGTCGTCATCTTCGCGGCAGGGACGGGGAACCCGTACTTCTCGACAGACACGACAGCGGCACTCCGCGCAGCGGAGATCGAAGCTGACGTCATCTTGATGGGAAAAAACAACGTCGACGGCGTCTATTCGGCCGATCCGAAACTCGTTCCGGATGCAGTCAAATATGACACGCTCACGTACTTGGACGTCTTAAAAGACGGTCTCCAAGTGATGGATTCGACAGCCACGTCACTATGTATGGACAACCATATCCCACTGATTGTATTCTCATTGCTTGAAGAAGGAAACATCAAACGTGTCGTACTCGGGGAACATATCGGGACGGTAGTAGGAGGAATCAATTCATGAGTGTAAATGACGTATTGAAAACTGCTGAAGAGAAAATGGAGAAAGCCGTTTCCGCGCTGAAGCGTGACTTCGGGACACTTCGGACGGGACGTGCGAGCGCGTCGATCTTGGACCCGGTTCAAGTCGATTACTACGGCGTACCGACACCGCTCAATCAAGTAGCGAACATCAATACACCGGAAGCACGCCTTCTCTTGATTCAACCATGGGACAAGTCGATGGTGTCTGACGTTGAGAAAGCGATCCAAAAAGCCGACCTCGGTCTCTCGCCGTCGTCGGACGGGACCGTCATTCGTCTCGCCATCCCAGCTTTGACGGAAGAGCGTCGCAAAGAGCTCGTGAAAGTGACGAAGAAATATGCGGAAGAAGCGAAAGTCGCTGTCCGTAACGTTCGTCGTGACGCCAACGAAAACTTGAAGAAGCTTGAAAAAGATGGGGACTTGACTGAGGACGACCTTCGCGGTTACGCGGATGACGTTCAATCGTTAACGGATTCGTATATCAAAAAGATTGATGAATCTGCAGCGACGAAAGAAAAAGAAATCATGGAAGTGTAATCACGGAAGTGGTATACCAAAAAGCTGTGTGGGGACCCTTTTACTGAGAGGGTCCCTCTTTCATACAATCAGGAGGATAGAGTATGTTTAAATGGGTGAATCCTAAAACGAAGACCGAGGCGGAACTGAGCATCCCCGAACACGTCGCCATCATTATGGACGGCAACGGCCGTTGGGCGAAAAAGCGTGGACTCCCTCGCATCATGGGTCACCGGGAAGGGATGAAATCGGTCCGGGAAGCGGTTCGCACCGCCCAAGAACTCGGGATCCGTTCGTTGACGCTCTATGCGTTCTCGACGGAGAACTGGACGCGTCCGGAAGAAGAAGTCAACTTCTTGATGAAATTGCCGAAACAATTTTTAGAGACGGACTTAAAAGAACTGGACGAACAAAACGTTCGCGTCCTCGTCGCAGGTGATGTGTCAAAATTACCGCGCGGCACGCGGGATGCAGTCGATGAGGCTCGTACGCGCACGGCGACGAACACAGGTCTGGATCTCGTCTTTGCCTTAAACTATGGTGGCCGCGACGAGCTCGTACAAGCGATGCGCCATATCGCCAGCGATGTAGCGGCAGGGAAGATCCAACCGGACGACATCGATGACGCCATGATCGGACATCGTCTCATGACAAATATGCAAGACGTCGATTTGATTATCCGGACGAGCGGGGAACAGCGTCTCTCGAACTTCTTGCTCTGGCAAGGGGCGTACGCTGAACTCCATTTCACAGACGTGTTATGGCCTGAGTTCAAACGAGACCACTTCGTCGAGGCAATCGAAGCGTATAACGCGCGGACGCGCCGGTTTGGTGGGGTGTGACATGAAGACTCGAATTATTACCGGTCTTTGGGCCGGTGCCATTTTTGTCAGCTTGATCGCCCTCGGGGGCAGTCCGTTCGTCATCTTGATGGGTGTGCTCGCCTTGATTGGACTGAGCGAGTTCACGATGATGCGCAATCACAAGTTGACGGCGTTTCCGTTCCTTGTGACGTCGCTCCTTGTAGCCTTCCCGTTCGTATTGATGTTGCTTGAGCGACAGCTTGTCATGGGCGAGATGCCGATGTCGACGAATCAATGGATGGTGCTCGGTTTAATGCTCCTCCTGTTTTGGACGGTCGTCACAAAAAACCGTTTCACGTATGAAGACGCGAGTTTTTATTTTGTATCTGCTGTCTATCTCGTCATCGGTTTCTCTAGTTTTGCGCTCGTCCGTCTTTCGGAGGATGGGCTCGTCAAAGTACTTCTCGTCCTGTTCATGATTTGGGCGACCGACTCGGGTGCTTACTTCACGGGCAAAGCAATCGGTAAGACAAAACTGTGGCCCTCAATCAGTCCGAACAAGACGATTGAAGGGGCGGTCGGTGGGATCATCTCGTCTATCGTCGTCGGTCTCGTCTACGTCCTCGTCGAACCGGTGTTGCCGATTCTCGAAGTATTGGTGCTCGCGGTCGTCGTATCCGTCGTCGGGCAACTCGGGGACTTGGTGCAGTCGGCGTATAAACGTCAATTCAACGTAAAAGATTCGGGTCATCTGTTACCGGGACACGGTGGCATTTTGGACCGCTTTGATAGTATGATCGCGGTATTCACCGTCATCTGGGTATTTAATTTGTTATAAAGGAGTGTCAAGATGAAGCGAATCAGCTTAATCGGGGCGACTGGTTCGATTGGCGTACAGACATGTGACGTCATCGAACAGCACCCCGACTTGTTTGAACTTGAGGCCTATGCCTTCGGAACGAATGTAGATGTGGCCGAGGAATGGATCAACCGCCTGCGGCCGAAATACGTGTCCGCCAAAGACATCGAAGTGCTCGAACAACTCAAACCACGACTTACATACGAACCACTCTTTTTTATCGGACTTGAAGGGTTGATCGAATGTGCGACCGCAGAGCGGGCTGACATCGTCGTCACAGCCGTCGTCGGGGCTGTCGGTCTTGAGCCGACGCTCGCTGCCATCGAGGCAGGTAAAGACATCGCTTTGGCGAACAAGGAGACGCTCGTCACGGCGGGCCATCTCGTCACGGCAGCCGTCAAGAAGCATGGGGTCAGCCTGCTTCCAGTCGATAGTGAACATTCGGCCATCTATCAATGTTTGAACGGTGAACGCCGAGAGGACGTCTCGAAAATCATCTTAACGGCATCAGGCGGGAGTTTCCGTGACAAGTCGCGGGATGAATTAGACGGCGTGACCGTCGCAGAGGCGCTCGCACATCCAAACTGGTCGATGGGGGCGAAAATCACGATCGATTCGGCGACGATGTTCAATAAAGGACTCGAAGTCATCGAAGCGCACTGGTTGTTCGATATCGATTATAATGATATTGAAGTGGTGCTTCATCGTGAGTCCATCATCCACTCGATGGTCGAATTCAAAGATGCCGCCGTCATGGCGCAGCTTGGAAATCCGGATATGCGGGGACCGATCCTCTATGCGCTCTCAGGTCCGAAACGTCTTGAAATCGACGGGAACAAGCGGTTAAACTTGAGAGAAATCGGAACGCTTCACTTCGCAGAAGCCGACTTGACGCGTTATCCGGCCTTACGCCTCGCGTATGAGGCCGGGCGCGCCGGTGGTTCGATGCCGACGGTGCTTAATGCGGCCAACGAGGCGGCTGTCGAGCTGTTCTTGAACGGGGAGATCGCTTTCCTCGATATCGAACGCATCGTTGAACAAGCGATGGAGACACATACGGTAATTGCAGAACCGACGCTCGAACAGATCCTTCAAGTCGACCGAGCGGTTCGAGAACAAATTCAGCAAGGAAAGTGAAGGTGGGGAATAGACAATGACGACTTTTATCGCCATCGTTTTGATGTTTGGGGTACTCATATCGGTTCATGAATGGGGACACCTCGTCATGGCGAAACGGGCAGGGATTCTCTGTCATGAATTTGCAATCGGGTTTGGACCGAAAATCCTCTCGTTCAGAAAGAATGAGACGCTGTATACGATTCGCTTATTGCCAATCGGTGGGTATGTCAAAATGGCAGGAGAAGATTTTGAGCCGATCGAAGTGAAAGCCGGTCAACACGTCGGGTTACGCCTGACGAACGCCGGCACGGTCGATCGTGTCTACTTCCAGCCGGACCAGGCAAAAGACGTGCACATCGTCGGGACGGTCGACAAGTTCGATTCGATTCGCGAATTGAAGATCCAGTTACTCGTCGATGATGAGGTCCGTGTCTATTCACTTGAACGGGACACGCTTCTCGTCGACCAAGGTATGGAAATTCAAATTGCCCCATACGACCGCACGTTCGGAGCTCAATCGGTATGGAAACGTGTGCTCGCGATTGCAGCCGGCCCAGCGATGAACTTCGTCCTTGCCTTCATCTTGCTTGTCATCGTCGGTCTCGTCCAAGGGACGCCAACGGACGATGGACGAATCGGTACGGTGCAGCCAGATTCGGCTGCAGATCAAGCAGGTCTCATGGCGGGAGATGAAATTGTCTCCATCGAAGGCGAGACGATTGATGACTGGCTCGACCTTCGGACTGTGCTTGCCGACCGGGCTGACACGCCAACCGAAGTGACGTATATTCGAGATAATGCAGAACAAACGGTGACGCTCACGCCGCAAGCGGTCGAACAAAACGGCGAGACGGTCGGGATATTGGGCGTGACGAACGCGCTCGAGCGTTCACCGACGAAAGCCTTCACGACTGGGGCTGAGACGACGTGGACGATGTCGACGCTCATCTTTTCCGCGGTCGGTGATTTGGTTACCGGTCAAGTCGGCGTCGACCAATTGGCCGGACCGGTCGGGATTGTCCGCATGACCGATGAAGTGGCGGCGAGCGGGCTCATCATGCTCCTCAACTGGACGGCACTTTTATCAGTCAACTTGGCCATCTTTAACTTGTTGCCGCTCCCGGCACTCGATGGAGGACGACTCATCTTCCTCTTGTTCGAAGCGGTGCGCGGACGGCCGATCGATCCGAAAAAGGAAGGATTCGTCCACTTTATCGGGTTCGCTTTGCTCATGCTCCTCATGTTGATCGTCACGTGGAATGATATTCAATCATTCTTTAAATAATAAAAGTAAGATCTAATCGGGTTATAGAAGGGAAACGTTGATACCTATGAAACAATCGAGACTGTTCATGCCTACGCTTAGAGAAGTGCCGGCCGACGCAGAAGCCGTCAGCCATCAACTCCTCGTCCGCGGGGGCTTCATGCGCCAAAACGCCGCTGGAATTTATTCGTATCTTCCACTCGGCCACCGCGTGTTACAAAAGATTCAAACGATCATCCGCGAAGAGATGAACCGGGCCGGTGCCCAAGAATTGCTCATGCCAGCGATTCAACCGGCGGAACTGTGGGAAGAGACGGGTCGCTGGGGTATTTATGGTCCTGAACTTATGCGATTGACCGATCGTCACGATCGTCGCTTCGCCCTCGGTGCGACGCACGAGGAACTCATCACGTCGATCGTGCGCGATGAACTCAACTCCTACAAAAAGTTACCGGTCAACTTGTATCAGATTCAAACGAAATATCGCGACGAGCGTCGTCCACGTTTCGGACTGCTCCGGGGTCGTGAGTTCTTGATGAAAGATTCGTATTCGTTCCACGCCACACAAGATGACTTGGACGACGAATACAAGAACATGTATAACGCCTATTCCAACATCTTTGACCGCATCGGTTTAAAATATCGCCCGGTCGTAGCTGACTCGGGTGCCATCGGCGGGAAAGACACGCACGAATTCCAAGCGCTTGCCGATATCGGGGAAGACACGATCGTCTATACGGACACGTCGAACTACGCCGCCAATATCGAGATGGCAGAAACGCTCGACCGCTATGACATGCAAGCGGCCGAAGTGCTTGCCCTCGACAAGGTCGACACGAAAGACAATAAGACGATTGAAGATGTGGCGCGCTTCTTGAACGTCGACACGAAGACGACGATCAAGTCGGTCCTCTTCAACGTCGATGGCGAGACGGTCATGGCCATCGTTCGAGGTGATCACGAGGCGAACGACGTCAAAGTGAAGAACGCCCTCGGCGGACTCGACATCCAAATGGAAGAAGAAGCGACGATCATCGACTTGTTCGGCTGTGAGCCGGGCACGCTCGGACCGATTCATGCACCGGTCAAAGTCGTGGCCGATTACGCCGTCAAATATTTGGTCGACGCGGTATGTGGCGCCAACGAGGCGAACACCCATTATACGCACGTCAACGCCGAACGCGACTTGTCGCATTTGACGTATCATGACCTCCGTTTCGTCGTCGAAGGCGACATGGCACCTGACGAGTCGGGTCCGGTCCGCTTCGCTCGCGGGATTGAAGTCGGGCAAGTGTTCAAGCTCGGCACGCGCTATTCAGAAGCGATGGGTGCGACGTTCTTGAACGAAGAAGGTCGGGCCGAACCGCTCATTATGGGTTGCTACGGCATCGGCGTCTCACGCACATTGTCGGCCGTCATCGAGCAACATCATGACGATCGCGGTATCGTTTGGCCGAAGAGCGTCGCTCCGTTCGATGTGCACTTGATTGCCATCAACACGAAAGACGAAGCGCAAGTCGAACTCGCGAACCGTTTATACGATGAGCTGTCATCGACGTACGATGTGTTGTATGATGACCGTAAAGAACGGGCTGGCGTCAAATTCGCCGATGCTGATTTGATCGGTCTTCCGATTCGTATCAACGTCGGGAAAAAAGCGAGCGAAGGTATCGTCGAAGTGAAAGTACGTGCCACTGGCGAAGTCCTTGAGACGACGGTAGATGAGTTGCCACGTGTGATCACGGCGCAACTGAACGAGGCAAAATGATCGATGAAGGTGACGGTTTCTTGCCGTCACCTTCATTTTTCGACATCGAATGATAAAAGGGGGGACTTCTTACCCGTGGAAGCTAATCAAAAAATGCAATTGCTCTTGACCGATCTCGGCATCACAACCGAGACGGAACAATTCGACGATGCGGAATTGACGCGACTTGTCGTCAACAAGCAGCGCCGGACGTGGACGTTTTATTTCCAGTTGCAGCGCGTGTTACCGTACGAGGTGTATCAACTGTTCATGAGCCGAATCGAGAGCCGGTACGCGACGTTCGCTGACGAGGTGTACGCGCGTTTCACGACGACCTCAGGCGGTGCCGAACAGGATTATATCGACTATTGGCCGCGTATCGTCAGTGAACTCAGCCAAGTGTCGGGTGCGATGCGCAGTTATTTCGCATCGGTCTCACCACGCTTTGAGCAGAACAAATTGCTCATCCCGGTGCGCTCGGCCCCTGAGGCGAACTATGTCGATAAAGAGTTATGTCAAGAAGTCCAAGCGCTCTATAGCGCCTACGGCTTTATGAAGAAACCTTGCCAAGCGCTGTTCTCGGAGAATGAAGAAGCAAACCAAGCGCTCCGTGAACAAGTCGTGCAAGAAGATTTGGAACAAGCGAAGCTCGCGCTCGCAGCGCAATTCGCGAAGGCGACCGAGACGAACGACGAACCGGTCACCGAGGTACGGATGGGCGCCTTGATCAAAGACGAGATCGTCCCGATTAAGACGATCATCGAAGAAGAACGACGCGTCGCCATCCGTGGCCTCGTCTTCTCGGCCGAACGGAAAGAACTGAAGAGCGGGAAGAAACTGTTCACGTTCAAGATGACGGACTATACCGATTCACTCATCGTCAAAGTGTTCGCACGCGATGACGATGATGACCGGATGCTCAGCGCCGTCAAAAAAGGCATGTGGATTCAAGCGGCTGGCCGGGTCGAGGATGACAGCTTCATGCGCGAACTGTGCATGATGGCATCGCAACTGCAAGAAGTGAAAGTCGAACCGGCCCGTGACGAGTGGGCCGGTGAGAAACGCGTCGAATTACACGCGCATACGCAAATGAGCCAGATGGACGCGGTCACGAACGTGTCGGCGCTCGTCGCCCGGGCGGCCAAATGGGGCCATCGCGCCATCGCTATCACGGATCACGCCGGCGTCCAGTCGTTCCCGGAAGCCTATTACGCTGGGAAAAAGAATGACATCAAAGTGCTGTTCGGGGTCGAGGCGAACGTCGTCAATGACGGCGTGCCTGTCGCGTATCACCCGACCGATGTCCCGCTCGATGATGCGACATATGTCGTCTTCGACGTCGAGACGACCGGACTTTCGGCCGTCTACAACAAAATCATCGAACTCGCCGGTGTCAAAATTAAAGACGGTGAAATCATCGACCGGTTCGAGGCGTTCGCCGATCCGAAACATCCGCTCTCGGCTACGACGATCGAGCTGACGGGCATCACGGACGACATGGTCCATGGCCAGCCCGATCCCGAAGTCATCGCCAAACAGTTCGTCGACTGGTGCGGGGACGGCATCCTCGTCGCCCATAACGCATCGTTCGATATGGGCTTCTTAGAAGCGACGCTTCGGAGCGGGGGGCACGAGCCGGATGACTATCCCGTCATCGACACGCTCGAACTCGCCCGGACGATTTTACCGACGCTCAAAAACCACCGCCTCAACACGCTCGCGAAGCGATTCGATATCGAGTTGACCCAGCATCACCGGGCCATCTATGATGCGGAGGCGACGGCGTACTTGCTCATGAAACTGCTCGAACTCGCCAAACAGATGTTTGAGATGCAGACGCATCGCTCACTGAACGCGAAAGTCGGAAGCGACGTCTCGAAAATCCGTCCGTTCCATGCGACGATTTATGCGAAAACGAAAAAACCGGGACTTCGTCACTTATACGAACTAATCTCGTTGTCCCACATCGATTACTTGTTCCGGATGGCACGCATGCCGCGCTCGGAAATCGTGAAGCGCCGTGAAGGACTTCTCATCGGTTCGGCGTGTGACAACGGTGAAATTTTTGACGCCGCCCTGAACAAGTCAGACGAAGAGCTTGAGAAGATGATGGCGTTCTACGACTTCATCGAGATTCATCCCCCGGCGCTCTATATGCATTTGATTGATAAAGAGATCGTCGCCAACGAGCTCGAGTTACGGGAAATCATCAAGCGGATCATTCGCGTCGCCGGACAGGCCGGCCTGCCGGTATGTGCGACCGGAAACGTTCATTACCTTGACCGGACAGACCGCTCGTACCGAGAGATCTTGATTCGGACGCAAGGTGGTGCCAACTTCATCAACACGCGGAAAGAACTCCCGCACGCCCATTTCCGGACGACGAAAGAGATGATGGAAGAGTTCAAGTTCCTCGGGGACGAACTCGCCCGCGAAATCGTCATCACGAACCCGAATGCGATCGCCGATCAAATCGAGTCGATTCAAATCATTCCGGACGATTTGTACACGCCGAAAATTGAAGGCGCAGACGATGAGGTCCGGAACATGAGTTACGACATGGCCCGTTCGATTTACGGGGAAGAACTGCCGGAAATCGTCGAGGCCCGGCTCGAGAAAGAGCTGAAATCGATTATCGGACATGGCTTTGCGGTCATCTATTTGATTTCGCATAAGCTCGTCAAGAAATCGCTCGACGACGGCTATCTCGTCGGTTCACGTGGTTCGGTCGGCTCGAGTTTCGTTGCGACGATGACCGAAATCACCGAGGTCAACCCGTTGCCGCCGCATTACGTCTGTCCGAAGTGCCAACACTCGCACTTCTTCAATGACGGTTCGGTCGGGTCCGGGTATGACTTGCCGGACAAACAATGCCCGGAGTGCGGGACCTGGTATACGAAAGACGGTCACGATATCCCGTTCGAGACGTTCCTCGGTTTCAAAGGGGACAAGGTCCCTGATATCGACTTGAACTTCTCGGGTGAATATCAACCACACGCCCACGCCTATACGAAAGTATTGTTCGGTGAAGAGTATGTGTATCGTGCCGGTACAATCGGGACGATTGCCGATAAGACGGCGTATGGATATGTGAAAGGTTATGCGACCGAGAACGATAAGATTTATCGGAACGCCGAAGTCGATCGGCTCGTCTCGGGCGTCACCGGCGTCAAACGGACGTCGGGACAACACCCGGGGGGAATCATCGTCGTCCCGGATTATATGGACATCGCCGAAATTTCGCCGATCCAATATCCGGCCGATGATAAGTCATCCGAGTGGAAAACGACCCACTTCGACTTCCACTCGATTCACGACAACTTGCTCAAACTCGATATTCTCGGTCACGATGACCCGACCGCCATCCGCATGTTGCAAGATTTATCGGGTATTGATCCGAAGACGATCCCGACGGACGACCCGACCGTCATGAAAATTTTCTCGTCTCCGGACGTGCTCGGGGTCACACCGGAGCAAATCGAATCGAAGACGGGAACGCTCGGCATTCCGGAATTCGGGACGAAGTTCGTCCGCCAAATGCTCGAGGAGACGAAACCGTCGACATTCTCTGAGCTCGTCCAAATCTCGGGACTGTCTCACGGGACCGACGTCTGGATTGGGAACGCCAACGAGCTCATCTATAACGGGACGTGCGAACTGAAAGACGTGATCGGTTGTCGTGATGACATCATGGTCTACTTGATTTATGCGGGCCTCGAACCGTCATTCGCCTTCAAAATCATGGAGTCGGTACGGAAAGGGAAAGGCTTGTCGGAAGACATGGAAACGGAGATGCGGGCCAACGACGTCCCGGAATGGTACATCTCGTCTTGTAAGAAAATCAAGTACATGTTCCCGAAAGCCCACGCCACGGCGTACGTGCTCATGGCCGTCCGGATCGCCTACTTCAAAGTGCATCATCCGATTTTGTATTACGCGACGTACTTCACGGTCCGGGCCGGAGACTTCGACTTGTCGGCGATGATCAAAGGATCACAGGCCGTGCGCAAGGCGATGTCGGATATCCGTGAAAAAGGGTTCGAAGCCACGGCGAAAGACAAAGGGCTTCACACCGTGCTCGAACTTGCGCTCGAGATGTTAGAGCGCGGCATGAAGTTCCAAAACATTGATTTGTATCGCTCGAGCGCGACCGAGTTCTTGATTGAAGGCAACACGCTCATTCCACCGTTCAATGCGGTCGATGGCCTCGGAACGAACGCGGCGAAAGCCATTGTCGAGGCGCGCGCCGAAGGCCAGTTTCTATCGAAAGAGGATTTGCGCAAACGGGCTAAATTATCGAAGACGATTGTCGAGACGCTCGATACGATGAAATGTCTCGAAGGCCTCCCGGATGAGAACCAACTCTCGTTCTTTGATTTTGGGGTGTAAGTTGCGAAAAACCGGGAAAATATGATATATTGGTATCGAACAATGTTGGATACTACGACGGAAAGGAGTAGGGAACCCTACTCCTTTCTTGTATGTAAAAGCCAGAAGGAGGGATGAGAGTGTCCAAAATAACAGAAGTCGTCGAAGCGATCGCGTTGCCGATCGTGGAGCGTGAGAACATGGAATTGGTCGATGTCGAATTCGTGAAAGAAGGGCCAGATTGGTTCTTGCGCGTCTATATCGACAAGCCGGGGGGCGTCGATTTAGATGATTGCGTCAACATCAACGAACAACTCTCGGAAAAACTAAACGATAGCGATCCGATCGAACAAGCCTATTATCTTGACGTCTCGAGTCCCGGTGCCGAGCGACCACTGAAAAAGCCGACCGACTTTGAACGTGCGATTGGGAAGAACGTCTATATCAAGACGTTTGCCCCGATTGAAGGTGCCAAAGAGTTCGAAGGCATTTTGACGGAATATGACGGCGAGACTGCCGTCGTCGAGACGCGCATCAAGACAAGAAAAAAAGCGATATCGCTACCGGTAGACAAAATTGCACAAGCCCGCCTAGCGGTCACGTTTAGTTAAGGAGAGGTAAAGATGGGGCCACAATTACTCACAACAATCGAACAGATTGCTAACGAAAAAGGAATCGAGAAAGAGATTATCATCGATGCGCTCGAGCAGGCGCTCATTTCGGCATATCGTCGAAACGTCGCCAACCCGAATGAAAACGTAAAAGTTGAATTCGACCAAGTGACTGGTGATATTCGTGTCTTCGCACTTCTCGAAGTCGTTGAACGTCTCTCGCATCCGGAGCAACAATTGTCGCTCGAAGAAGCGCATGAGATTGACCCGAACTACGAGTTAGGGGACTTCCATAAAGAAGAAGTCACACCGAGCGACTTCGGTCGCGTCGCGGCGATGACAGCCAAACAAGTCGTCACGCAAAAGATGCGGGAAGCCGAGCGCGAGCGCATTTATAACCACTTCGTCGATAAAGAAGACGAGATCATGACGGGGATTGTGGAACGGTTCGACCCACGCAACTTGTATATCGGTCTTGAAAACAATATCGAAGCGGTGCTCACACCGAACGAACAGATGCCGAATGAATCGTACCAGATTCATGACCGTATCAAAGTTTACGTGACGAAAGTCGATTCGACGACGAAAGGTTCTGGCGCAGCCATTCAAGTCTCGCGGACGCATCCAGGTCTGTTGCGTCGTTTGTTCGAGCTCGAAGTGCCAGAAATCGCGAGCGGTACGGTCGATGTTATGTCGGTCTCACGTGAAGCGGGTGATCGTTCGAAGATTGCCGTCCATTCAGACATCGTCGATCCAGTCGGCGCTTGTGTCGGTCCGAAAGGGCAACGTGTCCAAACGATCGTCGATGAGCTCAACGGTGAGAAAATCGATATCGTTCGTTGGTCGAACGATCCGAAAGAGTTCGTGAAAAACGCACTCAGCCCGGCTCAAGTCGTTGACGTGTACGTCAATGAACCGAATAAGTCGACGACGGTCGTCGTGCCAGACTATCAATTGTCACTCGCCATCGGGAAGCGTGGTCAAAACGCCCGTCTTGCCGCTAAATTGACGGGATGGAAAATTGATATCAAGAGCGAGACGGATGCAGAAGGCATGGACTTGTATGATACGTACGCCGAAAAAGTTGAACCGGAGCCAGAAATTGTTCACAATGAAATGGAACAAACTGACTCGGTTGACGTCGCCCTCGAGCCGACAACGGTGAAAGAAGAGGAATGACCATGAAGCAAAAGAAACTTCCTTTGCGCAAATGTGTGGTCACGCAAGAAATGTTACCGAAACAAGCGTTGATTCGTGTCGTTCGGACGCCGGAAGGCGATGTCGTCATCGATACGTCCGGTAAATTGAACGGGCGTGGAGCGTATTTGTCGAAAGATGCGGATGTGATTCGTTTAGCAGAGAAAAAACGGACACTCGATCATCATTTAAAAGTCAAGACGAGTGACACGCTTTATGAGCAGCTGCTTCAAGCTGTTGCAGGAGCCGAATCATGAGTCAGTGGGAATCATTGTTAGGCCTCGCCGCACGGGCGAGGAAAGTAACGATGGGAGAAGAGTTTGTGTTGAAGGATGTGCGAGCTGGCCGAGCCAAACTCGTCATCCTTGCCGGAGACGCTGGAGCGTCTACGAGAAAACGGGTTACCGACAAATGTACATCGTATGGTGTTCCATTGATTGAAGTGAGCGACCGATATACGATCGGGGCTGCTTTAGGTAAAGACATGCGAGTCGTCGTGTCTGTGACAGAATCCGGATTTGCGAACAAGCTTAAGCAACTTCTCTCTTAACTATTAACGGAGGTGGATGCTTTGGGAAAACGCGTCTATGAATTTGCAAAAGAACAGAATGTAACAAGTAAACAAGTCATTACTCAGCTCGAGAAAATGAACAAGCCAGTGAAAAACCACATGGCTGTCTTAGATGAGGAATCGGTCAAGCAACTCGATCGTGTCTTCAATCCTGAGAAATACCGTTCGGCTGACAAGCAAGAAAAACCAGCTGCAACGAAACCAGCTGCAACGAAGTCTGCCGAGTCAAAACCGGCTGACGCGAAACCTGCTGCCAAGCAAGAAGCACCGAAAGCACGCCCACAAGCGTCTGGCGGTCAAAGCAACCAAGCGGGCAACCGTGGTGGCAACCGCTTCGGCAACAATCGCAACGACAACCGCAACAAGAAACGCGGTGGTAAATTCAAAGGCAAGCCTGCGAAAGCAGCCGTGCCATTGGAAGCGGATCCGAATTCAAAAACGAGTCAACGTAAAGCAGCTCGTTTAGCGCAAGAGTCTGAAATGGGCAACGTCATCAAGTACGATGATGTCCTCAGCGTATCAGACCTCGCTGCGAAGATGGATAAAAAGCCAAACGAGATCATCATGAAGTTGATGGGTCTTGGTGTCATGGCGACGATCAACCAAACGCTTGATGACGAGACGATTGAGTTGCTTGCAACTGAATTCGGTTACGAAGTTGAGAAAGAAGTACTCATCGATGAGACGGACTTTGAAGAAGTGGAAATCGACTTCTCTGAGTACGAGCTTGTTGAGCGTCCTGCTGTCGTCACAATCATGGGTCACGTTGACCATGGTAAGACAACACTTCTTGACTCGATCCGCAACACGAAAGTCGTTGCTGGTGAAGCCGGCGGAATCACGCAGCACATCGGTGCTTATCAAGTTGAAGTCAACGATAAAAAGATCACGTTCCTCGACACACCAGGTCACGCCGCCTTTACGACGATGCGTGCCCGTGGAGCCGAAGTGACAGATATCGCGATTATCGTTGTCGCAGCGGATGACGGCGTGATGCCACAGACAGAAGAAGCCATCTCACATGCGAAAGCGGCAAACGTGCCGATTATCGTCGCCGTGAACAAAATGGATAAAGAAGGCGCAAACCCTGACCGCGTCAAACAAGAATTGACAGAGTTCGGTCTCGTACCGGAAGAGTGGGGCGGCGAAACGATTTTCGTACCGATCTCAGCTTTGAAAGACGAGGGGATCGATGAGTTGCTCGAGATGATCTTACTCGTATCAGAAGTCGAAGAGTACAAGTCGACGCCTGAAATGCCAGCTCGCGGTTCGGTCATCGAAGCGAAGCTCGATAAAGGCCGCGGTCCTGTCGCCACGCTTCTCGTTCAACACGGGACACTCCGGATTGGTGACTCAATCGTCGTCGGCAGCACGTTCGGACGCGTCCGGGCCATGGTCAACGATATCGGTCGTCGTGTGAAAGAAGTCGGTCCATCGACGCCAATCGAGATCACAGGATTGAACGATGTCCCACAAGCCGGGGATCAGTTCATCGTGTTCGAAGATGAGAAAAAAGCACGTGCAATCGGAGAAAAACGTTACCAACGTTACCTCGAATCACAGCGTCGCGAATCGGCTAAAGTTAGTCTTGATGACTTGTTCAGCCGCATTCAAGAAGGCGAAGTCAAAGATTTGAACGTCATCATCAAAGCAGACGTTCAAGGTTCGGCTGAAGCACTCGCTGGTTCACTCCGCAAAATCGACGTCGCAGGCGTTAAAATCAACATCGTCCACCAAGGTGTCGGTGCCATCACAGAAGGTGACGTCATTCTCGCTTCGGCGGCAAATGCGATCATCATCGGATTCAACGTTCGCCCAGATGGTAACGCCCGGTCGATGGCCGAGCAAGAGCATGTTGAAATGCGTCTGCACCGCATCATCTATAACGCGATCGATGAAATCGAGAGCGCGATGAAAGGGATGCTCGACCCTGAGTTCGTTGAAGAAATCACAGGACAAGTTGAAGTCCGTGACGTCTTTAAAGTCTCGAAAGTCGGTACGATTGCCGGCTGTTACGTCACAGAAGGTAAAATCTCACGCGACGCCGGCGTCCGCATCATCCGTAACGGGATTGTTGTGTACGAAGGAAAACTCGATACGCTCCGCCGCTTCAAAGACGACGTCAAAGAAGTCGCGACAGGTTACGAGTGTGGGATTAAAGTAGAGAAGTTCGACGACATCAAAGTGGAGGACGTTATCGAAGCGTTCATCATGAAAGAAGTCGAACGTAAATAAAGCGAGGAGGGAACACGTATGAACATTCGTGCCCAACGCGTCGCAGAGCAGATGCGAAAAGAGATTACAGATATCTTGCTCCGTGAAGTCAACGACCCACGTACGAAGAACGCTACAATTACAAGCGTCGATGTGACGGGAGATTTGCAGCAAGCGACAGCCTACTACACGGTGCTCGGAGACGACGCCGAAGTGAAGGCTGAGACGCAAGCTGGTCTCGATAAGGCGAGCGCATTTATTCGCCGCGAGATCGGGAGCCGCATCCGTCTTCGGAAAACGCCAGAATTGTCGTTCGAATACGATTCATCGGTCGCATATGGTAGCCATATCGATTCATTGATTCGTGACTTAAATCGGAACGACCAATAAATTGAAGGGGGGACTCGCGTCTCCCCTTTTTTGATGGGAGGAATCCAGATGGAACCAACAGGTGTATTGATTTTAGATAAAGACAGCGGCATGACGAGCCACGACTGCGTGTTCAAGCTCCGTAAATTGTTCCAAACGAAGAAAGTCGGTCATACCGGCACGCTCGACCCCGAAGTGACCGGTGTCCTGCCGATTTGTCTCGGCCGGGCGACAAAGCTGTCACGTTTTCTGACCGATGAAGGCAAACGGTACGCCGCCGAGATTACAATCGGGACGGCGACGATGACCGAGGATGCCCATGGCGAGGTCGTCGAGACGCGCGAAGTCGGTCCGGAGGCGTTCACTGCTGCAGACATCGATCGCGTTCTCGAGACGTTGACAGGAAAAATCGAGCAAATCCCACCGTACTTCTCTGCCGTCAAAGTGAACGGCAAGAAATTGTACGAATACGCCCGGAAAGGTCAGACGGTGGAACGACCGCGCCGCATCGTCGAGATTCATCGCATCGTCCGGACGAATGACCCGGTCATCGAAGACGGTGTCTGCCGTTTTCGTGTCGACGTCGAGTGTGGC
The DNA here is from genome assembly GCF_018618075.1 of Exiguobacterium sp. s5. Lineage (NCBI taxonomy): Bacteria > Bacillati > Bacillota > Bacilli > Caryophanales > Exiguobacterium > Exiguobacterium sp. s5. The sequence goes on along the minus strand of NZ_JACSLK010000002.1, from coordinate 98,727 downwards.
AAAGGCACATTCATCCGGACGCTCGCCGTCCAAATCGGGGAGTGTCTCGGCTATCCGGCCCATATGAGCGACCTGCGGCGGACGCGGTCTGGTTCTTTCGAGGAGACGGCCGCTGTCACGTTGCAACAACTCGCCGACCTCGAGACGGTCGAGGAACGCATGAACCACCTCATCCCGCTCGAAGAGGTCATCAAACGTTGGCCTGCCATGACGATTCCGGCCAATCGGGAGCGGTATATTCGAAACGGGGGACGTTTGAACGACGTCTCGCTCGAATTTGAACTGTTTACTGTCTATAATGAAGAAGGAATTCCACTTGCCCTCTATCGACGGCTTGACGGAACAACAGACGCAAATGTCGAGGTCATGTTGACCATCGACTAAAGGGGAGATTGAAGTATGGAAACGATCCATCTGACGTATCCTGAGACACCAGACCTGGTCCCTTCGGTCATGGTGCTCGGATTTTTCGACGGCGTCCACACCGGACATCAGGCCGTGATTCGGCATGCACAGGCGCAAGCGAAACAGCTCGATGTACCCGTGACCGTAATCACGTTCGACCCGCACCCGAAACAAGTGCTCTCAAACAAACCGGATGCGGTCCGTTATATCACACCGCTCCAGCGGAAATTGAACCGAATTGCCGGACTCGGTGTCGAACGGTGTATCGTCATCACGTTCACGAAAGAGTTGGCGAGCCTGTCACCGCAACAATTCGTGGATGACTATTTGATCGGTGCCGGTGCGGTCCACGTGACGGCAGGTTTTGACTACTCGTACGGTAAATTTGGCGAAGGGACGATGGAGACGCTGCCGTATCATGCGCGCGGTCGCTTCACGACCTCGGTCGTCGCCGAACAGACGAGCGGCGGCGAAAAAGTGTCGTCGACGCGGATTCGTCAATTGCTCGGTGCCGGTGACGTCGATGTGGCGAGCGAGTTGCTCGGTACGCCGTACGTCATCTGCGGGGAAGTCATCCACGGCGACGCCCGTGGCCGGACGATCGGTTACCCGACAGCGAACGTCGTCATGGACGCATCGTATGTCATGCCGCGTCTCGGTGTCTACGCGACGCGTGTACGGCTTCAGGACGGCCGGACGTTCGATGCGATGACGAACGTCGGGCGGCGGCCGACGTTTTATGCGACCGGGGACGTCTCGATCGAGAGCCACTTGTTCGATTTCTCAGAGGATCTATACGGGCAACTGATCGAGATCGAATGGATGCATTACTTGCGTGACGAGCGGGCGTTCGACGGACTCGACGCACTCATCGCTCAACTCAAGCAAGATGAGACAGCCGCCCGGGCAATCCTGTCTTGACTTTGAATGGGTGGTACGGTATCCTAATTTGGTACGCAAAGTACACCGCTTCGCTTGGCTGGACGATTCACCAACGACGGCTCGGCAACGCGGCAATTTTCTATTAAATGGAGGTGGAGAGGCAATGGCACTCTCAAAAGAACGTAAAAACGAAATCATCGCGGAATACGCGACAAAACAAGGTGACACTGGTTCACCGGAAGTTCAAGTTGCAGTATTGACTGAACAAATCAACACTTTGAACGATCATCTTCGTACACACAAGAAAGACCACCACTCACGTCGCGGTCTTTTGAAAATGGTTGGACGTCGCCGTAACTTGCTTACGTACCTTCGTAACAAGGACGTTACACGTTACCGTGAATTGATTCAACGCCTTGGTCTCCGTCGTTAATCCGAACGGACCATGTGACGGACTGGGACACTTGTTCCTAGTCCGTTTCTTCTTTTTTGGGAGGAAAATCATTAGACATTCATATGAATGAGTTACATAATAAACTAGATAAGGTTTGAGAGGAGAATGTTCATGTTAGGTACGAAACAAGTCTTTTCTACTGAATGGGGCGGTCGTCCGCTATCTGTAGAAGTCGGGCAACTTGCGAAACAAGCAAACGGCTCGGCACTCGTCCGTTATGGGGACACGGTCGTGCTCGCCACGGTCACAGCATCGAAAGCGCCGAAGGATTTAGATTTCTTCCCGCTCACGGTCAACTATGAAGAAAAATTATACTCGGTCGGTAAAATCCCAGGAGGTTTCCTCCGTCGGGAAGGACGTCCTGGAGAGAACGCGATTTTGACATCACGTCTCATCGACCGTCCGATCCGTCCGCTTTTCCCTGACGGATTCCGTCACGATATTCAAGTCATGATCTACGTCATGTCGAACGATCCAGACTGCTCGGCTGAAATGGCCGGTATGCTTGGAACGTCGATCGCACTCTCGATTTCGGACATCCCGTTCGACGGGCCGATCGCCGGAGCGACAGTCGGACGTGTCAACGGTGAGTTCGTCGTCAACCCGACGACAGCTCAACTCGAACAGACGGACCTTGAGCTCCAAGTCGCCGGAACAGCAACTGCGATCAACATGGTTGAAGCAGGCGCGAACGAAGTACCGGAAGACGTCATGCTCGAGTCAATCTTGTTCGGTCACGAAGAGATCAAGAAATTGGTCGCGTTCCAAACAGAGATTGTCGAAGCTGTCGGGAAACCGAAGTTCGAATATACGGTATCGAAGTTTGATGACGCTTTGACGGCTGAGCTCGAAGCAGCACGTCCAGAAATCAACGCCGCGGTTCAAGTCGAAGAGAAGCATGCACGTGACGCAGCAATCAACGAAGTGATTGCCAAATACGTAGCTGCATACGAAGAATCACTCGCTGACGAACCGGCCAAGTTGAAAGAAGTATCTGGCATCTTGAACAAGTTCGTCAAAGACGAAGTCCGCCGTTTGATCACGGTCGACAAAGTTCGTCCGGACGGTCGTCGCCCGGAAGTCATCCGCCCGCTCGCATCAGAAACGGGCTTGTTGCCACGCGCCCATGGCGTTGGGTTGTTCACACGTGGACAAACACAAGTCATGTCGGTCGCGACACTCGGCGTCATCGGAGATGCGCAAATCATCGACGGCATCGGGTTAGAAGAGAACAAGCGCTTCATGCACCACTATAACTTCCCGCCGTTCTCGGTCGGAGAAGCTCGTCCGGTGCGTGCGCCAGGTCGTCGTGAAATCGGTCACGGTGCCCTCGGAGAACGTGCACTTCTTCCAATCATCCCGAAAGAAGCCGACTTCCCGTACACGATTCGTCTCGTCTCGGAAGTACTCGAGTCGAACGGTTCGAGTTCACAGGCGTCAATCTGTGGTTCGACACTCGCCCTCATGGACGCAGGTGTGCCGATCAAGGCACCAGTTGCCGGGATCGCAATGGGTCTCATCATGGAAGGCGAACACTATACGGTCCTCACTGACATCCAAGGTCTCGAAGATCATCTCGGAGACATGGACTTCAAAGTAGCAGGAACGAAAGACGGGATCACGGCGCTCCAAATGGATATCAAAATTGCCGGGATCACGCGTGAGATCTTGGAAGAGGCACTCGAACAAGCACGTTCAGGCCGTCTCCATATCTTGAACCATATGCTTGAGACGCTCGACGCACCGCGTCCGCAGTTGTCGAAGTATGCACCGAAAATCGTGACGATGACGATCAATCCGGACAAGATCCGCGACGTGATCGGACCGGGCGGGAAGATGATCAACAGCATCATCGACCAAACGGGTGTCAAAATCGATATCGAGCAAGACGGTACAGTCTTCATCGCGTCGACCGATCAAGAAGGTATCGACATGGCGATGGCGCTCATCGGCGACATCGTCCGCGAAGTCGTCGTCGGCGAAGAGTTCGATGCGACGGTTCGTCGTATTGAGAAATTCGGCGCTTTCGTTGAGTTGTTCAAAGGCAAGGACGCGCTCGTCCACGTCTCTGAGTTCAGTCTTGATCGCGTCGCGAACGTCGAAGACGTCGTTAAACTCGGTGATACAATTAAAGTCCGCGTAACGGAAATCGATGACAAAGGCCGAGTCAATGCCTCGCACAAAGTGCTCATCCTTGAAGGATTGTCACCGGAAGAACGCGAAGCATACGAAGCGAAACGTAAAGCGCAGCGCGAGAGCCGTCCACCACGTGACAGCCGTCCGCCGCGTCGTGACGGAGACCGTCGTCCGCCACGCCCGACAAACTAATCATGATGGCCATCGTCTGGTGCGATGGCCTTTTTCATAGGAGTGATAACATGGAATGGATCACATTAGACAACGGCGTCCGCATCGTGATTGAACCGATGGCGGATGTCCGCAGCACGTCGACCGGTGTCTTTATTAAAGCCGGCACTCGGACCGAAGACATGACCGAGATCGGCATCAGCCACTTGATTGAACATATGTTATTCAAAGGAACAAAGACGAGAACGGCAAAAGAGATCGCGTCGTTCTTTGATGAACTTGGCGGAAGCGTGAACGCGTTCACGTCAAAAGATCATACGTGCTATTACGTGAAGACGCTTGACGAGCACGCGGTCATCGCCTTCGACGCGCTCGCCGACATGCTATTCGATTCGTTGTTTGATGAGACGGAGCTCGAGAAAGAAAAGCGGGTCGTCTTAGAAGAGATTAAAATGTATGAGGACACCCCGGAAGATCTCGTCCACGAGCTGCTCGCGAAAGCCGTCTATAAGGACGACATCCTCGCCGAACCGATTCTCGGGACGGAAGCGAGCGTCCTCGGACTATCTCGGGAGCAATTGCTCCGCTACGTCGCTTCGACGTATACAGGCAACCGTGTCGTCGTCTCAATCGCCGGCCACGTGCCGCAAGAGTTGGTCGAGGCGGTCACGAGAAGGTTTGCCGACCTTCCATCAGGGGAATCACCGAAAGAATCGACGACGCCGATCTTGTATAGCGACGTGGTGAAGAAACAGAAAGAGACGGAGCAAGCGCACCTGTGTTGGAACTTCGAGGCGATTGCCGCCAAAGACGATCGATTGCCGCATTTGGCCTTGTTGAACAATGCGATCGGGGCGACGATGTCGTCACGGCTGTTCCAATCGATTCGAGAAGAGGAAGGCCTCGCTTACTCGATCTACTCGTACTATACGACGTTCGACGACCACGGGACGTTCACCATTTATATCGGAACGTCACCAGAAACGCTCGCGCAAGTCGAGACGATCATGACGCGTGAGCTCGAAACGTTAAAAGCGGATGGGCTGTCCGATGAGGAAGTCGAGAAAGGGAAACGACAACTGAAAGGGTCGCTCGTCCTTGGGAACGAGAGCACGAGCGCACGGATGAACCGCAACGGGCGCAACCTCGTCCTGCTCGATGAAGTCGAGGAGTTGAACGAAGTGCTCGACAAAGTTGATCGCATTGAAACGCGTGACGTCAACACCCTCATCAATGAGGTGCTCGGCCACGCCCCTGCCAAATCATATGTCCTTCCGTCCGAAGACTGACTTGAAACCGAATTGTAAGTTCTCTACACTGATTAAGAGGTATTCTTTACTTTGGACAGGAACAGGTGAAAGAAGGGAAAGACTTGAACTTAACGGATTTAGCTAACCACATACAATTGATTAATCAACCAAACCTACAAGGAATCACGGTGACCCATGTGACGACCGACTCGCGTGAAGTCGTCCCAGGGACGCTGTTCGTCGCCATTAAAGGCTATACGGTCGACGGTCACGACTACGCTGATTTAGCAGTCACTAAAGGCGCAGTCGCCGTCGTCAGTGAACGGCCACTCTCTTTGAGTGTGCCGAACTTGATCGTGCGTGACAGCACGCGTACGGTCGGTCTATTGGCGTCCGCGTTCTATCAATATCCGTCTGAGCAGATGCGTCTGTTCGGGATCACGGGAACGAACGGCAAGACGACGACGACGACCATTTTACGTGATGTTCTCACCGAGCTCGGACATAGCACCGGCTTGATCGGCACGGTCGAGGTACGCATTAACGATACGGTCGTCCCGAGCAAAAACACGACACCGCAAAGCTCTGAGCTGCAACAGTTGCTCGCCCGGATGCACGAAGAAGGCGTCACCGATGTGATGATGGAAGTGTCATCGCACGGACTCGAACTCGGTCGCGTCATCGGCACGGACTTCGATATCGTCGGCTTCACGAACTTGACGCATGACCATCTCGATTTCCATGGTACGTTCGAGAACTATGCGCGGGCGAAAGGCTTATTGTTCGCTCAACTCGGACAGATGGCGTCGCGTCACAAAGTTGCCGTGTTGAACGCGGATGATTCGTACAGCAAGCTGTACGAGACGATGACGGGCGCCCGAGTGATCACGTATGCAATCGACGAGATGGCCGATGTGACGGCATCAGATATCGTTCAGACGCTGTCAGAGACGAGTTTTAGCCTCAACTACCAAGGGGAGAGTCATCCGTTGACCGTTCAATTCATCGGCCGGTTCAACGTGTACAACATCTTGCTCGCGACCGGGTGTTTGATCGCTGCCGGCTATCGTTTGCCCGAGATCGTCCAGGCACTCGAGTCGATTCATCCTGCCAAAGGGCGGATGCAACGTCTCGACGTACCAGGGTATAACGTCTATGCGGACTATGCGCATACACCGGACGGCATCGAGCAATGCTTGAAATCACTCGTCGGTGTCCCGAAAGAGAAGATTGTGTTCTTGATCGGTACAGGCGGGAACCGTGACGTTACGAAGCGGCCGACGATGGGAGAGATGGCCTCGAAATATGCGGGGACGGTCGTCATCACGACGGATGACCCGCGTTTTGAAGCGTACGACTCGATCACGAGCGGAATCGCCGCCGGGATGACCCACGACAATTTCGTCGAGATTGGGGACCGGGAAGAGGCTGTCCGTTATGCGGCTCGGTTGGCCGAACCGGACAATATCGTCGTCTTGGCCGGAAAAGGGCATGAGAAATATCAAATCATCGGTAATGAGAAAATTCCGCTAGATGAAGAAGCAATCGTCCGAGCGACAATTTTGAAGACGGAGGAAATATGATTTATGGCAGTACAACCGATCACCTTGACAGAGAAAGAGCATGACGATTTCGTCAAAACACACGACCGTGGGGACTTGCTTCAGCTTTCGAGTTGGGCCGACGTCAAACGACAAAACGGCTGGTTTGCCGAGCGGGTCGCCGTCGCGAACGATGGGGTGACGAGCGGGGTGGCGTTACTCTTATTCAAACGTGTACCGAAGCTCCCATTCACACTCTGCTATGCGCCACGCGGCTTCGTCGTCGACTATGACGACGTGGCTTCTTTACGGGCATTGACCGAGGAGGCGAAGCGGGTCGCCAAGGCGAACAAAGCGATCGTCGTGAAAATCGATCCGAATATCGATCGAGATGAAGTGCCAGGTCTATTGACCGAGATGGCGAGTCTCGGCTTCGCCCATAAAGGATACGGCGGTGGGTTTGATTACGCCCAACCGCGGTTCACGATGGAGACGGATTTACGCCCGAGCGAGAAAGACATCTTCGGCAAATTCCATCATAAATTCCGCTATAACGTTCGCTTGGCCGAACGGAAAGGGATCGTCTGCACGGAAGTCGGGCGCGACGGGCTTAAGACGTTCGCCGATTTGATGAAAGTGACGGGCGAGCGTGACGGTTTTGCCATTCGTGGACTTGACTATTTCGAGAACCTATACGATTGTCTGCAACCTGATGACGCCCGTTTGTTTTTGACGAAACTCGAGCCGAAACTCGCACTCGACCAACAGATGGCCACGCTCGAAAAAGCGGAGCGTGACCTTGGGAAAATCGAACGGTCACTCGAGACGGAAACGGTCGAGAAGAAACGGACGAGCTTGTTGAACCGTCAAAAGCAGACACGTGAGCAAATCGAGAAGATTCAAGCCGCGTTACCTGAACTGACGGAGTTACACGAGAAATACCCGAACGGTCTCGTTTTGTCGGGCGGTCTGTTGACGCTTGCCGGACGACGCTCGTATTATCTGTACGGGGCATCCTCGAACGAGTTTCGTGAGTTTATGCCGAACCACCTCATGCAATGGACGATGATGCAAGCAGCCAAGGCGAGCGGGGCCGAACGCTACGATTTCGGTGGCGTATCGGGTAGCACGGAGCCTGATGACGAGTATGCAGGGCTTTATGCGTTCAAGTCGGGCTGGGGAAGCGATTTGATCGAGAAAGTCGGCGAGTTCGACCTCGTCTTGAATCGTCCGCTCTATTTCGCCCTCGAGACGGGATTACCGCTCGTCAAAGGACTCCGTAAACGGTTGCGCCGATGAAATGGACCGGCGTTTTGACGTTCGCGATGACGGCGTTTTTAGTCGGAATCTTTTTAGCGTACACGTTGTCACGTCCGGGCCCGATGCCATGGGTCGATGAACCGACATTTGAAGCGGGAATGTGTGAACGCAACCCGCGCTCGGAAGATGTCGTCGTCGAGCGGAGTGAACAGGCGTTCGCGAAGCTTCATCCGCACGTCCGCGAACGGAGCGAATCGTTCGTGCGCCTGGCCTACTCTTGCCTCGGCCTCGAGGTCCGTCTGACGTCGGGGTATCGGTCGGCCGATGAGCAGAACGCGCTCTATGCCCAAGGGCGCTCGAAACCGGGACAAGTCGTGACGAACGCCAAGGCGGGACAAAGTTACCATAACTATGGGCTCGCCGTCGATTTCGTCATCATCCACAATAACCGTGCCGATTACAATCTCGAGTCGGACCACAACCGATCGGACGAACCCGATTGGCAAGAGTTAGGAGAACTCGGCAAAGCACTCGGCTTCGAATGGGGCGGGGATTGGAGAAGTTTTCCGGATTACCCGCATTTACAAATGGACTTCGGCTTGTCGATTCGCCAACTCGCTTCCGGGAAACGTCCGGACGACAAAGCGACGATGCCACTCGCCGATGTGATGAAACCTCTCGTCAATTGAACGGAAATGTTGGCATATCAGCAGTTTTCCGATACAATATTCAGTAGCGATAAGTGGACGAAACAGAATATGCAACATCTAGGAGGTTTTTGTTAGTGTCAAAGAAGAAGACAGAGAACGTTAGCGTCTTTGCGCTTGGAGGCGTAGGCGAAATCGGGAAGAACATGTACGTCGTGGAACTAGACGACGACATCTTCGTCATCGATGCCGGCCTTATGTTTCCAGGCGATGAGATGCTCGGGATTGATATTGTCATCCCAGACATTACGTATTTAAAAGAAAATAAAGATCGGGTACGCGCGATTTTCATCACCCATGGTCACGAAGACCATATCGGTGGGCTCAGCTACGTACTCCGTGATTTGAAGCACGTTCCCGTGTATGGGACGAAATTGACGCTCGGTTTAATCGAGCTCAAATTGAAAGAGGCGGGCTTGTTAAAAGAAGTCGACCTCCGATTGATTGACGCCAAAACGAAATTGACTATCGCTGATCATTTCATCACTTTCTTCCGCGTCAACCACTCAATCCCGGATTGTGTCGGTGTCTGCATTCAAACGTCACAAGGCGCCATCGTACACACGGGCGACTTTAAGTTTGATTACACGCCAGTCGATGGGAAACAGTCGGACTTTAACAAGTTGGCAGCCATCGGCCAACGCGGCGTCCTCTGCTTATTGTCAGATTCGACGAATGCGGAACGCCCTGGCCAAACTGGTTCGGAGTCGCTCGTCGGCGCCGAGTTGAACGATGTCATCTATCAAGCTGAGGGCCGCGTCATCGTCGCCTCTTTCGCTTCGAACGTGCACCGTCTTCAACAAGTGTTCGCGGCAGCCGAGGCGAACGACCGCAAAGTCGCCGTCGTCGGTCGCAGCATGGTCAATATCGTCGAAGTGGCGCAGAAGCTCAACTACCTTCGCTTCAAGCCGAAGACGCTCGTCGAGCTGTCGCAAGTGAATCGCTTGCCTGACAACAAAGTCGTCATCTTGACGACCGGTTCGCAAGGCGAGCCGATGGCGGCCTTGACGCGCATGGCGCGCAACGCCCATAAGCAAGTGAACATCCGCTTGAACGACACGGTCGTCATCGCGGCGACACCGATTCCTGGGAACGAGAAGTCCGTCTCGAAGACGATCGACCTTTTGTTCCGCTCAGGAGCGAACGTCATCTATAACCAACGGAAAGTACACGTCTCGGGACACGGTTCGGCCGAAGAGCTCAAGCTCATGCTGAACCTCGTCAAACCGAAGTACTTCCTTCCGATTCACGGAGAATACCGGATGCAGATGGCCCACTCGAAACTCGCCGAGCAAGTCGGTGTGAAATCGAACAACATCTTCATCGTCGAAAAAGGGGATGTCGTCGAGTTCACGGGACGTAAAGCTCGGATGAGCCGGAAAGTACCGGCCGGCAACGTCTTGATCGATGGGATTGGCGTTGGGGACGTCGGGAACATCGTCCTCCGTGACCGTCGTCTCTTGTCACAAGACGGTGTCGTCCTCTGTGTCGTCACGTTGAACCGGAAACAGAAGAAATTGATTTCAGGACCTGAACTCATCTCGCGCGGATTCGTCTATATGCGTGAATCCGAAGAGATGATCTCAGAAGCGAACCGCATCGTCACGAAACAGATCGAGAAGAGTCTCCAGGCTGGAAGTGATTGGACCGAGTTGAAATCAAATATCCGCGAGCGGCTCAGCGTCTACTTGTTCGAACAGACGAAACGTCGTCCGATGATCTTGCCGATCATCATGGAGATTTAAGGAATTGAGATTGAGGCAAAAGTCATCAGACTTTTGCCTCGTTTTTTTAGGAGGAATCTAAGGTGGCACAAAAATCGAGAAAAACTCCGGCGAAGCGGAAGCGACCGACGACAAGGCGTGCGAAAAAACAGCCAATCCCACTACGTACATATGGCTGGGTCATGTTCGTCATGTCGATCACGGCGTTCATCTTCTCCTTGTTCGACTTCGGTTGGGTCGGGAATCAGACGTCACTCCTCGCGACGACGTTATTCGGAGGCTGGGGGGCACTCACGTATTTGGCAATCGCATTCACGTTGCTCGTCTTTTTAAACGAATTTCGTCCGATGCAACGGACGGGCATCCTGTTCCTGTTCGTCTCGTTTCTCATGTTCGGAGATTTGGTATGGGGAGCGGAACGGGGGACGATCAACGGGGCGCTGTATCAGCTCAACCAATACTTGCTCTCCGACTTTGGGATCATCTTTTTAGGCGTGCTATGCATGATCATCGGGATCTCGCTCTTATCGCCGACGATTTGGCGGACGATCGGGTCGCGCCTGCTCGAGACCGGTACGGCCATCAAACAAGAGTGGCGCGACCGGGAGCGGGTCAAACCGGCTCCGGTGTCCAATCGGAAGAAGGCGGTTTCGGCACCGGCAAAAGTTGAATCGAAGCCGGTCGAAGCCGAGCCTGAAGCAGACGCGGTGACGATGCATGACATCCCGATTGTCGGGTTCAGCGAGAAAGTCGTCGCCGAGAAACGTCCGAAAACGGAAGAAGTGGCCTCGACGGAGGAAGTGACGGAGCTACCGACCGAGGACATGATGATGACGGCGTCACAAGACGTGTCGGACACGTATGAATTGCCGACGTTCACCATCCTCAGCGAACCGGTCGTGACCGACCTGTCCGGCGAGAACGCCCGTTTGAAAGCAAATGCGACAAAACTCGTCCAAACGCTCAAATCGTTCGGCGTCGGTGTGAAGGTGTTAAAGATTCATCTTGGTCCGACCGTGACGAAATATGAACTGCAACCGGATATCGGGGTCAAAGTGAGCCGCATCACCTCGCTCAGCGATGACCTTGCCCTTGCGCTTGCCGCCAAAGACATCCGGATCGAGGCGCCGATCCCAGGAAAGGCCGCCATCGGGATTGAAGTGCCGAACCAGGAAGTGGCCCCGGTCTGTCTCCGTGAAGTGCTCGAGGCCGATCCGGTCAAGCGGGAGCAGTCGCCGCTCCTCGTCGCCCTTGGGCGCAGCATCAGTGGCGAGACGGTGACGATCGCCTTGAACAAGATGCCGCACTTGCTCGTCGCTGGTTCGACCGGTTCCGGGAAATCGGTCTGTATCAACGGCATGATCGTGTCGCTCTTGATGCGGACTCGTCCTGATGAAGTCCGGCTCATGATGATTGATCCGAAAATGGTCGAGTTGAACGTCTATAACGGTGTCCCACACTTGCTGACGCCGGTCGTGACGGATCCGAAGAAAGCTGCCCAAGCACTCAAACAAGTTGTCGCCGAGATGGAGCGGCGCTATGAGTTGTTCAGCCGTTATGGTGTGCGGAATATCGAAGGCTATAACGAACTCGTCGATAAATCGGACGATGAGGACGCCAAACGTCTGCCGTTCATCGTCGTCATCGTCGATGAGCTCGCCGATTTGATGATGGTCGCCTCGAACGACGTCGAGGACGCGATCATGCGTCTTGCCCAGATGGCACGGGCGGCCGGCATCCACATGGTGCTCGCCACCCAGCGTCCGTCTGTCGACGTCATTACGGGCGTCATCAAAGCGAACATCCCGTCCCGCATCGCGTTCGCCGTCTCGTCGCAGACGGATTCACGGACGATCCTTGACGGGGGAGGTGCTGAGAAGTTGCTCGGCCGGGGTGACATGCTCATGCTCGCCAACGGGATGAACAAACCGATCCGTGTGCAAGGTGCGTTCGTGTCGGACCAAGAAGTCGAAACGGTCGTCAATCATGTCATCGCCCAGCAACGGGCCCAATACGTCGAGGCGATGATGCCGAAAGAAGAAGAGGTCACGACCATTGATTCGGACGATTCATTGTTCGAAGAAGTCGTTCAATTCATCTTGACGCAAGAGACGGCGTCCACTTCGATGATTCAACGAAGATTCCGCATCGGTTATAACCGGGCAGCCCGCTTGATCGATTCACTCGAACAAGCCGGATATGTCGGGCCGTCAGAAGGCTCGAAGCCGCGGAAAGTGCTCATTAACCAACCAGAGGGTTAATAAATAAAACGAACGATTAGGTATAATCAATCCTAATCGTTCGTTTTTTATCTAATTTCAGATAATCCGGTTCAAACGACACGATCGGGGTCGACGTCATGTTGGGACGAACTAATATAGCACATCTGACCTATTTGATTCATTAGGACATACTACTAAAAATGTTGAACCGCTTTCATTTTTTAATACCGTTTTCATTTTACGATTTCTTTTCAAAGCCTGCCAGAACAGGTAATATAGACTATGAAGTGTACATAATCCCTTCACTTTAAAATATTTCCCTGATTCCGAACAAAAAGTATTGCGTTCTATTTCTCGAATCCCTATACTTAATATTGGCAAGGACATTCATACGTCAGATGTCTGAGCACTGGTAAGAAATAGGTAAAGGTGGTGAGGCCCATGTCGATCAAGCTCGATCATCGCTTGCTCTATCTTCGCGTGATTGAGAAAATCAAGCAAGATATCGACGATGGTGTCTATCGTGAAGGAGAGAAACTTCCTTCAGAATTCGAGTTATCGAAGCAACTAGGAGTCAGTCGAGCGACACTCCGGGAAGCACTTCGTATTCTCGAAGACGAGAAATTTGTCGTGCGGAAACATGGCGTCGGGACATTCATCAGTTCAAAACCCCCGTTTACTTCAGGGATTGAAGAGCTGTTCAGCGTCACGGACATGATCATGCGCGCCAAAATGACACCAGGAACGAAAGTGTTGGTGGCCGAAAAGGTTCTAGCGACCGAGAGAGAAGCCGAGCGTTTAAAAATCGAACCGAACTCACCGATTTATCGGATCGTCCGGATTCGATATGCGGATGAGACACCAGTCGTCTACTGTGTCGATAAAATCCCAGCCCATCTCGTCTCGAATCCGAAGGCGTTGACGGAAGGAAAGTCATTGTTTGATGCGCTCGAAAAAGAGGTAGGACGTCGGGTCGCATATGCGATCACGCACATCGAACCGAGTGTGAACGCTGAAATTTCGACGCAACTTCAAACGGACCAACCGTTACTGGCATTGAAACAATTGCATTACGATGAGAGCGACTTACCGCTGCTCGATTCGGCAAACTTTTTCCGAGCGGACCGCTTCGACTTCCACGTCGTCCGCAAACGCGTTTAAGCACGTTCGTTTTATCCGGAAACGGTTATTTTTGGGGAACAGCGTGAAAGCGCTTTCTTATACCGGTGTAAAGACTACTGATGACATGACAACCTTAATTGTTATGATCCGAAAGGGGAAACACGACGATGAACAAGAAAAAAACAATTCTCTCAGCTTTAGCAGCAGGTCTCACACTCTCGACAGTACTCGCAGCATGTGGCGGGGATGACAATGAAGGGGCATCGAACGGCGAAGGCGGCGGCGAAGGCAGTGACTTCAAAGTAGCGATGGTAACCGATACGGGCGGTGTCGATGATAAGTCGTTCAACCAATCAGCTTGGGAAGGTCTCACGAAGTTCGGGGAAGACAACAACTTGACTGAGAACGAAGGATTCAAATATCTTCAATCATCGAAGCAAGCAGACTACCAGCCAAACTTGCAACAATTGGCACGCGATAACTTCAACTTGATTTACGGAATCGGCTTCTTGATGGGCGAAGACATCCAAAAAGTTGCTGAGCAGTTCCCAGACAACAACTTCGCGATCGTCGACATGGTCGTTGATGCACCGAACGTCGCATCGATCACGTTCAAAGAGCAAGAAGGTTCGTTCCTCGTCGGTGTTGTCGCTGGTCTTACTACGAAAACTGACAAAGTTGGATTCGTCGGCGGCGTTGAGTCTGACTTGATCAAGAAGTTCGAGAACGGTTATAAAGCTGGCGTCATGGCCGTTAACCCGGATGCGACAATCGACGTGAAGTACGCTGAAGATTTCAACTCAGCTGAAAAAGGTACAGCAATCGCTTCAGGTATGTACGGAGCAGGCTCTGATATCGTGTACCACGCAGCAGGCGGTACTGGGGTTGGGGTATTCACAGAAGCGAAAAACCGTAAGAAGAACGGCGAAGATGTATGGGTCATCGGTGTTGACCGTGACCAATACGAAGAAGGTCTTCCAGAAAACGTAACGCTTACTTCAATGGTCAAACGTGTTGACACGGCTACTTACGAAGTATCGAAACTTGCGATGGAAGATAAGTTCCCAGCAGGCGAAATCGTTGAGTTCTCTTTGAAAGACGATGGTGTAGGGATTGCTGAAACATCTGATGAGAACGTTTCAGCTGACGTCCTCGCAAAAGTTGAAGAGTACCGCACACAGTTGATCGACGGAGACATCACGGCTCCAGCAACTGACGCTGAGTTCGAAGAGTTCATGAAAACAGTAAAATAATTCATTGAGTTAGGGGGGACCCATGCGGTCTCCCTTTACTTAAAGTTAGGGGTGGACTTTCTTGGAATATGTAATTGAAATGCTCAATATTCGCAAAGAGTTCGGAACGTTCGTTGCCAACGACAATATCACCCTCCAATTGCGCAAAGGAGAGATTCATGCGTTGCTCGGCGAGAACGGGGCCGGAAAATCGACGCTCATGAACGTCCTGTTCGGTCTTTATCAGCCGGAAGGCGGGGAGATCCGCGTGCGCGGGGAGAAAGTGAACATTGAGAATCCGAACATCGCCAACGACCTTGGGATCGGTATGGTACACCAACACTTCATGCTCGTTGAGAAGTTCACGGTGACCGAGAACATCATCCTCGGCTCAGAGCCGAAGAGTGGACTGACGGTCGACCGGGCGACGGCGCGTAAAAAAGTCATGGACATCTCGGAACAGTATGGTCTTCGGATCGATCCGGATGCGAAAATCGAGGATATCTCGGTCGGGATGCAACAACGGGTCGAAATTTTGAAGACGCTCTATCGCGGGGCCGAAATCTTGATTTTCGATGAGCCAACCGCTGTACTGACGCCGCAAGAGATTCAAGAACTCATTCAAATCATGAAGCGTCTGATTGAAGAAGGTAAATCGATCGTTTTGATCACGCATAAGCTGAAAGAGATCATGCAAGTCGCCGATCGCTGTACGGTCATCCGTCGTGGACGTTATATCGGTACGATTGATATCGATGAGACGGTCAACGAAGATCGTTTGGCAGAAATGATGGTCGGGCGTGAAGTTAACTTTGATGCGGAATATTCCAAGGCAGATCCACAGCAAGTCGTCCTCGACGTCCAAAAACTTGTCGTCAAAGACAGTCGCGGGCTCAAAGCCGTCGACGGCTTGGATTTACAGATTCGTTCAGGGGAAATCCTCGGGATTGCCGGGATTGACGGGAACGGACAAACCGAATTGATTGAAGCCATCTCGGGCTTGAAGAAACCCGAGTCTGGAAAAGTGATGTTGAACGGGAAAGACGTGACCGGGTTCACGCCGCGCAAAGTGACGGAGTCTGGTGTCGGCCACATCCCGCAAGACCGGCATAAACATGGCCTCGTCCTCGATTATACGATTCGCGACAACATGGTGCTCCAAACGTATTATAAAGAGCCGTTCTCGAAGCGCGGTTTGATGAACTATAAAGCCGTGGCTGAGAAAGCGAAAGCGTTGATTGAGAAGTTTGACGTCCGAACTCCATCGGTCGATGTACCTGCCCGTGCCTTGTCGGGTGGTAACCAACAGAAAGCCATCATCGCCCGTGAAGTCGACCGGTCACCTGACTTGTTGATCGCGGCGCAACCGACGCGAGGTCTTGACGTCGGGGCAATCGAATTCATTCATGAACAGCTCATCAAAGAGCGTGAAAAAGGACGCGCCGTCTTGTTGATCTCGTTCGAGCTCGAAGAGATTTTACACGTCGCGGACCGAATCGCCGTTTTGTATGAAGGGAAGATTGTCGGAATCCGTGATCCGAAAGAGACGACGGAGCAAGAACTCGGCTTCTTGATGGCCGGCGGTAAGAGAGGAGAAGAAACAGTATGAATAAACTAGGATTTAATCGACTGCTCATCCCGCTCTTGTCGATCTTGATGGGACTTCTCGTCGGGGCGATCGTCATGCTCATCGGTGGCTATGACCCGATTCGAGGGTTCTCGTCACTGTTTGAAGGCATGGTCGGCAGCCCGTACGCAATTGGTGAGACGCTTCGCGCCGCAGCGCCGCTCATCTTCTCAGGTTTGGCGGTCGCGTTCGCGTTCCGGACCGGCCTCTTCAACATCGGGGTCGAAGGCCAAGTGTTGATTGGCTGGGTGGCAGCGGTGTATGTCGGGATCAACTTTGATTTGCCGATGTTCATCCACTTGCCGCTCGCGCTTCTCGCGGCCATGTTCGCAGCAGCGCTCTGGGCGTTCGTACCTGGTTTCTTGAAAGCCAAGTTCCACGTCCACGAAGTTATCACATCGATCATGATGAACTATATCGCGCTCTACACGACGAACGCGATTTTGCGCAGTGTCATCGGGGTAACGAACGAACGCACCGAATCCATTAAAGATTCGGCGTCGCTCGCGTCACCGATGCTTCAAGAATTGACGACGTTCTCGCGCTTGCATTGGGGTGTCCTCATCGCCGTGCTCGCAGCGATCGTCTATTACTACATCTTGCAACGGACGACGCTCGGTTATGAGCTTCGTGCCGTCGGTTTCAACAAACACGCATCGCAGTACGCAGGAATGAGCGTCAACCGGAACATCATTCTCTCATTCGTCATCTCGGGTATGTTCGCAGGACTCGCAGGGGCGATGGAAGGTCTCGGTACGTTCAACGGCATGACGCTCAGCGCCTCGTTCACCGGAGTCGGTTTTGACGGGATCGCCGTCGCGCTCCTCGGTGCGAACACGGCCGTCGGTGTCGTCTTGGCAGCTATCTTGTTCGCTGGACTCAATATCGGCGGACTCGCGATGCAGCTCGGTGCGAACATCCCATCTGAGCTCGTCAAAGTCATCATCGCCGCGATTGTCATCTTCGTGGCTTCAGGTTACGCCTTTAACTACGTGATTGACAAATTCAAAGGAAATCGTAAGAAAGGAGTGGAGAAAAAATGAGCTTCTTAGAAGTCCTCTACATCGTCGTGCCGGTTGCCTTAGCCTATGCGACTCCACTCATCATCGCGGCGCTCGGCGGCATCTTCAGTGAACGTTCGGGTGTCGTCAACATCGCCTTAGAAGGCATCATGGTCATCGGTGCTGCGACAGGAATTATCACGACGCTCACGTTGACAGATATGGGGCTGGGCGGTCTCAGTCCATGGATCTCACTTTTGGTCGCTATGGTCGTCGGTGCGCTCTTCTCGCTCTTCTTGGCGGTGCCGGCCATCCTTTGGCGGGCTGACCAGACGGTACTCGGGGTCGCGATCAACATGCTCGCGATCGGACTCGCCATCTTCGTCGTCCGTGTGCTTTACAACAAAGGGCAGACCGACTTCATCGAGTTTCGGATTGCCAAAGAGAACGTTCCGATTCTATCGGATATCCCGGTGCTTCGCATGTTCTTCATCAACGTGCAGTACACGTCGTTCATTGCGATCATTCTCGCGTTCGTCGTCTGGTTCGTCATCTTCAAGACACCGTTCGGTCTTCGTCTCCGTTCGGTCGGGGAACACCCGATGGCGGCTGACACGATGGGGATCAACGTCACGAAAATGCGCTTCATGGGCGTCATGCTCTCAGGAGCGTTCGGCGGACTCGCTGGTGCAGTGTACGCTGTCACCGTCACGACGAACTTCAGCGGGACGACGATCGTCGGTCAAGGTTTCTTGGCCATCGCCGCCATGATTTTCGGGAAGTGGAATCCGCTCGGCGCGCTCGGTGCCGGTCTGTTCTTCGGATTCGCCCAAGCGTTGTCGATCATCGGTAGCAACTTGCCGGTCATCAGCAACGTGCCGCAAGTGTTGCTCTTGATTGCGCCGTATGCGCTCACGATCCTTGCTCTCGCAGGTGTCGTCGGACGTGCGGATGCACCGAAATCGGTCGGTATCCCATATATTAAAGGGAAACGCTAATCATCAAAAGGACAAATGTCCATTTCATCCAGGTTGTTTGACGCTTAAGTCAAACAACCTTTTTTGTTATACTGGTGTAGAGGTGAGATAATTGAAAAAATGGTGGCAACTGCTGATCGCCGTCGTGCTGAGCGTTTCGCTCGCGGGCTGCTCCGTCGATGACTGGTTCGCCGAACAAATCGACCCGCCAGAATCGCTCGTCGAACTCGAGGCCGATTTTCCGTCGGCGTCGGTCGCGCAACAAGTCGCACGGCCGCTCGGCAAGACCGAGACGGTCACGCTCGACCGCGTCATCGACGGAGATACGCTCAAAGTCGAGTTTGAGAACGGAGCGACCGAATCGATTCGTCTCTTGCTCGTCGATACGCCAGAGACGAGCCATCCGACGCTGCCGGTCCAACCGTTCGGAGAGGATGCGAAATCATTCGTCGAGCGTTGGCTGCCAGAAGGAGATACGATCACACTCGAGTATGACGTCGGGCGCTACGATCGCTATCAACGGACACTCGCCTACGTCTGGTATGACGAAGCGATGTTGAACGAGGAATTGTTGCGCCGCGGGTTGGCGCGTGTCGCCTATGTATACGCGCCGAACACGCAACACGTCGATGCGTTTCGGGAGGTCGAGCAGGCCGCGCGTCAGGAATTGCTCGGGATTTGGAGTCTTGAGGACTACGTGACCGGCAACGGCTTCGACCATGAGGCGACCGAGCCGGCCCAGCCGAAACGTGACACGGATGGATGTGACATTAAAGGGAATATCAATCGGGACGGAGAGAAGATTTATCACGTTCCGGGCGGGGCGAGCTATGAGCGAACGATCCCAGAAGAGATGTTCTGTACAGAGGAAGAGGCGCGTGAAGCGGGTTTCCGGAAAGCGACGCGATAAAAAAAGACATGTGCGCCCTTCAGGCACACATGTCTCTCTTATTCGTACTTGAGTGCGTCGCCATCGAACGATTCGTCCGCGACTTTAATTGAGTCGGTCGGGCATCCTTCGAACGCGTCCATCAAGTCCTCATACAATTCGTCCGGGACTTCGATCGTGCCCGTGTTGTCGTCCATCAAGTTGAACGCGAGGCCTTCGTCGTCATAGTCGAAGATGTCTGGGGCGGCTGCTCCGCAGGCCCCACATGCGATACATGTATCTTTATCAACAATCGTAAATTTTGCCATTTGTAACCCTCCATACGTTTCGTCTCTCTGCATAGAAATGATTTTCTACTGACTATGAGTAATTGTAGTCTACATACCCAAATATTTCAATGAGGAAACGAATAACGTTTTGGAAGCATAATTTTGACCGAGGAGGTGGAACGATGGTTCATTTAGCGGACGGGGTGTTGTTGCTTTCGATTGAGCGCTTGAAAGGGGAGCGCAGCGAGCGCAGTTTGTTTCATGTGTTGAACGGCAAACGTTCGGCGACGACACTGCAAGATGCCTTTTTTTATGACTTGGAACCAATTTTCGGATTGTTCCCCTATACGAAGTACGACTATGAGAAACTGCTCGCCTCGTTCGAGAAGCGAGGCTGGCTCAACCGTTCGAGCTTCACGTTGACCGAGGCCGGCAAGATGCTCGCTTCGCCGGAGGCGGTCAGTGAGCTGTTCGACCGTCTCGGCGGTGAGTATCGGGACTATACGACGATGACGTGGAAGCGGCTCAGTTTGTTCGTCCAGACGTTCATGTCGCTCGAGCATGAGCGGACGTTCTATCCGGTGCAGGCCGATCGGTTGGCCGAACGCTGGGTCAAACAGATCGTCCGGACCGAGCGGGAGTGGCAACCGCTGATCCACAGCTTTCACCAGGAGCTTGAAACGGCGCTTGAAGAAGTGGGGGACCCGTACGCGACCGCCGTCGTCTATCGGTTCACCGGTGCGTTCGAGACAGGATACACGTATGAACAAATCGCCTCGCTTCTCGATGTCGATGGGCGCACGGCGCGGCTCTATTTTTTGGCCGGGTGGAATGCGCTCCTGTGGAAATTGCCAAGGGATGCCAAGTTGCTTGGCTTCGCGCACGGCTTGTCGAGCGAGCGGATGACGTTGTCGGCGCGCGAGTCGTATGAGCAGTTTTCGGCTGGTCGAACGTTCCAACAAGTCCAGTCCCAGCGACGGTTGCGCACGAGTACGATTGAAGACCACGTCGTCGAGATGGCGATGTATTTAGACGAGTTCCCGCTCGACCAATTTGTTCCGCTCGAGCAAATCAAGCAAGTCGAGCAGTTGCGTGACGAGTCGAGCTGGGCGCTCAAGCCGATTTTTGAACAAATCGACGGGATCAGTTACTATCAAATCCGATTGGTGTTCGCGAGATTGAAACGAGGTGAGACATTTGTTTGAGAAGACGTTGAAGCGGGTGTTCGGCTACGACAGCTTCCGTCCCGGTCAACGGGATGTGATCGAAGCGGTCGCCGACGGCCAGGACGTGTTGGCGATCATGCCGACCGGAGCGGGCAAGTCGTTGACGTTCCAACTCCCGTCCTATCTTAAAAATGACGGGCTGACCATCATCGTGTCACCGCTCTTGTCGCTAATCGAAGATCAGATGCTCCACATCCGTGAACGGGGCGAGCGGGGAGTGGCGCGATTGACATCGATGGAGACGCTCGAGGAGAAACAAGACATCTTGAACCATTTGAAGCGTTATCGCTTCTTATATTTATCGCCCGAACAACTCGCCGTGCCGCACGTGACGCGGGCGCTCGCTCGGACGCGGATTCAAATGCTCGTCGTCGACGAGGCCCACTGTATTTCGCAGTGGGGCCATGAGTTTCGACCCGAGTATGCCCGTCTAGGCGAGTTGCGTAAACAACTCGGCAGCCCGCAGTGCATGGCCGTCACCGCGACGGCCCCGGAGACGGTGAAACGGGATATCATCGAGAAGTTGGCGTTGTTCTCGCCGGCGCAGTTCGTCCATTCGGCAAACCGGCCTGAGATTCGACTCATCGTCGAACGTCTCGAGTCCGAGGACAAGATGCGGCGGTTGAGCGAGCTCGTCCATGACGTCCCGAAACCGGCCGTCATCTATACGGCGACACGGCGTGAAGCCGAAGCACTCGCGCTTCATCTTGACGACGCCTTGTTTTATCACGGTGGCATGTCGACTGAGGACCGCCGGCTCGTGCAATCGCAATTTTTGCGAGATGAAGTCGCGATCATGGTATGTACGAGTGCGTTCGGGATGGGTGTGAATAAAGACAACGTCCGTTCGGTCATCCATTATCAAATCCCGGCCACGCTCGAGGCGTACATGCAAGAAATCGGGCGTGCCGGACGAGACGGCGAACCCGCATTTGCCGTCTTGCTCTATGCCGAAGGCGACGAACGCATTCAACAGTTTTTAATCGACCAACAATATCCGAAAGACAAAGACATCCGTCTCGCGTATTTGGAACGCGACAACGGCACGAGTCTGGCCCAACTGCCGCGTCTCTTGCGGTTGAACGAGGAAGACCCGGTTTGGGGATTGTTGAACCAGATGCTCGCCGAGCGGACGCTTGCCGAGGCGATTGATTGGGTAAAAGATAGAAAGCGGGCCCGCTATCGCCAGCTCGGACAGATGATGGACTACGCCCTCATCAAGACGTGCCGGCGTGATTACTTGTTGAACTATTTCTCGGAACAACCGGTCAAACAAGCCGATTGTTGCGATGTCTGTGGGGAGATTGTGTTCCCGCCGTCGGTTCAAATTGTGTCTAAAAATGTGACAGATTGGAAACATCGTTTATCTCGTATCTTCTCCTTTGATTGATATCATAGTAAAATGATAAAAAAGGTAAAGGAGGGCACACGTTGCGACATCGGAACCAAGCGGACTCACTTCGTGAACAAGTGGTGGACACGTTGCCGTCTCGCGCTGAACGACAAGAGCATGAGCGGAAAGAAAAATTGAACGACAATTGGCTGAAACGGCCGCTCGCTATGATGCTGACATTGACGATGTTTGCCATTATTCTCGTATTTTTATATATAGGTCGTCATACAATATTTTTCTGACAATACGACGGGGACGTCGTATTTTTTTATGAGCAATCTTTGTTTTGTCGAACCAATCGCACAATCTCACCAATTTCTCACAGGAATTGCACAATAAAACAGGTAAAGCGCTTCAGATGGGTCTATACTAAATAAGAAGAACTTGTAGGAAAGGAGGGGCTGCTGTGCCGAAGTACTCCATTAAGACGGTCGCGTCGCTCACCGGGGTCAACCCGACGACGATTCGAGCGTGGGAACGCCGCTATCAATTCATCGTGCCGAGCCGGACCGAATCCGGCCACCGATTGTATTCCGACCAAGACGTCGAAAAGATTAAATGGGTCGTTGAAAAACAACGGGAAGGCTTGACCGTTTCCCAAGCGATTCAACAACTTCATGAAGCCCCGAAGCCGAAGCCTGCCCGCCTCTATGACGAGGAGCTCATGGACGGGTTGCTCGAGGCGTTACTTTCATTTGACGAACGCAAGGCGCACGATTTGATCAATCGTGCCTTTAATACGTTCAGTTTTGAGAAGGTCACGAAAGATATCATTGGTCCGTTGTTGATGGAGATCGGGACGCGTTGGGAGAATGGGGACATCACGATCGCGCATGAGCATTTTGCGACCGCTTTTTTGCGGGCCCGATTGTCGACCCTCTCGCTGCAGATGCCGATGAACCCATTTTTACCGCGGATCATTTGTGTGTGTGCCCCGGGCGAGATGCACGAGATCGGTCTGTTGTTCGTGACGCTTTACTTGCGTCAATATGGATACGACGTGATTTTCCTTGGTGCGGGCTTCCCGAAAGAGGATTTAAATGAGGCGTTGCACGATATCGACGCCAAGTGCTTGATTTTCTCCTGCACGTTGACGGAACATCTCGAGGACCTGAAAGAGGCGATGCGATTTATCCAAGCGGATCATCCCGATCTCGTCATCGGGGCCGGCGGATATGCCGTCAGCCTTCACGCGACCGAGTTTGAGTCGGCCTTCCTTGGAGATACGCCCGAAGCATGGACCGAGTGGTTGTCAACTATTTGACAGGTTGCACAAACGAGAGTAGCTTATAAAGTAGGATTGATTAATCTTTGGAGGTTTTCGTTTGAGATTTGAAAAGCAAACTAAAGAACATTTAAGGGTATATTTGACGGCGAGTGACCTTTCGATTCGAGGGATTGCCATCGATACGATCGTTGGCGAGAGTGGTCAAGACTTGTGGCGGGAATTGCTCGAGACGGCGGAAGCGGAATTCGGTTTCATGCCCCAAGGCACCGTCGACTTGAACGTGACAATGTTTCCCCGTGATGGGCTCGTCATCGACGTCCAAAAAGTCGAGGCAGCCGTCCCGGATGCGGATCAAGAACAAGTCGAGATCCGTTTGACGATCGATGTGATTCATCATCTGATTTATCAGTTTGATGATATCGAGGACGTCATCAACGCCTCGGTCCGTTTGTTCCCGCACATGCAGGATACGGAGCAGGGCGGGGCGCTCTACCATTATGACGGACACTATTATTTACACTTCGTCGAAGTGCTCAAACCGGACGTCGAAGAGCGGTTGGCCGCCATCTTGTCGGAATACGGCCGCACGACGACCGTCAGCCCTTACGTCATGATGGAGTATGGCAAGACGATTCAAACTGAACAAGCCGTGAAACAGCTGTACGATACGTTCGCGTAAGTACGGCTTTTTTACTGTTCTGTTTCTATTGTTTTCAGCCGACACATGGTATGATAAAACTTGAATTTTTGAGAAGTTAGCCGAAGGAGAGATTTGATGAAAGTCGCGGTATTATATGGTGGTGTATCAGGTGAGCGGGAAGTGTCGCTCACGAGTGGTAAAGGAATGATTGAAGCGCTCGAAGCACGGGGTCACGACGTCGTGGCGATTGATTTTCACCCGGACCGGGCCAATGAGCTGTTGACGCTTCAAGCCGACGTCGTCGTCAGCGCCCTGCATGGCAAATACGGCGAAGATGGCCGTGTTCAGTCGCTCTTAGAGATGGCCGGATTGCCGTACACGGGGTCGGGCGTTTTGGCATCAGCGCTCGCGATGGACAAAGCCCGTGCGAAAATTATTTTCGCCGCTGCCGGCATTCGCATCGCCCGTGACGTCCTCATCGAGTCGGGCGACGACATCGACGCAAAAATCGTCGAGTGGGGCAGTGAGTTTCCATGTGTCGTCAAGCCGGCCCAAGAAGGGTCATCGAACGGATTGACGATCGCGATGGACGAAGCGATGCTCCGTGAAGGGATTGATAAAGCGTTCGCGTGCGATACGGCTGTCTTGGTCGAGCAATATATTAAAGGCCGTGAGTTGACGGTACCCGTCCTTGGGAATCACGGGGCTGAGGCCGCACTCCCGGTCATCGAGATCATCCCGAAAAATGAATTTTATGACTATGAGTCGAAGTATTCAGAAGGTGGATCGATTCACGTTTGTCCGGCCGAGTTGCCGGACGCGTTGACTGAAGAAGTTCAAACGGCTGCCATCAAAGCGCACCGTGCCCTCGGTTGCAGCGGTTATTCTCGTTCGGACTTCCTCGTCTCTGAAGATGGGCTCGCTTATATTTTAGAGACGAACACGCTTCCGGGTATGACACCGCTCAGCTTGTTCCCGGACAGCGCCCGGGCCGTCGGGATCTCGTACGGTGAGCTGTTAGAGCGATTCATCGAACTGGCACTAGAAAAGTAAGAAGGGAACTCCCCCTTCTTTTTTCATTTTAGAAAACGCTTTCATTATTTTTGTAAAAGCCTTTCAAATTGGGCGCGTATCAGCTATACTTTTAAACGAATACGAGGTTGATTCTTGGGGGAGAATTGACAATTTAGGGGAGGAAACCTTCATGATTACGGATCAAGAAAAAGGTCATCAAAAACGAAAAAACATCCTTGAATCGACACAAGAAGTGATACACGAGGCGCTTGATAAGCTCGGGTATCCAGAAGAGATGTATGAGCTCTTGAAAGAGCCACTTCGGATGTTGACCGTCCGCATCCCGGTACGTATGGATGACGGATCGACAAAGATTTTCACAGGATACCGGGCGCAACATAATGACGCGGTCGGACCGACGAAAGGTGGGATTCGCTTCCACCCGAGCGTGACGGAGGTCGAAGTGAAGGCGTTGTCGGTCTGGATGAGCTTGAAGGCCGGAATTGTCGACCTTCCATACGGTGGCGGTAAAGGCGGGATCGTCTGTGATCCGCGTGAGATGAGTTTCCGTGAAATCGAACGATTGAGCCGGGGTTATGTCCGAGCCATCAGTCAAATCGTCGGACCGACGAAAGATATCCCAGCGCCGGACGTGTTCACGAACTCGCAAATCATGGCGTGGATGATGGATGAGTATAGCCGCATCGATGAATTCAATTCGCCGGGCTTCATCACTGGTAAACCGCTCGTGCTCGGTGGCTCGCATGGACGTGAGACGGCGACGGCAAAAGGTGTCGCCATCATGATCCGGGAAGCGGCGCTGCGCCGTGGGATCGAATTGAAAGGAGCGCGTGTCGTCGTCCAAGGGTTCGGGAATGCTGGTAGCTTCTTGTCGAAGTTCATGCATGACGCCGGGGCGAAAGTGATCGCCGTCAGCGATGCATATGGTGCGATCCACGATGAGAACGGGCTCGATATCCCGTATCTTCTCGATCGTCGAGATTCGTTCGGGACGATCTCGACGCTCTTCAAGAACACGATCTCGAACAAAGAAATGTTAGAACTCGACTGCGACATCTTGGTCCCGGCCGCGATCGAGAACCAAATCACCGAAGACAACGCCGACAACATCAAGGCGTCCATCGTCGTCGAGGCCGCCAACGGACCGACGACGAACGAAGCGACCCGCATCTTGACAGAGCGCGGCATCCTGCTTGTCCCGGATGTACTCGCTTCGAGCGGTGGGGTAACCGTCTCGTATTTCGAATGGGTTCAAAACAATCAAGGATACTATTGGACGGAAGAGGAAGTGGAAGAGAAGCTTGAGAAAGTGCTCGTCCACTCGTTCAATACGGTGTATAACACGTCATCGGCCCGTAAAGTCGACATGCGTCTCGCCGCCTATATGGTCGGTGTACGCAAGATGGCGGAAGCATCGCGTTTCCGCGGTTGGGTATAATTAAACAGCAAAAAGAGGGAGAACCTGGCGCCAGGTTCTCCCTCTTTTTGTCGATTACGTTGTCACACCGTTACGCTCCCGAAGCGTCTCGGCGATCGCTTGGCCATGGAAGCGGCCGTTCTCGATAAAGATCTTATTGGCGTCATTTCCGGCGGCGACGACACCGGCGATGAACAAGCCGTCGACGTTCGTCTCGAACGTCGTCTCGTCAAACGAGGGCACACCGGTCTCCTCATCGACTTGGACCCCGGCATCGGCGAACAGCCCATGGTCGGGCAGGTAGCCCGTCATGGCGAGGACGTGGTCGGTCTCGAGCCGATGTTCTTCACCATGCTGACGATAGACGACGTGATGCGGTTCGATTCGAACGATCTCCGCTTCGAGCTCGAGTCGCACCTTGTCATGACGGACGAGCGAGTCGAACGTCGGCAGGACCCACGGTTTGACAGACGGACTGTAGCCGTCCCCGCGATAGAGTACCGTGACGTGGGCACCGGCCTTCTCGAGCTCGATGGCCGCGTCGACCGCGGAGTTCTTTCCGCCGATGACCGTCACACGTTGTCGGTAAAACGGATGCGCTTCTTTGAAATAATGCGTGACGTGCGGCAACTCTTCACCTGGGACGTCCAACGTACGAGGACGGCCATAATACCCGGTGGCCAAGATGACATAATCGGCTCGGCGTTCTTTGACGCCGTCGCGATCATGGCGTGACCGAACGATGAACCCGTCCTCGGAACGCGCGACCGTTTCGACCGTCTCGAACGGTTGGACGTCGAGACCGGTCCGGCTGACGACTTCCCGATAGTAGACGAGCGCGTCTTGACGACGCGGTTTCAAATCTTTACAGATAAACGGGATATCCCCGATTTCGAGTAAGCTGGCAGAAGAGAAAAATGTTTGATGGGTCGGGTACCGATAGATGGCATCGACGATATTGCCGCGCTCGATGACCGTGCACGAGATGCCGATCCGTTCTAATTCGATTGCAGCCGACAGTCCGCATGGTCCGGCGCCGACGACGATAGCATGTTTATTCAATGAAATCACCTCATCCCTCATTGTATGGAAGGACGAAACGGTTGGCAAGCCGCCAACTCACTGTTGGAAGCTGAAGCTATGTTCCATGACCGCTTGGGACGAACCCGCCTCGAGCTCGACAAGGAGGCGAAGTCTCGCTTTTTGTGAGTTCAGACCGTTCGAGAAGATGATGCCCATCTCTTTCAGTTGCTGGCCGCCGCCGACGTAGCCGTACACGTCTTGCACGATTCCGTTGAAACAACGGCTGACGATGACGACCGGCATCCGTTCGACGAGCATCTCGAGCGCGGGGACGATTGACGGTGGGACATTCCCTTGCCCGAGTACTTCAAGGACGAGCCCGTCATAGCCGAGCGCGAGCACCGCCTCGAGCAGGTCCGGCTCCATCCCGGCGACGACTTTCAGCACCGCGACCCGTTTCGTGATCGATGGAATCATTTTCGGTTGTTTTGTCGTCGGCTGACTATAAATGAGGACGTGATCTTTCGTCACCATACCGACGTTGCCGAAGTGGACCGATTTGAACGTGTCGACCGAGGACGTGTGCGTCTTCGTGACGTTAAACGCGGAGTGGATTTCACCATTGAAGACGACGAGCACGCCTTTGCCGCGTGCCACATCACTTTGGGCGACCCGAAGCGCCGTGATGAGATTGAATTCGCCGTCCGAGCCGACCTCGTTTGACGAGCGCATCGCTCCGGTCAATACGATCGGTACCGGTGCACCAAGCGTGATTTGTAAGAAGTAGGCCGTCTCTTCGAGTGTGTCCGTCCCGTGAGTGATGACGACCCCATCGTACGTGTCTTGTGTCAATTGTTGATTGATGAACTGGGCGAGCTCGAGCATTTTCTCGGGCGTCATGTGCGGCGACGGGATGTTCGAGAAATGTTTCGTTGTGATATTCGCGATGTCCGTCGCTTTCGGTAACGTCGCGTCGATCGGATTGACTTCGCTCGGCATGACATGTCCCGACCCCGATTGAGACATGGCGATTGTGCCGCCGGTGTGGATCAGTAATAAATGGTTCATAAACAGACCTCCAACTTTTTTGTTCGTTTCTTCCAATTTCTAGGTGCGACCTACTTTTTCTTTCCTCTATTTCAGTGTATGCTTAACGTGAGAAAGGAGAGATGCATCATGATTGCAATCGCCTTGTCTGCGGTTGCGCCAGGGTTCGCCCTTCTTTCCTACTTCTATCTCCGGCATGAATTGGAAGCGGAACCGCTCGGCTATGTGATCCGTTCGTTCGTCGCCGGGGCCATTCTCGTCTTTCCGATCATGTTCGTGCAGTATGCGTTCGTGGAAGAAGGGGTGCTCGTGGGCCCGTTTTGGAAGGCGTTCGTGGCCACCGCGCTATTAGAAGAGTTTTTTAAGTGGTTCATGATTTATTATACAATATACATACATAAAGTCTTTGATGATTACTACGACGGGATTCTCTATGCGGTCGCCTGTTCACTCGGCTTTGCCACGTTAGAGAATTTTCTATATTTATGGGTGTACGACTCGATTGAAATCGCCATTTGGCGTGCTGTGTTGCCGGTGAGCGGGCATGCGCTCTTCGCTGTCGTGATGGGGTTTTGCCTCGGCCGGGCCAAACATTCCGCCCATGAGCGCTTCTGGCTGTTCACGGCCGTCATGGCGGCGACATTGTTGCATGGCATGTTCGACTATATCTTGCTCGTCGAACCGATGAACAAAGTGCCGGCTGTCGTCTACATCGTCGTTCTTTGGATGGTCGCGCTTTTGCTCGTGCGGACCGCCAATCGCTCCAACCATCGCCAGTACAAATAGAATAAAAGGGGAATCGTTTCATGTTAAAAGTAGGACAAGAGTTACGGGTAGAAGTCGAAGGGAGAAAAGAAGGAAAGACAAAAATCGCGGCTATCAACGACCAAGTCGTCTGGATCGAGTCCCCGAGTGAGACGGATACCTTAAAGACGTTTTTCTTGCACGAGGACGAATCGATGCGTGTCTATTTCTTCGTAGGAGAAGAGCAGCTCTATGCGTTTGATACGGTCGTGACGAGACGGGTGAGCGATGCGCAACTGACGCTTCGCTACGCCTTCGCGTTGCCGGATGAAAAGAAAATCAAGCGCGTGCAGCGCCGTGAATATTTACGTGTCCCTGAAATGATCAATGTGACCGTATCCGCCGAGGACGGCCAGGCGTTCCCGTCGTTTGAGACGACGTCGCTCGACGTGTCGGCCGGCGGTATGCGAATCGTGGCCAATCGAGCCCCGGTCGCGGTCGACGAGTCGATGATCGTCACGTTCCATATTAATGATGACCGGGGCGTGCCGCAGACGTTCCGCGTCAAGAGCCGCCTCGTCCGCATCCATGAACAGATGGCCAAACAAGAGTTGTCGCTTTGCTTTGAAGAGTTATCACACCGGGACCAGGAGACGATTTTACGTTATTGCTTCCGAGCCCAGCTCGAAGCGAGAAAACGGACCGGCTCCGTATTTTCTTCACGATAAAAAACTGGTATGATGTTCTCGGAACAAATGACCGAGAGGAGGCGGGTATCGGGATGAGCCGATACCCAATTTTTATGAATAAACCATTACAAATCGCATTAGATGGACCGGCTGGGGCCGGCAAGAGCACGATCGCGAAAACGCTCGCTAAAAAACTAGGATACGTCTATATCGATACGGGTGCGATTTATCGCGCCGTCACGTATCGCGCGCTTCAAGACGGCGTCGGTCTCGAAGACGGTCCGATGCTCGCTGAGATGATCGACAAGATGGATTTACGTCTCGTCCCGTCTGAGAACGGTCAACGCGTGTTCGATGGCACGGAAGA
This sequence comes from Exiguobacterium sp. s5, assembly GCF_018618075.1. NCBI lineage: Bacteria > Bacillati > Bacillota > Bacilli > Caryophanales > Exiguobacterium > Exiguobacterium sp. s5. Next base: position 68,049 of record NZ_JACSLK010000002.1, on the reverse strand, counting down.
AGTGACCGATGTCATCCGGACGAGCGAAGTGACGAACAACGTCAGTTTCGTCGCGCGCCAGCCGGAAGTACGGGCTGCCCTTATGGATTTACAGCGTGACCTCGCGAGTAAAGGCGGAATCGTCATGGACGGCCGTGATATCGGCACGCACGTCTTACCAGGCGCCGACTTGAAAGTGTTCATGACGGCGACGGTCGAAGAACGGGCCCGCCGTCGCCACGAAGAGAACGTGGCGAAAGGGTTGCCGAGCGACCTCGGACAGTTACAGCTTGAGATTGCCCTCCGCGACAAGCGCGACTCGGAACGAGAGGTCGCTCCGCTTCGCCAAGCGGACGACGCGCACTACCTCGACACGACCGAGCTGTCGATCGACGGGGTCGTCGAGGCGATCGAGCAATTGATGAAGCAGGTGATTGAACGATGAGACCACTCAACAATGGGCCGTTCGGCATGTATCGTCTCGCGGTGGGCGTCGTCAATATCATTCGCCGGTTGAGTTTCCGCGTCGAATATATCGGACGGGAAAACGTCCCGCTCGACGGGTCGATGATCGTCTGTTCAAACCATCAATCGAACTGGGACCCGGTACTTCTCGCCGGGGCGATGCCGAAACAACGCCAGCTCCGCTTCTTTGCGAAAAAAGAGTTGTTTGAAGTCCCGGTATTGAAACATATCTTGAACCGCGCTGGTCAAATCCCTGTGTCACGCGGAGAAGGCGACCGCCAGGCACTCCGTGTCGTCTTGCAAAAGTTGAAGGAAGACGAGGTCATCTCGATCTTTCCGGAAGGGACACGCTCGAAAGACGGGACGCTCGGCAAAGCCCAGGCCGGAGTCGGGTTCTTTGCGCTCCGCTCGGACGCCTCGGTGCTTCCGGTAGCCATCATCGGCACATATAAGTTCCGTTCGAAGCTTAAAGTCGTGATCGGCAAGCCAGTCGACTTGAGCGGGCTAAAAGCGGAGAAGGCGAGTGCTCAAACCGCGGCCGATTTGATTATGGCGACGATCGGTGATTTGTACATGCAGCATTCACGGAACGTTCGTTAATTTCAGGTTTAATCTCGCGCCAGGAAAGGAACTAACCTGATAACACCTTGACAAATCTTTCGAATTATAAGAAGTTTATACTAGGTGTAAGCGCCTTAGGGCGTTCCTTTTTGTACTCATCGTGAGGGGGTAGTGTTGGAATGGTCGAAGAAATGAAAGATATGCCTGATTTTGAGATTAATCGAGGTCAAATTGTGACCGGTACTGTCGTCAAAATCGAGGACAAACAAGCGTTGATCGATATCGGTTATAAAACCGAGGCAATTTTACCAATCAGCGAAGTATCAAGCATGCATTTAGACGATTTAAACGAATCACTCCATGTTAACGACGAAATCCGTGTCAAAGTGAAAAAGGTCACGGACGAAGAGGTGGTCGTTTCGAAGAAAGACGTGGATGCCGAGGCAGCTTGGGATCAAATCGTCGAGAAATTCGAATCTGGCGAAGTGTTCGAAGTCATGGTAAAAGACAAGGTCAAAGGTGGACTTGTCGTTGACATCGGTATCCGTGGATTTATCCCGGCTTCGCTCGTAGAAAACCACTTTGTCGAAGACTTCTCATCCTACTTGAATAAACCGATTACGGTTAAAGTCGTCGAGATTGACCGCGAGAAAAATCGCGTCATCTTGTCGCATAAAGCGGTTGCTGAAGCTGAAATGAGCGCGAAGAAAGCGGAGACGCTCGAATCGCTCGAGGTCGGTCAAATCATCGAAGGGACGGTTCAACGTCTCACTGATTTCGGTGCATTCGTCGATATCGGCGGCGTCGACGGACTCGTCCACATTTCGGAAATGGCCCATAGCCGGGTAGAGAAACCGAGCGATGTTGTGACTGAAGGAGACAAAGTCAAAGTGAAAGTGCTTGGACTTGACCTCGACAACGAGAAAGTGAAGTTGTCGATCAAAGAGACGCAACCTGGACCGTGGGAATCGGTCGAAGGTAAAATTCAACCGGGCGACGTGATCGACGGGAAAGTCAAACGTCTCGTGACGTTCGGTGCTTTCGTCGAAGTCGCGCCGCAAGTCGAAGGTTTGCTGCACATCTCGCAGATTGCGAACCGACACATCGCGACGCCGTCTGAAGTGTTGTCAGAAGGCCAAGACGTGAAAGTGAAAGTGCTCGATGTCCATCTTGATGAGAAGAAAATCTCACTCTCGATGCGTGCGCTCGAGTCGAGTGATTCGACGCGTGAAGACGCGGACCAATCGCTGCTTGACGAGTATAGTGACCAAGGAGGGTTCTCTGTCTCTGAATTGACAGGAGAAGAGACCTCGGACGATTCTAAATAAGACGGTCGTTCAAGCGGGAGCCAGACTCCCGCTTCTTTTTGTATGGTCACGGAAATAGCGCTGTGATATGATAGTACAGTTGCAATTAGAAACGATCAGTTATTGAATGAAAGTTAGAGAGGTGTTTATATGGGAATTCCAGCAGTGGCCATCGTAGGCCGCCCGAATATTGGGAAATCCACGATTTTTAACCGGATTATCGGAGATCGCGTGTCGATCGTCGATGATAAACCGGGGGTAACACGCGACCGCATTTATGGGACGGGTGAGTGGTTGAACCGTAAGTTTCATTTAATCGATACAGGCGGGATCGAGGTCGGTGATGAGCCGCTTCTCGTTCAAATGCGCCACCAGGCCGAGCTTGCGATCGATGAGGCGGACGTTATCATTTTCATGGTGAACGGACGCGAAGGCATTACAGCGGCAGACGAAGAAGTGGCGAACTTGTTGTTCCGTTCGAACAAACCGATCGTCCTCGCCGTCAACAAAGTCGATAACTTCGAGATGCGCGAACTCATGTATGAGTTCTATTCGCTCGGATTCGGCGACCCGTTCCCGATTTCGGGGACACACGGACTCGGGCTTGGAGACTTGCTCGACAAAGTTCTCGATTTGGCGCCAGATAAAGATGACTATGAATACAATGAAGAAGTCATCCAGTTCTCGCTCATCGGACGTCCGAACGTTGGGAAATCGAGCTTGACGAATGCGATTCTCGGTGAAGAACGCGTCATCGTCTCGGATATCGCGGGGACGACTCGTGATGCGATCGATACACCGTTCACACGGGATGGACAAGAGTACGTCATCATCGATACGGCCGGTATGCGTAAACGCGGAAAAGTGTATGAATCAACCGAGCGTTATAGCGTCATGCGTGCCCAAAAGGCAATCGAACGTTCGAACGTAGTCCTCGTCGTCATCGACGGCGAAGAAGGCATCATCGAACAAGACAAACGCGTCGCCGGCCTCGCCCACGAAGCGGGGAAAGCCATCGTGCTCGTCGTCAACAAGTGGGATGCCGTCGACAAAGACGATAAGACGATGAAGAAGATGGAAGAGAAGATTCGTAAAGAGTTCTTGTTCCTCGACTACGCGCCGATCGTATTCTTGTCGGCTCTCACGTCGAAACGTCTTCAGACGTTGCTTCCGGTCATCAAGGAAGTGGCCGAGTCGCATCGTCGTCGGATCTCGACGAGCGTGTTGAACGACGTCATCGTCGACGCGGTCGCGATGAACCCGACACCGACGGACAAAGGACAGCGACTCAAGATCAACTACGCGACGCAAGTGGCCATCGAGCCGCCGACGTTCGTGTTGTTCGTCAACGACCCAGAGTTGCTTCACTTCTCGTACAAACGTTATCTAGACAACCAGATTCGTCGCGCATTTGACTTCACTGGTACACCGATTCATATCGTGGCGCGTCAGAAAAACTAGTAATGGGGGTGCCTTCTATGGCAAAAGTTGCTGTCATCGGCGCAGGGAGCTGGGGAACGGCGTTATCACTCGTCCTCGCTGACAACGGACACGACGTCCTGCTTTATGGACGTGAAGAAGAGCATGTGCATGAAATCAATACCGACCACACGAATTCGACGTATTTGAAAGATGCGCCGTTACCGACCTCGATTCGAGCGACGACGGACTTGGCAGAAGCGGTCGCCGGCCGCTCCATCGTGTTCCTCGTCGTCCCGAGCTCGGCGATTCGTCCGGTGTCTCGTGAGTTGAACGCACTTCTCACAGAGCCGGCCGTACTCGTCCACGCCGCTAAAGGGATCGAACCGAAGACGCACAAACGTCTGTCGGAGATCATCGCCGAAGAAATCGATCCGGCGAAACGCCGGGCCATCGGTGTTTTGACCGGCCCGACCCACGCGGAAGAAGTGGCGGTCCGTAAATTGACGACCATCACGATCGCCTGCGAGGATTTGGACGTGGCCGATGAGATTCAAGAGTTGCTCACGAACGATCAGTTCCGGGTGTATTTGAACTCGGACGTCATCGGAGCGGAGTATGGTGGTGCCCTTAAAAACATCATCGCGCTCGCTGCGGGGATGACGGACGGCCTCGGTTACGGCGATAATGCCAAAGCGGCCCTCATGACGCGCGGGATCGTCGAGATCGCGCGACTCGGGGTCAAACTCGGTGCCAACCCGGCCTCGTTCTCGGGATTGACCGGGATTGGTGATTTAATCGTCACGGCCACGTCTCAGCATAGCCGTAACTGGCGTGCCGGGAATGCGATCGGCCGCGGTGAAAAACTCGAGGACGTGCTCGGTCATATGGGCATGGTCGTCGAAGGTGTTCGTGCCTGTGAGGCGGCGCATACGCTCGCTCGGGAAGCCGGTGTCGAGATGCCGATCACGGAAGCCCTTTACAACGTATTGTTCGAAGGCAAGAGCCCGCATGATGAAGTACAAAAGTTAATGAGACGCCCGCAAAAGCATGAGATGGAAGAAGTATTCCATTTCGAAGGCGGCGAAGAGCAAAGGGACTGACGTTTTCGTTCAGTTCCTTTGTTTTTTTTGCTACACTTATGTACGGAGAAAGAATTAAAGAGAAAGTCGAGGGGATAGACGTGACACCGTCACTCATCAAGATGTGGATTTCATTTGCGGGGATTGGAGCGTTTGCCATCGCCGCGCTTATGGTGGCAATCAGCCATACGAAGCTATCGGGATGGTTCGCGGCGCTCGTCCGCGTCATCGCATTCGTCATATTTTTATTTGGAACGATCATCATGATTTATGTGGTCGCTTCAGGACCGACAGGAGGATAACACGTGAAACGGATTTTGTTGGTCGCTAGTCTTTTGGCGGCGACCGTGCTCAGTGGATGTATGTTCCCGGACTCGAACCGGGTCGATAACGTGCCGTATGAAGATCAATTGACATCGGTCCAGACGGCCGTTGATTCGTTCAAAGAGACGACCGGTGTCTTGCCAATCAAAACGAAACCGGCTGAAACGCCTCTCATGGAGCGTTACCCGATCGAATTCGCCCGTCTCGTGCCTGGTTATTTGGCCGATCCGCCGGCGAACAGTTTCGAAGGGGGCGGCTTGTTCTTATACGTCCTTGTCGACGCCGAGACCGAGCCTACGGTCAAGCTCATTGATTTGCGCGTGACCGAACGGTTGCAAACGTTACAGACGAACATTAACGCCTTTCGGGCCAAAGAAGGGAAATTTCCGTTTGACGGGTCGGTCGGTAAGAATCAATTCACGATCGACTATGACCTCATCTTCGTCTCAGAAGAACCGACGGTCCCGAGTCCATACACCGATACCGAGTTGCCGATCTATGTCGACGGGACCGGGCAATTATTTGTCGATTACCGGACCGACCTCGAAGCCGCCCTTGAGAACACGGATGTAGAGCCGAAAGTCGGGGAAGACATTCGGTATTTGCTCTATAATGACTCCCCGTTCGCCCCTGCTTATTCGCAAGGGTACACGATTAATGAACAAGGTGAGGTCGAGTTTTTAAACAACTGATCGTCGGAACGGGTCGAATATGGGCTTTTCACTTAAAAAATGTTGTCATATCAACGTTTGTACGATATGATTAATCCCGTAAACTCCCTGTGAGAGGAGGTGAATCGTGATGAACAAAACTGAATTGATCCAAGCAGTTGCGGAGAAAGCCAACGTTTCGAAAAAAGAAGCTACACAAGTTGTAGAAGCTACATTCGAATCTATCACTGAAGCACTCCAAAACGGTGATAAAATTCAATTGATCGGTTTTGGTACTTTTGAAGTTCGTGAACGTGCTGCCCGTAAAGGCCGTAACCCACGTACGAAAGAAGATATCGAAATCCCGGCGAGCAAAGTTCCTGCCTTCAAAGCAGGTAAAGCGCTCAAAGATGCGGTCAAATAATGTGCAATACATAAGTCGCCGAAAGGCGGCTTTTTTTGTGGTGGAAAGCGAGTTCACATGGCGTGAATGTGACAAAAATGTGCTATACTATGTCAGAATGACAACGAAGAGGACGAGGGGGGATAGCATGGAACAGATGACATACGAAACCGTTGTCACCGACCTTGCTCGTCAAATCGAAGAACGCATGACCCATCCGTATTTGACGAGACACGAGATTGTACCCGCAGTCGACATGCCTTTACTTCGTTGGATGGTCGAGATGATTGAAATCGAATCGAATCAACAACGTCAGCTCGTGCTTGCGACGTATTTTGCGCACCAAGCGCTCGAACTGCACGATCAAGTAAAGGATAGTCCGAACGGATCGCTCGAGCGGCAATTGAAAGTGCTCGCCGGCGATTATGCCTCGGCTCAATTTTATAAAATTCTGGCCCTGTTTCCTGCCGACTATAGCAATCGCTTCGGCCGGACGGTTCAGCTCGTCAACGGGGCGAAATGTACACTTGCGTTAGACGCAGACGTACCTGTCACGACGTGGATGGAAGCGAACTTCGGATTGATCAAAACGTTTTCTGAAGTGATCGGTCAGGCTTACTTGACCGCATACGGAAAAACGATCATCGAACGAAAGGCGGCGGAACTGCGCCAAGAACAACGAGAACAGCTATCGACGCTCCTGGCGCACGCTGTCGCTTAGAACGGAAAGGATGTTACGTATTGCAACCGAAAGAAAAAGAGCAAAAAGTATATGACGTGTTTCAATCAATCTCACCGAGCTACGATACGATGAACTCGATCATCAGCTTCCGTTTGCATAAATGGTGGCGCAAAGCGACAATGCGTCGCATGCAAGTGTTCCCAGGGGCTAAATGTCTCGACGTCTGTTGCGGGACGGCTGATTGGACGATTCAACTCGCCGAGGCGGCCGGGAATACCGGTGTCGTCAAAGGTCTCGATTTCTCCGAGAACATGCTCGCGGTCGGACAAGAGAAAGTGGAAGAATATCCGACGATCGAACTCATCCATGGTAACGCGATGGCATTGCCGTTCGGCGATCACTCGTTCGACTATGTGACGATCGGTTTTGGTCTTCGCAACGTTCCGGACTATATGACGGTGCTCCGTGAGATGCACCGGGTGTTGAAGCCGGGTGGTACGGTCGTCTGTCTCGAGACGAGCCAACCGACGGCACCACTCTTCAGCGAGCTATACCGATTTTACTTTGGATCGGTCATGCCGCTGTTCGGTAAAGTGTTTGCCGGCTCGTATGATCAATATAAGTGGCTCCAAGAATCGACCGATCAATTCCCGGACCGGTTGACACTAAAACGGATGTTTGAGACGGCAGGATTCGAACAAGTCGAAGTGAAGGCGTTCTCCGGCGGTGCGTGTGCCATGCACTTAGGAAAGAAGTGGTGACCGATGTCTTTGAAGCGACTTTATCGCCACATGAACCGAGAGATTGAACAGATTGACCGGTTCTTGTCGACGCGAGTCCAAACCGATCATCCGGTCATCGAAGCGGCTTCGAAACAACTGTTAGACGCGGGTGGGAAGCGGATTCGGCCGGCGTTCGTCCTGCTTAGCGCCGGATTCGGACAGACGAAAGACATCCGATTGACGAAAGTGGCGGCGAGTCTAGAATTGATTCATATGGCCTCGCTCGTTCATGACGACGTCATCGATGACGCCACATTGCGCCGCGGCAAACCGACCGTCATGGAACGTTACGATGAACGGGTCGCGATGTACACCGGTAATACGTTGTTCGGTGAAGCGATTCGGCTCGTCTCTGAGATCGATTCCCCAGACGTGATGCAAATCATGGCTGATACGATGGAACTGATCTGTGTCGGGGAAATCAATCAAATCCAAGATCAATATGACTGGGCCCAGTCTCCGAAACGATATCTCGACCGCATCGCCCGCAAGACGGCGCTGTTGATCGAGACGAGTTGTGCGGCTGGTGCCGTCGTCTCGGGAGCCTCTCCTGACGTTGTCAAACAGCTGCGGTTGTTCGGCTATGATATCGGGATGGCGTTTCAAATGACGGACGACTTGCTCGACTTCACCGCAAAAAGTTTCCAACTCGGAAAACCGGTCGGTGAAGATTTGAAACACGGTCATAAAACGCTACCGCTCTTCTATTCAGCGGAAAATCCGGAATTTTTCGATCGGTTGCAACAAGTCAGTCATTCGTCTGATTATGCTTTGACGCACACGCTCGTTCGTGAAGTGCAACGCAACGGGACGCTCGAGCGGAGCCAACGGACGATCGACCGTTATGTGAACCGGGCGATCCGACGTCTTGACGGGTTACCGGACGTGGCCGACAAACGCTCCCTCATCGAGATTGCCGAGTACATCGGGAAACGAAAATGGTAATCGGCACCTTGTAAACCCTTTCAATAATGGTGATGACCGTGTAAACTAATAACGTACATGGTACACATATCGATTTAGGGGGATTAGGGGAATGGAAAAAACATTTTTAATGGTGAAACCGGATGGCGTGAAACGTGGATTGATTGGGGAAATCATCTCGCGCTTCGAACAAAAAGGCTATACGTTGAATCGTCTTGAATTGTTGACACCATCAGTGGAAGTTGCACAATCGCATTATGCGGAACATAAGGAAAAGCCGTTCTTTGGAGAGCTAGTCGACTTTTTAACGTCTGGTCCTGTTGTGGCGATGGAATGGGAAGGCGAGAATATCGTCGCCGTCTCTCGGTTGATGATCGGGAAGACGAACCCGCTTGACGCACAACCTGGAACGATTCGTGGCGACTTGGCCTCGACGATGTCACAAAACGTCATCCATGGTTCAGATAGCGTGGAGAGCGCAGAGCGTGAATTGTCACTCTGGTTCGCCACTGAAGCATCACACGTTTGATGACGATAAAAGGGACGGGGGCCTCCTGTCCCTTTTTATATTGGGATTGAAGCGCTCTCACTCGTTTTGGCACGACATGATCTAGGAGAAGAGAAAGAATTGAGGTTGGAACTGGTGATAAATGATTATGCCATCTTCGTTAAAAAGTTTTATTTGAAGTCAGGGATCGACTTGAATTTATATAAAGAGGCTCAGATGAAGCGGCGGATGATCGCGCTTCGTGAGAAGAAAGGGTATGCCACGTTCATCGAGTATTTCAAAGCGATGGAAGCGGATCGAGGATTGTACGATGAATTTTTAGATCGCATGACGATCAACGTGAGCGAGTTTTATCGGAACCCCGTCCGCTGGCAGCAGCTTGAGACGGATATCTTACCCGAGCTCATCCGAAAAAGCCAAGGCAAATTGCGTGTCTGGAGCGCGGCCTGTTCGACCGGAGAAGAGCCGTACTCGTTAGCGATGCTATTATCGAAACATTTGTCACCCGCCCAGTTCACGATCACGGCGACGGACCTAGATGATGTGGTGATCGAAAAAGCGAAGCAAGGCAAGTACCATGAGCGGGCGCTCGTCGACTTGCCCCCTGATTTTCGGCAGCGTTATTTCACTCGCCGTGGGGACGACTATTACATCACAGAAGACATCAAGAAATTGGTGACGTTTAAAAAACATAACTTGTTGGCCGACGTGTACGAGCGGAATTTTGATTTGATCGTCTGTCGCAACGTCTTGATTTATTTCACCGAGGAAGCGAAAGAGAAAGTTTATAAATCATTCCACCGTTCGCTTCGCCCGGGCGGGATCCTTTTCGTCGGAGGCACGGAGCAAATCTTTCAACCGAAACGGTATGGCTACAAGATGAAACAAAGTTTCTTCTACGAAAAATTTGAAGAGTGAGGTGGCGCACATGCGTTATTTGACGGCAGGAGAATCGCACGGTCCCGGACTCTCGATCATCATCGAGGGCGTGCCGGCCGGGCTTGAAGTCGACGTGCAGGCAATCAATGACGAGCTTGCCAAACGGCAATCGGGTTATGGACGCGGCCGGCGCATGCAAATTGAATCAGACCGAATCGAAGTGAGGGCCGGTATTCGTCACGGGGTGACGACAGGGGCCCCTATTTCGTTTTGGATCGAGAACAAGGACCATACCCATTGGCGGAACGTCATGCAGGCCGAACCGGTCGACGCGGATGTTGAAATCAAGCGTCGCGTCGTCCGGCCACGGCCGGGTCATGCCGACCTCGTCGGCGGACTGAAGTATGACCATCGCGACCTGCGAGACGTGCTCGAACGCTCGAGCGCTCGAGAGACGGCGGCCCGTGTCGCTGTCGGGGCACTTAGCAAGCAACTGCTCGCTGCGGTCGGCATGTCGCTCGTCAGCTATGTCAAAGTGATCGGTGGGGTCGAGGCCGATGCCTCATACGAGTCGCTCGACACGTTGCACGCCGCGATTGAGGCGTCGCCGGTCCGGACGATGGATGAGGCGGCAGGTCAGGCGATGATGCATCGAATCGACGAGGCGAAAGCTGCCGGTGATTCGCTCGGCGGTGTCGTCTGTACGGAAGTGCATGGCGTCATCCCGGGGCTCGGGTCGTATGTCCAATACGACCGAAAACTCGACGCGGCCATCGCCCGCGCCGTCATGAGCGTCAACGCCATCAAAGGCGTCGCGTTCGGGGATGGGTTCGAGATGGCTTATCGACCAGGGTCGGAAGTCATGGACCCGATCGCCTATGGCCCGGATGGTTATACGCGGCTGAGCAACCATCTCGGTGGTTTCGAAGGCGGGATGACGACGGGCATGCCGATCGTCTGTACAGCTGTGATGAAACCGATTCCGACGCTTTACAAACCGCTCCAATCCGTCGATATCGACACGAAAGAACCGTTTCTCGCGCAAATCGAACGGAGTGACGCCTGCGCCGTCCCAGCCGCCTCGCTCGTCGTGGAGGCCGTCGTCGCGTTTGAGCTCGCCCGCGAGTTATGCGAGACGTTCGGACATGACACGGTCAACCGGATCCAGTCACGTGTCGCCGCATACCGAGAGGAGATTCGGACGTGGTGACGCTCCATGTGAACGCCTCGACCCCGTACGACGTCACAATTGAACGAGGGGACGCCTGGCTCGACCGCGTCCCTTACTTCTCGTGCTCCACCGTCTGGGTGGTCACAGATGAGACGGTCGACCGGTTGCACGGAAGTGCGTTCCGGGACCGGCTCGCGCATAAACATCGGAACGTCGTCTGGTCGGTCGTCCGCCCGGGTGACGGCTCGAAGTCGCTCGACACGATCGAACGGCTCGTCACGGACGGATTGACGGGCGGTTGTGACCGGGATACGCTCGTCGTGGCATTCGGAGGTGGCATGGTCGGGGATTTAGCCGGCTTTTTAGCGAGCGTCTATATGCGCGGTGTGCGTTACATACAAGTGCCGACGACGATTCTCGCGCATGACTCGGCCGTCGGCGGGAAAGTCGCGGTGAACCATCCGCTCGCGAAAAATGCGATCGGTGCCTTCTATCAACCGGCGGGCGTCCACTATAACGTGGACCGTCTCGAGACGTTGTCCGTTCGGGACGTCTTGAGCGGGCTCGGTGAATTGATTAAGCACGCCTATCTGTCACGTTACGTCCTCGGTCACTCGTTCGAGGCCGAGTTGTTCACGGCTTTGGCACAAGGACCGCTCGATTGGGAAACATGGCTCGCACGAGGGATCGAAGTGAAGCGATTAGTCGTCGAGGCCGATGAACGCGAACAAGGCGTGAGGGCGTGGCTGAATTTCGGTCATACGTTCGGCCATGCGTTGGAGTCGGCTGAGGCATACCGGTTGTCGCACGGGGAAGCGATTCTCTACGGGATGGTGTACGCCTTCCTCGTCTCGGGCGACGAGAAGCGGGCCGAAACCCTCGCTTCATTCATGAAGCGGGAAGGCATCACAACGGTCAACTGGCAATCGTTTGACACGTATCTCGCAGGCATGGGACACGATAAAAAGAATCGGGACGGCCAGATCCGCTTCGTCTTGCTCGGCGCTGAGGTGACCGTTGCGAGCGTCACGGCCGAGCGACTCGCTGGAGCGTTCCATCAAATGAAAGGGTGGTTTTGACATGGGATTGAATGGATTCATACGGGTACCGAGTGACAAGTCAATCACGCATCGCGCTCTTTTGTTCGGGGCCATGGCGACCGGGGAGACGACGATTTATGATCCACTCCTTGGGGAGGATTGCCGGTCGACGCTCGAGGCGATTCGGCGGTTAGGAGCGGACATCATCGAAGAGCCGGACCGCCTCCTCATCACGGGGGCGAAGACGCTCACATCGGCCGAACTCGATTGCGGGAACTCGGGCACGACGATGCGTCTTTTGGCAGGGCTTCTCGCCGGTTACGATGGGGAGTTCACGCTTACCGGAGACGCCTCGCTCTCAAAACGTCCGATGCGTCGGGTGACGGACCCGCTCCGACAAATGGGCGCGGACCTCGACGGGGAGTTCGCCCCGATCCGAATTCACGGCCGGACGCTGGCGGGCATCGATTACACGTTGCCTGTCGCGAGCGCGCAAGTGAAGTCAGCGGTCCTGCTTGCGGGACTTCGTGCGACCGGACCGACGATCGTGCGCGAGCCCGTCTTATCGCGGGACCATACGGAACGCATGCTGCCTTTGTTCAGTGGGCAATTGGACATCACGGCAGAGGACGGTGTCCGAACGATCCGGTTAGCTCCATCCGTGCTCAAAGGGACCACGGTGGCCGTTCCGGCCGATCCATCTTCGGCTGCCTTTTGGTGGGCCGGGGCGGCGCTCGTCTCGGGCAGTCGCGTCACGACGACCGACGTCTGTTTGAACGAGACACGAATCGGATTTTTACGCACGCTCGAACGGATGGGTGTGAAGACGGAAGTGACGAACGTTCGCATGCTCGGGGAAGAGTCAGTCGGCGACGTGACAGTGTCGACGAGTACACTTCACGGCATCCGTTTGGACGGGGACGCCATCCCGCACCAAATTGATGAATTGCCGTTGTTCGCTCTCGTCGCGTCGCAAGCGACGAGTCCGTCATCGGTCCGGGACGCGGGCGAACTCCGAGTGAAAGAGACGGACCGGATTCAGACGGTCGTGCACGAACTCTCGGCACTCGGGGTCGATGTGCGCGAAACCGAGGACGGATTTGACGTCTATCCGAGCCGGTTGCACGGGGGTCATGTCTCCTCGCACGGGGATCATCGCTTGGCGATGATGCTCCAAATCGCAGACTTATTGACGACGGACCGTGTGACGATTGAACACGTCGAGGCAGCTGATGTAAGTTACCCACGATTCCGTGACGATTTACAACGCCTCGGCCGTGAGATAGAATAACGTCAATACGAGTAGCCGGTAGGAGGAATTATAAACATGTTAGACGAAATAGAATTGAATCATATTATTGAGATGCTCGAGAAAGGTGAGACCGAGCATGCCCTCATGCATCTCGAGTCGCTCGAGAAGGAAGGGTCGGATGAAGACCGTCTGGCCATCGCTGACATCTACCTCGAACTCGGGCTCGCCGATCGGGCCGTGAACGTACTCGCGGCACTCTACGTCGACTACGCGGGCAATCCGCACGTCGCCTTGTCACTCGCCGAGGCCTACTTGGACAGCGACCGGGAAGAAGAGGCGATCGCCGTCCTCGAAAAGATTGATACGACAGACAAGGAAGCGCATATGCGCAGCCTCGTCTTGCTCGCTGATCTCTATCAATCCCAAGGGTTGGATGAGGTCGCGGTGAAGAAATTGATGGAGGCGCTTGAGGCGAATCCAGACGAACCGCTCCTCATCTATGGCCTAGCCGAATTGTATGCGTCGATCGGTTCATTCGAACAGGCGGTCCCGCTCTATGCCCGTCTGCCGCACTTGCGCTTGCCGGAAGAACTCGACTATCAGGCGGACTACGCCGAGGCGCTCACGATGATCGGCTCGTTCGAAGAGGCGCTCGATGAGTATGAGAAAGCAAACGATCGCAACTTGAATACCGTGTTCGGTCACGCGATGACCGCCCATCGCATCGGTCGCGATGAAATCGCCGTGAAGCAGTTCGAGTCACTCCGGGCGATGGACCCGGACTTCACGTCGCTCTACTTGCCCTATACGGAAGCGCTCGACGCGCTCGGCCGCTTCGAAGAGGCATTGGATGTGATCGATCAGGGAATCGACCGTGACGACTACAACGACGAGTTGCGGACGGTGAAGGCGAAGCTGTTCTTGAAGCAAGGGCGGACGGACGAGGCGGTCACGGAACTCCGGGAAGCGCTCGCGCTGAACCCGGAATCGCTCCAGGCGACCGAGCTCCTCTTATCAGTCTTATTCGAATCGGGTGACATGGAGGCCGTCCTCGAGACGATCGACACGCTCGAAGAGCATTCGACGTCCCCGCTCATGACCTGGTACAAAGCGAAGGCGGCCTATGAACTCGAGGACTACAATCAAGCCGTCACGTTATACGGGTCGATCGAGCAAGTTTATAAAGAGGACGTGTCATTTGCCATCGAATGGGCTACACTATTGATAGAAGAAGGACAGCGTGCCGAAGCGCAACGAGTGCTCGAGCAAACGCTTGCGCTCACCGTCGATGTCGACGACCGCCAAGTTCTGGAGGAGCGGCTCGAACGGTTGACGGACCACGATTAATCGATACAAAGGAGATGGGGTCATATGGTCGAGCGGAAAAAGATGTTCTTAAAGCGATTCCTCGCTCATCATACGCTTCGCAAACGAGAAGCCAAGTGGATTATCGACTACTGGCTCAGACATCCAGAAAAACTCGGGAACGTTCATTTCGTCACGAACGCCTCGGTCTCACCGCGTAGCCTGATCATGACGGCGTACGGTTTTGACGGGGAACCGTTCCGTTACCGCCGGGGTGACCTCATCACGGTCAATCCCGAGAAGGCGTATCACGACATCCGGCTCCATGACGGCGCCATCTACGTGGAGCTCAACTTCCAAGGGATGATGATCGACGAAATGTGGATCGACATCGTTGAATTGAACCCGTTCGAACCCGTGGCCGAACTTAAGGATGAAGTGACGACGTCCGCGCAAACGGTCATTCGGGCCTCGGTCGCCCAGTTCGAGGAAGAACGTCTGCTCGTCGAAATCGACAAGGCGCTCGACCGGCGTGACGAGAAATTGTTCCGCAATTTGACGAGTCAGCTGCATCAAGTGCGAGCCTCAAAATTATTTTAATAAAAACAAGCGCTTCCGTTATGGTCGGCGCTTGTTTTTTGGTATATTAATGACGTAGGAATACACAATAATTTCACATTTCGTTCATAAGTTTCGCATAGGGAACGTTTGTAGGTACGCTACAATGGACATGATGATGATGTATGTCTGGAGGAGAGGAGGAGGAAGATGAGGTTCGATGGCATAGACGCGATGAAATCGCTGACAGAACGCCAATACGTCGACACGCTCGTCGTCCCACTCGTCGAACTGGCGTTTGATGAGGACATGGTGCGAAAAGCCGAAGGGAACGAAGTCATTCAGGCGGTGGCACTTGAGACCGAACGGCAACTGTCGGGACGGACGATGCTCAGCCCGACACTTAGTTACGTCGACGTGGACGCTGGCCGGGCGACGGCAGAAGCGGTACTCACGAAGGCGGTGTCCTCTGGGTTTTCCCACGTGTTGTTCATCTCCTCGGATTTGCGTTTCAAAGCGTCTGAACTGCCGATTATGTTTGTTCCGCCGCTTGCTTTAAAAGGCATGTCCGGCGAGCAGTCGCACACGATGGTTCAAAATTTTGCGACGCAAGTCATTACCGAGCTTTCGAGCCGTTGGATGGCGACATGAAGCGGTTGACGTGGAGGTTTTATTGATATACTATTTTGTTGAGTGAGAAATTTTTGTGAAGAATGCATAAAGAATTATGGGGTTATGCACACGAATGAGGGGGGAACGAAATGGCTCAAAATGGGTCAAAAGTCACACGCCGTCAGTTCTTAACGTATACGTTGACTGGTGTAGGTGGCTTTATGGCGGCAACATTGATCAGTCCGATGGTCAACTTTGCGATCGATCCGGTCTTAAAAAAATCGGGAGCGGGCGATAAAGTAAAAGTCATCAGTCTCGACGACATCACGACTGAGCCGCAACGTGTCGACTTTAAGAAACAAACGCAAGATGCTTGGTATGAATTTGAAGAAACGCTTTCGGCGTGGGTATTTAAAGATGAGAGCGGCGAGATCATCGCCTTGTCTCCGATCTGTACGCACCTCGGCTGTCAAGTAGGATATGGTGGAGACCCGACTCGACCGACAGAGTTCTTCTGCCCGTGTCACTTCGGTCGCTATGAGAAAGATGGAACGAACATTCCTGGTACGCCTCCGACTGCACCACTTGCACGCTACGAAAAAGAAGAAAAAGACGGCTTCCTATACTTGGGCAGTCCAGTCGCACAGTTGTGAGAGGGGGAATAGTCGATGTTACAAAAAATTTATGATTGGGTCGATGAACGCGTCGACATCACGCCGTTATGGCGCGACATCGCTGACCATGAAGTTCCAGAACACGTCAACCCTGCCCATCACTTTTCAGCATTTGTTTATTGCTTCGGCGGTCTGACGTTCTTCACGATCGTGATTCAAATTCTGTCAGGGATGTTCTTGACGATGTACTACGTACCAGACATCATCAACGCGCACGCGTCGGTGTACTATTTACAAAACGAGATCGCACATGGACAAATCGTTCGTGGGATGCACCACTGGGGCGCATCGGTCGCCATCGTCATGTTGTTCTTACATACGCTCCGCGTATTCTTTACCGGATCGTATAAGAAACCGCGCGAACTCAACTGGGTCGTCGGTGTTCTCTTGTTCTTCGTCGTCTTGGCGCTCGGTCTTACAGGGTACTTGTTGCCGTGGGATATGAAAGCGTTGTTCGCGACGAAAGTTACGCTTCAAATTGCCGAGAGTGTCCCGGTCATTGGTGGCATTGCCAAGACGCTTCTCGCCGGTGGTGAGATCGTCGGCGCACGGACGCTCACGAACTTCTTCGCCATTCACGTCTTCTTCTTACCGGCGGCCTTGTTCGGACTCCTCGGAGCCCACTTCTTGATGATTCGTAAACAAGGGATTTCAGGACCGCTATAAGCCGATTCGAAGATATAAAGGGGGAGAAACGATATGCATCGCGGTAAAGGGATGAAATTTGTAACCGACTCTCGAGTAGGAATCTCGAATCGGAAACAAAATATTGCAAAAGACTATTCTGAATACCCAGGACGCACTGAGGCGTTCTGGCCGAACTTCTTGTTGAAAGAGTGGATGGTCGGTTCGGTCTTCTTGATCGGATTCATCGCCTTGACGATCGTCGAGGCACCACCGCTCCAAAACATCGCCGATCCAACGAACACGTCTTACATTCCGTTACCGGACTGGTATTTCTTGTTCTTGTATCAATTGCTCAAATACCAATTCGCAGCAGGGGACTGGATTCTTCTTGGGACGGTCATCTTGCCAGGGGTCGCTTTCACGGCGCTCTTGATCGCACCATGGCTCGACCAAGGACTCGAACGCCGTCCGGCGAAACGTCCGGTCGCCATCAGCTTCATGCTTCTCGGCGTCTTGTCGATTTTCTACTTGACGTGGGAATCGGTTCAAACGACACATTGGGATCAAGTGCATGAACAAGGAATCTTGGAAGTACCGGGCGAGGGCCCTGAAATCGATACGGCCGCACCAGGTTACGAGATTTACTCGGCGCAGTCATGTGTGAACTGTCACGGTCAGAACCTAGAAGGCGGGGCAGCAGCTCCTGCACTCGTCGGCACTCAGTACACGGCCGAAGAGATCGCGGATATCGCGGTCAACGGTGTCGGTACGATGCCGGCCGGCCAATGGGACGGTTCGGATGAGGACCTCCAAGCCATGTCTGAATTCATCGCTTCATACGGTGAAGGCGGAGAAAACAACCAATAAACGATTGGTTCAAGAAGTGTGACCCGTCAAACGGGCCACACTTCTTTTTACTTTCGTTTCGTTGCGCTACAATGAAGAAAAAAAGGATGGAATACTCGAATGATACATATGTTGCGCCCGATCCTGACACACCGGCTCGTGTTAGGACTACTCTTTCTCATCAATCTGCTCGGCACGATCTACGGGTACGTCTGGTATGAGCCCCAGCTTCGCGATACGCCGCTCATCTATTGGCCGTTCGTACCGGACAGCCCGACGGCCTCGCTCTTCTTCACGATTGTGCTCGGCCTATGGCTCGCCGGAAAGAAGTCGCCGCTCATGGAGACGCTCGCCTTCGTGACGCTCATCAAGTATGGGGTGTGGGCCGTCATCATGAACCTCTTGTTCTTGCGAGAACTCGGTCCGGACGCCGAGACGTTCACCGTGCTCATGGCCGTCATGCTGATGGTGTCGCACGGAGCGATGGCGTTCCAGGCGCTGTTGTATGCACCGTTCATGACATGGACGGTTCGTTCGTTCGTTTTGACGCTCGTCTGGGTCGTCCACAATGACGTCGTCGATTATGTGCTCGGCCAATGGCCGCGCTATCCGTCGCTCGCCGAGCATATCGCCTGGATCGGCTACGGTTCGTTCTGGTTGACGGGAATATGTTTTTTTATGGGATACCACCTCATCCTGCGCACTTCACTTGATAATAAGTTCATAAGAATGTAAAATCAGGGTATCAAATACACGCAGAGGTGATAGAGAACATGTCATTAGGTGGCTATATTTTCTATCTTGCACTGATTATGCTCATCCCATTATGGGCCCAGATGCGAGTGAAAAGTACGTACAAAAAATTTCTTCAACAACCGATTCAAAGCGGCGTCACCGGCGCCCAAGTCGCTGACTTCATCATGAAACAAAACGGCGTCAACAACGTCCGCATCGAGATGGTCGACGGACTAATGAGTGACCATTACGATCCGGTCAATAAAGTCGTCCGTCTCTCACGTGAAGTGTATCAAGGCTCGACAATCTCATCGGCTGCGATTGCGGCCCACGAGATCGGCCACGTCATTCAAGATGCGACCGACTATAAGATGATGCGTGTCCGTCACCGGCTCGTGCCGGTCGTGAACATCACGTCGAACTTGTCGTTCCCGCTTCTCTTAGGTGGTTTCTTGCTCGGCGCGATGGGCCTCGCCCAACTCGGTGTCGTCATGATGCTCGGGGCGGTCGTGTTCCAACTCGTCACACTCCCAGTCGAATTCGATGCCTCGAAACGGGCCATGGCTGAACTGACGAGCCACGGAATCGTCACGGCAACCGAAGAGTCGGGTGCGCGCAAAGTGCTCAACGCGGCAGCATGGACGTACGTGGCGGCAACGCTCGTCGCCGTCGCCGAATTGATCCGCTTGGCACTCATCGTCTTCATGCCACGTGATGAGTAGAATCAACGGTCCCGTCTCGCGACGGGACTTTTTTTATCATGTTTGGAAAGGGGACCGAGATGTCAAAACCACAGTTGACGAAGGCGGGTCGTCTGCGTCTGATCGAACAACTCGAGACGCTTCGCATCGAGGGTCGGCGTGAAGCGCTCGAACGTGTCAAGGCGGCCCGGAAATTTTGTGACTTTCGAGAAGATGTGACGTACTTTGACGCAGTGCGTGAACAAGAGCGCATCGAGACGAAAATCATCGAACTAGAGCGAACGCTCGCCGATGCCGTCGTCGTGGAAGAGGAAGCGACTGCCGGAAAAGTTGGGTTCGGTGATACGGTGACGTTGCGAGAACTGCCGGATGGTGACACCGAGACGTACCAAATCGTCGGCGAGCTCGAGGCCGATCTGGCAAACGGGTCGATCTCCGCGACGTCACCGCTCGGTAGCGGTTTGATGGGAGCTGCCGTCGGTCAAACCGTCTCCATCGCTTCACCGGGCGGCACGCTCACGTTTGAGATCGTCCGCATCGAACGATAATGAAACAACGCCCCGTTCATTCGAACGGGGCGTTGTGCGTCGTGACTTATTTCAAAGGAATCCGGTTCTCATCGAACGTGAACCCTTCGCCGCCGACCTCATAAACGTGGTGGAACGTGACGAAAGCGTGCGGGTCGATCTGTTTGACGATCGTCTTCAACCGGTTCACTTCGTTCCGCCCGACGACGACGTAGAGGACTTCAAGTTCCTTGTTCGAATAGCCGCCTTTGGCGAGAAGACGGGTCGTCCCGCGGTTCATCGTGGCGTGGATGCCGTCGGCGATGGCCGTGCGATGGTCGCTGATAATCATAGCGGCTTTCCCGGCATACGTCCCTTCCTGCATCGAGTCGATGACGCGGGCCCCGACATAGACGGCGAGGAGCGTATACATCGCCTCGCGAATATCGAGATACGTCAAACTGAGGACGATGACGAAAAAGTCGAACACGAGGAACGTCTTGCCGATTGACCAGCCGACGTAACGTTGCACGAGCCGGGCAATGATGTCGACGCCTCCGGTCGTACCGCCGTTATTGAAGATGATCCCAAGACCGACACCGATGAACAGGCCGGCGAACAAACTCGCGAGCACCATGTCGTCCGTCAAATCGATGACGAGGTTTGAGTACTTGGCAATGAGGGCGTACCAGAGCGAGAAGCTGAACGTCCCGATGAGCGTGTAGATGAACGTCGTCCGCCCGAGCAGCTTATAGCTGACGAAGAAGAGCGGGATGTTGAGCGCCAAGTTCGTGATCGATGGCGACCAATCGAACAAGCCCCGCAGAATCAAGGTGATGCCTGTGAAGCCGCCTTCCGCCAAGTTGTTCTGGACGTTGAAGTGGTAGACACCGAACGCAAAAATAAAGGAACCAATCAAAATGAAGAATATATTGCGAAACCGAATCGGTAATTGTACCGTCATCTGGTTCACCTCCCATCTAGTAGCGTACTCGAAAAACCTCTCGATTGCCTACCCTGAACATATGACAATCGAGACGGAGTCCGATATACTTTTCACAGAAGAGGTGATTTTATGAAAATAGTAGCAATTGGGGCCCATCCGGACGACATTGAGATCGGCATCGCCGGTATGACCGCCCAATGGACCGAGGACGGGGTCGAGGTCCTATACGTCGATTTGACGAGAGCCGAACTGTCATCGAACGGGGACGTCGTCACCCGGGGGAAAGAAGCCGAAACGGCCGACCGTGTGCTCGGTATCCGGCGTGTGAACCTCGGTTTTCCGGACCGGGGTTTGACAGGGGGCAATGAACAAGTCGAGGCGCTCGTCCGTTTGATTCGGACCGAACGTCCGACACATGTCTTCTATCCATACGGCGTCGACCGCCATCCTGACCACGGGGCTTGCGCCCGACTCGTCGAGGAGGCGCTCTTTAACGCGGGAATCCGTAAATTTATGCCGGACGTCGCCGCGTATCGACCGTCGAGCGTCTATCAATATATGATTAACGCCCATACGACGCCTGACGTCTGCATCGACATCACGGCGACGATCGAACATAAACTAAACGCTTTACGGGCTTATGCCAGTCAGTTCACACCGGTCGACGGTGTGGCGACGCCGCTCACGGACGCCTATCTCGATCGGGTGTTGGCACGGGAACGTCATTTCGGCAGTTTGATCGGTACGGAGTACGCCGAAGGGCTCATGACGACCCGTCCGTACGTTGTCATGAAGGCGGGTGAGCTCGCATGAGACTACGCATCGGGGTCCTTTGTTATCCGTCGGTCGGAGGTTCGGGCATACTCGCCACCGAGCTCGGCATGAAACTCGCCGACCGGGGGCATGACGTTCATTTCATCACGTCGAGCATCCCGTTCCGACTGAACGCCTACCATCCGAATATCACGTTCCACCAAGTCGAGATCAACCAGTACTCGGTGTTCCGCTATCCGCCGTACGACATCACGCTCGCCTCGAAAATCGCGAGCGTCATCCAGGCGTTCGGCCTTGATGTCATTCATGCCCACTACGCGGTGCCGCACGCTGTCTGTGCCGCCCTCGGCCGCGAGATGGCCGGGACGAAGACGCCGATCGTGTCGACGCTCCACGGGACCGATATCACCGTGCTTGGGGAAGACGAAGAACTCAAGCCGGCCATCCTTTATGGGTTGCGCCAATCGAACGCGATCACGGCCGTCTCGGACAGCTTGAAACAAGAGACGCTCGAGCGGATCGGGTCCGATTTGTCGATTGACGTCATCCATAACTTTATCGATGAGGCCGTCTATCAACCGCAGGCCGATACGTCGCTTCGCGAACGATACGGTTTATCGGAACAGGACCGGGTCGTCATCCATATCTCGAACTTCCGGCAAGTGAAGCGAATCGACCTCGTGCTCGAATCGTTCCAGCAAATGAACGTGCCGCACAAAAAACTGCTCCTCGTCGGTGACGGTCCACTCATGGGAGCGATGCGCCGCCTCGTGAGCGAGATGGGGCTCGAAGAGCAAGTCATCTTCGCCGGGAAGCAAGAGCAAGTGGCGGCACTTCTATCGATGTGCGACGTCCATATCCTGTTGTCGGACAAAGAGGCGTTCGGCCTCGTCGCTCTCGAGGCGATGGCGACGGGTGTGCCGTCGGTCGTCAGCGATGCGGGCGGATTGCCGGAAGTCATCACCGACGGCGTGGAAGGGTTCGTCGTCAAACGCGGCGACGCGCCCGCGGCGACGAAAGCGCTCGAAGCGATCTTGCTCGACCACGAGCTCCATGCGCGCTTCCGTGCGAACGGGCTCGAGCGGGCCAAACAGTTTGCCTCGGCCGATATCGTCACGGCGTATGAATCGCTTTATGAACAGGTGGTGGGCCGATGACGGAATGGGAATACGCCAAACGAATCATCGAGACGATCAACGCCCACGGTGGCGAAGCGTACATCGTCGGGGGTGCCGTCCGTGACTATATGCTCGGTACGCTTCCGGATGATATCGATATCGCCACGTCGCTCTTCCCGGACGAAGTCATGCGCTTGTTCCCGAAATCGGTACCGACCGGGATTGACCACGGCACGGTGACGGTCATCCTCGACCATCATCCGTTCGAAGTGACGACGTTCCGCTCGGAAGGGACGTACTCGGACTCGAGACGACCCGACCATGTTTCGCTCGGCGTCTCGCTTGAAGAAGATATGAAACGGCGTGACTTCACCATGAACGCGATGGCGTTTCACGACGGCAACGTCGTCGACTTGTTCGGCGGACGGATGGACCTCGAGGCACGTGTCATCCGGACCGTCGGCAGCCCCTACGAACGCTTCAGCGAGGACGCGCTCCGCATCATGCGGGCGTTCCGCTTCATGGCCCAGCTCGATTTCCGGCTCGACGAAGACGTGCAACGGGCCTCACGCGAACTCGGCCATAAACTGCAGGACATCGCGATGGAACGGGTCGCCATCGAGTTCGAGAAGTTGATGATGGGCCCGGCATACCGAAAGGCGCTCGCGACGATACTTGACCTCGGCATCCATCAATATTTGCCGAACGTCACGGAGACGCTCATCCGCCGTGTCATCGCCGACAAGCGGACCCCGGTCGACCCGGTCGGGGGGTGGGCGTTGTTCGTCTATTATGCTGACGCCACCGATTGGCTGACACCGTGGAAACGCTCGAACGCACTGAAGCGGGAGGCGGGCGTGCTCGCGCGTCTGTTCGACAGCGGGCTCGACACGTTCACCATCTATGAGACGACGCCGGAGACGTTAGCGACATACTTGCGGATGTCCGGACGAAGCGAGACGGCCGAACAGTTGAAGCGGCAGTTGCCGATCCAGTCGCGTCGGGAACTCCGATTCGATGGTCGCGATGCGCTACATCTCGGTGCCCGGGGACCGCTCATCAAACAGCTGCTCGCCCACGTTGAGCGGCTCGTGCTCATTGGCGAGCTCGCCAATGAGCCGGAATCGTTACGAAAGGAGGCCGAACAATGGCTTCGACACGCGGAAAAGTCTTAAATCTGTTGCAGGACGGGGCCGTCTGGAGCGGTCAAGAGTTGGCCCGCCAATTAAATATTTCACGTACCGCTATTTGGAAGCATATCGAGACGTTAAAACAAGACGGGTATGCGATTGAAACGATTCCTCGAAAAGGGTATCAATTGTTCGGCCAGACCGACCGGCTCGATGAACCGGCGTTCGTATCGTTCCGAAAAGGGCGGTTCGGACAAGTCGTCCATGCGTTTGAGCAAATCGACACGACCCAACGCATCGCCCATGAATTGGCGCAAAAGGGCGTCCTCGAAGGAACGCTCGTCATCAGCGAAGAGCAGACAGCGGGCCGAGGCCAACTCGGCCGGAACTGGTATAATCCGAGCCACGTCAATATCGCGGCGAGCGTGATTTTGCGGCCGGCGTTGCCGATTCGAGACGCCTCGAAGCTGACGCTCATGGCGGCGAGCGCGTTCGCGCGCGCCCTGCACGCGCAAGGCATCCCGGCCACCATCAAATGGCCGAACGACTTGTTGCTAAACGGGAAAAAAATCGGCGGCATCTTGACCGAGATGCAGACGGAGGGTGACCGGATTCAAGCCGTCATCCTCGGCTTCGGGATGAACGTCAACAGCGAGGTCATCCCGGAAGAGCTCGCGCATCGGGCAACATCGATCAAACTCGAGACGAATCAGACGCATCGCAGAAGCGAGCTGCTTGCCAACTTACTCGCCGAGCTTGAAAGCGAATATGACTTGTTCCTTGAGTCTGGGTTCGGCCCTGTGCGCAAGCATTGGCTCGAGCATGCCGCTTATCTGAACGAATCGATCACGTTGACGGCGTCAGGTAAGCCGAGGTATGGAACGATGCGCGGTATTTCGGAAGAAGGCGCACTCCTTTTGGAACAAGAAGGAATCATCGAGCCGATTTATTCGGCGGAGATCGCAGTTTGGAATGATTGATGGAAACGGGTTCGTGGTCTATAATGATTGTGCCGGACGCTATCGCTCGCGAAGTGTACCGGAACTGCAGACCGCCACTCTATATTTTGTCTGCCTTGATCATTTTGACAGGGACAGAAGGACACTCAACTACTTGAGATCGTTTTCGTGCGCCTTCTTACCATTCGTGTAGGAAGGCGTTTTTTGTAACCTGTCTCCACATTTAGGAGGAGAACCATATGCACACGATGACTTCGTTATTGAAGAAGATGAAGCAAGAAGAGAAATTGGTCATGTTGACGGCCTACGATTATCCGTCGGCGAAACTGGCCGAGGCAGCAGGGGTCGACATCATTTTAGTCGGGGACTCGCTCGGAATGGTCGTGCTCGGCTACGATTCGACAATCCCAGTGACGACCTCCGACATGGTCCACCATGCCAAGGCCGTGCGCCGCGGGGCACGGAACACGTTCGTCGTCGTCGACATGCCGTTCGCGACATACCATGGCGACTTCGACCGCACGCTTCAAGCGGCCGCGACGTTATTCCAAGACGGTCAGGCCGATGCCATCAAACTTGAAGGGGCCGGTGAGGTGCTCGAGACGATTGAACGTCTGACGAAAGTCGGTATGCCGTGTGTGGCCCATCTTGGCCTCACCCCACAATCGGTCGGTGTACTTGAAGGCTATAAAGTACAAGGGAAATCGCTCGAGGATGCCGAACAGTTGATCGCCGACAGTCTCGAGGCCGAAAGGGTCGGTGCGAAGATGCTCGTTCTCGAGTGTGTGCCGCACCAATTGGCCAAAAAGATTGCCGAGGCACTTACAATCCCGGTCATCGGCATCGGTGCCGGTGCCGACGTGGACGGTCAAGTGCTCGTCTATCACGATATCTTGAAATATGGCGTCGACCGTCTGCCGAAGTTCGTCGAGGCGTATGCTGATGTGAACGAGGTCGCGACGACGGCAATCCGCAATTATGTCGAGGCGACGAAAGACGGCTCGTTCCCGCTCGAACGGCACACGTTCACGATGGATGAGTCGTTGCTCGACACGCTCTACGGGGGCAAGGCATGAACATCGTCACGACACCACATGACTTACAGAAACTGTTGACCGACGCCGGGACGATCGGTTTCGTCCCGACGATGGGTTATTTGCATGAAGGGCATCTCAGTCTCGTCGAGGCGGCCAAGTCAGAGAACGACCTCGTCGTCATGAGCATTTTCGTCAACCCGACCCAGTTCGGTCCGAACGAGGACCTCGACCGCTATCCGCGTGATTTCGAGCGTGACGAGGCGCTCGCCCGCGAGGCGGGTGTCGACGTCTTGTTCTACCCGAACACGGAGACGATGTATCCGCTCGACATGGCTCGCGTCACGGTACGTACCGGCGCAGATGTCCTCTGCGGAGCGAGCCGGCCCGGTCATTTCGATGGCGTTTTGACCGTTGTGTCCAAGCTGTTCAACTTGGTCCGTCCGACGCGTGCTTATTTTGGTTTGAAGGACGCGCAACAAGTCGCCTTGATCGAAGGATACGTCCGTGACTATTTCGTCCCGGTCGAGATTCGACGCTGTCCAATCATCCGTGAAGAATCAGGTCTCGCCAAGTCGTCCCGGAACGTCTATTTGTCGGAGACGGAGAAGGCGGATGCAAGTGACATCAATCGGGCATTGGCTGAAGCAAAGGATGCGCTTGTACAAGGCAAAACGATTCAAGATGTGAAAGCACATCTCGAGGAACGTCTGAAGAACATCCCAAACAGTACGATCGACTATGTCGAGATCAAAGACTACCCGACGTTGACCGAGGTGACCTCCGCGTCGACCGAACTATTGATTGCCGTAGCGGTGCAGTTCGAACGGGCCCGCTTGATTGATAATGTGATTTGGAAGAGAGGATGAATCCAATGATTCGAACATTTATGCACGCGAAACTACACAAAGCGACCGTCACCGAGGCGAACTTGCATTACGTCGGTTCAATCACAATCGATGAAGATTTGATGGACGCGGTCGGCATCATGGAAAACGAACATGTGCACATCACGAACAACCATAACGGAGCTCGTATCGAGACGTATGTCATCAAAGGAGAACGAGGTTCGGGTGTCGTCTGTCTGAACGGGGCAGCGGCCCGCCACTTCCAAGTCGGAGATGTCGTCATTATCATGGCGTACGGCCAAATGACGGCCGAGGAAGCGAAACAGCATCGTCCGAAAGTCGCCGTCTTGAACGAACGGAACGAGATCGATCAACTTCTTTATGAAGAGATCGCCCATACGATTCTATGAAACGAGCGGGGATGTCCGATAGAGGCATCCCCGTTTTTTCGTGTATCGTTCTATGGTAAGATGAGACAGACAGAAAGCACGAGCGTGCCGAAGATGGGATGGATGTTATGGACACCTATGTGATAGTGGATTTGGAGACGACTGGTCATTCCGTCAAGTCCGGCGACGAACTGATTGAATTTGCGGCGGTGGTCGTTCAAGGGAGTGAAGTGATTGAGCGCTACAGTACCTTGATTCGCCCGAGTCGCCCAATCCCGCCTTTTATCACGCAGTTGACGACGATCACGAACCAAGACGTGGCGGAAGCCCCGACGTTTGAGGAAGTGATCCCAGATATATGGAAGATGCTCGATGGGCGAATATTCGTCGCCCACAACGTGTCTTTCGATTTGAATTTTTTAAATGAAAGCCTCGAGCAAGCCGGGTACTTGCCGTTCCAAGGGCGAGCGATCGATACGGTCGAGCTGGCCCGGATCCTATACCCGACGCTTGAGAGCCATGCGCTCGAGTCGCTCGCCGAGACGTTTGATCTCGTGCATACTGACGCGCACCGGGCGCTCAGCGATGCCGAAGCGACGGCAGAACTGTTCATTCGTTTGATTGAACGGTTGCGCGCCTTACCACTCGTGACGTTACAACAGTTACGACGCCTGTCCGAGTCGTGGACGAGCAACGTCGAACCGCTCCTCGACGAGTTGATTCTTGAGGTCGGGATCCGAGCCGACGATGAGACGACGTTCGATATTCATCGGAAAATCGCACTCCGACGTCTCGTCGATACATTCGAACCCGCTGTCGAACGCGAACCGTTCGAGCCGTTTCTTCACCGGACAATCGAAGAGACGCTTCCGGCGCTATTCGGTCAATTTGAACCGCGTCAAAGCCAGTTCGAGATGATGCGACACGTCTATAAGGCGCTCGACGACGAGGCGACGCTGTTGATCGAGGCGGGTACGGGGACCGGAAAGACATTGGCGTATTTGATTCCGAGCGCACACCACGCCCTCGAGACGAAGCGCCCGGTCGTCGTCAGCACACATACGATTCAGTTGCAAGAACAGTTGTTGAATCGAGATTTACCAATCTTAAAAGCGATTTTCCCTGAAATCGAGTTCACACTTTTGAAAGGGAGACGCAACTACATCGACCTCCGAAAGTTCGAGATGATTCTCGAAGAAACGAATGACGGGCTGCTCCCGGCGATGTGCAAAGCGATGGTCCTCGTCTGGTTGACCGAGACCGAGACGGGGGACTTGGAAGAGTTGTCATTGCCCGGTGCGGCGTCACAAGGGCCGGCCTCGTTCAAACGGCTGATCCAGGCCGATGCAGCCTCTGACTTCGGTCGCTTCGACCCTTGGTATAGCCGTGACTTCTTCACCCGGGCCGTCTTGCGCTCGAAAGAGGCCGATATCATCGTGACGAACCATGCTTTGTTGTTCTCTGATTTGCAACACCAGGCTGGGATTCTCCCGACCGATACGCCACTCGTCTTGGACGAGGCGCATCAAGTCGAGGAAGTCGCGTCGCATCACTTCGGAGTCACGTTTGACGCGATTCAATTTGACCGCCTGTTCAAATGGTTCGGCTACGGTGCCGACGGCAAGTTTCATTCGCGCGTGCTCGGGCTCGCCGATTTGACGTCCGTCTCGGAAGAGGCGGAGGCGTTCAGCAAAGCGACCGATCAAGCACTCGCCCGCGTCGACGATGAGCTGAACGATTTGCTCACGGCGCTCCAGTCGCTCGGGAAAAAGCGGGAGCAACGTCAAACCGTCCGCTTCGAGCGGGAAGGGGAACCGTTCCGACCGATTCGTGAAGTGGCGAAACGGCTCGAGGACCGACTGCGCACGTTACGGACGACATTGCGACAACTGCACCGTCTCCTCGATGAGCATAAAGAGCATATGACGTTCAAACAACGGGCCGTGCTCGGTGATTTGAAGGCATTCATCGGCGACGTGCGCGATATCGAGAGCGTCCTCTACGAGACGATGCTCACGCGGGACGACGATGCCGTCAGTTGGGTTGAGCTCAATCTGGCTAATCGCAAGTTGACCTCGGTGTACACCCAGCCGGTCGAGATCGGACCGCTCCTGCATGAGCGGCTGTTCGCCAAACGGCCGACCATTCTGACGTCTGCGACGATGACCGTCTCAGGACGATTCGGCTTCATCGAGCGGCGTCTCGGACTCGATGGGGAAAACGTTCGCCGCGTCGTCCTGGCGTCACCGTTTGATTTCAAGAAGCAAGCGAAACTGTTCGTGCCGTCCGACATCCCGCTCATCAACGAAGTTCCGTTGCCGCGGTTCGTCGAGCAGATCGCGGACTCGATCGCCCAAATCGCCAACGTGACGAAAGGACGGATGCTTGTCTTGTTCACGTCGAACGAACTGTTGCGTTTGACGCACGAGGCTGTCAAAGACCAATTGGATGAGGCGTACACGCTCCTCGCCCAAGGGGTCAGCGGCGGATCGCGAAGCCGCTTGACGAAACAGTTCAAGCGGATCGACCAGTCGATTTTGTTCGGAACGGCAAGCTTTTGGGAAGGGGTCGATATTCCAGGCGAGGCACTCACCTGCCTCATCATCGTCCGGCTTCCGTTCGCGCCGCCCGACCAGCCGGTCATGCAGGCTCGGTCCGAGAAGATCGAGGCGACCGGTAAATCGTCTTTCTTTGAACTATCGCTTCCGCAAGCGGTCATCCGCTTCAAGCAAGGGGTCGGTCGCCTGATCCGTTCGAAAGAGGATTATGGCGCCATCTTCGTCTTCGACCGTCGCGTCGAGACGACGCGTTACGGCAAGCAGTTCATCAACAGTCTACCATCCGTCGATCGAATTGACGGACCGCTCGAGACCGCACTCGCTGAACTTGAGCTGTTTTTAGACGAGAAAGAGAAGACCGGGCTAGGAAATCAGAGATAACGCTAGGCATCGTGAAATTATCGCTTTATAATAATGGGTATAGTGTTTTTTGAAGGAGGAGTAATCATGAATTCGAATATTGAGACGTTGGCGACGGTTCGAATCGAGCCGACGGCAGACGTCTACAAAATCGTCGACTTGTTGAATCGTACGTTGAAGAGCCAAGATTTAATGTTCGGTCTTGCTTTAGAGAAAAAAGTGAATGATCCGAAGAAAGAAGAGATGGTGTTCACCATCTATCGGACGGAATGACACGGAAGACAAAAGTAGTGATTGCGTTCATGACGGCACTCATCGGTGTCGTCATCGTATTTAGTGGCATTTATTGGTTCACGGTCGGCCACACCGAGCGGACGAAAGAGAAAATGATCGAGGAAGCGCGTGAGCGACTCGTCGACGAGCAACCGTCCGTCTCGATTGAACGGGCCGAACTGTTTAACGGGACAGAACCGTATGTCGTCTTCGAGGAGACGGATCGGGTCCAGTTCGTGCCGGTCGACGACAAGTTGCCAATCGAGACACGGGATATCGCAACGGTCGATTCAGAACAAATCTGTGCCGATTCGGTCGCAGAGACCGGCGGTACGCTCGTCAGCTGTAAATATGGCTTCGATGAACGGGCATTGATCGAAGTCGTGACAAAAGCGGGCACGTCTTACACGTACTCGTACTATACGCTCCAAGCGGGCGAATTCATTCGACGGGTCCAATTGACGGACTCGCCTTGACGAAACTAGAGGGGGATCTCAATGGAACATCTATTGGCACAACGTGTAAAGCAGTTGACACCTTCAACGACACTCGCCATCACGGCGAAAGCGAAAGCGTTAAAAGCGTCGGGTCAAGACGTGATCGGGCTAGGGGCCGGTGAGCCGGACTTCAATACGCCTGAACGCATCATCGAGGCAGCCTGTCAGGCTGCACGCGATGGCGACACGAAGTATACCCCATCTGGCGGGACGGTCGCACTCAAAGACGCGATCATCGAAAAGACGAAACGCGACAGCAACTTAACGTTCACACGTCCAGAGGTCATGGTCGCTTCCGGTGCGAAACACGCCCTCTATGCGCTGTTCCAAGCGATTTTAGATGAAGGGGACGAGGTCATCATCCCGGTACCATATTGGGTCAGTTATCCGGAGCAAGTGAAGCTGGCTGACGGAGTTCCGGTCTACGTCGACACGAACGAGACGACGATGTTCAAACTGACGCCGGAGCTGCTCGAGGCGGCTATCACGGATCGTACGAAGGCGGTCATCTTGAACAGCCCATCGAACCCGACCGGCATGATTTATACAGAATCTGAACTTTCGGCGCTTGCGGACGTCGTCAAACGGCACGATCTGCTCGTCGTCAGTGACGAGATTTATGAGAAACTCGTTTACGGTGAGGCGGAGTTCGTCTCCATCGCGACGCTTCCTGACATGCGGGAACGGACGATTATCATCAACGGTGTCTCAAAGTCGCATGCGATGACGGGATGGCGCATCGGCTATGCAGTCGGTGACAAGACGATCATCGAGGCGATGACGAACCTCGCGTCGCACTCGACATCGAACCCGACGTCGATCGCGCAAGCTGCGGCGGTCGAAGCCTACAATGGGCCACAAGATGACGTCGAGATGATGCGTGTCTCGTTTGCTGAACGACTCGAGATCGTCTATGAACGACTCATTGCGATTCCAGGAATCACATGCTTGAAGCCACAAGGCGCATTTTACTTATATGCCAACGCCAAAGAAGCGGCCACGATGAGCGGTTACGACTCGGTCGATGCGTGGTGCGAGGCCGTCCTCGGTGAAGCGTACGTCGCGCTCGTCCCGGGTTCAGGTTTTGGTCAGGACGACTACGTCCGCTTGTCATATGCAACAGAATTAAAACGAGTACTAGAAGCGCTCGATCGAGTGGAAGACTTCATTACACGTAACGCTCGATAAGCGAAAGGATGGATATGAACATGACAACTATTTCAATCAGCCAATTTAAAGACTATGAAGGCCAGACGGTCCGGGTCGGAGCTTGGATCGCCAACAAACGTTCGAGCGGAAAGATCGCGTTCCTTCAACTTCGTGACGGGAGCGGCTTCGCCCAAGCGGTCGTCGTCAAAGCCGATGTGGCCGAAGATTTGTTTGCCCTCGCCAAAGGCGTGACACAAGAAACATCGGTCTGGGTGACCGGTACCGTCAAATCGGACGGTGGTCGCACGCCGCTCGGGTTCGAACTCGAGGTGACAGATATGGAAGTGATCGCGGAATCCGTCGACTATCCGATCACACCGAAAGAGCACGGGACAGAGTTCTTGATGGACAACCGTCACCTTTGGCTCCGCTCGCGTCGTCAGCACGCGATCATGAAAGTCCGTAACGAATTGATCCGGGCGACGTACGAGTTCTACAACCAAGAAGGATTCGTGAAGATCGACCCACCAATCATCACGTCGAGCGCACCGGAAGGCACGACGGAATTGTTCGAGACAGATTATTTCGGACAGCCGGCCTACTTGTCGCAAACGGGCCAACTTTATATGGAAGCCGCAGCGATGGCACTCGGGAAAGTATTCTCGTTCGGACCGACGTTCCGGGCCGAAAAATCGAAGACGCGCCGTCACTTGATCGAATTCTGGATGATCGAGCCAGAGATGGCGTTCTTCGACCACGACATGAGCCTCGAGCTCCAAGAGCGTTACGTCTCATACATCGCCAAGTCTGCACTTGAGAACTGCCGTAACGAATTGGAACTGCTCGGACGTGACTTGTCAAAACTTGAAAAAGTTCAAGCACCGTTCCCGCGCGTCCGTTATACGGATGCGATCAAGTTCTTGAAAGAGGAAGGCTTCGACGACATCGAGTACGGTGACGATTTCGGTGCACCGCACGAGACGGCCATCGCCAACGCGCATGACCTCCCGGTGTTCATCACCCATTGGCCGAAAGACATCAAACCGTTCTACATGAAAGTCGACCCGGAGAACCCGGAACTCGTCCTTTGTGCCGATTTGATCGCGCCGGAAGGTTACGGCGAAATCATCGGCGGCTCGCAGCGTGAAGACGACTACGACCGCTTGAAAGAAGAAATCATCAAAGAAGGTCTTGATGAGACGGACGCGTACGACTGGTACCTCGAACTCCGTAAATACGGGTCGGTCCCGCATTCTGGATTCGGCCTCGGCCTTGAGCGGACGGTTGCTTGGATTAGCGGTATCGAGCATATCCGCGAAGCGATCCCGTTCCCACGTCTCTTGAACCGCATTCACCCATAATCGCCGATCGGGGATGACTTTGTCTTCCCCGATTGATTTGTCTAGAAAGGATGTGCGACATGGATGCACATAATATAATCAAGCTGTTCGAACAAAATCCAGTCGTCGTTCCGAGGAAACTGTTCACCGAGGCACGTCGCCTCAACTTGACGCCGGTCGAGTTCAATCTCGTCATCCATCTGCTTGAAATGATTGGGGAAGGCATCGAGATGCCGCTTCCGAGTGAGCTCGGGGACCGGATGAACGTGGCCGAGAGCGAGGCCCGCGCCGTGTTGCTCGGCCTGCTCCAAAAAGAGTTGATCGCCATCGACGCGTCGGCCGAGGTCGAACGATACAGTCTGCTTCCATTGTTCTTGGCGCTCGAGGAAGGGGCGGCACCTGAAAAATCGGCCCATTCGTTGAATGAGAACATCATTCATACGTTTGAGCGCGAGTTCGGGACAATCACTCCATTTGAAATCGAGCAGATTGTCGGCTGGTTGACCGAGGACGGCTTCAGCGAAGAGCTGATCATGGCCGCGCTTCGGGAAGCAAAACTACGCAACGTACGGAACTTCAAATATATGGACAAGATCCTCCGGGTGTGGCAAGACCATAACGTCGAGTCGCTCGAGGACCTCGTCGATTATCAACGGAGGAAAAAGTGATGTTGACGAGAGCCCAATTGAACGAAGTGTCGGACGAGATGCGCCGTATGTTCCCGGACGCCCACTGTGAGTTGACGCACCGCAACCCGTTCGAACTGGTCGTGGCCGTGGCGTTATCGGCGCAGGCGACGGATGCACTCGTCAACAAAGTGACGCCTGGTCTGTTCGAGGCCTATCCGACCGTCGAATCGATGGCCGCGGCAGACGTCGCCGACATCGAGGCGTTAATCAAGCGTATCGGTCTCTATCGGAACAAGGCGAAAAACGTGAAGGCGCTGTCGATGCAAATCGTGGAACGTCATAACGGAATCGTTCCGTCGGACCGCGAATCGCTCGAGGCATTGCCTGGCGTCGGACGGAAGACGGCGAACGTCGTCTTGTCCGTCGCGTTTCATGAACCGGCGTTCGCCGTCGACACACACGTCGAGCGCGTCTCGAAACGGCTCGGGATTTGTCGTTGGAAAGACAACGTCCGTCAAGTCGAGGACACGCTCATGAAGAAGTTCCCGCGCGAAGAATGGTCTCAGCTCCATCATCAGTTCATCTTTTTCGGACGTTACCATTGTAAAGCGCAACGTCCTGCCTGCGAGACATGTCCGCTGTTGCACATGTGCCGCGAAGGCAAGAAACGAATGAAGTCCAAGCAAGCGACCGGACAATGAACAAGCGTCTTCCTGATTACAATGATCAGGAAGACGCTTTTTATACGCAGGGGGGTATTTTTTGGTATACTCAATCCAGTTAGCGATTGGCAAGGAGGATGTATATGGGTGAAACCCGGATTGGAATAAAAGAAAATCAAATGAACTTCATCTTGCTCGTCGTGACGAACTTTTTCGTCGGGTCGATGGTCGGCCTCGAACGGACGATCTTGCCCATCATCGGAGAAGAGGACTTCGGTCTCGTCTCGACGAGTGCGGCGCTATCGTTCATCATCAGCTTTGGATTCTCGAAGGCTGTCGTCAATTACTTCGCAGGGGCCATCGCCGATCGATTCGGGCGCAAGAAAGTGCTCGTCTTCGGCTGGGGGATCGGGTTATTCGTCCCCGTGCTCGTCATGTTGGCCCCGGCCTGGTGGATGATCATCGTGGCGAACGTCTTGCTTGGGATCAACCAAGGACTGACGTGGTCGATGACGGTCAATATGAAGATTGATTTGGCTAAACCGACGGAGCGGGGGCTCGCGGTCGGACTGAATGAATTCGCCGGTTATGTCGGTGTCGCCGTGATGGCCGCCGTCTCTGGGATGATTGCCGTCACGTACGGCAGTCGGCCGGAACCGTTTTATATCGGCGTCCTCGTCGCATTCATCGGTCTCGGGTTATCACTGTTCGTCCGCGATACGACGAATCAGGTACAGCTCCAACCGACGAGCGGGTCTGAGAAAACACGTTCTGCGAGAGACGTATTTATGACGACGACTTGGAAAGATCGCTCGCTCTCGAGTCTGACGGTGGCCGGTCTGTCGACCAATCTGAAAGACGGGATGGCATGGGGCTTGTTCCCGATTTATTTTGCCGCACAAGGGCTCAGTCTAGCTGAAGTCGGATTAATCGTGGCGGTATATCCCGCGGCGTGGGGCTTCTTCCAACTGTTCACCGGGGTATGGAGCGATCGCATCGGACGCAAAGGATTGATCGTCACCGGGATGTGGGTCCAGGCCGGTTCGCTTTGGGCGATTCTTGTCATGTCCGACTATTGGCAATGGGTGCTCGCCGCGGTCATGCTCGGCATCGGGACGGCAATGGTCTATCCGACGCTCCAAGCCTCGATCAGTGACGTCGCCGAGCCGTATTGGCGCGCCTCAGCAATGGGCGTTTATCGGTTTTGGCGCGACA
Organism: Exiguobacterium sp. s5; assembly: GCF_018618075.1. Lineage (NCBI taxonomy): Bacteria > Bacillati > Bacillota > Bacilli > Caryophanales > Exiguobacterium > Exiguobacterium sp. s5. The sequence goes on along the minus strand of NZ_JACSLK010000002.1, from coordinate 32,176 downwards.
GCGGCTATGCGTTCGGAGCCATCTTTGCCGGGGTGTTGACCGACATATTGTCCATCGATTGGGCAATCGGGCTTGTGGCCGTCCTACCGTTCCTGGCCGGACTCAATGCGCTCGGTCGTTTGCGGGAGACACTTCCAGGTTTGCGTTAATCAAAAAACTGCCTTGCCGAAGCTTCGGCAAGGCAGTTTTTTAATGGTTCCACGGATGGTCGCTCCATTCGCGGCGTTTTTTCGTGATGGGTACTTTTTTGAATCCCCAGTTACGGAAATCTTGGTCAGGACTTTCTTTACGAATGTAAATCTTGTCCTTGATGGCTTTGAAGATCCGGTTCTCATCCCCATAATGGACGAACCGTGGTTTCACTTCGATGACGCCGCGACGTACGCGCGAGAGCGGGAGACAGACGAGGTCAGCGATTTCAAGCCCAGACTGATAGATGGTGTTCTGTTTCTCCGAGAAGATGAAACCTTTAATCTTTTGTCGGCTCTTCTCGACGTCGAGATGGACCGTCCCTGAATTGAAGATATCGAAGAACGCTTTTTGGATGAGCAAGTTTTGATAGTCGTCTCGCGACTCCAAGACGACACGGGCGCTGACCGCTTCCGTCTCTTCTAAGAATGCATAAAACGATTTCATCAAGTGGGCGAAGGCGACGACGTACGGGTCTTTCGGCGTTGAATAAAAGTCGTGAAGTTTTTGTTTATCGACCTCGACGCTGATGATCGTGCAGTTGATATCGCGTAGGAAGTCCGGCAACTTGTTCCAAAAGTCACGAAGCATATCGATCGTGATGCCATCCTCTTTTCCATACGGATGCTCGGCCTTTAAAATCTCTTTTAAATGGAGCGGGATATTCTCCGTCTTGAACACGTCGCGTTTGAAGGCATGTAACCGGCGCTTCAACTCGCATGGCATCCCGGCCTCGTCGGCATCGATTGCATATTTGTATTCCATCAATACGCCGGTGAGGTTGAACTGGGTATTTCCTTTTGGCGTGCCCGTCTCATCGACGAACATGACATACTTCTTTTGTGTTTCCATCTTACTCCTCCAACCATGGCTCAACTGTTTATCTAAGCGAGCCTGCTAATTGTTTTCCAACCTTGGTTTACATTGCTTATTGCGCACTTTTTCAAACTTACGTCAATCTGCGTTTAATCTGTCTTGATTATGGCTAATAAGTAGAAGACTTATTTCAGAAAAATAAATAGCTCTTCCGTAACAAGGTCGTGTCAATTTGACTACACAATGAACTACATACTAGTTTAACATACGGGAGTTTGGTACGATATGGATTGCGGAAAATCCACACAGGAGTCGAGCGACAGAACTCGACAATCAGACTTCAGACGGAAGGAACGGCTGGACCAACCTGTTAAACTAGAGACTAGGGGTGACGACATTGTTCCATTATCCGAACGGGAAAAAGCCGAAACCTGCGGCAACGCCGGTCCGCTCTAATCCGCAGACGTATGCGAATCGAGGCATGAACCTTGAGACGCTGCTGAACGACACGAATGAGTTTTACCGACTCCATGGACGAGCGGTCATCCATAAGAAGCCGACACCGCTGCAAATCGTGAAAGTCGATTACCCGAAACGGAGTGCGGCGAAAGTGACCGAGGCGTATTTCAAGCAAGCGTCGACGACCGATTATAACGGAGTGTATCGCGGGAAGTACATCGATTTCGAGGCGAAAGAGACGAACAATAAGACGTCATTTCCACTCGGAAACTTCCACGACCACCAAATCAACCACATGCGTGAGTGCGAGCGGCATGGAGGGGTTTGTTTTGTCATCATTCGGTTTAGCCGCTATAATACGCAATATGTGTTATCAACGGAGCAATTATTAGTTTGGTGGGAACAGCGCGAATCGGGACGGAAGTCGATTCCGCTCTCTTATATCGAGCAAGAAGCAATTGAAGTTCCAACCCGGGCGATGCCCGCCGTCGATTATTTGACGGCGATTGAGGCGTGGCTCGATTGAAATAGAAGGAGTGAAGCGTGAATGGAACGAAGTCGGATGGCACGTCGACAAGATACGACGAGCAATAAACGTAAACCAGCGGCCAAGAAGCCGAAACAAAAAACGAAGAAGTCAAAGTTTCGACGCATTTTAACGATTTTAGGGATTTTATTCATTATCGGCGTCATCGCCGGCGCCGCATACACGGCGTATGCGATCGCGACGGCACCGCCGCTCGATGAAGAGAAGTTGGTCGATACGTATCCGATCCAACTATTATCAGCTGAAGGCGAACCGCTCGAAGGAAGCGGACAAATTCGGGAGTACGTCTCCATCGATGAAATTTCAGAAGTGATGCAACAAGCGGTCATCTCAATCGAGGACCGTCGCTTCTATGAACATAACGGAATCGACTTGCGCCGTATCGGCGGCGCCGTGGTCGCGAACTTGACGGACGGCTTTGGGGCCGAAGGTGGTTCGACGATCACGCAACAGCTCGTCAAACAATCGTTCTTGTCGACCGACAAGAAATTGAAGCGGAAGCTGCAAGAACAGTGGCTCGCCATCAAACTTGAGCGCGAGTACACGAAAGAGCAGATTCTCGAGATGTACTTGAATAAGAACTATTACGGTACAGGCGGATATGGTGTCCAAACGGCATCGAAACGCTACTTCAATAAGCCGGTCTCAGAAGTGAATTACCAAGAGGCGGCCATTTTGGCGGGTCTCCCGCAACGTCCGAGTGCCTATGACCCGATCAACGGGGACCAGGAACTGACGCGTTATCGTCAAGAGCAAGTGCTCTCAGCGATGAAGCGTGACGGTCATATCACGGAAGAAGAATACAACCAGGCGCTCGACGTCGAGATCGCGGACGTCATCTCACCAGGTGAAGAAACAGAAGAAGAGACGTACACGCGCTCTATTTACGCTCGCGTCCAAGCCGAGCTCGAGGAAGACTACGGTCTCGAGCAGGCCGACATTTACGGGACGGGCTTGAAAGTGTATACGTCAATCAATAAAGATTTGCATACGAAGTTCAATAACGACATTAAGAACGATAACGTCAACCTTCCAACAAGTGAGTTCCCAGAAGATCTTCGCATGGGAGCGACCGTGTTGAACACGAAGACGGGTGAAATCGTCGCCGTTATCGACAGTGAACAAGCGAAACAAGGCGATAAGAACTATCGCGACTATTCGCGCGAAAAACGCCAAATCGGTTCGACGGCGAAGCCGTTCTTCGATTACGGCCCAGGGATTGAGAACGCACAGTGGTCGACTGGGAAAATTTTGATCGATAAAGAGTTTGACGAAAGTGAAACCTTTAAACCAGGGAACTACTATCCAGGGTTCCGCGGTGCCAACACGATGCGTTACTATTTGACGGTTTCCGGGAACACACCAGCCGTCCGTGCCTTCTATGAAGTACAGGAAGAGTTCGGTTCGGAGGCGATTGAGTCGTTCGTCGAGAACGTCGGCATCGAGCCGGCGCGTGCGGGTGACGAGATTCTGCCGGCAAACAGTCTTGGTGTAGCAGAAGCGAGCACGACACAAATGGCGGCTGCTTACGCGGCGCTCGGCACGAACGGTATGTATACGAAGCCGCACTTGATTCAAAAAATTGAATTCAATGACGGCTCGACGATCAACTCACCGATCAAAGCGAAGCAGGCGATGGAAGACTATACGGCTTACATGTTGACGGACATGCTTCGTGACGTCGTCAGCGGTTCGAACGGGACGTATGAACCAGGCGCGTTCCCGTACGACGTCGCCGGGAAGACCGGGACGACGAACGATGAAAAGGGCGAGGAGAATGATAAATGGTTTACCGGCTATACGACCGATTACTCAATTTCGGTATGGACGGCCCGTGTATCAAATGACATACCCGTATCGTTGTTTAAACCGAACTACGCCCAATATTACTTCGAGTATATGATGCAAGAAGTGACGAAAGCGACGGGTCAACCGGATCGCTTCCAGCAACCGGAATCGGTGCTCTCGCTCGGGAACGAGTTGTACGTCAAAGGAACGAAACCGAAAGACTTGCAGCCGGACAAACTCGCCGCGCCGACCGGCGCATCGATTGACTACGATGTGCCAGGCGAGACAGGTACGCTCTCGTGGTCATACGACAAGCAAGCAGTCGAAGCAGCTGGTTACCAAGGACTTTCGTTCACCGTGACGGAGACACGTCCGGACGGTAGCGAGCGTGTCGTCGGCACGACCGAAGACACGAGCATCGCCATTTCTGGCCTCGGTGAAGGGGAGACGACGTTCACGATTGTCGCCAACGCGACGAACGCGCTCGTCGGCGATCAACAGTCGAGCCCGCTCCAAACTTCCTACACGGTCGAACGGAGCGAGGAGCCTGCTGCCGAAGAGGAAGAAGAGCCAGCCACGGAAGAGACGCCTCCTGAAGAAGAAGGCGAGCAAACCGATGGTGAGAGCAACGAGAACAATGGCAATAACGAAAACAATGAGAATAACGGAAACGACAACAACACCGAAGACGAGAACACGGAAGAACCGACCGAAGAAGAACCGACAACCGATGAGACAGACGGGGAGTCGGATTCGGAGGGGGACGTCAGCCGTCAATCGACGTCAGACTCGGATGACCGTAACAACGGCAACGGGAATGGCAACGGGGGTCGTGACTAATCTGACTCACAGGAAACAGGGCGACATCAGCGCCCTGTTTTTCTGTTTCGTTTGCTATAATGAAAAGAAAGCGAATAGGATGGTGACACATGGTACAACTCTCATTGAAACGTAAGATGAAAGTATTGTTTGTGATCGACCGACTGCAAGAGGATGATTTAGGCATCCCGTTACATGGCGTCAATGGCTTGAAGATGGGCCGATTGCTCCTCGAGGAATCGATTCCGTTCGGACGCTTGATTGATGATCAAGCCGTGGCCGAGGCCAGTGGCCATCCCTATTTGAAACGGATCGGCGTTGAGACGATGTTTCTCGGCGACGAGTCATACTACCCTGAACTTCTGCGGGGCAAGCGCCAAGCGCTCGCGACGCATGAAGATTATCATAAAGCGGTGCAGCGTTACACGAAGCATTTACAAGCGGTCCACTCGAAGTGCACGAAGCTACATACCATCGTCTTGTTCGGACGGTCGACGCAACGGTTGTTTGACGATGCGATCACGCGTCTCGAAGAAGAGAATGAGCATGTCGCCGATTCGTTCAAAGCGATGGACGTGCTCCGTTTGCCGGCCGTCCACCGGCTCGTACGCGACGAACGGATCAGCCAAGTCAAGGCTGTCGTGGAACGTCTTGCACCTTCGAAATCGTAAAGAAGGTGAACTCTATGCGGAAAAAACGTTCCGTGGAAGAAATGATTCAGACGCTCAAGACCGACCCGGGTTTCTCGGGCAACGTGACGCATTGGCACACGGTCGAGGCGAAGCCGGCCCGGTATGCGCCGATTCCAGCGAGCGTCCCGCCAGATCTCGTCCGGGTGCTCCATGGCCGCGGAATCGAACAACTGTACACCCATCAGGCCGAAGCAATCGAGCAGACGTCTCGAGGCAACTCGACGGTCATCGTCACCCCGACCGCTTCCGGGAAGACGCTCTGTTACAATCTGCCGGTTTTATCGAAAATGATTGAACAACCGAATGCCCGGGCGCTCTACCTGTACCCGACGAAAGCGCTCGCCCAAGACCAAAACAGTGATTTGATGGAGATGGTCGAGGCGCTCGAAGGTGACCTCCGCTGTTTCACTTACGATGGGGACACGGCGCCAGCGGCTCGTACGAAAGTACGGGACGCCGGCAATATCGTCATCACGAATCCCGATATGCTTCACTCTGGAATCTTGCCGCATCATACGAAATGGATTCGCTTGTTCGAGAACTTGGAATATATCGTCGTCGACGAGTTGCACACGTACCGAGGGGTATTCGGTAGCCACGTCGCCAACGTGTTTCGTCGTTTGAAACGGATCTGTGCCTATTATGGGAGCCATCCGAAATGGATCATGACGTCAGCGACGATCGCCAACCCGGTCGAGCTGGCTGAACTGTTGACCGAAGAGGACGTCGTGCTTGTCGACAACAACGGGGCGCCCCAAGGGAAGAAACATTTAATTTTCTACAATCCGCCTGTCGTCAATGAGGCGCTCGGGATTCGTCGGAGCGCGACGCTCGAGACGAAGCGGATCGCCTCAAAGCTCGTCGAAGCGGACATTCAGACGATCGTCTTCGCCCGCTCACGGGTACGGGTCGAAGTGTTGTTGACGTATTTACAAGAACTGACGCGGCGCGAGCTCGGACCAAAATCGATCGTTGGCTATCGGGGCGGCTACTTACCGTCGGAGCGTCGTGAAATCGAGCGTCGGCTCCGTAACGGTGAGATTAAAGCTGTCGTCTCGACGAATGCGCTTGAACTCGGCGTCGATATCGGCCAGTTGCAGGCGTGTGTCTTGAACGGCTATCCGGGCACGGTCGCCTCGATGTGGCAACAAGCGGGCCGGGCCGGACGCCGTCATTCCGAAGCGCTCGTCATTTTTGTCGCCTCGTCGTCTTCGCTCGACCAACTCGTCGTCGAACAGCCCGATTTGATTTTAGACCGGTCTCCGGAAGCGGCTCGTCTCGACCCGAACAATTTAATCATTCTCGTTGACCATATGAAATGTGCCGCCTTCGAACTGCCTTTCTCGAAAGGGGAACGATTCGGCACGGTCGAGACGGAAGAAATTCTCGATTTCTTGACGGACGCCCACATCTTGCATGAACGGGCCAATAAATATTATTGGATGACGGACGCATTCCCGGCTCACGACATCTCGCTGCGGACGAGTGACCAAGAGAATGTCGTCATCGTCGACCAGACCGCGAAAAACCAGGTCATCGGTGAGATGGATACGTTCAGCGCGATGACGTTACTGCATGACGAGGCCATCTATTTACATGGGGCCGAGCAATACCAAGTCGAACGACTCGACTTTGAAGAGAAGAAAGCTTACGTCCGACGTGTCGACGTCGACTACTATACGGACGCCAATTTGGCGGTCGAACTGAAAGTGTTGGAAGAGAACAAGACGACCGGCGTGAAGACGTTTGGAGAAGTATCGGTCATCGCGATGGCGACACTATTCAAGAAAATCAAGTTCGGGACGCACGAGAATATCGGTTCCGGGCCGATTCATTTGCCGGAACGAGAATTGCACACGACGGCGACGTGGTTCACGCTCGACGAACGGTTCGCCTACTCGGAGGCCGACATGGAAGATCAGCTCGAAGCGGTCAGTGATCTCTTGCGGCGGCTCGCCCCGCTCTATTTGATGTGTGACACGCTCGACTTGTTCACGACAATTCAAATGAAAGCGACCCATACGAACAAACCGACCGTCTATTTATACGACCGCTACCCAGGCGGCATCGGACTGAGCGAGGCACTTTATCGCGACGCCGATGAGGTCTTGGATGCAGCCATCCGTACGGTCGAGGACTGTCCGTGTGAGAGCGGCTGTCCGCGTTGCGTCGGCATGATTGGATACGGTGATTTCAAACAGCAAGTCGTCCAGCAGTTGTATGCATTGAAAGGATCGATATGAAAGCAAAACTATCACGACTCATCAAAACGAATGAACCGAAACAAACGGCCGTGACGCCGGACGACGTCGAACAAGCAAAATGGCGGGCCCGAGGTGGAGAAATCCTGACGTTCGAACAAGAGTGGTGTGTCCGCTTGAAGCAGATTTATCCGCTCGACGAGACGTACCACGACTTTACGTTCGGTTCCGCCAAAGCTTCACTCGCGACATCGACCCATCCCTTTTTCCAAGTCGATGTCCCGTCCGAGCAGGTGTTGTTCATGGATACCGAGACGACCGGGCTCCGCGGATCGGGGACTTCGATCTTTTTGATCGGATTCGCGCGTTTCCAAGACGACCATCTCGAGATGATCCAATACGTGTTGCCTCATCCCGCGTTCGAGACGGCGTTTTATTATCACTTCTTGAACGACATCGGCGACGAGGTCCGTTTCGTGACGTATAACGGAAAATCGTTCGACTGGCCCCAAATCAAGACACGGCACACGTTCGTCCGCTCGAAAGTCAAGGCGTTACCGGCCGTCGGCCATGTCGATTTGTTGCATGCCTCACGGCGATTGCTGAAACCGACGCTCGAATCGGTATCGCTCAAAGCGGTCGAGGCCCATTTCGGCCACGCCCGGACGGACGACTTGCCCGGCTTCTTGGCCCCGATGCACTATTTCCAATATGTGAAGGACCGGGAACCGGATATTTTACAGCCGGTCATCGAACACCATCATGCCGACTGTCTAAGCCTCGTCTCGCTCTACAAACGGCTCTGTCATCTCGTCGAAGCCGACGAGACGCCATTTGGTGAAGAACGGGCGCACTGGTTGAACGACCTCGGCAACGCCGAGGCGGCGCTTCAAGAGTACGAGCGGCTCGAACAGCCGACGAAGCGGGCCTTGATGCGTCAAGCGCTCCTGTTAAAACGGACCGGTCAGATGGAGCAGGCGTTGCCGCTGTTCGAACAAGTCGGTACGGTCGAGGCGCTCGTCGAATTGGCGAAATACGCCGAACATCGCGAAAAAGACATCAATCGGGCCATCATCTATACCGAACAGGCCATCGCTTTGGCGGAACGGAAAGAGACGGTGCTTCGACAGACCGCTTTGACCGAGATGCGGGCGCTTCGGCACCGGATGAACCGGCTAGAAAGGAAGCAGTCATGAAAGTTGTCGCCATCACAGGATACCGGCCGCATGAGCTCGGCATCTTCAAAGCCGACCATCCCGGTATCGGCATCATCAAGGAAGCGTATGAGCGAAAAATTGTCGAAGCCATCGAGCTCGGAGCCGAATGGTTCATTTTTAGTGGCACGAACGGTTGTGAATTATGGGCTGGAGAAGTATTGTTAGAGTTAAGAGAAACTTATCCAATCAAAATCGCCGTATTTCCACCTTTTTTACAGATGGAAGAGAAGTATAAGCCGTACGAGCAAGAATTGTTCATTCGTTTGCAGCTCGAGGCCGACTTTTTTGAAGCACTGACCCAGCGTCCTTACGAGGACCCGAGCCAGTTGCGGGCAAAAACCGCCTTCTTTTTAGACAAAGCAGCAGGATTAATCACACTGTATGACGAAGAGACGGGAGGAAGCCCACGCTTTCTCGTCGAAGGGGCTAAACGAAAACACCAGATGGAGTTATTCTTGATCACACAGGAAGAATTACGCGTGATCGAAGAAGAAAAACAATGGGAACAACATTGGGAGTGAAAATGATGCAAACTGAATTAACAGCCGAAGCCATTTATAAACAAGAATTCAAGACCGCCCTTCGTGGGTACTCACAAGAAGAAGTCGACCAGTTTTTGGACGTCGTCATCCGCGATTATGAGAAGATGACGAAAGAAATCGAACGGTTGCGCCAAGAGAACGAGTCGCTCCGCCGCGGTTCGAACGAACAAGCAGAACCGGTCAAACCGGCCCAGCCTGTCGCGTCGAACTATGACATGTTGCGTCGCATCTCGAATTTAGAAAAGGCCGTCTTCGGAAAACAGGTCGGCCCGAGCGAATAAAGTGAGGAGGTGGAGAAGATGTTACAAGTATTGACGGCCGTCAAAAAAGAACCTGAGAAACGACAGACGAAAGGCTTGTTCCGCACGAAAGAAGAAGTCATCGCACCGCCGAAGTCGTACACGGACGAGATCGTCGAGATTATCCGTCACACATGCCGGTTTGATTGGATGATGATCGAACAAGTCGAGCTTGGTGAGGATGTGCTCGATTATGTATTGGTCGGCCCGAAAGGCGTCTTTTTAGTCCGCATCAATCGGACGACGTCGGCCGTCCATATGACGAACCGTGACTGTCGTCTCGAGACGTCGCTCGGTTGGAAAAACATCTATCCGCATCCGATGGAAGAGCTTGAGCGGATGACGAAGCACGTCAGGAGCGTCCTGAAGAAGCAATGCGGACAGGCAGTCCCTGTCACGTCGTTCTTGATTTTCCCTGAGACATCCCGTCTCAAGGTCGAACGCATCAAAGCCAACTGTGCCGATACGTTCGATGTGATTGATGACGTCATCGCGAAAACGAAGCTCGAGCTGTTATCGGAGGCGACAATTAAACACATCGCCTACTATTGCTCGGAGCGTCAAGTACATAAATGAAAATGGCGCTGAAGCTTCAGCGCCATTTTCATTTCAATAATTGTCGGGCTTGTTCTGCATCTTTACGATGGACGAACAAAGCGACCCGGTCGTCCAAGTTTTTTGCGAGCGGGCGGAACAGGCGCCCGGTCGGCAAGCCGTGTTCGACGCGACACGTGATGCCTTGTTCCGTCAAATACGTATAGTCGTCGAGCAGCGCCTCGCCTTGCTTGCCAAACGCCTCGCCGAAACGGACCCACTGTAAGTTGCGGACGGCGCGGATCGAGACGAGCACGACGAATGTGATGCCTAAGACGATAATCAATAGCGTTTCCAAATCCAAAGCGTTCAACCCCTTCTTTACATAATTTTAAGGGTGCAACCGCTTGAAAGCAACAACGATAGACCGGTATACTCAAAAGAAAGTGAGGGATGACGATGAAAACAACGATTCAATCGCGTCGCGAAGCCGTGACGCTGCTAGAAGACAAGCACGTGCTCTACATCCGCATCCATAACGGGCAGACCGGGATGATCAAACAAACCGAAGACGGAATCGTCGTCGCGATTCCGAATGAAGAGACGGACAAAGTCGATTTCCGCAAGTTAGAGGACATCGAAGCGTTTGAGGCGTTCTACGATTTGACGCTCTCGAAGCCAGGGACGCTTTATTATAACCAAGCGTAAACAAAGCTCCACTCATCTCGAGTGGAGCTTTTGTCATGGTGTCGGCAGCCAAGTGGACATCGTCTCTTGCAACGAATCAGGGCGCAGGTGCCGCTGTTTATGAAGCAAATAGCCATCCGGTCGGATGACGAGCACGCCGCGCTTCATGAACAATGATTTCGCGAGCTCGTTGCCTTGGTCGAAGAAGGGACGACTCGTCTTCGAGAGCGTGATGATTTGGAAGAACGATTGATGATCGTTCAAATAATCATAGAGTGCGGTCGCATCACGTTTATCATCGTCGAGGATGAGCACTTGGAACCGGCCGTCCGCAATCTCCGAGATTTTGGTGCGCAACCCGTCATCGGTCCGGATGATCTCGATCTCCGGGAAGATCTTGCCCTTGGTGACACGCAAGAACGGAATTCGGGAATGCCCGGGATAAGACAAGTGCAGTTGGGCGATTCGTTCCGTTATTTTTTGGTTGACCAAGTTGACGCGCGTAAAGACGTCGGCGCCGAGCGCTTGGAACGGCAAGAGGACAGGCAACGTCGTCTGTAACACCTCAGTCGCCACGTTCGTCGTCTGAAGTACGTTACGAGCCACGTGTTCACGTTCGTCGCGATACGAGGCGACGACGCGGAACGGGGCACCAGCCTTCAAATGAAGCCACAACTTCCACCCGAGGTTGAACGAGTCGGCGATGCCGGTGTTCATCCCTTGTCCGCCTACGGGTGAGTTGATATGGGCGGCGTCTCCCATTAAAATGACTCGATTGTGGATGAACGAGTCGACCATACGGTTGTGGACCCGGAAGAGCGAGAACCACTCAACTTCGTCGATCTCAACATCCATATGGCTTCGCTGTTCAATCAACTTGCGCAGTTCCGACTCATTGAACGACTCGTCGCTCGCGAGGTTCCCTGTGATGCGAATCGTGTCATCCGTGAGCGGGAAAACTTCTAAGACGCCCCGGTCGGAAAAGAAAATATGCACTTCTTCGCGCGAGATATTCCATTTGGCTTTCATATCGGCGAGCACCCACGACTCTTTGAACGATTTTCCGCTAAACGGAAGGGCGAGCATCCGGCGAATCGAACTGTTCGCCCCATCGGCCGCGACGACGTATTTGGCTTCGATCGTCCGGTTTGATGCATCTGACTCAAGGTGGGCGAGCACTCGAGACGGGTAATGTGTCAACGAGACGAGCGATTCACCGCGCTGGACGGAATGACCGTGTCCGTTTAACGCATCCTCTAAAATCGCCTCGGTCTCGTTTTGGCGTAGCAGCGTCACGAACGGGTACGGCGTGACGAGGCGAGAAAATTCAAGTTTGGCCGTCCATTGACCCGAGAAGTATAGATTGCCTTTCTCGATGGTCCGTGCCCGGCCGAGTACTTCCTTGGCGACATCGAGACGAGAGAACACTTCGATCGTTCGCGGTTGAATCCCGATGGCCCGGGAATTGTTCGACGGGGTCGTCTTACGATCAATGATTTCAAATGAGATCCCATATCTGGCTAACGTCAATCCGAGCGTGAGTCCGGTCGGGCCCGCTCCGACGATCAATACATCAACTTTTTTATCCACCACATCCACCAACTCCTATCGTTAATAATGATATTTCCGACATTTGATGCGTTTAAACGAGGAGACAACGGTGGAAGTGTAGAAACAAAGAGAACGAGGTGGAGAGAATGGACAAATCGTGGATCACGGAACAACAACTACGTGACAGTTTCTCGATGGAAGAAAACTATGAACAGACGGCAGCCGTTTTGATCCCGTTGACCGAGGTCGACGGGACGTGGCACGTCGTCTTTGAAGTACGCGCCCATACAATGCGGCGTCAACCCGGAGAAATCTCATTTCCGGGCGGCCGTCTCGATCCCGGTGAGACACCGGTCGAGGCCGCTGTTCGAGAGACGAGTGAGGAGTTATTACTCGCCTTATCCGATATCGAGGTCATCGGTCGCCTGCAGCCGCTCGCGACGCCGCACCGGCAACTGATCTATCCGTTCGTCGGGGTAATTCCACTGCTACCGGACGTGCATCATACGGATGAGGTCGACCATTTATTTTCAATCCCGGTCGAGACGTTGCTTTTGCTAGACCCGTTCCATGGGGAGATGGAATGGACGATGAACCCGGATCAAAATATCCCATTTGAACGGATGGCGAATGCTAAAGCGTACGAAAAACGGGTAATTAAAATGAGAGAACCTTTTTATGAACATGAAGACTACATTATTTGGGGATTGACTGGAAAAATTTTGACACAATTTATTAAACGGCTTAAAGAAAACGTATTCAAACCGATATAATTTCGTTATAATGATAGAAACAAATTTAAGATTGGAAGTGAATGGGTGTGTCTGTAGAATTCGTTGTGGGTGATATCGTCAAGTCAACTCGTGAAGGTTGGGTCGCAGAAGTGACTGCCGTATTGACCAATACGGTCATCGGGGACGTTTCCATCATGGAAGAATTTCAACAGCTTGGTCTCGAATTTGAGAAGCAAGTTTTACTGAAAAAAGATTTGGAATTGATCGAACGCGCCAGCTGACCTTTTAATCGAAAGGGATGATTCAGGTGTCCATTGACAAAAAAGTTCGTGAATGGGAAGAGGCCGGTTTACTTGATGAAGTGACCGGTCAGCGCTTGGTCGAATATGAACATAAGAAATTGGCGGTCGGTGACAAACGTGAGCACAAACCGCCTATTCTTGTGATCATCGGTTCTATTTTGCTCGCACTCAGTCTATTCAGCTTTGTCGCGGCCAATTGGCAAGCGATTCCTGACCTTGTGAAAGTCGCTATTTTCCTCGTGTTTATGGTCGGGATGTATGTGACCGCCGAACGCCTGCAAGTGAAGGCGTCACGCTATGTCACGCTGTTCCGGCTTTTAGGCGTCGCTTTCTTCGTCGCCACGATGATCGTCATCTTCTCCACTTATAATCTGTCCTCGCAAATCCCGCTCTTATTTTGGCTCTTCCTTGCCGTCGCTGTCCTGCATAAATTGATCTATAAGCATCCCATCTACACGTTCCTGGCCGCGCTCGCTGCCTTTTTGGCGATCACGAACAGTTTTCAAGGCATCGGCATCACGTTGATCGCGTTCGGGTTCCTCGTAACCTGGGTCTGGTTCCATTACGGAGACAACGAGCTCGATCGTATCTTCGCCTGGTTCGGCTTTTATGGCCTCCTCATCACAATCGGTCAATATGCCGGCTACGAAGGACGCTTTTGGCCGCTATGGGCCCTTGCTGCCTTACATGTCCTATTCCTTATCTATCGTGAGCGGGCCCAGTGGAATTATTTGTACCTCTTCGTCGCGGCCGTCCTATCGATCGGTTATTTAATCAATGCGACGGAAGGCTGGTTGTCGCAACGAACGCCCTCGGTCATCGAGGCGACGATCCTTTCGGTCGTCCTCGTCGCCGTCTATTTACTTCACCGACGCCAGGACTTGATGTGGGTCAGTTTACTCGCTGTCATCCCGTTCTCATTATTCGAAGACTCCGGCATCTTGCTAGCGGTGCTACTTGAAGTGGTCGCACTCGCCTATCTCGTCTATCAAGACCACAATCGCAAACCGATCGTGCTTGCTTTCATTTATTTCTTGCTCGTCCAAATGACGATTTACTTCATTTACGTTTGGGATCGACTCGACATTTCGCTGTTCTTCCTCATCGGAGCATTGATCGTCTTCGCATTGTCGCTCGCTTTGTGGTGGCGCAGCCGTAGCCGTACGAGAGGGGATGCTCAGACATGAAACGATTGACGCCTTGGCTAGTGCCGGTTTTGCAAGTAGTGATCGCTGTCGGTTTTATTCTGCTCGTCTATGCGGTCTCCTGGTTCGGAGAGACGTATACGTTCAAAGCGACCTCCTATGAGCCGTACGATCCGTTCTTTGGAGACTTTGTCTATTTGGAATACGATTCGTTCGACGGCAGACAAGATGTCGAATCAGGGACGGTATACGTGTCGTTCAAAACGGGGGACGACGGTTACGCGACCATTGATCGGGTCAGTTCACGGCCGTTCTTCGGTGGCACTCGTGCCAATTACTATGACCGGCAAGTGTATATCGATGACATGAGTTCGTATCGGGTCGCCGAAGAAGAAACGTCGGCGATCGAAGGTGCGAAAACGTTCGAAGTGGATGTCGACGTGGCACCTTGGGGCATGGTTCGCCCCCATGATTTACGCTCGATTGAAGCTGAAACAGAATGACAATCAGATTACAGATTTGTTACACGTTATGTTGTAACGAATCTGTAATTTTTTACGAAAACGGTTGGTAACACTAGGTTTATTGTAAATGTTACAGATTGTAACCAGTTCTTTCTTGATGTGTCAGAAATATTTCACTTCGTCAAAATCCCTTCTCGTGATTGAAACGACATGGTAAATTTACTCCTGTTCGTTAGATGACGAGAAAGGTGCTGACCTATTAATGCATTCCTTAAAATATATAATCGCGATTTTATTTGCCGCTGTTGGAACATTCGTGTTTGCTGCGAATGCCGATGCCGCCCAAATTGGAATCGGGACTGAACAGAAAATTGTCCAAAACCCACTTGAATTAGAACGTCAGGCCATTGAGTTGGAGCGCCAGCAAGAAATCGAACGCAAGAAACGTCTTGCCGAAGAGAAACGGCTCGCTGAAGAAAAACGTTTAGCCGAAGAAAAGCGCTTGGCAGAAGAGAAAGCCAAACGTGAACAGGCCGAGCGTGAAGCGAAAGCGAAAGCAGAACGTTTGGAAGAAGAAAAGCGCGTCGCTGCCGAAAAGGCACGACAAGAAGAAGCGAAACGCCAAGCCGCAGCAAAAACCGAGAAGAAGCAACAAGCGGCATCGAGTGCGACCGTGACACCGGTCTCGACACAAGGACGTGTCATTCAAGCCGAGTCAACGGCCTACACGAACGATGCAGCTGACAACGGTTCTTACGGGGGACGCGTCTTGACGGCGACAGGCCATGACGTGACAGACTCGATTTATTATAACGGCATGCGTATCATCGCAGTCGACCCATCTGTCATCCCGCTCGGTACGGTCGTTCAAATCGACGGCATCGGCCAAGCGATCGCCCTTGATACAGGAGGACGCATTAAAGGGAACATCGTCGATTTACTCGTCGACACGAAGAGCGAGGCCATCAATTGGGGTCGTCGTCATATCACAATCACATTGCCATAATTTAAAGGTTCTCCTGCGGGGGAACCTTTTTTGTCTCGCCTCGTGGGTTGGCAGTCTTTCGACCGCGTCCCAGCACGTTTCATTGTTTAACAATCGTTGGAAACGGGCAAACTAATATTTGACTTTCATGAAAAGTTACGAGCCGAGGAGGGGTAGAGTTGATAGAATTCCAAAATGTATCTAAGCGTTACGAAGACGGGACGTTAGCCGTCAAAGATTTGGATTTAACAGTACGAAGAGGCGAGATTTTTGTCTTGATCGGCCCATCAGGGTGTGGCAAGACGACAACCATGAAAATGGTGAATCGACTGATCGATCATACCGACGGGAAAATTTTGATTGATGGGAAAGAGATTTACCAATTCGATATTTATGAGTTACGCCGCAATATCGGTTATGTACTTCAACAAATTGCCTTATTCCCTCATTTAACGGTCGAAGAAAATATTTCTGTCGTTCCTGAACTATTGAAGTGGCCAAAGCAAAAGACGAAAGACCGCGTGACCGAACTCATGGAAATCGCCGGATTAGATCCCGTCTTGCGGGCTAAAAAGCCGACCGAGCTATCCGGTGGACAACAGCAACGCGTTGGGGTGCTCCGTGCGCTCGCGGCCGATCCTGACGTCATCTTGATGGATGAGCCGTTCTCGGCACTCGACCCAATCAGCCGGGGCCAACTCCAAGACGATATTAAACGCTTGAACGATGAACTTGGGAAAACGATTTTGTTCGTGACCCACGACATGCAGGAAGCGATGAAGCTCGGAGACCGTATCGCGTTGATGCGTGACGGCGAGTTGGTCGTCGTCGGGACACCAGATGAAATCAGAGCGAGCACGGACCCGTTCGTCCTCGACTTTACACAACGCGGAAGAGGTGAGGTTGATGCTTGAGACATTCCAAAACCGACGAGGGGAACTCGTCGAGGCGCTCATCGAGCACTTGCAGCTCTCCGTCGTCTCCTTATTGATCGCGGTCTTGATTGCCGTCCCGCTCGGTATTTGGTTGACGCGCCGTAAAAAAGTGGCCGAGACCGCCATCGGTGTCACTGCCATCATTCAAACGATTCCTTCTTTGGCGCTCCTCGGACTGATGATTCCACTTGTTGGGATTGGCGCCTTGCCGGCGACGATCGCCCTCGTGTTGTACGCCTTACTCCCAATTTTACGAAACACGTTCACCGGACTGAACGAGGTCGACAAATCGCTCATCGAAGCGGCACGAGCTTGCGGCATGAAGCCGAACCAGAGCTTGATGAAAGTCGAGCTCCCGCTCGCCTTGCCGGTCATTATGGCCGGGATTCGAACGGCGATGGTCCTCATCGTCGGGACGGCGACGCTCGCTGCCCTCGTTGGAGCAGGTGGGCTCGGGACGTTGATTCTTCTAGGAATCAACCGGAATGACAACTACTTGATTTTACTCGGCGCCATCCCGGCCGCCATCCTCGCTCTCTTGTTCGATTTCTTGCTCCGACAAATGGAAGGCGCGACAGCTACGCGGAATAAGACAAAATTGATTGCTGTCTCTACCGTCTTGGCGTTAATCGTCGCGGCACCGCTCGCGCTCGGTCGCACGCAACAGACCGATCTCGTCGTCGCCGGAAAACTTGGACCAGAGCCTGAAATTTTAATGAACTTGTATAAATTATTGATCGAGGAAGAGACTGATTTGACTGTTTCTGTCCGACCAAACTTTGGCGAGACGACATTCGTCTGGGGTGCGCTCCAATCTGGTGATGTCGATATTTACCCAGAATTCACAGGGACGGTACTCGCCAGTCTCGTGAAAGAGACACCGAACTCAAATGACGCTCGCGAAGTGTATGAACAGGCTCGTGATGCGCTGGCAGACGACGGTTATGCCTTGCTTGAGCCGATGCAGTTCAACAACACATATGCCATCGCCATCCCACGCGACTACGCCGAAGAGGAAGGCATCACATCGATTTCTGATTTACGGAACGTGCAAACGGACATTAAAGCCGGCTTCACGCTCGAGTTTACGGACCGGGAAGACGGATACCCTGGACTTCAGCAAGCCTACGGTCTCGACTTCCCGTCGGTCGTATCGATGGAACAGAAACTCCGTTACCGCGCCATCGCTCGTGGTGACGTCAACCTTGTCGATGCATACGCGACGGACCCGGATATCGCCGAGAATGATTTGCTCGTCCTTGAAGATGATCAACAGTTCTTCCCGCCATATCAAGGGGCACCGTTGCTCAAGCAAGAGACATTAGACGAGCACCCTGAAATCGAGGACGCGCTCAATCAATTGGCCGGTAAAATTACAGATGAAGAAATGTCTGAACTCAACCGCCGCGTCGCGTATGGGAATGAGCGTGCTTATGACGTCGCACAAGACTTCTTGGAGCAGGAAGGTCTCCTATGAGAGCAATGATTATCTCGAATCCAACATCCGGTGCAAGTGAAACGATGCTCGGTGAGGTCGTCGGGACGGTCGAATCCTTGTATGACGAGATTCTGATTCGAAAGACGCTCGAACAAGGAGATGCTGCCCGCTTTGCCGAGGCGAGTGGGTCGTTCGAGCACTTGATCGTCATCGGTGGGGACGGGACCCTGCATGAGGTCGTCAACGGCCTCATGTCACTTCCGAAGGACGAGCGTCCGACGGTCGGCCTCGTCCCCGGTGGTACGTGCAACGACTTTGCCCGTGCGCTCGATTTACCAGTCGAACCGATTGAGGCGGCCCGGTTATTTAAGATGAGTCATGTCCAGCCCGTCGACGTCATGCGGGTCAATGATCGATATGGCCTCAATTTTATTGGGGTCGGCCTGATCGCCGACGCATCGCGACAAATCGATCCGCTCCAAAAAGAATCACTCGGATCCATTGGGTATTTTTTAGCGACAATCCGGCAGTTTCGTGAACTCGACCCGTTCGACGTCCGCATCGAGCAGGACGGAGAAGTCGTCCATGATGGGCCGGTCAGTTTTTTGTACGTCGGAAACGGGGCATATCTTGGTACGGTACCGACAAAGTTACCGACCCAATCGTTCACCGACGGACTCGTCGAAGTCGTGCACAGCTCGGCCATCGGCTTTCCAATGATTCGGCAACTGCTTACGCAACAACTCGGACTCGAACAGTCGTCGCCGGAGTGGGTCCATCTACAGATGTCTCAACTGACCGTCCATTTGAGCGAATCACAGATCATCGACGTCGATGGGGAACATTTTGAGGCGGACCGATTACACATCGACGTCTTGCCAAGTGAACTGACATTCCTTGTGCCATCCCACTAAAAACCAGACAGAGAAAAGAATTCAGACTTTTCTCTGTTTTTTGTTGTTCTCATTTCTGAACCGTGTTAGTATTTCACTATTATTATGAAAATAGATATGAAAACAGGAAGTAGGGATGGTAATGGCGCAAAACTCGTTCGCCTCAAAAATTGGATTCATCTTAGCGGCCGCAGGGTCAGCGATTGGTCTCGGTGCGATCTGGAAATTTCCGTATGTCACCGGCACAAGTGGAGGCGGCGCCTTTTTGCTCATGTTTTTAGCGTTTACGCTCTTACTCGGTCTCCCGTTATTGATCGGTGAGTTCATCGTCGGACGCTCGACACAAAAAACGGCACTGCTCGCATTCAAAAAATTAGGACACGGCCGTTGGACGCTCGTCGGTTACCTTGGTGTCATCGCATGTTTCTTATTGCTCTCATTCTACAGTGTCATCGGTGGTTGGGTCTTAATCTATGTCGGTCTCGGCTTGAGCGGGACATTGAACGGCCGATCGCCTGACGAATTCGGTGCCGTCTTCGGAGATGTCGTCTCGTCACCAGGCATCGCCGTGTTCGGTCAATTCTTATTCTTATTGATCACGCTCTTAATCGTGCTAAAAGGCGTCGAAGCTGGAATCGAGCGGATGAGCAAGATCTTGATGCCGCTCCTGTTCGTCAGTTTCATCGTCCTCGTCATCCGCTCATTGACGCTCGACGGGGCGATGGAAGGGGTTCGCTTCTTCTTGCAGCCTGACTTCTCTGCCTTGACGGGGGAATCGGTCTTGTTCGCCCTCGGTCAAGCGTTCTTCTCGCTATCACTCGGGGTTGCGGCCATGTTGACGTATGCGTCCTACATTAAAACGAAAGGCACGCTCAATCGCTCGGCGAACATGATTGTTCTATTGAACATCGCCGTCTCGCTGTTGGCGGGTCTCGCGATTTTCCCGGCCGTGTTCGCATCAGGTCTCGACCCGGCTGAAGGCCCGGCGCTTCTCTTCGTCGTCTTGCCGGCCGTCTTCAATCAAGTCCCGCTCGGTGGTTTCTTCATGGTATTGTTCTTCTTGCTGTTCACGTTCGCCTCGATCACGTCATCGATTGCGATGCTTGAAGTCGTCGTCGCCGGTGTGACCGACCGACTGAACGAAAAGAAACAGACGATGTCGAAACGGAACGTCACACTCTTGTCAGCAGCGATCGTTTTTGCGGTTGGTATCCCTTCGGCCCTCTCGTTCGGAGTGATGAGCGAGATACAGTTCTTGAACGGTCGTACGTTCTTCGATTCGATGGACTATATCGTCAGCTATGTCTTGATGCCGGTCGGTGCGCTCTTGACATCGATTTTCGTCGGGTATGTCGTTGATCAACGCATTCTTAAAGAAGAGATTCAAACATCGGGCGCTGGTGTCAAGCTGTACCCGGTCTGGCACTTCCTCATTCGTTATGTCATTCCGGTGACGGTCGCCATCGTCATGGTGACAACGTGGGTCACGGTTTAACGTGACGAACTCCTCCTGATTCATTGAATCAGGAGGTTTTTTTACATTCGAGCGACCCTGACTTTTCGTTCTTGCGACCGAGAGAGCGTGCGGCGTCATTATGCTAAGCTTATAAAGATGACGAAACTTTTTTTGAAGGGTCACGTAAGGTACAATAGAAGTATCATGAGACGAGGTGAAACGGATGAAAACATGGATGAAATGGGCCCTGACCGGGGCGATCCTATATTTTGCCATAAACGTTTTTGATTTCTCTTGGTTGTTTATCATCGTCGGGGCGCTCGTATTAAACGAAGTGTGGTCGACCAATAAACGCCGGAAGCGGGCACCGGCCCCCGTTGCCAAACGGGCCAAGAAAAAGCTGTTGCTCGATGAAGACGAACCGTTCGTCGGCTCGCGTATCTTGAAACCGCTTGAAGAAGCGGCGCCGGTACGTCAGTTCGAGGCGACCGACGATTTAGAGCTTCAATTTTTGCAACGGACGATTGAACAAGGCTATGAGAAACTGCAACAAATCGACCGCGTCTTGCCGGAAATCAAAGACATCGAGGTGCGGCGTGAGATGAAGGCCGTCTCGAAGGAAGCGCACGAACTGTTCGCCGAACTGTTCGAGAATCCACAAGACGCGAAACATGTTCGTGATCTCTTCACGTTCTATTTGGATTCGCTTGTGTCGGTCGTGTTGAAATTTAAAGAACTAGAAGGAAAACGCGTCGTCATTCAAGAAGAGACACGTGAACAGTTGATTACCAATATGCGACTCATCGTCGATAAGTTCAAACAGCAACGCAGCCGTCTCTTAGAAGACGATGCGGTCGACTTTGAACGAGAGTTGATCATGATGGAAAAAGTATTGGCCGATCAACCAGAAGGGAGAAAAAAACATGACTTCATCGAATGAAACGAACTGGCAGTCATGGCCAGAAGAAGAGCTCACTTCACAGACGAAAACGAAGACGGAAACCGATGCGATTTCGGACCCGTCCGTGGACTGGTCATCTATGACAGAGAAACATGAGGTGCCGGCGATTCAAGTGAATCCAGATGTCCCCCAGGAACACCGAGAACGGATCACGCGCATCGCAGAGTCGATCGATATTAAAAAGACAGATTCCGTCATGTTGTTCGGCTCAAACGTGCAACGCGAACTGTCGCAATTCTCGGACCAAATCTTGACCGAGGTCCGGATGAAGGATGGCGGTGACGCCGGAAAGCTATTGTCCGACTTGATGCAGAACGTACGCAAGATGGACCCGGACATGTTGCAGCCAGAGAAGAAGAGTTTTATGGACAACTTGCCGCTCATCGGACGGGCCAAGAAGAAAGCCGAGAACTACAAACTCCAGTTTGAAAAGATGAGCGTCTATTTAGAAGAAGTCATCCATAATCTAGACCGGGCCAAGTTCGGTTTGATGAAGGACATCACGATGCTCGATCAGATGTACGATAAGAACAAGCGTTATTTTGAAGAGCTTAACGTCTATATCGCCGCCGGTGAGACGAAACTTGACCACGTGCGCAGCTATGAGATCGCCCCGCTCCGTCAAGAAGTGGAGATGTCGAAAGACCAGGTCAAACTTCAACAGTTGAACGACATGATTCAACTCGCGGACCGATTCGAGAAAAAATTGCACGATTTGAAACTGAGCCGGACAATCAGTCTGCAGATGGCACCGCAAATTCGGGTCATCCAACAGAACAACCAGATTCTAGCCGAGAAAATCGAGTCGGCGGTCGTCAATACGATTCCGCTCTGGAAAAACCAAGTCGTGCTTGCGCTCAGCTTGACACGACAAAAGACGGCGCTCCGCATGCAGCAAGACGTCACGAAGACGACGAACACGTTGCTCGAGCAGAACTCGAAGATGTTGAAAGACTCATCGATCGAGATCGCCACAGAGAACGAGAAAGGCATCGTTTCGGTCGAATCGCTCAAAGTGGCGCACGAGAACTTGCTCTCGACGCTCGACGAGACGCTCCGGATTCAACAAGAAGGACGTCAGAAGCGTCGTGAGGCCGAACGTGAACTCGATCGCATGGAGCACGAGTTGAAAGAAAAAGTCATCGAGATCGCTTCAAAAAACAAAGAGTTGCCAAAAGAGACTGGATATTGAACGAGGAAAGTCTGAGCCCTCAGACTTTCCTTTTCTTTGAGGAGGATAAGAAAATGGAAAAACAACGGCTATGGGATGAGACGTGGTTGCAGTTCGCTGATATGATGGCGGTACGCCATTCGAAATGCGCCTCGAAAAGTGTCGCTTGCGTCATCGTCAAAGATGAGAAGCCGATCTCGATTGGGCTCAATGGGACGCCACCCGGGCATACGAACTGCAATGAGATCTTTTTAAAACGGGAAGACGGTTTTTATAAACGGGCCGAGTACGTGTCAGAAGATGCGGTCGATTTGCTCGAGGCACCGGTTTCATTCATCCATGAGGGTGTGACATTTATTAGATGTTCGGACCCATACGACCACCATAATTGGTCGAAGCAACATGAAATCCACGCCGAAATCAACGCGATTGGTAAGCTCGCCGCGGATTCGACGAACGCCTTCGGCGCGACAGCCTATGTGACCCACTCACCATGTCATGCCTGTTCGCTCGCTTTGATTGCGTCACGCGTAGCCCGTGTCGTCTATGCGGTCGGCTATGAGCACGGTGACGGCCTCGATTTGATGCGTGAGAGTGGGATTGACGTGGTACATATGCCACTCGAAAAAAGTTTCAAAAACACATTGTAAACGTTTACATTCGATGTTATATTATTAATGTACTGCCAATGGTGTTTTACTCTTCCATTATTCGTCTCTCTTCGGAGGGACCTTTTTTTATGGCTAAGCACAGGTGAGACAAAGTTTACACATAATGTTCAATATTTCACAATCTTTTCGTGGGTTTCTTTCTTATAATGAAAGTAGATTAACGAGAGGGGAAATGTTACATGGAAAAACAAGTTCGTTTCACAGATGGTGCCTATGATGTGGAAGCGTTGATCACACTCGAAGAGGTGTGGGAAGATAAATTTGCCATCGGGACGCATAAAGAGCTCGCCGTTAAGTCATTAAAGATCAACGGAAATGAGGTTTCGGAGTTGAAGCACGTTCGGGCGTTGCTTCGCTACTATCCGACGCTCGGTGTCTCGGGCATCTTGCTAGCGCTCGATGGTGCCGCAGCTGAGATCGTCGCCTTGTCAGGGGATACGGATCCGGCGCTCCGGTTTGTTGAACTCGTGGCGTTACAAATGGACGAGGCAGCGACGGAAGAGTTGAAAGACCTATACGCCGAGATGGCGGTCTAACTTTGTAAGGATGACACCCACGTCATCCTTTTTTCATTTTCGGGTTGCAATGCGGGTTCAGTATGGTATTATTGTCAATAGATGAAGAAATGGAACGCCATATCGTTATCGACAACCAAAAATGGGGATCTAGATAGCTAGATCGCTGTGAAAAAGCCACGTTCATAGGAACGTGGCTTTTTTTTGTATAATTTCGAACCCGGCGCCGACATCGAAGGCGATATGGGCGTCTGAACCGAGCACGAACGGGATGCCGAGTGCGGCCGCCTCGGACGCGACGTCAATGGCGTAAGGTTGGCCGCAATCGGGCTTGCGGAGACCGGCCGTATTCAAATCGAGACCGAAACCGCGCGTGGCGATCGTTTGTAGCAAGCGCGTCTGTTCGTCCTGCACGTTCGAGCGGGCCCACGTGTACTTGTGTTGATATTTGATCGGTAAGTCGATATGTCCGATGCGGTCCACTTTCAAGCGCTCCCAAGGGAATGCGAGTCCGGCAGCGAGCGCCGTGTAGTATTGTTTCATCACGGCCTCGAACGAGCCGACACGTTTGACGAGCGCATCAAACGTGTCGGCCGAGAAGTCGATAGGCAGGAGCTCGTCGTCGACGAGGAGAAAGTGTTGGGACAAGATTGCTTCGTCTAATACGTCGGCATACGGCTCGAGCAACGCCAGCGTCTCGGACTCATATCCGGGCAAATAGTCGATCTCCAAACCGATGCGGAGATCAAGTTCGGGATACGACCGCTTCAACGTCTGCAAAGCTTCTATATAACGCGGGAGCAAATCGAGCGCCATCGCTGAATCTTGGTCTGGCGTCGGGTCTTGAAACCGGGCCGGGAGAGGAGCGTGCTCCGTGAACGTGAGCGTCTTGATTCCTTGGTTCAAGGCGCGCTTTACATACGCTTCGAGCGAATCGGATGAACCATGCGGACAAAATGGGGTGTGAAGGTGACCATCACGGGTAAAGTCAATCATCAGTCGACATTCCTTTCGAGTTCGCCGGTTGACAGCAACGGCTTGGTTTGATAAATTTAACACACTACTTTAGTTTGGTAAAGTGATAATAAGATAAAGGGTGATATTGATGATCTGGTTCAATACAAAAGGATCCATCCCGGAAGGATGGCACGAATTGCAAGGGGAAGACGTCCTGCGTCCGAAGCAGTGGATGTTGTCATTTTTAGAACGAGCCGAGTCAAATGGCTACAGTGTCATTGAGCCGCCGCTCGTGGAATATTATTCGCACTATCAAGACTTGGCCTTGTTCGATGAGTCGGCCTATTATCGTCTGTTCGGGAATGACGGCGAGTTGCTCGTCATGCGTCCGGACTATACGTTGCAAATCGCTCGGAAGCTCGCCGATGGTCATGAACCGATGCGAGTCGCCTATGCCGGTGCCGTCTATCGGCGTACCCCGAAACATTCGGGTCAGCCGCATGAGCGTCAACAGCTCGGGCTTGAATGGATTGATGGTGATGCACCAGATATGGAGCTGATTGCATCGTTCCTCAGTATGACCGAGCGGGTGTTGCCGCAAGACGGGCTTCGGATTCAAGTCGGCTCGGCTGCCTTGGTCGCGGCCGTGGCGGAAGAGGCCGGGATCCCAGAGCGGACGCTCCGTCAATATTTGGCGCTCCGTAACTTGGAATCACTTCGTGACCTCGCGGATACGTACCAATACCCGTTAATCGCGAAGCTACCGTTCTTAATCGGTGATTCGGCACTCGCTGAACTACGAGAAGTCGCCGAGCCAGGGTTGACGGCTGCGATCAATGAAGTCGAGCGGGCGGTCGAACATTTACGCGCCATCGGTTTGAACGTATCGTACGACTTTGGACAGACCGGCGATTTTGATTATTATTCAGGATTGACGGTGACAGGAAGCATCGACGGACGGCGCGTCCTCTCGGGCGGTCGCTATGATTCGCTATACGGACATTTCGGCCAATCGCGACGGGCGTTCGGATTGTCGCTTGATTTAGAACAGTTAGGTGAGGTGATTTTATGAAAGTGGCCATCGCGAAAGGACGCATTGAAAAAGCGGCCCGAGACTATTTCGAACAAGTCGGATTAACCGTCTGGCCCGAAAAACGCGGCCGAGAACTGACCGTCGAAGTCGACGGGCATGAGTTCATCTTCGTCAAAGGGGATGACGTCTATAAATATGTCATGCACGGCGCGGCTGATGTCGGCGTCGTCGGTGGCGACATCTTGCGAGAGAAGACGCCTGGCGTCCTCGAAGTCGTCGATTTGCCGTTCGGCCGTTGCCGGATGGCGGTTTGCGGACCGAAAGAACGAAAGAACGGGACGAAAAAATTGAAAGTCGCGAGCAAGTATCCGAATATCGCCATCTCTCACTTCGCTTCGAAGCGACAGAACGTCGAAGTGATTGCGTTGAACGGTTCGGTCGAACTCGCACCGCTCACAGGACTCGCCGATTGCATCGTCGATATCGTCGAGACGGGGGCGACGCTTCGTGCGAACGACCTCGAGGAATACGAAACGATTTTCACGGTGAACGCCAAGTTCATCACGAGTGAGACGGCGCTCGCTAACGATCCTGATGAATTGAAGGCCTGGATTCGTCGTTTAAGCAAGGAGGAAGCGAAATGAGCACGGAAACGAATCGGAGC
Organism: Exiguobacterium sp. s5; assembly: GCF_018618075.1. Lineage (NCBI taxonomy): Bacteria > Bacillati > Bacillota > Bacilli > Caryophanales > Exiguobacterium > Exiguobacterium sp. s5. The sequence goes on along the minus strand of NZ_JACSLK010000002.1, from coordinate 5,511 downwards.
CGGCGTGAAAGCTGGGCGGAAGCGGTTAAGCCAATTCTCGAGGCCGTGGAGTCGAACGGAGATGAGGCGCTCCTAGAGTTTACAAAGAAATTTGACGGTGTCGACGTAATCGAAACGGTCGACTTGACGGCCTTCACGCCACCTGAAGCTTACGGGGAGTTGACCGAGGCGTTGACGCTCGCCGCCGAACGCATTCGCACGTTCCACGAGCGTCAGCGTCGTCAAGACGACGCGTATGAAGATGGCATGTTCAGACTCGGACGTCGCTTCATGCCACTCGACTCGGTCGGCGTGTACGTACCGGGTGGGACGGCCGTCTATCCCTCGAGCGTCTTGATGAACATCATCCCGGCGAAAGTGGCCGGTGTGAAACGGATCGTCATGGTGACGCCGCCAAAACCAGATGGCATCGACTTGTCGCTATTGATTGCGGCAAAAATCGCAGGGGCAGATGAGTGTCATCTGGTCGGCGGGGCACAAGCCGTGGCCGCGCTTGCGTTTGGCACCGAGACGATCAAACCGGTCGACAAGATTGTCGGACCTGGTAACGCCTATGTCGCGACCGCGAAGTCGCTCGTCTCTCACATCGTCGGCATCGACTCGGTCGCTGGGCCGTCTGAAGTACTCATCATCGCCGATGAGACGGCCAATCCGAAATGGGTCGCCGCCGACTTGCTCGCCCAAGCCGAACATGACGTCGAAGCGACGGCACTCGCTCTCGTCACGTCAGACGAGTTGGCCGAACGGATCGAACAGGAATTGGCACGCCAGCTGGCCGAGCTACCACGCCGTGACATTGCGGTCGAGGCATTGAAACGAGGCGGGGTACGCATCATGTCGAGCGAACGTGCAATCGAAGTCGCCAACGAGATGGCAGCCGAGCACGTGCAACTTGCCGTCTCCGACCCGGAAACCTATATGCAAGCCATCCGTCACGGTGGTTCGTTCTTCCTCGGTCATGAAGCCGCGGAAGCGTTTGGCGATTACATCGCTGGACCAAACCACGTCTTGCCGACGAGCGGGACGGCCCGCTTCTCGAGCGGCCTCTCGGTCGATGATTTTTACCGGAGACAGACGTTCCTTCAGATGACGGAGCTCGATGAACGTGTCACACGCGCCGCGATTCGCATCGCACAACAAGAACAACTTGACGGCCACGCCCGAGCGATGGCGGTTCGATTGGAGGACGTATGAGACAGAACTATGAGACGATTCCCCGCTACGTCCCGCAGGCGGTCAAAGGACATGCGTTGAATCAAAACGAGAGCCAATATGAGTTCCCAGAGCGGTTAAAGACGGCAATCCGAGAGCTTCCGCTCGATTTGAGCCATTATCCGGTCGATGAGTTGGCAGCGCTGAAACAAAGTTATGCGACATATGCTGGTGTGGATCCGCAACAACTCATGGTCGGGAGCGGCAGTGACGAACTGCTAGCCATTTTATGTCAGGCAATTCTTGACGCCGATGACGTCGTCGCCGCCCCGATTCCCGATTTTTCGATGTACGGCATTTATACGCATATCGCTCGCGGGAATTTTGTGCAGCCGGATGCGGACGGATTGTCGATTCAATCATTGCTCGAGACGATCGAGGCGGAACGGCCGAAACTTGTGCTCGTGTCGAACCCGAACAATCCGACGGGAAAGATGTGGTCACTCGATGAACTCGAAACGGTCGCTAGCCGTGTTCCATATCTCGTCGTGGACGAGGCATATATCGATTTCACGATGGAAGATTCATTCAAAGACCGACTCGCGGACCACGCGAACGTCATCATTCTCCGTACGTTATCGAAAGCGTTCGGACTCGCGAATCTGCGCATCGGTTTCATGATTGCCGACGAGCGCTTAATCGAGAAGATTGACCGGTTCCGTTCGCCATTCAACGTGAGCGGGCTGAGTGCGGCCGTGGCGACGGTCGTGTTGAACGACTCCGAATATATCGAGGAGTCGATCAACTTCCATCAAACGCAACGACAAAAGCTTGAAACGTTGCTCGCACCGATTGGAAACGTCTTACCGAGCCGTGCCAATTTCCTATACGTCAAAACACCGGACAGCGAAGCTTGGGCCGCCCGTTTCTTAGAAAAGGATGTCCATGTTCGCGCGTTCGCAGACGGGATTCGTGTCAGTGCCGGCACGGACGAGGCGTACCGCTTGCTTCAACAAACGATAGAAGAGGTGACTTCACTTGAGAACAGCTGAGACGAAACGAGAGACAAAAGAGACGAACATCGAGCTCAAGCTTGATTTGAATGGGACAGGACAAAGTGACATCAAGACAGGTGTCGGCTTCTTTGACCATATGCTGACACTGTTCGCGTTCCACAGCCAAATCGATTTGACGGTCCATGTCGAAGGGGATACGTGGGTCGACGCTCACCATACGGTCGAAGACGTCGGAATCGCCCTTGGGCAGATGATCAATCAAGCGCTCGGCGACAAAATCGGCATTCGCCGCTACGGCACGAGTTATTTGCCGATGGACGAGACGCTCGCGCGTGCCGTCGTCGACGTGTCGGGCCGTCCGTTCCTCGTCTACCGGGCTGATATTAAAAATCCGAAACTCGGAGACTTTGATACCGAGCTCGCCGAAGAGTTTTTCCGGGCCGTGGCGATGAACGCCCGGTTGACACTGCACCTAGAGGTCCTCTACGGGTCGAACTCGCACCACATGATTGAAGGGTTGTTCAAGGCGTTCGGTCGCGCCCTCGCCGAGGCGATTGGGCAAGACGGGTCGAATCGATTGCCGTCGACGAAAGGACTGATCGAAGGATGAAAATCGCGGTCATCGATTATGGAATGGGTAACGTGTTCAACGTCGAACGGGCACTCCAAGCTATCGGCTGTTACGTCATCATCACGAACGATCCAGTGGAAATCAAGGCAGCTGATGCCATCTTGTTACCTGGTGTCGGAGCGTTCCCGCAGGCGATGCAATCGCTGAACGAGACGGGTCTGATTCCGCTGTTGAAACGGTCGGCACAAGAAAAACCGTTCCTTGGCATTTGCCTTGGCATGCAGCTCTTATTCGAGTCGAGCACGGAAGGGTTGCCGACAGAAGGACTCGGTTTGATTAAAGGGCGCGTCGAACGGATGCGGGCGAAACGTCTGCCACACGTCGGCTGGAACTCGATTTTGCGAGACGAGGACGTCTATTTCGTTCACTCGTATCACGTCGTGACCGACCCGACCCATGTGATCGCTTCTGCCGATTATATGGGGGAAGACGTGCCAGCCATCGTGCAAAAAGGGCTCGTCACGGGGATGCAGTTCCACCCGGAGAAGAGCGGCGCGTTTGGACTCAGTTTATTGAAAGAATGGAAGGAGGCGGTCGAACGTGAGATTACTACCGGCCATTGATTTGATTGACGGAAAAATCGTCCGCTTGACGGAAGGCGATTTCAATACAGAAGAACAGTATGGCGACCCATACGAAAAATTGAAGGAATGGCAAGGGCGCGTTCCGATGCTTCACTTGATTGATCTCGAGGGAGCGAAAGCCGGCGAACCGAGACATCTTGATGTCGTCCGATTCGCCAAATCGTGCGGCTTCTTCGTCCAGACCGGCGGAGGCATTCGTTCCGAGGAAGCGCTCGATGCGGTCATGGCGACCGGCGCCGACCGTGTCTTGCTTGGGACAAAGGCGTTTACAGACCCGGATTTCTTGGACCGGGCGCTCGCGAAGTACGGTGATCGTGTCGCCGTCGCCCTCGACGCCTATGATGGCATCGTCGCCGTCAACGGATGGCAAGAAGCGACCGACTTAAAAGATATCGATGCCGCGAAAGAACTCGTCGACCGTGGGGTCAAGACGATTCTCTATACGGATATCGGTTCGGACGGGAAATTGAACGGACCGAACCTTGAGCGGATGAAGGCGCTCCGTGAGGCTGTTTCGGTCACGATCATTGCCTCGGGTGGCGTGACGACCGAGGCTGACGTCGAGGCGCTTCAAGCGGCCGGCATCGACGAGGCGGTCGTCGGGAAGGCACTACTCTCCGGACAAGTCAGTCTTGATGACTTGATCGAGTGGGAGGCGCGCCATGCTTAAACGTCGCATCATTCCGTGTCTTGATGTGAAAGACGGTCGTGTCGTCAAAGGGATCGAGTTTGTCGCGTTACGTGACATCGGCGACCCGGTCGAGATTGCCAAGTATTATGACGCCTCCGGTGCGGATGAGCTCGTGTTTCTCGATATCACCGCGAGTACGGAACGCCGCCAGACGATGCTTGACGTCGTCAGTGCTGTCGCCCGGAAAGTGTTCATTCCGCTCACGGTCGGTGGCGGCATCCGGTCGCTTGAGGATATTTCCTCGCTCTTAAAAGCTGGGGCCGATAAAGTGTCGCTCAACACGCTCGCCGTCGAATCACCCGATTTGATCAAACGAGCGGCCGAGCGGTTCGGGTCACAATGTATCGTCATCGCCATCGATGTCAAGTTCGAAGACGACGATTACTTCGTCTATACGTATGGCGGGAAGAACCGGACCGAGTTGCGGGCCGTCGATTGGGCAAAGCAAGTGGCCGCACTTGGGGCGGGTGAACTGCTCGTCACGTCGATGAATCAGGACGGAAAGCAGAGCGGCTACGATTTGCGAATCCTTGATTTGCTCCGGGACGCCGTCGATATCCCGATTATCGCCTCTGGCGGTGCCGGGAACGCGAATCACGTCGTCGACGCGCTCGAGAAGGTCGATGCGGCGCTACTCGCCTCGATTTTGCATGACCGGAAAACGACAGTGGAAGAGGTGAAACACGTATGCAGCGAGCACAACTTGCCGATGCGGTTCGTTACGACGACAATGGATTGATTCCAGCCATCATCGTGTCGACAGAGGACGACGCCGTCCTCATGTTAGGCTACATGAACGACGAGGCGATTCAGAAGACGCTCGAGACGAACACGGTCACGTTCTGGTCACGTTCGAAAGGGAGACTCTGGATGAAAGGGGAGTCGAGCGGAAATACGCTCGAGCTCGAAAGCATCCACGTCGATTGTGATCAAGACGCGTTGTTGGTCCGTGTCCGTGCCAATGGACCGACGTGTCATACAGGAAATCGAAGCTGCTTTTTCACGGAGGTGGAAGGATGATTCACGAATTAGAGAAGTTGATTCAAGAACGACAGGCGTCACCGAAGGAAGGCTCATACACATCGTATCTGTTCGACCAAGGTGTCGACAAGATTGCCAAAAAGTTTGGGGAAGAGTCGTTCGAGGTCGTCATCGCGGCGCTGAACGATGAAGATTTGGTCGAAGAGTCGGCCGACCTCTTGTACCATTTGCTCGTCTTACTCGCCGCCAAAGGCGTTTCATTACAAGACGTTGAGGCGCTCCTCGCCAAACGGCACGGGACGACGACTCCGGCGAAACCACGCCGAGACGTTACCGACTGGTAACACAAAAAGGAACGAAGCCACAATGATATGCTCCCCAATAGGTAGACAGATGAAATAACAAATCTGTTTATTCTATTGGGGAGTGTTTTTTTATGGCGAGAAGTCGGCATTC